>DAINAR010000034.1:0-33809 GCA_036733345.1 Deltaproteobacteria bacterium | reverse complement strand
TCTGGAAGATCCATTAATTCAAGAGGGTTTTTATTTTCCTGCAGGCTGCAGATTGATTTCAACACCATAGCTTTCATTTTGGCAAAGCCTCCTTGTTTCAGGAAAGTAAATAAAAAATATAAATTTTAAGTGCTCCAATTCAATCCTGTGGGCAACCAATAATATCCTATGTTATATTAATACAGTTTTCTGTCCAGAACAAATTATATGCCCCCAGATTAATTCAATTTAATAATATATGTATCAGGAGAGTTCAATATGAAGTACCCGTTATTAAAAACAGAACTTCCGGGTCCCCGGGCGTCAAAACTGATATCAACTGACCATGAATTTGTATCTCCTTCCTATACGAGGGTACACGATCTGGTTGTGGAAAAGGCCAAAGGAGTCTGGGTTCATGACGTGGATGGCAATATTTTTCTTGATTTTACCGCGGGGATAGCAGTCTGTGCCACCGGGCACTGCCACCCCGAAGTCGTTAAGGTTATAAAGGAGCAGGCGGACCGTCTTTTACACATGTCAGGAACCGACTTTTATTATACGCCTCAAATTGCTCTTGCAGAAAAGCTTTCGTCTCTTGTTCCGGGTGGACATCCAATGAAGGTATATTTTGGAAATTCAGGGGCAGAAGCCGTTGAAGCTGCATTCAAAGTTGCACGCTGGCATACGAGGCGGGAGCTGAATATTGCTTTCTATGGGGCATTTCATGGCCGAACAATGGGGGCCCTTTCTCTTACTGCGAGCAAGACTATTCAGAAAAGCCATTATCATCCATTTGTTCCGGGAATCACACACATTCCATATGCCTATTGTTACCGATGTCCTTACAACCTTTTTTATCCGGACTGCGGTCTGGAATGTGTCAACTGGGTGGAAGAAAGCCTTTTCAGGACAACCATACCTCCTGAAGAGGTGGCAGCCATATTTGTCGAACCCATACAGGGAGAGGGAGGATATATAGTCCCACCTCCTGATTTTCACAGTAAGTTGAGCAAGATTGCCAGAAAATATGGCATACTCTATGTAGCTGATGAGGTCCAGTCCGGCATGGGAAGGACGGGAAGAGTTTTTGCAATGGAGCACTTTGACGTTGTCCCTGATGTCATAGCTCTGGCTAAAGGGATCGCATCGGGCTTACCTCTGGGAGCTATGATGGCATCGGCGGAAATAATGGACTGGAAGGCTGGCTCTCATGCATCCACCTTCGGAGGAAATCCTGTATCCTGCCAGGCGGCTCTTGCGACAATTAAATTACTTGAGCAATCACTAATGTCCAATGCTTCAGCCCAGGGTGAATATCTGATATCGGGTCTCAGAAAAATGCAGAAAGAATATGAGTGCATGGGAGATGTACGCGGCATGGGATTGATGGTTGGAGTGGAGCTGGTCAAGGACCGTGAGACAAAGGAACGTGCAAACGAATTGCGCAACAGTATTATAATAAAGGCATTTCACAAGGGCCTGCTTCTTCTGGGATGCGGCGAAAACAGCATACGTCTCTGTCCTGGCCTTACTGTTAAATCAGAGGAAATAGATGTATGCCTCTCCATAATTGATGAGGTCCTAAGGGATGTGGCCTGGTGATCAATCACTCAGACGGAGAAAGACGTCCGTCTCGGTTTGCCTTTTATGGAGGCCGGGGAAAGGAGGTTTTTATGGAAGAAATTCTAAAGAAAGTAGATTTGTCTGGAGAGGAGCAGGGTGCATATAATGGTTCATGGGTTACGTGCGATGGGACAGCCCTTGACTGTGTCAGTCCGATAGATATGAAGGCTATCGGGAAAGTCAGGTGCGCTGACAGCAATGCCTGTGAACAGATAGTAAAAACAGCCATTTATGCCTTTAAGGAATGGAGGATGGTTCCGGCACCAAAAAGAGGGGATATTGTCAGGCAGATAGGTAATACCCTGCGTGCCTGCAAGCATGATCTCGGAGCTCTTGTGAGTCTGGAGGTGGGTAAAATTCGTGCTGAAGGGGAAGGTGAAATCCAGGAGATGATTGATATCTGTGATTATGCGGTTGGACAATCACGAATGCTTTACGGCTTATCCATGCATAGCGAACGCTCCAGACACCGAATGTATGAACAGTGGCATCCTATTGGTCCTGTAGGAGTAATTACATCATTCAATTTTCCTGTGGCTGTATGGGCCTGGAACGCAATGATAGCATTGATTGCCGGAGATACTGTAATTTGGAAACCTTCGTCAAAGGCCCCCTTGTGTGCTATAGCTACTATGAAGCTTGCAGGCGGAGTACTAAAGCAGAATGGCCTCCCTGATGGGATACTTAATCTCTTGGTTGGAAGTGGAGATGAGGTCGGCCAAAGCCTGATCACGGACAGTCGCATCCCGCTCATTTCAGCTACCGGCAGTATCCCTATGGGAAGGCATGTAGGTAAGGAGGTTGCCTCACGGCTGGGAAGGACAATACTGGAACTTGGAGGTAATAATGCAATAATCGTTTCAAAAGATGCGGATCTTGATCTGGCAATTCGCGCGATCCTGTTTGGGGCTGTTGGAACAGCAGGCCAGAGATGTACCACCACACGGCGAATTATTGTCCATTCCAGCGTATACAGGAAACTCGTTAATGGCCTTATCAATGCATATAAACAGATCAAGATAGGTAATCCGCTGGAGGATGGGACTCTAATGGGTCCGCTTATTGACAAAAAGGCTGTTGATGATATGCAGGCCGCCATCGCAGATATCAAGGCTTTAGGCGGGGAAATCCTTTTTGGAGGAGAAGTTTTGTCAGGAGGGCTTTTTGATACAGGAATGTACGTCAGACCTTGCATCTGTAAGGTTGGGGCAGAATTCCCAATTATTAAAGAAGAAATTTTTGCACCCATTCTGTATATAATTGAATATAATAACTTTGAAGAGGCAGTCCGATACAATAATGAAGTTCCCCAAGGGCTTTCTTCTTCTGTTTTTACGGAAAATCTTGGAGAAGCAGAGGCCTTTCTAAGCCATATGGGAAGCGACTGCGGTATTGCCAATGTTAATATCGGCACCTCGGGGGCTGAAATCGGGGGTGCGTTCGGGGGTGAGAAGGAAACCGGAGGCGGCAGAGAGGCAGGCTCTGACGCGTGGAAGTTATATATGCGGAGACAGACATGCACAATAAATTGGTCGAAAGATCTTCCCCTGGCACAGGGGATAAGATTTGAGATTGAATAAATATGCCTTTTTTGTGTTTTCTCCCTTAATTTCAAAAAGCTGCTCGAATTTAAGTTGAGAAGAACCGTGGCTATATCCGTTGATGTATTTTCAGGATATGATACTATTGCCAGTCACTGACAATAGTCTTGACTAAATCACAGGCGCTTTGATAAATACTGAAAATATGAATCTGCTTGATATAATCATAACAATCATAATGACTTTCCTTCTGGTGAGAGGCGTTATAAGGGGATTTTTCAGGGAGATTGCATCTCTTGCCGGAGTAATTTTAGGCATTATATTCGCAAATCATTTTCAGCCGGAAATGACAACCTATCTTGAATCATATCTTCCGACAGGAAGGTTTCTTCCTTTGATCAGTTTTGGAATCCTTTTCGCAGTCGTCTTTATATTGTGCAGTATATCGGGGTGGCTTCTGAATCTGGTGTTTAAGAAAGTATTTCTCGGTTGGGCAGACAGAACTTTAGGCGCCGGCCTTGCAATATTAAAGGGTGTTATACTAACATATCTTGTCATTGTTCTTCTTACCTTTTTTATTCCCTCAAAGACACCGCTTATAGCGGATTCAAAACTCGCTCCCCTGATTGTTACTTCGTATCAGTCCGTTGTCAGCATTGTATCTCCGGATTTCTTTAAGAAGCTTAAAAGTGAGATCATAGAAGAAAAGAAGAAAGTTGATAAGGTCGTTTCGGAGAAGATGAGTGATTTTGTCGGCAAAGATGGATCAAAATAGGCTTTCAAATGCTTTTTCAGCTCTGGTTGATTTGGTTGAGCATTTAAGAGGTCCGGGGGGCTGCCCCTGGGATGCCAGACAGTCAGATTCCACAGTTAAGATATATCTGCTTGAAGAGGCTTACGAGGTACTTGAGGCTATAGACAGATCATCACCTGAGGATGTTTGTTCAGAGCTTGGTGATTTGCTTTTTCAGATCCTTTTTTTGGCTGAATTGGCCGCCGAGAGAGAAGAATTTGACCTTTTAACAGTGATTGAAAGAATACAGGAAAAAATGATTCGAAGGCATCCGCATGTGTTTGGTGAAACTGAAATAGCAGATGCCGCGCATGTTGAGATTAATTGGGCTAAGATAAAGCAGACTGAAAAGGGCTCTCATATAAATACGAGCTCTTTGTTGAAAAGTATCCCGAAAAATATGCCCGGTTTGCTAAGGGCGCACAGATTGAGTGAAAGGGCTTCCAAGGCTGGATTTGATTGGGCGAATGCCAATGAAGTCTGGGATAAGGTGAGGGAAGAATGTAATGAGCTCAAATCAGCAATTTCAAAAAATGAGAAGGAAGCTGCTGGTGAAGAAATCGGAGATCTTTTATTCAGCATTGTCAATCTGGCAAGACACTGCGGATTGAATGCAGAACAACTTTTAAGAATGACTAATCAGAAATTTACAGATCGTTTTGAAAGAATGGAAAGGGAAATTGAATCTTCTGGAATTGGCTTAAGAGATGCATCAACGGATAAAATGAATGAAGCCTGGGAAAGAGTCAAAGACCGCGAGGAGTAATGACAGATTGGTTTCAAAAAAGAAAAAGACTTTTTTGCGATTGCTGCTGAGATTGTCTGTCAAATTCACCTTAGTAGTGTTGATATTGACTTCGATGCAGGTATTGTTATTCAGATTTATTAATCCACCTTTTACTGTCACGATGCTGCGTGACTGGTTTCAAAAAAAGGAAACGACTTCACCAATTGAACATCTTGAATTATGGCATCCTCTTAAGGATATATCTCCTCATATCAGGAAGGCAGTCCTTGCAGGCGAAGATCAGCGCTTTTTAACACATCATGGATTTGATTTCCATGAAATTATTCATGCAGTTAAAGGCATGATTTCGGAAAAAGGCATTAGAGGAGCCAGTACGATTACCATGCAGGTAGCGAGGACGGTTTTTTTATGGCATGAGAGGAATTTGATAAGAAAGGCTGCTGAAGCCTATTATTCAATACTGATAGAAATATTCTGGAGCAAGCCGAGAATTTTAGAGGTATACCTCAATACTGTTGATTGGGGCTGGGGTGCAGTTGGTATAGAGGAGGCATCAAGGAAATATTTTGGTGTTTCCGCTTCAATTATTTCACCTTATCAGGCGGCATTGCTTGCAGCCGTACTCCCGAGTCCTTATAAATGGTCCCCTGCCGAACCTAATGAATATGTATTAAAAAGACAGGAAAGGATACTAAGAGATATGGAAAGGATGCCTCTGGTTATGTAAATCCGGGGCAGTAGCGCTCATTTTTACTTTGCCGGTTTTATTGAAGGATCATTACTGACGGCCGGCTTTTTTATGAAAGGGGCATCATTAAATTTGATCAAGTATCTACTATTAAATGCCTTTGTAGGTGTTCACACATTATTATTCTGCTTAATTGCTTATCTGCTTTGTATATTTGATAGAACCGGAAGACTGGTACATCAGTATTCAGCTGTGCCATGGGCCAAGGTTATCCTGTGGGTAAGCGGAGTAAAAGTCATGCTCTGGGGGAAGGAAAATGTGAACCCGGGTGAACCATATGTTTATATGAGCAATCATCAGAGTTATTTTGATATACTGGCTCTCCTTTCATCTGTTTCAGGTGGATTTAAATTTATTGTAAAGCAGGAATTAATGAGAATCCCTGTTTTTGGCTTTGCAATGAGACGTGCGGGATATATAGGCATAGAAAGAAAAGAGCACAGAAAGGCAATGAAAAGCATGGATAAAGCGGCTGAAAAGATAAAAAGCGGTGTTTCTGTCCTTATCTTTCCCGAAGGAACAAGGGGCATTGATGGAAGACTTCAGGAATTTAAAAGGGGCGGATTCATGCTTGCCTTAAAATCAGGCTGTGATATTCTTCCAGTAGCCATAAAAAACAGTTACCGTATAGCCCACAAGGGAAGCATGAAGATTAATAAGGGCATTATAGATATTTATATTGATCGGCCGATCTCCGTGGATTCTTATACAAGAAGGAATGTCGGCCAGCTTATGGAAGAAGTAAGAGAAAAAATACTTTCTCATATAGAATAAACAGCCTTTTCATGAAAAAGAAAACAGGGTTTTAGAAGGGAATTAAGCCTGAGTGATTTATGGAAAAGAGTCTTACATACAGCACGATAATAATCTCCTGCAGCAGGGCGAAAAAAGAAGTCAATGTAATTACTGCGATGATTTTTTTTATTTTTATCCTGGGATGCATTATGCCATTAAGATGCAGGGCTTACATTATGCCGGCAGAACAGGTTCTAGGTATTATGGGAGCAAATTTTTCCAGATTCAGGACTCTTGTAATTAAGCAATCTGTTAAATCAGAATACCGGGAGAATAATACTGAAACATTTGTCGGCCAGGAAACAATATGGCTGAAATCTCCTGATCTTTATTATTCAGAAATACGGAATAAAGGTATTGAGGATAGCGTTGATAATGAGGTCATGAAAAACAATAGCGATGTGCGAGAGCACAAATCTGTGTCTAATGCAGACGTATTGGATGCCAGTTTTGGGAAAAAGTTGGTTCACCCCGCGATTGACTTATACTTCCGGCAGTTTTTTATGGCAGATAATGAGAACAGGATTATATCGCTTTTGAACGAAATGGGTATTGATATCGGGCGGGTTTCTTTAACAAGATTGAATGGTGTTATATCATACTGCATAGGAAGTGGTGATGCTGAAAGCCCCAGACTCCTGATTGATAAAGAGCGTTTTCTGCCGATTTTTGTTAGTTGCAGACTTCAGACGGATTCGGGCAAAAGAATCGTTAATGCGTACTTCGATGATTACAGACGCCTGCCGGAAGGATGGTACCCATTCGAGATTGTCTATTCTATTGATGACAGCGTTATGCATAAAAGATGCTCGGTCATTGATTTGAAAGTCAATAAGCCGGTTGAAAAATCCCTTTCAAGGATTCCTGAATTGGATGCGTATTCTCTTCAGATATTCAGGAATTATCAGGACGAATCAGAGGAAATGCATCTTAACGATTCCATAGAGATATTAAAAGAGAAATATCGTTGAATTTAAAAAGTTTAAAATAGGATATCTGTAAATATGCAAACCTTAATTTGAAGGGAGCTGAAAAATGGGTTTGAATTCGGTTTTAAATGCACAGTCCATAGCAGTAGTAGGTGCGTCCAAAGTTGATACTAAAAGAGGATTTCAGGCCATAAAGGTCCTTCTCGATGAAAAATTTGAAGGAGCTATCTACCCCGTTAATCCAAAAGAAGAAAGAATACTGGGCCTGAAATGTTATAAGAGTGTTTCCGATATAGAAGGACCTGTTGACCTGGCTTTGATTACAACGCCTGGCCATACGCTGCCTTCAGTTTTAGAGGATTGCGGGAAAAAGGGAGTTGCCGGAGCGGTTATCATTGCCGGAGGATTCGGCGAGATCGGTAAAGAGGGCAAAGCACTGGAAGATCAGATAGTAGATCTGGCTCGAAAAAGTAACATTCGATTAGTCGGTCCGAACACATCAGGGATGATGAACCTGAAAAGTCGTTTGAATCTTGTTGGACTGCGAAATGCCCCCAGGGGAAATATAGCATTGTTAACTCAGAGCGGAAACATGGCGCTCACTCTTATCACAGAAGCCGGGATCAAGAGTCAGCAGGGATTTTCCTACTATGTGGGCGTTGGAAATGAAGCAGACATAAAATTCCATGAGTATCTTGAATTCTTTCAGCAGGATCCGGATACCAGGGCGATCCTTATGTATGTTGAAGGAATGCGGAATGCCCGCAAATTTTTACAGCAGGCCTATCAGACTACGCGTGTAAAGCCGATTATTATGCTGAAGAGCGGACGGTCGGCTACTGGCAAACTCTCCGCCGGTTCGCATACAGGAGCTCTGGCAGGCATGTCGGAGGTTGCTATAACCGCATTCAAACGTGCGGGAATAGTTGTAATAGAAAATTCCGATGAATTGTTCCCCTCTGCCGAAGCTTTGGCTAATCTTCCTTATATAAGGAACAACAATATTGCCATTTTGGCTGATGGGGGCGGTCATGCAACAATTGCCGCCGATAACCTTACCAAATTAGGGGTAAATATTCCTGAACTAAGCGACAGAACAAAAGCCAGGTTACGTAAAATACTGCCTGCAGCAGCTTCAGTTCGTAATCCTGTAGATGTTGCAGGCGGTACTGATGACAATCCGGAAATTTTTGCTGATTGCGCAAGTATTCTGCTGCATGACGGCAACATAGGCGGCCTTCTTATAGTGGGTCTTTTTGGCGGATATAGTATACGTTTTGCGGAAAATCTGGCATTTCCAGAGGAAGACGCTGCTCACCGAATGGGAAAGCTGGTAAAGGAGGCCAATAAACCAATAGTTTTACATAGCCTGTATAATTTTGCCAGGCCTCATTCATTGGATCTCTTGAGATATTATAAGATCCCTGTTCATGATTCGCTTGAAACTGCATGTAAGTGCATCGGTGCGCTTGCAGAATATGGCAATTATCTGCACAGTTATAAAGCTAAGGCAAAATTTGAGTTTAGTATGGGCAAAAACGCCAAGGTGCGAGGCCGTGAAATTTTCTGGAAGGCTAAGGCCGAGGGACGTGGAGTATTGCTGGAGAATGAGGCCAAGGAGTTGCTTTCACTCCATGGGGTTCCTGTCAGTCTCGATCGTTTAGTAAGTTCTGCTGAAGAGGCGGTTATTGCAGCAGAGAAAGTCGGCGCTGATGTTGCCATGAAAATCGTTTCACCGGATATCCTGCACAAAAGCGATGCCGATTGCGTGAAACTAAATCTCAGAGACCCTGTGGATATACATAATGCTTACAATGAAATTATTGATAATGCAAAAAAGTTTAATTCATCGGCAATTATAAAAGGTGTTCTGGTTTCACCGATGGCAGCTAAGGGATTGGAAATAATTGCTGGAACCAAAATTGATGATCAGTTTGGTCCGGTAATAATGTTCGGTATTGGTGGAATAATGGTGGAAGTACTGAAGGATGTATCTTTTCGAGTCCTGCCGATTTCAGGACGTTCTGCCCGATTGATGATAGAAGAAATCAGGTCAGTTGCTCTTCTTAACGGCTTTCGCGGTAATCCGCCTATTGACAAGATTGCCATAAGGAGATTGTTGCTCTCAGTCTCTGAGATTGTGGGATCATATCCGGATATACAGGAGATGGATCTAAATCCTGTAATTGTGTATGAAAATGGACTTAGAATTGTAGATGCAAGGGTCATTTTAAGAAAAGAGATGGATTCTCCCTATTGGTGATCAAAAAAGCCATACAGAATCAGATACATAGAGGCAGATCCCGATGAACTTTTAGTAAATACATTCCCTTACAGGGTCGGGGGTTGCTGTTTTGCCTTTTTTTGTGTCTGCCTGTGATACACCCAGTTAAAATAATATAGACATCCGCGCAAGAAAGCCTTGTCTCGTATGAGTTCGGACCCTTTGATTGGAAAGCTTAACATTCGGGTAATTCCAGAATTTAATGCACAATAAATTTGAATCTTTAACAGGTAATTAATATTACATTGGCAGAATACTCCTTAAATTTCGAAGACATAATTTCCAAGGCATCGGAGTCTGGCAATCCCGAAGAAATTTCCTGTATAGAAGTAGCTGTACCTGCCCCTGTAAATGGGACTTTTTTATACGAAGTTCCTAAAAATCTGCTGCACATAACCGATATAGGGCATCGGGTTCTGGTTCCCTTCAAAAATAGAAAGTTAACCGGTTATGTCCTGAAAAAAAACATCTCTAATCAGGCCCAAAATCTAAAATTGATATTGGATGTGCTTGATGCTGAGCCCCTTTTCAATAGTCAATTAATTCCTTTATTCAAATGGTTGTCCAGTTACTACAGATATCCCATAGGACAGCTCATTCAGTCTGCCCTGCCTGGAGGAATAAATATAAAGCCTTACAAGGCTGCCTTTCTGACAGAAAGCGGATTAGAAGTTCTGAATAGAATGCATTTGCGAGCAGAAGAAAAGGAGATCCTTTCCTGGGTGAATGATAATCAGGGAAAATCACTTCCCTGGCCGATCAAAAAGGTCTATATCCTGCAAAAGAAAGGATGGTTGACAATAAAGGACCGCATGAAAAAGACGCAGGCAGGCCCTCTCGTAAAAAAATTTATAAGGCCTAAGGAAGGTTTTGATTTCGAATCCACAATTGCTGAAAATGTGGATTTGCTGAAAGCTGAAAATGAGATTGAATTTCTTAAGACGATTTTTGCATCCAAAGCTGTCCTTTTGAATGAGGTCAGACATGTATTTTCCAATGGGCCATATTTAGCCAAGAAATGGATTAACAAGGGTGTGCTGGAAAGTTTTGAAGGCGAGGTTTATAGAAATCCGGTTGGAGAGATTATCTGTTCGCCGCCGGAGCCGCAAAACCTCAACGAGCAACAGCTGCAGGCACTGTCCTATATTCGCGGGTGCTTAGAAGAAAAGTCCTTTTCTTCCTGTCTTCTTTTTGGTGTGACAGGCAGTGGAAAAACTGAGGTATATTATCAGGCCATAAAATATACATTGAATCTGGGCCGCCGGGCAATATTGATGGCCCCTGAAATAGCACTTGCAGTGTATCTGGAAGGCATGTTCAGGTCACGCATGGGAAATCGGATCGCAATTTATCACAGTAGCCTGAGTCAGGGTGAGCGGTATGACCAGTGGATGCGTATTGTCAGGGGGGAAGTGGATTTGGTTATAGGTGCACGTTCCGCTTTATTTGCGCCTCTGCCTGATCTGGGTCTTATTATTGTGGATGAAGAACATGATTCGGCATATAAACAGGAAGGAAATCCTCGGTACCAGGCAAGGGATGCTGCGGTTGTAAGGGCTAAAATGGAAGATGCACTTGTTATTCTCGGCTCCGGTACGCCGTCCATACAATCTTTTCAAAATACCGTTAGCGGCAGATATAAGCTTCTAAGGATGCCGAACAGGATTGAGATGCGTCCTTTACCTGTTGTGGAAGTTGTTGATATGAGACCGGTAGATGATTCGCGTGCAAGGTCGGAGATGATAAGCCCAAAGCTCAGGGATGCAATTGATCAAAATCTGCAGGCAAAAAACCAGACTTTGATTTTTTTGAACAGGAGAGGATTTCACCGTCTGCTTATCTGCAGGTCTTGCGGTCAATCAATACGCTGTCCCAACTGTGATGTGGCACTTATATACCATTTGAGAGAAGATCGATTATCCTGTCATTATTGCGGATTCAGCTCAAACCCTAAATTGAGATGTGCATCCTGTGGTAAAGACGGGTTACGGGCATATGGGTTTGGCACAGAAAAACTGGAGCACGATTTGAAAGCCCTTTTTCCTTTTGCACGCATTGCAAGACTGGATACCGACAGCACCCGGAAAAAAGGGACAGCCCTGCAAATCTTAAAAAGTTTCAGTGAACATGATTTCGATATCCTTGTTGGAACACAGATGATTACCAAGGGTTATGACTTTCCGGAGGTTACTCTGGTGGGAGTTATTGCAGCGGACCTGTCTCTTGGGTTCCCTGACTTCAGAGCTGCTGAGAGGACTTATCAGATTTTATCTCAGATTGCGGGGAGGGCCGGGAGAGGAAAACAAACCGGGAAAGTCATTATACAGACATTTAATCCTGATCATTATGCGATCAGCAGTGCCACGACACATAATTACAATTCATTTTTCATTCAGGAACGGAAACTGAGAAAACAACTGGGATATCCTCCTTTTTCTTATCTGGCATGTTTAATGCTCTACGGTGTTAACAAGGGTAAGACTGAACAGGCGGCTGTTAATCTTAATCATGGTATTAGGCATCTCCTTGATAAATGGCCGGAGGGAGGGAAGAAGATAAGTATTCTGGGCCCAGCCGAGGCATCAATATCCAGGCTGAAGGGAAAACATCGCTTGCAGATGCTGATTAAAAGCCGGAGCGTTTCGTTGTTGCAGCAACTTTTACCGAAAATTGAAGGACTTTCAAACGATATCCTGAGAGGGACAGATGTCAAGCTTATTCTTGATGTGGATCCTTATCAGATGGGTTGATTAAAGGATTCCAAGTATCTTTTCTAAAATATAAGACCTGTTGGTAATCTCATATTTTTTTGAGAAAAAAAGTGGATTTGCATTGAGAAATATTAAATGACATGATGACTGGATTAATGTAAGTATTTATAGAATATCTAAAAGAATTGAGCTTTTTTATCGGGGGTAATAATGCGTTTTTATTTGAAAATATTGATTGTAGCAGTAAGTTTTCTGACCTTTATCTGTACCTCTGGATGTAAGGAAGAGGACGGCGGTGGCATATTGGCGCCCGACTTTTTACTTTCAGACCTGTCAGGGCAGGCAATATCGCTGGAGGAAAATCGAGGCCGTGTTGTCCTTCTGGATTTCTGGGCGACCTGGTGCGGGCCATGCAGGATGTCCATTCCTGAATTGGTTAAGCTGGGGGAAAAATACAGCGAAGAGAAGATGGTTATTCTCGGAATTTCTCTGGATGATGCACGGCGGGTCAGCAATAAACAACTTGAAAGCTTTATAGAAAAGCAGAAAATAAATTACAGGATATTGAGATATGATATGAAGGTTCTTCAGGACTATTTCGGCAATGAACGCGTATCAATTCCCACACTGTTTGTTATTGATCAGAAGGGAATAATCAGAGATAAAATTATCGGTTACAGTCCTGGCATGCTTGAAAATTCGTTAAAGAGACTTCTGTAATGATTATTGATTTTCATACCCACGTTTTTCCTTCTTTTTTCAGGGACATGAAGGGTCCTCTCAGCGGTGAACCGGGCTTTATGTCGATTTACAATTCACCAAAGGCGAAGCTCGTGGGGGTCAGACAGTTAATAAACAACATGGATAATGAGGGAATCAACAGGTCGGTAATTTTTGGATTCCCATGGGATAATTATGAAAATTTCAAAAGACATAACGATTATATAATAGAAGCAGTAACCCGTTATCCTGAACGCCTGATCGGTTTTTCATGCTTTTCGCCCCTTTCAAAGGACGGGGCAAGGGAGTCTGAAAGATGTCTGAGGTCGGGTCTTTCAGGCGTGGGAGAACTGGCATTATACAGGACAGGCATTTCCTCAGAGAGTTTTAATGCCCTGGGGGAGGTTATGAATATATGTCGTGAATTCGATGTGCCCTTGCTTTTACATATAAATGAACCGGTGGGGCATGAATATCCAGGTAAGGTGCCAGTTGATTTAGGCCAGGTATATGCCTTCATCAAGGCATATCCTTTTAACAAAATCGTTCTTGCCCATTGGGGTGGAGGACTATTTTTCTATACCATCATGAAAAATGAGGTGAAAGATGCTCTCAAAAATGTGTGGTTTGATACAGCAGCTTCACCCTTCCTTTATACTCCTGATGTATACAGGATAGCGGTTGAATTTACAGACCCGGAAAAAATCCTGTTTGGAAGTGATTATCCCCTCATTAAACCTCAAAGGTATTTTAATGAGATGTTATCAGCCGGGATTTCTGACAGTGCAATAATGCAGATCAAAGGTTTGAATGCGGTGGAGCTCTTAAGGCTGAAAGCATAATTCTGAAGACGTCGAAAACATTCTGTGAAATAGAAAAAAGATTGGAGAAAATACTATGGAAAAACCAGTTAAATTAGTGAAAAACAAGGGCATTGCTTTAGTTAATTTGAACCGTCCAAAATCATATAATTCATTCAACAGGGATTTACTGGAATTATTTTCTGATATAGTCACAGATTTGTATATGGATGATAGTGTTGCAGGAGTAGTAATTTCAGGAGAAGGAAAGGCTTTTTGTACCGGGGGCGATTTGAAATGGATAAGCGAATTCGACGGAAGCCACGGGGCCGCATTTCATGAATTGGCAGGCATTTTCCATAAGGCCATTTTAGAGATACGTCATATGCCCAAGCCGGTTATTGCAGCTATAAATGGTGTTACTGCCGGAGGAGGGTTCTCTCTGGCTCTTGCCTGTGATTTCAGGATAATTGATGCTTCCGCAATCTTAAAACAGGCCTACAGCTCAAGCGGTTTGAGTATTGACGGGGGTGGCACCCATACTCTTCCAAGGCTTGTTGGAATGGCCAGGGCCCTGGAAATTGCAGCCTTTGACAAGCCAATTGACTCAAAAAAGGCATATGAATGGGGCCTTGTAACAGAGGTGGTTAAGGATGGTGAAAGTGTTAAGAGAGCTGTTGAGTTGATCGAGGGCATGAAAGAAATGTCTCTTTCATCTTTTGCTGCATCAAAGAAATTGATTGCAGACTCATTTAACACGCCACTTGAGGTTCAATTGGAAAAGGAGCGGGCACTTCTGGCCATGTGCGGGGACAGCCCTGATGGATGTGAAGGTATAGCAGCGTTTCTTGAGAAGAGGAGACCAGTATTCAGGATTTGGACATGAGGAAGGCTGAATCCGGCATTTGAATTAAGGATTATGGGTTAAGCGAATCAGGAGTTAGCCCGACGGGCTGGAATATATTCTGCCGGGCTTTATGCTTTGTCATAGTGGCTGAATTGCATGGTGAAGGTTCCCCTGCCCTGTGAAACTGACCGAAGGGAAGTCGAATAGCCGAACATTTTTGAAAGAGGCACATGAGCAGTTATAGCCTGAACAGGGCCTTTTTTGGCAATCTGTTCAATTTTACCCTGTCTGGAATTAAGATCACTGATTACATCTCCGGTAAATTCTTCCGGCACCAGGATTTCAGCGTTCATGATTGGTTCGAGCAGCAGGGGCGCTGCATTCTGGCAGGCGTTTTTAAATGCCATGGTTGAGGCAACCTTAAATGCCATAACATCAGACGTTTCTTTTATCTGAACATCCAGCAGCGATGTCTCTACATCAATTACAGGATATCCCATCAGTGTGCCGCTGCCTTCGGCTTCTGAAATGCCCTGTTTTATTGCGTTTAAAAGTTCTTCAGTAAGGTATGGATTATCACAACGATCAGAAAATTTATTCAGACTTCCTCTTGGCAGAGGTGAAACCTGGATTTTCAATCCTGCAAAATGTTGCTGTCCAGCTAACTCGCGCTGGAAGATTTCTTCGTGTTCAACCTCTTTGGTAATGGTTTCCCTGTATACAACCTGGGGCTTTCCCCTGTTGGTGTCTACGAGGAATTCGCGTTTCAGCCTGCCAACTATTATTTCGAGGTGTAATTCGCCCATTCCGGAAATAATGGTCTGCCCTGTTTCTTCATCGACTTTAAATTTGAAGGTCGGGTCTTCTTCTGTAAGTTTTTCCAGAGAGAAAATAAGTTTATCGCTATCCTTCACGCTTTTGGGCTCTATGGCCATGTTAATTACAGGTTCATCAAAGAGGATAGGCTCAAGCAGAACCGGTTTATCCTCAGGGCATAGCGTATCACCGGTTGTAGTCAGTTTAAGGCCCATGGCGGCAACAATATCCCCTGCAGAGGCTTGATCAATACGTTCCCTTTTGTTCGAGTGCATCCTGAGGAGCCGGGAAAGCTTTTCTTTGATGTTCTTTCCCGGGTTATAGACCAGATCCCCGGTTTTAACCGTGCCCGAGTAAACCCGAAGGTATGTCATTTTTCTGCCGCCATCCATCATAACCTTGAAAGCCAGGGCTGAGAACGGCCCGTTCGGGTCTGCGTTTCGTGTTGCCTCAAGGCCTGATGAAGGGATATGCCCGACAATCGGCGGTACATCAAGAGGTGAAGGAAGATAATTAACAATCCCGTCCAGGAGAGGCTGTATGCCCTTATTCCGAAGGGCTGCCCCACAGAAGATAGGCACCAGTTCAAGTTTGACTGTGGCAGCACGGATTGCATTATTGATTTCTTCGGTCTGGATTGGCTCTTCAGAGAGGTATTTTTCCATTATAAAATCGTTTTTATCGGCCAGGGTTTCAATGAGAACTTCTCTGTAATGAGAGGCATCTTCCATCATCTCAGATGGAATGGGGGCCTCTGTATATTCGGCTCCAAGCATCTCATCTTCCCATAAAATGGCTTTCATTTTTATGAGATCAATTACTCCCTGAAAATTATCCTCAACTCCAAATGGTATTTGAAGCGCGAGAGTATTAGCTCCCAGACGGTCCCTGATCATCTCCACGGCCCTGAAAAAATCAGCTCCAACGCGATCCAGTTTATTTATAAAGGCAATCTTCGGGACTTTATAGCCGTCAGCCTGATGCCAGACTGTTTCAGATTGAGGTTCGACACCACCAACAGCACAGAAAACACCTATGGCGCCATCAAGAACCCTGAGAGATCGTTCCACTTCGATAGTAAAGTCAACATGGCCGGGTGTGTCTATAATGTTAATGGTATGACCATTCCACTGACAGGCGGTAACCGCAGATGTAATGGTTATGCCTCTTTCCCTTTCTTCCAGCATCCAGTCCATAGTTGCTTCGCCATCATGGACCTCACCCATTCTGTGAACCCGACCTGTATAAAAAAGGACACGTTCAGTAACAGTAGTCTTGCCGGCATCAATATGTGCAATAATACCGATATTGCGCGTTTTTGAGAGTTTTTTTACTTGAGGCATAAAGACCTGACTTTAATAAATAATATAAATATCCTTTTTCGTATGTTTTCTGCTTTGATTAGAATCTACTTGAAACATTTTGACTCGTCCAAGACCTTATTAAGGTATAATTGACAGGAAGGTTAAATCTAAGGTATCTTGCTCTAACTGTCAAGCCAATACATAAATTAGGGATGTATGCTGTTTAAAGGTGAGGATAAAATGTTTCAGGATATGATTATTGATAGTCTGACAGGCCGCAAACTGAACGAGATGTTCAGTCTTTTGTATAATCACTTTGGACCTCAGGGATGGTGGCCGGGCGAGACAACCCTGGAGGTAATGGTTGGTACGGTCTTAACCCAGAATACCAACTGGAAGAATGCGGCAAAGGCCATTGAAAATTTAAAAAACAGGGATCTGCTCTCCATAAATGCACTTTATTCGTTGAAGGAATCTGATCTGGCTCAGGAGATTCAATCTGCAGGATACTTTAATATAAAGGCTAAGCGGCTGAAAAATCTACTAAATTATATTGTGGAGTGTTATCGGGGTGAACTTTCATTGCTTTTTGAAGAGGATACACAAAACCTCAGGGAGAGACTGCTGTCGATTAAAGGGATAGGGCCTGAGACTGCTGACAGCATACTGCTATATGCCGGTAATCGACCGGTTTTCGTCATTGACGCATATACATACAGGATCCTATTGCGCCATTCCATGTGTGACGAGCAGATAGCATATCATGAGCTGCAGGAAATTTTTATGGATAATCTCCCTGAGGATGCCCAGTTATTTAATGAATTTCATGCCCTGATTGTCCAGACAGGAAAGGAATTTTGCAGTAAAAAACCTGCCTGTGATGCCTGCCCTCTAAAAGAATGGGAGACTGTTTCAGTATAGTCTTTCTGCAAAGTTCAAGAGTACATGCATGAATTCATTCTTTTAAGTTTCGATATGTCCTTGTTTTTATATTGCCTTTGACGTTTTTATGTTTTAAAAGGGGGTAGCCATTAGCTCCCTGTCTCCTTTTGCCTTATGCTAAAGCATACGCAATTCTTCCCAGACCATTATGAATACAATGCATGGATATACTGTATGATGAATCGCGTCATCAGGGGAATTGGTTGTCGACATTTCATGTGAGGCAACCTGATTGCCATCTTTTCCTCTTGACCAATTAATAATCTTTATTTATATTCTATCTTTTTTAAACGTAACATAAATAATGCTCTCAGTTCCTGGCGATTACCTGCACTGCATCAAGCGCCCATGCGGGGTATTAAGATAGAGCTGAGGCTGGTCCCTCACTTTTTTTGAGGGTCTATCTACCGTGAATTTTTTGGAGGATACTTATGGGAAAAGTAGGAATTATAGGTGTTGGCCAGAGCGCCTTTGTTCGAGGATACCCTGGCTCAATCAGGGAACTGGCGTTTGAGGGATTTAAAGAGGCTATGACAGATGCAAAAATTTCTGCCAAGGATATTGATGCTTCTGTTATTTGTTCATCTCCGGAATATGATAAGCAGCGTTCGCCGGCAGGCACACTTGCAGAGTATTTCGGGCTTACCCCTCAGCCAACTTTTTATGTGGAAACTTTGTGTTCGTCAAGCAGCACAGGGCTGAAACTGGCTTATTCAATGGTAAAAGCAGGGCTTCATGATGTTGTGGCTGTTGTAGGTTTCCAGAAAATGTCGGAAATTACCTCAGCAGAATCTCAGGAGAGAATGGGGCGCGGTGCTGATATACAGTGGGAAAGCCCTTTCGGCACTATGATGCCGGCCTATTATGCAATGTATGCCAGGGCTCATATGGCAAAGTACGGTACAACTTCTGAAGATCTGGCGCGTATTCGAGTAAAGGCTGCCACATACGGGCAGATAAATGAAAAGGCCGTATATCGTAAAGCAGTCACCTTTGACATGTTCTCTGACCCTGAAAATGCGATGTCCGCACCTGTGGCCAGCCCGCTCAGGGTGGGAGATTGCTGTGCAAATGCTGACGGCAGCTCCTGTGTGATCGTGGCAAATGAGGAAAAGGCCAAGGCTCTATGCAAAAAACCTGTGTGGATTTTAGGAGTTGGTGCGGCATCAACTGCTGTAAACATGGCGGGGCGAGACCTCTTTACAGGCCTTACAGTAGGCGAACAGGCCGGCGCTGAGGCATATAAAATGGCAGGTATCGGCCCGAAAGATGTTGATGTGGCCGAGGTCCATGACTGTTTCACTATCGCGGAAATGATGGCCTATGAAAATTTAGGCTTTGCAAAGCCGGGTGAGGGAAAAGATCTCATTAAGAGCAAAGAGACCTATAAAGAGGGAAGCATACCTGTAAATGTGGATGGAGGGTTGCTCTCCAAGGGTCATCCCATCGGCGCTACAGGCGGATCACAGATCAGGACAATTGTACTCCAGCTCAGAGATGAAGCAGGAGAGATGCAGGTAAAGGATCCGCAAATAGGACTGGTCCATAATATTGGTGGTGTGGGCCTGTATGGAAATGTTACCATCTTAGGGAGGTAAAATAATATGGCCAAGAAAGAAATAGATGATAGATTCAAGAAATTCGGAACGGTAAGCTTTACCTCCATATCAAAGGTCAATGATTTTGTTGACTACCTGGAAAAGGGAAAGGTTATGGCTACGAAGTGTAAGGATTGTGGTCAGATTTTTTTCCCGCCAAGGGCCGATTGCTGCAACTGCTTTACAAGCAATATGGACTGGCAGGAAGTCACAGGAAAAGGGAAGCTTCTCAGTTACAGCAAGCTGGAATATGGCCCGGTTGGGTTTGGAGATGATCTTCCGTATTCCATAGCCTTATTGGATTTCGGTGATTATAAGGTTTTCGGGAGACTCGCAAGTGAGCTTTCAGATCAGGATGTTGCGGTTGGCATGGAGATGACCGTGGAAGCCAACACGCTGCCTAACGGACAAATAAACTACGTTTTCAAAAAGGCGTAGAAGTAAACTATAAGAGCCCCTGTCAATCCGACGGGGGCCTTTTTTGGTTTTTAGTGATTGCATGAAAGGTCTCAGCCATGTCCGCTATAAAATCCGATCATGGGGAATGGCTTAAGATTTCAATAAACACCCACCCCATAACCCACGAGGCCTTAAGCGCTTTTCTTTTTGATTTAGGATGCACAGGCATTGTAACTGAAGATTTTCAGGATCATTCTTTAACGGCATACCTTCCTTTGCCGTATGATTTGGAGAAAATCAGGGCAAACATAAACTCATATCTCAAAGGTCTGGAAGCAATCTTTCCTGAGGTCCAAGCTGCACTATTCGAATTAGTTAAAGTTAAAGATAATGGCTGGAACCGAAACTGGCGTGGCTTTTTTTCCGCTGAAATCATTTCCGCAAATCTGATTATTGTACCTGCCTGGGAACCTCGTCCCCCCGAAACGAACGGGATTGTTCTTAAAATCGATCCCGGCCCTGCCTTTGGAACAGGACAGCACCCCACAACTCAAATGTGTCTCCGGATGATTGAGAAGCTGTCGAAGCCTGAACAATGGACAATGCTTGATGTGGGGACCGGAAGCGGGATCCTTTCAATCTATGCTGCTAAACTCAAGGCATCAAGGATCCTTGCCATTGATATAGATCCGGAGGCTGTACGCTGGGCAAAGCGTAACGTTATATTAAACGATCTGGCCGGCAAAATCGAGCTTTCTACCCAAAGGCTTGATAAGATTGCAGGAAGTTTTTCTTTTGTAGTTGCCAATCTTTTTTTTGAAGAAATAATCGGTCTTTTTCCTCTTTTCCAAGGGCTTCTGAATCCGGGAGGATGGCTGGTCCTGTCCGGTATCCTCAGAGATCAGGAAAAGGACCTCAGGGATATGCTTGATAAATACAATTTCTATGATTATGAGGTGCTGTATCAGGAAGAATGGGCATGTCTGGCTTCAAAAAGAGTGCTTTGAGGTGCAGGGTTTGAGGCGTTTTTTCGTTGAAGAAATAATAGATCAGAATGGTTTATGCTCTATTAAAGGTACTGAGGCAAAGCATATTGCAAAAGTATTGAGAATGCGGCCGGGCGATCATTTTGTGCTTATGGACAACAATGGTAGACGCTTTCAGGCCGTGATTGATTCAGTAAATCCGAGAGAAGTAATCGCAAAACTTGAAAAATCCCTGCCAAACCCTCCAACTTCACCAATTGAAATTATTTTGTGCCAGGCCCTTTTAAAGTCAGCAGCAATGGATTATATAATCCAGAAGGCATCGGAACTGGGGGTTGAAAGCATTTTACCATTTTCATCGATTCGATCGGTTTCAAGGCCTGAAGCTGAAAGAGTTGAAAACAGGGTGAGGCACTGGCGTGAGATAGCCCGCAGTTCGGCAAAACAGTCCGGCAGACATATCCCGGCTAAAATAGCTTCGATTTTTGATTTTGAGGAATTGATGGAAACATGGAAAGGAATAGACGCCTGCAAGGTTATTTTCTGGGAAGATGAGGGATCAAAAGACCTTAAGGGAATCCTGAGGTCTGTTAAAACAATAAAAAAATTCGTGGGTGTTGTAGGGCCGGAAGGCGGTTTTGAAAAAGATGAGGTTAAGTCTGCAATGGATGCAGGTTTTATAACTGTTTCGCTGGGAAACAGGATATTGAGGTCCGAAACCGCAGCAGTTGCTTTTGCGGCAATAGTTCAATATGAATTGGGGGATTTAGTGCTTTTATGAATCCTTCAAATAATATTCATTCATCTTGTTTACTACATCCTCAATAATTTCATTTAGCCAGAGTACGTCATCTACGGCTAGACGGCCGGGTTTTGTGGTTGTTTTTGTACCGTCTTTCTTGGTATATCTTCTGGGTCCGATTTGAAGTTTTTCTTCCCCATCTCCATAGCGGCAGATAGAAATCATAAGACCTGTTTCATCATTTTCCCATGTGTGCAGAATATTATCCTTTGAAGGGTCATATGCCATTTGTTGCTCCTTTTTTTTCCAAGGCCTGTGTTTTAATAAAATTGCCCCTTTTCAAATGGATCTGAAGGGCCATAATTGCTGCTGGTGTTACGCCGGATATCCTGGACGCCTGCCCCAGGTTTATCGGTCTTACATTGCTGAGTTTTTCTCTTACCTCTGTTGTAAGTCCATGGATTGATTTATAATCAAGTCTTTCAGGAAGCTTCAATTCCTCCATCCGGCTAAATTTTTCAACTTCTCTTTCCTGACGCTCAATATAGCCCTCATACTTAATTCTGGTTTCTATCTCAAGTGAAACCTGTGGATCAATATCAGAAAGCCCCTGGTCAAAGGACTTGAGATCTTCAAAAAACATATCACTTCTCTTTAATATCCGGGCCAATGTTATTGTCTGCTTAATAGGAGCAGAGCCAATTTTATTCAAATGATCATTAATCTCTGGTCCTGGCTTTATCCTGGTTCCATTCAAGCGCTTCATGAGTTTTTTGACATTTTCTCTTTTTGTGCAGAAATTTTGATATTCTTCATCAGAGACAAGTCCAAGGCGATAACCGATATCCCTCAGCCTGAAATCGGCATTATCCTCTCTTAGCAGAAGACGATGTTCCGCTCGTGATGTAAACATACGGTATGGTTCATTAGTCCCTTTTGTAATCAAATCATCAATCAATACACCGATATAGGCCTGCGACCTTTTAAGTATAAGAGGATCTTCCCCCCGAATTTTGAGGGCCGCATTAATCCCTGCCAAAAGTCCCTGTGCGGCGGCCTCTTCGTAGCCGGATGTTCCGTTTATCTGTCCTGCATGATAAAGTCCATGTATTAATTTGGTTTCCTGAGTCGGTTTTAATTGCTGGGGATTGATATAGTCGTATTCTATTCCATATCCGGGTCTAAGTATTTCCGCATTTTCAAGGCCCGGAATTGACCTTACCATTTTGATCTGTATGTCAACAGGCAGACTGGTGGCCAGCCCATTGGGATAAATCTCAATTGTATCAAGACCTTCCGGCTCAAGAAATATCTGGTGCCGGTCCTTGTCAGCAAACCGGACTATCTTATCTTCAATGGATGGGCAGTACCGCGCGCCTACTCCCTTTATGATTCCGCTATAAAGAGGAGATCTGTCAAGTCCTTTCCTGATTGCATCATGTGAATTCTTATTAGTGTAGGTTATATAACAGGGGACTTGAGGCAAAGGTATTTCAGTTGTTGAAAAAGAAAACGGTCTGGGCTTTTCATCTCCATGCTGTGCAGTCAGGCCTTGGTAATCAATTGTCCTGCCATTGAGTCTTGGAGTTGTGCCTGTTTTAAGACGGCCTATCTCAAAGCCAAGTTTTTCAAGCTGCCGTGATAGCCTTACAGCGGGAGGATCTCCCATACGGCCAGCCTGAAAGTGATCAAGGCCTATATGAATTAAACCTCTTAAAAATGTCCCCGTTGTCAGGATGACTGTCTTTGATAAAAATTTTTCATGAATCTGTGTTTCAACTCCATAAATTCTACCATTTTTTACGAGTATTTTATCCACCATTGCCTGCCGGATATCAAGATTCTGCTGATTTTCCAATACCGACTTCATGCGTTTCCGGTAGAGATCCATATCATTTTGTGATCTTGATCCCTGCACGGCAAGCCCCTTCCTGGTATTCAGGCGACGGAACTGTATCCCTGTCTGGTCTGTGTTCTTTGCCATCTCTCCGCCAAGGGCATCAATTTCCTTGACAAGGTGGCCTTTGGCCAGGCCGCCGATGGCAGGGTTACAGCTCATTACAGCAATGTGGTCAAGGTTTATTGTTATCAGCAGCGCAGGATGGCCCATCCTCGCAGCTGCCAGAGCGGCCTCACAGCCTGCATGACCTGCGCCGACTACGATAACATCATATTTTTTATCATAGGTAGTCATTTGGTTTTCTTATGATAAAACAATGGTATCCTGCCTCCCGGGTCCAACAGAAATTATTGAAATTGGTATTCCAGTAATTTCTTCAATGGACTTTAGATATGCCCTGGCATTCGGAGGCAGTTCCTCCATATGCCTGGCCAGGGATATATCTTCTTTCCAGCCCGGCATTTCTTCGTAAATGGGAATGCATCGATCCAGTTTGCTGAGGCTTGCAGGCACATAGTTTATAATTTTTCCATCAAGTTGATACCCGATACAGACTTTTATTTTTTCCAGGCCTGTGAGGACATCCAGTTTGGTGATTACAAGGCTGTCAAGACCATTAAGTCGTATTGAATCGCTTATCATTACAAGATCAAGCCAGCCGCAGCGTCTTTTCCGGCCGGTTGTGGCGCCGAATTCACTTCCCTTTTCCTGAATATAGTCTCCTGTTTCATCCTTCAATTCACATACAAAAGGACCGGATCCCACTCTGGTTGTATATGCCTTGACAATACCAAAGATATTGTGAAGCTGTTTAGGGCCGATGCCTGCTCCGGCGCAAACCTGACCAGCTACTGGATTTGAAGAGGTGACAAAAGGATATGTTCCATGATCAATATCAAGGTGTGTTGCCTGAGCACCTTCAAAAAGGATGCGTTTTTCAGCCTTTAGCGCCTGATCGAGTTCAAGAGATATATTTGAAATAAACGGATTGATTTCTTCAGCAATATGAAGATAATTATCCAGGACAGGGCCTACATCCAGGGCCTCAAAACCAAAGAATTTGGTGAGATAAAAGTTTTTTTCCTTGAGATTAGACCTTATTTTTTCTTCCAGGACTTTCGGTTCAGTCAGATCAATTACTCTTACTCCTGTTCTTGCAGCCTTGTCCTCATAACAGGGACCAATACCCCTACCTGTGGTTCCCAGCTTATCTTTTCCCTTTGCAGCTTCTCTGGCAAGGTCAATCGCCTTGTGGTATGTCATTATTAAATGTGCCTTTTCGCTCAGGGAGAGTCTTTCCGGTGTTATTTCAAATCCAGCTTCTTTAAGGCTTTTGATTTCCTGCAAAAGTATTTCAGGATCTACAACAACACCGTTTCCAATTGCGCATTTTTTATTTTTATAGAGTATTCCTGATGGGATCAGATGGAAAATATACTTTTTTCCATCTACGACAAGAGTATGCCCGGCATTGTTGCCTCCCTGGAATCTTACTATAATATCAACATCCTGAGCCAAAAGGTCAACGATTTTACCTTTCCCTTCATCACCCCACTGAGTTCCTACTACAACTATATTGCCCATATTTTATCCCCGACAAATTTTATGGCTTTTCAAGGTGTTTGAATGCCATGGATTATAACAAGCCGCTTAAAAACCATAAATGGTTATTTTGAAGTGCATGAGAAAAAATCCCCACTCCGGACTCATTTTTGAAGATATAAATTATTAGAAAATCTGTTAGCTGAAAGTGTTAAATGTGTCAACGTGTTTCGGAATATTAATGCCCTTATTTCCATGCTGACATCTTTGTAAAGCGACCAATTTCACTAAAGGCAGCATACAGGATTTGCCATGGGCTTTCTCAGTATGTTTCTGCGGCGAACTATTAGTATGCTATATGACACGAGATTCGCAAATCTTTCTCTTATATCTTTTTTAAAAGCCTAAATTAATATGACGTTTAGAGAGACTATTTATACTGTAAGTTATAAAATAAGTGAGAAATATGAAAGTAAATAAAAAGAAATGAAATGTTATGCAATATTAATTGCCAAACAAATGGATTTTGAATTACTTTCAGCTTGACACATAGTTGTGTTTTAAATATTGTTTTCTCGAAAAGTCAGCTGTTTTCTATTATGATTGTTTTATGATTTGTTTGAAAGTAGGCAATTGATCAAGGCAGGACATTTTATTTTGTTAATTTTTTAATAAATGGAGGTGGATGTATGGCTTTTAATGCCCCGGCTAAAATGGTGTCTCTTGTTGGAGTTGCTGGAGTCAATAAATCAAAGCTTGATGTTTTTCAATTGCTTCTTCGAGGTTTTATGGCAGGTGCTTATATTGCTATCGGAGGAGCCTTATGTACAGTCTGCGTGACCGGAGTGGGAGCTCACCTTGGAGCTGGAATAGCTAAGCTCATTGGGGGTGCAGTCTTCCCCGTAGGCTTGATTGCCATTGTTCTTACAGGTATGGAGCTTTTTACAGGTGACTGCATGATTGTTCCTATGGCGGCAATGATGAAGAAGGTCACATGGGGTTCGGTGATCAAGGTGTGGTTCTGGGTATATATCGGAAATATTATCGGTTCATTTTTCTATGCTTATATTATGGCTGCGGGTCCTTTCGTTTCAGGCCAGGCAGATGGGACTATGGCAGTTAACGGATTCGGTATGTCAGCCATTGGTATTGCGGCAGGCAAGATTCTGGGTTACAAGGCAGTAGGAGCTGCTGGCTTATGGTC
Source organism: Deltaproteobacteria bacterium (assembly GCA_036733345.1). Lineage (GTDB taxonomy): Bacteria > Desulfobacterota > DSM-4660 > Desulfatiglandales > Desulfatiglandaceae > JAFGMQ01. The sequence goes on along the minus strand of DAINAR010000034.1, from coordinate 7,855 downwards.
ATGTTTCTTAAAGGCCATAGGATGTAATTTTCTGGTAAACATTGCAATTCTGTTAGCAATTACGGCTGATGATATAATAGGGAAGTTTTTTGGCATATGGTTTCCTATTATGGCATTTGTTGCTTCAGGCTTTGAACACTGTGTTGCGAATATGTATTTTCTGCCAACAGGGAAATTCCTGGTTGACTGGTACCCGTCTGTTATTGAAAAAACAGGTGGAATGCTTGCTGCCAATAATGGCCTTAGCTGGTCGGATGTATGGCTTTGGAATATTTTTCCTGTTACCGTAGGAAATATTTTTGGCGGTTTCCTTTTTATCGGAGTCGCATATTTTCTGATGTTCAGAAAAGATCTTCCCACAGAATAAGGATTAAAATTTGTCTCTCTTAGGGTGGATAGCTTTTGCCATATGTTCGTTAGCCGTTGCTTTTTATTACCATACATCGAGAGATGATCGTTTTCTGTTGTTTGCCCTGCCATCTCTTGCGATGTTGATTATAATACCTTTTCTTTTGTCATGGATGAGCAGGCGGAGTTTCCTGCAGGCGTCAAGAGAATATGAAAGAGTATCACGGCTTTATAAAGTTAGGAACATTAGTAACGATATGATAGGAACGGCTGTTAAGATAATAGGAAATGTTAACAAGATAAGTTTTAAATGGTTAAACAGGCCCCATTTTCAAGTGAGTGATGAAACAGAAGCCATAAGAGTGATAATGTTTACTGCACCTGTGGTTCAGGTAAATGTGGGAGACAAGGTTGAGGTTCTCGGAGTAGTAATGAAAAATATATTCCGGAAAAATACTCCGGTAATATCTGCCGTGAGTATAAAAAAGAAATGACATTCGTCAGGAGGATATCATGGATTCTGCAGAGGGAAGGTTTTTAGTTGGTTTTATATTATTGGGAATAGCTCCCCTGTTTGTTTCAAGTGGCGTTGGACTGGTGGGCGCAATTATTTTTATTGTAGGATTGCTGATTTCATCTTCCTCAGCTTTTGCCTAATTTTATATGAGTTGAAATTAAGGGGGTTAAGACAAAAAAGTATTTGTATTTAACCCCTTTTTTTGTAAGTATGTTCGAAACAGGAACGTGCAGTGACAGATATGTTTACTGTACATATTGGATACATCTTTCGCGATTTATCGGGATAGATGATTCTTTAATCCGGGTTTTCGGTTACTACGTTTAAGTTTTAGTTACTATCTGATAAATTCAACTTAGGAGGTTTGAGTAATGTGTGTGGTTAAGCGTAAGCTACTGTTTTATTTATCTGTTATTAGCGCCATGCTTTTACTTGCGGCGCCAATGGCATTTTCCGGAGAGGCCGATATTAATCTGCCTGACCTGGAAAACACTACTTTTAATGTATTCGGCGGTACCGTGGGCGGGTTGACGCTCATGTACTGGGGCCTTTTAATCTGTATTATCGGATTGATCTTTGCCATTATTCAATACAAACAGACAAAGAACCTTCCGGCACACAAGTCAATGCTCGATGTCTCCGAGACCATCTGGCAGACATGCAAGACCTATCTTTTACAGCAGGGGAAATTCCTTACTGTTCTATGGATCCTTATCGCCATATGTATTGTATACTATTTCGCGGGACTCCAGGATTCTCCGTTCGGAAATATAGTTATTATTCTCATCTGCTCAATCTTCGGAATCCTGGGTTCATACGGGGTTGCCTGGTTCGGAATCCGCATAAATACAGTTGCAAACTCAAGGTCAGCATTTTCATCTTTAAAGGGTATTCCCCTCGAGGTGGTAGCCATTCCGCTGAGATCCGGCATGAGTGTTGGACTGCTTCTGGTGAGTGTTGAGCTTTTTTTCATGATCTGTATATTAAGTTTCCTTCCCAAGGAGCTTGCAGGTCCCTCTTTTGTGGGGTTCGCCATCGGAGAATCTCTGGGCGCGAGCGCATTGCGTATATGCGGAGGTATCTTTACAAAAATTGCAGACCTTGGTTCAGACCTTATGAAGATATTTATGAAGCTTCCTGAAGATGACCCAAGAAACCCCGGAGTTATAGCGGACTGTACAGGTGATAATGCCGGTGACAGCGTGGGGCCCACAGCCGACGGTTTTGAGACCTATGGTGTAACTGGTGTTGCATTAATAGCCTTTCTGGCCCTTGCAATGGCACTTAATCCAGTGCTTTGCGGACAGCTTATTATATGGATCTTTGCCATGCGTATTTTGATGATCCTCACATCTCTTATTTCTTATTTTATTAATTCAAAGATAAGCAACTCACTTTACCGGGATAAAGATGAATTTGATTTTGAAGAACCGCTCACACATCTGGTATGGCTGACTTCTGCAATCTCAATTATCATCACCTTTATTGCAAGCTATATCTTACTGTCAGGACTGCCCGAACAATATGGTTCGCTCTGGTGGGCGCTTTCGATTATAGTAAGCTGCGGAACAATCGCAGGCGCGATAATTCCGGAGATGACCAAGATTTTTACAAGCACAAAGGCAAGGCATGTAACGGAAGTAATGAACGCAAGCCGACAGGGCGGATCTTCTCTGAATATCCTGTCCGGCCTTGTTTGCGGTAATTTTTCAGCCTTCTGGGAAGGCCTGGCGATATTAATTTTGATGTTCATCGCATATGCGGTTTCAAAAAATGACGCTATTGTGGCGCTGATGCCTCCTGAGTTTGCATTTGCAGCACCGGTATTCGCATTCGGACTTGTTGCATTCGGTTTTCTTGGTATGGGTCCGGTTACCATCGCCGTGGACAGCTTTGGTCCTGTTGCTGATAACGCCCAGTCCATATATGAGCTCTCAAGGATCGAGAAACTGGATAATATAGATGCCGATGTAAAAAAGACTTTCGGTTTCAAACCTCAGTGGGATAAGGCAAAGCACTCTCTTGAATCCTGCGACGGCGCGGGAAATACATTCAAGGCGACAGCCAAGCCCGTCCTTATCGGAACAGCGGTAGTCGGTGCTACCACCATGATTTTCGGTATCATCATACTTCTTGAGCACGTATCTCACAATGTTGTCGCCAAACTCAGCCTTGTCCAGCCCGAGATAGTACTTGGACTTATGATGGGTGGAGCGGTCATCTACTGGTTCACGGGTGCATCAATTCAGGCCGTTGTGACAGGCTCATATAGGGCGGTTGTCTTTATTAAGGATAATATAGACCTGAAGTCAGAGGCCGCTTCATTAAAGGACAGTAAAGAGGTCGTAAAGATATGTACGATCTATGCCCAGAAAGGTATGGTCAATATCTTCGTGGTCATCTTCTTTATGGCCCTAAGCCTCTCATTCTTCAATCCCTATTTCTTTATCGGATATCTTATCGCCATTGCCCTTTTCGGACTTTATCAGGCCATATTTATGGCCAATGCGGGTGGTGCCTGGGATAATGCGAAAAAGATAGTTGAGGTGGATCTTAAAGAAGAAGGCACTCCTCTTCATGAGGCCGCGGTCGTAGGAGATACAGTAGGTGATCCCTATAAGGATACATCTTCCGTATCGCTTAATCCCGTAATAAAGTTTACAACCCTATTTGGTCTTCTTGCGACTGAGATAGCAGTAACTTTACAAAGCAGCGGCATTAAGTTGACGCTGGCAGTGATATTCTTTATTATTGCCCTGATTTTTGTTTACCGTTCCTTTTATGGAATGAGAATTTCCGAGACACATCTGGAATAAAAAAATAAAGGAGAAGGCCTTTTTGGGATTCTCCTTTTTAAGATTAAAAAAACGCCCTCTTTTGAGGGCGTTTTTTACAAATTAATGAGTGACCTGAGCCGTGACAACCCGGTAATATCCACCATAATCCTTTATTCTCCTCGAATTCGTATACTCCTTAAAACAAGCTATATATTCAATTACATGTTGTGTTTGAAGAGGGGCCATCTCCATAAGGATCCAGCCTCCTGAAACCAAATAATCCATTGCATGTTGAAGTATTTTTTCGATGAAAAACATTCCTCCTTTTTTTCCATCGAGAGCGATACGAGGTTCATAATCACGGACTTCTTTTGGAAGCTGTGGATATTCCTCTATAGCGACATAAGGCGGATTGCAGACAATCATATCAAAACTCAGTTCATCAACAGAAGACAGAAGATCCCCCTGTCTGAACTGAATACGATCAGACACATTATGCCTTTCTGCATTCAGGTTAGCGACCTCAATAGCCTGCGATGATATATCCGCAGCCCAGATTCGTGATTGAGGCAGCTCCTTTGCCAATACGATCGCAATAACCCCGCTTCCGGTGCACAGGTCCAGGATCATTGGTCTATCAGTATTAAAAGAATCTTTTTTGAAAATTCCCAAAGCCTGCTCTACTAATATCTCGGTCTCAGGCCTGGGGATAAGAACATTTCTGTTTACGGTAAAATCCAGAGACCAGAATTCCTGGGTGCCTGTTAAATATTGCAGGGGATATCTTTCGGCCCGCCGCCTGATAAGAGCCCGATAGCCGGAAATCTCCTTTTCGGTCAGAGGCTCGTCAAGATTGAGATATAGTCTCAGGCGGTCGATCTGGAGTTGGTGGGCCAGAAGTATTTCTGCATTCAATCTAGGACTAGTAATATTTTTTTTACAAAGATAGTCTGTTGTTACCTTCAAGAGTTCTCTTATAGTCCATAAACGAGTATTCATTAGACTCTCGAATGGAGGTCAGCTAACATTAGCTGCCTTAAGCGCCTCAGCCTGGAAATGGGTGATAAGGGGATCAATAATCATATCAAGGTCTCCCTGAAGAAAACTCTCAAGTTTATATAAGGTAAGGCCGATCCTGTGATCAGTAGCCCTTCCCTGGGGGAAGTTATAGGTTCTTATCCTCTCGCTTCTGTCCCCTGATCCTACCATATGCCTTCTTTCTTCAGACATCTTTGATTGCTGCTCTTCGTGTTCCAGGTCTAAAAGTCGAGATCGTAGTACTTTCATGGCTTTAGCCTTGTTCTTGTGCTGGGACTTTTCATCCTGGCACGTAACGACGAGTCCGGAGGGAAGGTGTGTTATGCGTACTGCTGAATCTGTTGTGTTTACATGCTGGCCTCCACAGCCGGAGGATCTATACACATCAATACGAAGATCTTCAGGGTCTATTTCAATGTCAATATCTTCAGCTTCAGGGAGCACAGCCACTGTGACGGCCGAGGTATGTATCCGGCCCTGTGTCTCTGTTTCAGGAACACGCTGCACGCGATGAACTCCGCCCTCATATTTCAGCCTGCTGAAGACATTATCTCCTTCAATAAGGAGAATAACCTCCTTAAAACCGCCAATTCCGGTTGAGTTTTGGGTTAGTATTTCAGTTTTCCAGCCTCTTAATTCCGCATATCGAGTGTACATTCTGAAAAGGTCTGCGGCAAAAAGGGCAGCTTCTTCTCCACCAGTGCCAGCTCTTATTTCAAGGAGTATATTCTTTTCATCGTTAGGGTCTTTAGGGAGGAGAAGTTGTTTGAGTTCATTTTCTGTTTTGTTCAAGTCTGAACGCAGCGCTTCAATTTCATCCCTGGCCAGTTTCCGTATTTCCTGATCATGATCATCCAGCAGAGACCGGTTGTTTTCGATTTCCTCCTGGATCGACAGATATTTCCGAAAGCTCATTATAATTGGATTTAATAAACGATGCTCCTTTACATATCTTTGATAGGTTTTATGGTCTTTTAGAACTTCCGGACGACCAAGTTCATTTTCGAGGTTATTATAACGCTCTTCAATTTCCTTAATATTAGAAAACATCGCTATATCCTGTCTGTTTCCGAAAATGGAAACATGTAATCCTAAATTTCCAATTCGTCATGGGCGGACAAGTACTTAATTCCCCGGAGCTTGAGGTGTTGCATTGCCTTTGAAGATACCCCGTTGCTTTGTGGCGATTATATAAAAACGCACGACTTCTATGAATATGGAAGAAAGAGAATATTATGGGATAGAGAATTCCACAAACCCGTACCTAACTCGGGGCCTGCCCTAGTGGTTGGGATTCAAACTGAAGTACAGACAAACTCATGTCAGAAAGCATATTTATTCGGCAAAGGAAATAGGTATATTATATTTTATAAAGATTAAAATCAAAAAGATAGAATTTAAAAAAATGACGACCGTGAAAAATAAAAACTATAATTCGTCCTTAAAATCAGTTCTTTGTTGATTCCTCGTTGTATTTAGCATATTTTTTTCTGAAACGTTCCACTCTACCCGCTGAATCTATCAGCTTCTGCTTCCCTGTAAAAAAAGGATGGCAACTTGAACAAATCTCGACATTAATACTTTTTACTGTGGAGCCTGTTTGGAATGTATTACCACATGCACAGTGCACGGTGGCTTCATGATATTCGGGATGGATTCCTTTTTTCATTTTATCTCCTCTGGTAATCTGTTTTTGTTTATGCACTCATAGATGCAAGAAAACTTTTATTATCCTTTGTTCCCTTAATTTTTTCAAGTAAAAATTCCATGCTGTCTACCGGAGTCAGTGGAGCAAGTAATTTGCGAAGTATCCAGATACGGTTCAAATCTCCTTCTTCCAGCAAAAGCTCTTCTTTTCTCGTCCCTGAACGATTTATGTCTATAGATGGAAAGACTCTTCTGTCAGTTAATTTGCGATCAAGATGAATTTCCATATTCCCTGTCCCTTTGAATTCCTCAAAGATTACTTCGTCCATTCTGCTCCCCGTATCAATAAGCGCTGTGGCAATTATAGTCAAGCTGCCGCCTTCCTCAATATTCCGGGCAGCACCGAAAAAACGCTTAGGTTTCTGGAGGGCATTTGAATCAAGGCCACCGGAAAGGATTTTTCCGCTGGGCGGCACTACTGCATTATAGGCCCTGGCTAATCGGGTAATACTGTCCAAAAGTATGACAACATCGTGGTTATGTTCTACCAGTCTTTTAGATTTTTCTATTACCATTTCAGCAACCTGAACATGGCGGTTAGGTGATTCATCAAAGGTTGAGCTGATCACTTCAGCATCCACTGATCGCGCCATATCCGTTACTTCTTCAGGCCTTTCATCAATAAGCAGGACTATTTTGTGAATGTCTTTATTGTTTGCAGTAATGCTGTTCGCAATATTTTGAAGCAGCATTGTTTTTCCGGTGCGTGGAGGAGCTACAATCAGCCCTCGCTGGCCTTTTCCAATCGGCGTCATTAGATCCATTACTCTTGCTGAATAATTATCTGAGGTAGTCTCAAGATCAATCTTATCATTCGGGTATAACGGGGTCAGGTTGTCAAAAAGGATTTTTTCTCTGGCTATTTCCGGGTTTTCGTAATTAACCATTTCTACTTTTAAAAGGGCGAAATATCTTTCTGAATCTTTTGGAGGGCGAATTTGGCCTGCTATTGTGTCACCAGTTCTTAAGCTGAAACGGCGGATCTGTGAAGGAGAAATATAAATATCATCAGGTCCTGGAAGATAATTGGCGTCAGGGGCTCTTAGGAATCCAAAGCCGTCAGGGAGAATTTCAAGGACACCTTCTCCATATATAAGTCCATTTCGTTCAGAGTGGGCCTGCAGCAATGAAAAAGTCAGGTCCTGCTTGCGCATCCCTGATGCCCCTTCAATATTGAATTCTTTAGCCAGGTTCGTTAATTCACTTATTTTCATTTTTTTCAATTCGACAAGATTCATTATCTATCTCCGATAAAAAGATGTTGGGTAAGGCGATTCCGAAATTTATGAGCTCGCAAAAAGTCAAAAACGCTCTCTTTACTTTATTCCGCTCCCGTGTCAAGTACGGGATAAACCCGTCACAATGATTGGCGGGTAAACCCGCCAAAAACATTGGCGGATAAACTCCATCCTATCCCGGATTCCTGTTCGGGGCCGGAAACCAGTCTTTTCAAGAACTTATGAAACCC
>DAINAR010000033.1:0-34146 GCA_036733345.1 Deltaproteobacteria bacterium | reverse complement strand
TCAATGTGCCTGACAACATTTTGTTTTTACAATTTTTAATTCGCCAGCCAGCCAGAGGCTGGTGAAAGGCTGGTGAAAGGCCGGTAAAAGGCAGACAAGCCCGCCACAAAGACTGGCGGGTAAACCCGCCATAAACACGGCGGACAAGTCCCAGCCCCCTGGGTGTTCAATGCTTTTCAAGAAATCCTGCTGTCTGTCAGCGTGCAACGCACAGGCAGGCTTGCGGCGTGGCAGTTTATGTTATGGGCTTTAGTATTTCACAGGGCTTGTGGTAAAAACATTCGAATTTTTAAGCGTAATTTCAATTTATTATATTGAAACAGTTAGATATGAGCATAGATATTGATATCCTTCATAATGGCCAGGTGATTAAGACCCTGAGCCTTGAAAACGGTACTTATAAAATAGGAAGGAGCCCGTCATCAGACTTGCTACTTTCAGACACTGCTGTATCAAAAAACCATGCATCCTTAATAATTGATAATGAGTCTTTTTTTGTAAGAGATAAAGGCAGCGTTAATGGTATTTATTATCAGGGGAAAAAAATATCTGAGAAGGAATTCAGGGGCTCTTTTCAAATCGAGATCAAACCTTTCATTATCAGAACCGCACCCAAAAACGGATTAAAGAAATCAGTTGAGAAAGATGCTGCGGCGGGATTTACAGGTTCGTTTCTCCTTGCGAACATTAAAATCAGTGTATTTGTAATTATGGCTTTTGTAATGTTTATGAGCCTGCTGATCATTTATATCCCTTTGAAAAACAGCGTTCAATCCGCAAAGCGTCAGGAGTTTTTAAGAAATGGGATAATTTTAAGCAGGTATATGGCGGAAATAAACCGCCCGTTTATGGAAAAGCGTGAAAACACCCTTGTACGGACATCGCCGTTTAAATTTGAAGATGGTGTCCTGTATGCATTTGTAGTTGACGGGCATGGCAGGATAATTGCACCACATGAACAGCAGGGAGATTTTTTTAATTGGGACGAACTGCCTGTCGCTTTCAGGGAGCGCAAATTAAGGGTTGGACAGGGATCAGAAAACGAGAGGATCATATTCAGCCCGATATTAAATCAGGATCAGTTACTTGGCGGGGCTATCATAGGGTTTGCCGGAGAAAGATCCGGGTCAGATCAGGGCTCAGGCCTTGGTGCAAGCGTTATTTTCCTGCTGTTAATTCTGTTTATGCTGGGAATGGCAATGACGTATCTTCTTTTAAGGGCATTTCTGGGTCCGCTTAAACAGTTATATGAAGAGGTGGAAATTTCCATCAAGGAAGGCAGGAATCAGATTGATTTCAAGGCACCCTATGAAGAATTGAATAATCTCAGCCGGGCATTCAATCGTCTTATGCTCAGAAAAGATTCGGTTTCTCACTCGACTGAATCACTGGATAGGATATCTGTTTCCACCGGTGATCAGGTGTCAAAGCAAACACCTTCTGCCGGGAAACCAGATCTGAGCCAGGAAAGAAAATCATCGGCATCAGATGAAAATATACAATCTATTTCCACTCCCTGGTGCCTTATTAATGTTGATGACTATACAATTATTAAATTTTCAGATAATTTTGCCAAGAATTTAGGCTTGAATGAATTCAGGCCCGGAATGCATATTATTGAGGCATTTGAGGCAGGAGTAATCCAGACCGTCTCACAGATTCTGGATAATAAGAACAGCGGTGAAGTCGAGATAGAAATCGGTGGAAAAAAATATCTTGCCGGACGCCGCAATGATGCCTCTGATGAAAGCAATGTATTAATTGTGTTTGAGGAAAAGGTGTAATGACAAAGAAAGCCCTTTCAAATAATGCCGGTCTGTTAAGCCTTGTTGTTTTACAGGGACCTGACCGCGGCAGAGTTTTGAATCTGCAGGAAAACCATGAATATATTATAGGCAGGTCGCATGAATGTGATTTTCAGGTAGATCAATCGGACAGGGCTGTTTCCCGCAAGCATGTTCGGATTAAGGCCGGGAAAGGAAGTATCCTTGTGGAGAATCTGAGCCAGACGAATCCGGTTCAGATTAATGGAAAGGCGGTTTCAAGAGCTACCGTCAAGGCAAAAGGCCAGTTTCAGGTTGGAATAACCTTATTCAGCCTGGAGATGGCAGAAGCTTCAAAGGCTTTAAAATCTTCACCATCCTTCAAGCTCAACAAAAAAATAGTTTTATTGGCTGGCCTGCTGATTGTATGTCTTTTTTTTCTGTTTGTTCTGTTAACGGGTAAAGATGATACAACTGTCGATAAAGTCGCAATCACCAGTCCGTCTAAGCCGGAGCCTGATCAGGTTCAGGAAAAGGTTTTTTCTGATGCAGAATCTCCTATGCATGGCACTTCAGGAGTAAAAGTATCGGTTGAGGACAGGGAGAAGTCAGAAGAACATTTTCGACAGGGCATGTTTTTTTACGATACCGGCAACAGCCTGAAGGCTGTCGGTGAGTGGAAGCGAGCATTGAGCATAAATCCGGAAAACTCTGAGGCACGTATATGGTTTCTAAAAGTGGAAAAGGAACTCGAAGAAAAAGCCAGAACTCACTATCAGAACGCCATACTCCATTATAAATACATGCGTTATAAACAGGCACTTGATGAATTCAGGATGGTTGTTGAGTTTTCAAGGGATAAAAACAGCGAACAGTACATTAATTCACTGAGATATATGAATGAACTTAAAGGGAGATAGGCAGTGCTTAAACTGAAAATTCATGAAAACGCACAGACTTCTTTTGAAAAGGAATTTCAGGCCGAAAATGAAATAAAGGCTGGCCGCAATGAAAATTGTGATCTGGTGCTGAGAAGCAGGAGGGTTTCGAGGGAGCATTGCCGGTTTTTTTTTCAGGACGGGCAATGGCATATTGAGGATTTGAAAAGCCAGAACGGTACCCGTCTTAATGGAAGGAAAATTGACTCTGAAATTCTTAAAGACAGTGATGAAATTCAGGTAGGGGACTACCGGATAGAGATTTCATGGAAACCTGTTCCGGAAGATGATCAAACAGTTGTTAAAGAGGATGATCAGACGATTATGCTTGAAGGGCAGGATGAATCTGACCGGACAGTAGTCAGTCAACCCCTTGTTTCAGACAGCCGGCCTGAAGGCATTTCCAGGAATATCATGGACAGGATTTTAAAAAATAAAATCCTGTTAGGAGTCGCTGCGGGTATTTTTTTATTATTTTTGATAATTCTCATTGTGACACCCTCAAAAAAAGAAGTATCCGATACCGGGGAATCTATTGTGACAGCTGAAAAGGAGAAAACTGAAGTTATAAATGACATGGAAACCCTGCACCGGATAGAAGTCTACCTCCAGAGTGGAAAAGACCAGCTCGAGGCTGGCAATTTCAGTGAAGCCCTGCTCCGATTTCAGGCTGTTCTGGAGATTGATCCAAAAAACAAGCCGGCTGTTGAATTTCTCAGTATGACCAGGGAAAAGATGGCTGAGGCTGAAGAGATGCGCCGAATAGCTCTTGAAGAGGAGCAAAAGCGAATGGAACGAGTCAAAGCCATATCTTCTCAGGCCAGGCAGGCCATTGCAAGAGAAGATCTTACCTTAGCCAAAGAGATAATAGCCGAAGCTGTTTTTCTTGATCCTGGAAATCCTGATGCCTTAAAGTTGAAGGCAGATATTGATAATGCAATCAAGGCCAAAAAATTAACCCGTGAAAAGGAAGAGCAGCAGCGTGCAGAACAAATGGCAGTGTTGAAGCAGCATTTTGACAAGGGCCAGAGTTATTATGAACAGGAGGATTATCTCTCTGCACTTAAGGAGTGGGAAAAAGTTCTTGCGATAGGCATTGAGTGTCCTGAAACCGCTCACACCAGGCATGCTATCCCTCAACTCAGAAAGCTCCTGGAGCAGGATATTCAAAAAGACTATGAAAAAGCCATGAAATTTTATAAAAATAATGATCTGACAAAAGCTTTGAGTAATCTTCAAGAAGTTGCCCTTGTATCGCCTGATTATAAGGATACACGGAAATATTTATCTGAAGTTTTCTTAAAGGTGGAATCAAAGGCAAGAAGATTATATCAGGAGGGACTTGTCTATGAAGGGCTGGGGCAGCGGGCCAGGGCTGCTGAAAAATGGCGCGAAGTCATAACTGTTATGCCTCTTGAAGATAATGAATATTATAAAAAGGCTATGAGCAGGCTCAAATAGGGAGATCATCCTGTTGTGGAACTCTGCTGAGCAGAGAAATTAAGAATCATGAAATCATGTGAAAAAAACACCATGACATGCTGTAATTAGAGATAATTATGAATGATAGTCAGACCATGATCCAGAATGCTCTGGGAGATAAATACGAAATAAAGGAATTGATCCAGTCCGGGGGTATGGGCAAGATCTTTTTGGGAATTCACAAGGCCCTGGGAAAAAAAGTGGCCATAAAAATTGTCCATCAGGAGCTTGTTAAAAAAGAACAATTCAAGGCCAGGTTTTACAGGGAAGCCAAGCTTGCCGCGGGCCTGGATCACCCGGGGATTATTGATATCTATGATTTTGGAAGCAGTGAAGAATTCGACTATATAATTATGCCATATATTGATGGTGAAACTTTTCAGTCCAGGATAAAAAGAGAGGGCCCTTTTGAAGTTCAGGAGGCTGTCCGTCTGATGATTGAAATTACCGAGGCGCTTCATCATGCACACCAGCGAAATGTAGTACACAGGGATATCAAGCCCTCAAATATCATGTTTGACAGCCGGGACAGGGCAGTGATAACTGACTTCGGTATTTCAAAAGATCTTGGAGACAATGAGCTTACCGCACCCAACACTGTACTTGGTTCTCCCAAATATATGAGCCCGGAACAGATAAGAGGTGAACCTGTAGATGCCCGAAGCGATCTTTACAGTCTCGGCCTGGTGTTTTATGAGATGGTGACAGGAAAACACCCGTTTGAGGGCAAAGATACCAGCGCCTTATATTATTCTCAGGCACATGAGATGCCTTCCAGGCCTGAAAGCAATATCCCTCAAATTCCAAGGGAACTGGGCAATATTATTATGCGTCTTCTGGAAAAATTGCCTGAAAAGCGTTATGCTGACGGTGAACAGGTCGTTAGAGCTCTGAGAGACTTTCAGAGAGGGAAAGTGCCCGCCTATGAAGATATTGATGAAGCTACTGTGGTTGATAGTGCAACAATTGTTGATGAGGGCACTATCATTGATGACGGTACGGTCCTGGCCCCAGGCGATAAGACTCCAAAGGAACATGCATACACTGATAAAAAGGCTTCTCTAAAGGTACGGCCAACGCCGATTGATTTTATAAAAGAGCATCGCAAGTTATTTTCCTTTGCAGCTGGAGTGTTATTTATTTTTCTGCTGGTGATTATAATGCTGCCGGGAGGGACATCAAAACAAAAAGGGCTTGAAGAGGTTGAGGAAGAATCCTCCCGAGTATCCATCACACCTGAAGAACAGAAAGACAAGCCTGTTTTTCCTGAAACAGCCTCCCTCACCGCACCTGATTCAGAGCAGGCAGTCCCTGAAGCGGTTTCAACAGAAAAAAAACCTGAAACACATGAATCTTTAATGGAAAAGATCCTCAGCATCGGCAATGGAAGGATTGCCGACAAGCTTACTCTATGGACGGACAAAACAGACTACAATATTGGGCAGCCCATGAGTTTTTTCTTTGAGACCAGAGAACCCTGCTATATATTGATATTTACCTATACGACTAAAAAGGAATTAATCCAGGTTTTTCCCAATTATTACAGCTCCAGCCAGTTTATCCAGCCCGAAAGAAAATACTCAATTCCGAATGAGCGCATGGGTTTTGATCTTCATGTTACCGGCCCGGCCGGAAAAGACACTGTTGTTGCTCTGGTTTCAACCAGCCCTCTTGAACTGTTCGGAACTAACTTTAGTGAAAACGATCCTTTTTTATCGGTTGACACAAGAGATACTGCCAGGATTTCAGATATCTTAAATAAAATAATTTCAATACAGCATCAAGATATTAAACGACAAAATATCACATATAATATAAATTAAAAAATATCTTAGATTAGATGAACCCAGGATGAATTTTCTGGTTGGATTATAAGGAGGCGCCATATGAAAAAGATTATTAATTTAACCACCCTGCTTTCCTTCATTATGGCCTTTTATTGCGGTACAATCAATGCCTCGACAACAAAAGTCCTTATTAATGTTGTGCAGGAGCAGGGCGAGGTCGTAAGTTCCGCTCTAATAAAGGAAACCGAGGTATTTATGGCAAAACAGATGCTCAGTAAGGATTTTGACGTTATTACCTCAGATGATCTCAGTGCCATGCGTGGGCTTTCCAGTAAGGAGCTGGATACCGCAAGGGCTGGCGGTATCCCTGAACTCCGCAAGGCTGCTGCGATTAATGGCGCTGCTTTTATAATAAGCGCCAAGGCCAGGACACAGGTTAATCAGGAAGAGGTTTTAAATATGCAGATGAGCAAGGCTGTAACCTCAGTAGCCTACAGGATTATAAATACAGGAAGCGGCAGGACAGTTGACATGGACAGCCTCTCCTTCTCCACAGCCGGTCGCTCAGGTCAGGAAGCAACTCATTCAAATTACAGGAAAATGTCACTGGATATCGCCAAAAAGGCAACGGATAAGCTGCCGGCCAAACTTGGAGGCGATGAATCCAGAAAACTGGCAAACTATAAGGCCTCTCTGGCCCCAAAACCTGTTAAGAAGCCGGTTAAGGCTGCAGGACCTGTTTCCAAACCTGTGGCTGAACCTCAGGCGAAAACAGAAGTTGCACAGGCTATTGACAATAAAGAGTTAAATTCTAAAGATGCTGCTGAAAAGACCGCCGCGAAAGCGCCGGAGCTTGTCATCCTGAACCCACCTGCTACCAGGGGCTTTAGGCCTGTTGCAAGGCAGAAAGAATTGACCATCGAAGGTCTGGCCATTGACCCAACAGGTATTTCAGAAGTACGGATAAATGGAGAAAAAGTTGGCCATGACCAGGAAGGACGATTTAAACACCAGGTGAGCCTGGGCCCCGGAGAAAACCGCTTTTTGATAATGGCAGTCAACACGGCAGGCAGAATGGCATCAAAAGATCTGGCCATTGACAGAACAAAGGACAGTGACCCACCGGAACTCGTATTACTGCGCCCTCACGTTACAAGAGGATTTCAGGTAGCCCTGAAACCTGAGATTGATAATACGGTAGTTGAAGGTATTGTCAAAGATGAAAGTGAAATACTTTTTGTACGGGTAAATGATAAAGATGTTAAGCTTTCAGATAGTGGGCATTTTCAGCATGAAATGGCCATTAAGGATTCAACCGGGAATATATCCATTGAAACTGCCGACATCCATGGAAATATCACCAGAAAATCTCTTAAGATAGCTCGAGGAGAGGGTGCATGGGCTCTTTCCAGTTCTGGCAGTGTTGCTTCCGCAGGACCAGGCAAAAAGCCGGTTTTATGGGGACTGATCATAGGAGTTTCAAAGTATAGCAGTTCCTCCATTAATCTCAGATATGCAGACAGAGACGCCATGGAACTTGAAAAATTTTTCAAGACCCAGGAAGGAAAATCATTCTCAGAAATTCACCTGAAGACTCTGGTAAATGAAAATGTCACCAGGAACAGCATAATTGAAAACATTACCACCCATCTTGGCAAGGCTGCCCCCAATGACGTAATATTTATTTTTCTGGCCGGCCATGGAATCAAACATCGCCAGTCAGGATCATACTATTTTATGCCCTCTGATTCTGATTTTAACAATATCCTGTCTACGGGAATGAGAATGTCGGATTTTGAAGAGTCGATCAGGATTTTATCCAATAACGTTAACAAGATAATAGTTGCAATGGACACCTGCCACTCAGGAGCACTTGAGGTTGGCATGCGGAGCGTCGGCGGAGGAGAAGATCTGGCCGGGACTATCAGCGCGGCAAGCGGATTGTATATATTATCGGCTTCCAAGGCCGGAGAGGTTTCTCTGGAATCCAATGATTTCAAGCTTGGTACAAATTCCAGCGGACATGGAGCCTTTACATATTCCCTTGTAAATGCCATGCGAGGTGAAGCTGATTATGACAGGGATGGTTATGTGTCTGTGAATGAAGTATTTCAGTTTGTAGCCAGGCAGGTACCCCGTTTGACCAATGGACAGCAGCATCCATATTTCCGGATGCAGGGGACTGATCTGCCTCTGCTTAAGATAGAGCAGCCATAAATCTTGACAGTAAAAGGCTCTCTATATACTATATCAGCAACCCGGACGCCATTTACACGCAGGCGGGAATTAAGTGATTTTAAATGGTTATATTTGTAAATTTTCGCAAAATCAACAGATCGTTTAACCATCAAGTCTTATTAGCAGTGTAAGGGGATAACAATGAATATAAAAACTGAAACTTCCGTTTACATTAAAATATTTATTTGTCTTTTTGTTTTCAGCTTGTTCGGATGTGAGGCGCATCAACAAAACAGGTATTCGGCACCACCGCCTCCATTGGTCCAGCAGGATCAGAACGTTGACTGGAACCGTATCCCTCCACCGCCTGTGAACCGTGAGCTTGTTGCCATAGCTGGTTTTGAAAATAAAAGCACCTATTCTGCTGACCGGCTCTGGGATACATCCGGCAAATTTCTTGCTTCCCATTTGCTTCGTTCCGGATATTTCAGGGTTGTGGAGTGGGAGGAAATGAAGCGCCTTTTTGACTGGGACACTCTCAGCCAGGTGGATATAGTCAAAAGCCCGGAAAACATGCAGCGGGCCAGACGTATCCTGCTTTGTGAGCACTTTATTTCCGGGGCCATTACCAGATTTAACGTGAATACTCATTCCCAGGTCAGCTCAATGTCCAAGGCCAAAACCATTGATACCACAGTCAGGGTGGATCTTCTGCTTCAAAATGCCCAGACCGGGGAATACATGGCAACCGGTCAGGGAGAACACACTATCAGGCAAACTTTTTCAGGGGGTCCTTCCGGCGGCAGGATTGGTTCATGGGACAGCAGCGCGGGAGATGACGCACTGGATATGGCAATAGCCAAGGCACTTATTGAATTGATATCAACCTTCAATTTGACAGGTGGCTCCGACAGGCCTGCTGAACCGTCTTCCAGGCAGGGAGGAAGCGGAGTAATACTTAAGTAATCCAACTTTAAAAGTACTGTATGTATAAAAACAAATGGATAAGGGATATTATTGCGTTATTCCCGATCACAATCTGTGTGTTCTTGCAGATGATGGTTGTAAATAATGTATATGCCCAGTCACAAGAGTCAAAGGAGTTCTGGGAGGTAAATCCAGGGTATGACAGTTATGTCCCGAATGTAATAGCTGTTTTGCCAATGGACAATTTCTCCCTGGAGCCTGAAATGGAAGTTGTTCTTTATGATGAAGTTTACACGAGGCTTCAATCAAAAGGATATCGGCGGGTTTCAGTGGAAAAAGTCAGAAAGGTAATGGATGAACTGGGAATCCAGACGCCGGGGCAGCTTCAGGGCATAAGCCTGGAAAGACTTGGCAATATTCTTAATGCCGAAGCAGTCCTTATGGGGCAGGTTGATCAATCTGCCGACATCCACAAGGGGACCTTTGACGCTGTGGTTGTTTCATGTTCACTGAGGCTTATTCACTGTAAGAGCGGAGAACTTTTATGGCGGGGTGAACAATGGCGGACAGCCCACAGGCAGTGGCAGATTGATCCGTTCAATGCAATCCTCAATCTTCTTGCCCATTCTTCAGATTCCCGCCCGGACCGCATTGCCTGGCTTGTGCAGGAAATGCTCAAGACCCTGCCTGCAGGGAAAGTGATAATTGAAAAAGACAACCTGTTGCAAAGAGCTCAGGAAATAAGAACAACAAACTGATAATATCTTCAGCATTATTTTTAAATAATCCTATAGTAACCACAAATTATTTTAAATTGTATTTAAGGAGGAAATCATGTTTGGAAAAAATAGAAACTCGAAAGGTGTTATCGGTCTTGTAAAAAAGGCCCTGGTGATTTTCATGTGTTATTCCCTTGTTTTTTCAACCTTTATCCCGGTACTCATGGCCGCTGAAATAAAAAGCCTAACTGAAATGAAGCACAATCCGCCCAAGTATTTTGTACCTGATCACCGTATCCAGCTGGATGCCGATGTCAGTGATCCGGCCGGAGTGGAACTGGTAAGGTGTTATTTCAAGGCCGCAGGTGAGGCTGACTTTGTATTTGTGCCTATGGCCAACACTGAAAAAAATGATTATGCAGGGATTCTGCCGGCACCTTCTCCGGCTACCGAGCAGATAGAATATCTGTTCCTGGCTGTTAACAGGAATAATGAAGTAGTAAAATCCCAGAGCTTTATTATTAACAGGGAGGAAAAAAAGGAAGCCCCGGCATGGCAGGAAATTGCCAAAGAAGGTGAAATACAGGTAAGCATGGAACTTGATCAGGTGCCTGCCGAGCTGGCCGGATTCAGCGACAGTATAGCAATGAACGCGGTTGAGTCAGGCCTGAGATTCGGCGTTGTGGCCGGAGGCCTGTATCTGTCCAAAGCAGGAGAATCGGCCTCAGTAAGCGGCAAAGCTGCTGCAGCTACAAATGCCGGAACAATTACAGCGGAAAAACGCTTTAATAGCGCTATTCTCGCTGCTGTGCTGGGTGGTGCTGTCCTTGCAGGAGCAGGCGGCGGAGGCGGCGGAGGGGGATCATCTACACCTCCTGTTGAAACATTAGTCGTCAGCGCTAATAACATAACTGCCTGTGTCGTTGACCATAATGCAATACAGGATGACTATTATGATATGTATCTTAATGGTGCCTTTGTGGGAAAAGTTGAAATGCCAGTAGGAGGAACCGTTTGTCACAATATCACTCTTAATTCCGGAAATAATCTCCTGGAATTACGTTTAACCAGGCTCATGGGTCAAGGTACATTATTGCAGATTAATTTGAATAATGGCGAGGCAATAAAAACATTTCAAGGCTCAATGAACCACCAGTGGAATGTTGTTGCGCCATAGTTCAGGCTACTTATTAAAAACTTTGAATTAAGGAAATAATATTTTATTGTTTTCAGTTTTTTTTGTGCCAGTCACATTTCCAAAATAAGCAGTATGCTTTATAATGCCCCGGACAGATTAATTTTAATATCTGTCCGGGGCTAAAATTACCGCGAAAAAAGCTTTCTATTTTGAGATGTTGTGTTTATCTCAATAGTAGTAAAGTTTGGATTAACCGTTTCAAATTGTGCAGTGCTCATTTAGATCTAATACAGAATTAATATGATCCATAATTATTATGGTATATTTTAAGCATATCCTTGCCTTTTTTTTTATTTTTATCCTGTCTTCGCCAATCCATGCCCGAGATATTTATGATCTGGAAAGGATTATAAACCGGGCCCTTGAAGCCAACTGGGGAATGATAGATGCGCGTGATGATATCCGCAGATCCAGATTATGGCTGGCATCGGCAGAATCCGAGTTTGAACTGAAGGTTTACCCTGGAGCCGGAATAGGTGTTTCAGGCGGTGATGATCAATCCTCGGAAACTGACTTGAACCTGCAGATTAATCTTGAAAAAAAAACTGAATTCGGGACGGTGATCGGCCTGACTCCATCGGTTCAAAGAGCCGATGATCAATACAGAAACAGTGCAAGCTTAAGCATTTCCCAGCCGCTGCTGAGGGGAGTTGGCAGAGATTATAACCTGTCCGGCGTTTACAGCGCCAGGTACACCGAAAGATCCGCCAGGCGTTCCGGGCATCTTAAAAAAGTGAATACCGTGCTTGGGGCCGTACGCTATGGCTATGAAGTGGTTCGCCAGAGGGAACTAGTGCGTCTTCGCCGTGAATCACACCAGCGCCTCAGGGATCTGGCTGAGGCCACCGCCATTAAGAAAAAAATGGGCCTTGTTACAGCTATGGATCTTTATCGAGCCAGTATTCAGATGAATCAGGCCGAGGAAGAGCTTATCACCAGCCGGGAATCATTTTATGATGCACTGGACTCCCTGAAAATATTTCTTGCCCTGCCAGTAGAAAAAGAGATTGATGTTTCCCTGCCCCTGAATGATGATAGAATCTACCCTGATGAGAAAGAGATGATTGAAAACGCCCTTAACAACCGTATTGAAATGGAGCAGATACAGGATTCGATGTCTGAGGCAAGGAGAAATTCGGAGATTGCCAGAAAAAATACACTGCCCGACCTGGATTTAGTCCTTTCAGTCACCCAGTCAGGTGATTCTTCATCAGGATTTCCGGGTTCAAGGCCGAATAATACTTCCTGGGGAATAAGCCTTGCATCTTCAACTGATCTCTGGCGTACATCGGAAAAGGCAGCCTATGAAGAGAGCCTTATTGATGTCCAGCAGGCTGCAAGAAACCAGATCATAACCAGAGATGATATAACAGCCCAGGTCAAGAGGGAACTACGCAGCCTTGAGCGGCTGGATAAAGCAATCCTCACTCAGGATGAGCAGATACAGCAGGCGAAAGGGCAGCTTGAACTGTCCAGAGTCAAGTTCCAGCATGGAATGGCAGACAACTTTGATTTGATTGATGCGGAAACATCTCTGCGCCGTGCTCAGACGCAGATGATATCTGCGATTATTGACTATATAATTGGAAAATACCGGCTCAGGGCGGTAATAGGAACCCTGGTAGAGAGATAAGGCAGCTGCAGGGCACAAAATTATAATTATAACACAGAGACTCTTTTTCATTCTGTGTGTCTAATAAAATTATAATCTTATGATAGATAAGAAAATATAAGTAAGCAATAATACATGAAAATCATTTATTCCAAAAAAGCAGTTTTTTTATCGGCTGGCCTGATCCTGTTATTCCTTATCGCAGGATACAGTCTTTTTTTCAGTTCATCCGTAAGCGAAGGTGAAATATCTACTGTAGAGGCAGTAAGGACGGACTTGGTTGTAGAAGTCCGGACAGTGGGGGAGCTGGATGCAGCCAGTTCAGTAGTCCTCAGTTCTTCGGTTCGGGGCGACAGGGGTAAAATAATTGAACTGGTGGAAGACGGAAAGCATGTTGAGTCCGGGGAGGTGCTTGTTCGCCTTGACCCATCAGGCTTTGAAGAAGAAGTTCTCAAGCTGAGATCAAAAGTTGTTGAGCTGGATACGATTGTCGAAGCACAGGATCAATTACTGCAGTGGGAAAAAAATCAGGTGGAGCGCGAAATAAACCGTGCCGAGAGCGAGTTGCATATTGCACGTCTTGAACTTCGCAGACTTGAAAAGGGGGAAGGACCCAGGGAAATGGCAAGGCTGGAGGCTGAGACCGGAAAAGCAAGGGAGGACTATGAGCAGAAACTGAGCTATATGGATTCCCTGGAGGAGCTTACTAAAAAAGGTTTTTCCAATCCGGCTGAACAGGCGCAGTTTAGAAAACTTATTGAAGAATCAAAACAGTCTTACGACATGGTATCAATGCAGCTTCAAAGCTACAGAGACCATCTTCTGCCTGTTCAGATTGAAAAGGCAAAAGCCTCAATTACTGCGGCTGAGGTCGCTCTTGAACAGACAAAAAAGGGGGGAGGATTTAAAATCGGACAGGCAGAGGCCACGCTGGAAAGATCCAGACAGGAATTAGCATCTGCCAGGCAGAGCCTTACAACAGCTGTTGAAGAATTGAATTCAGCCGTAATAAGGGCTCCCGGTCCGGGCATGGTGGTGCTGGCCGAACAAATGAGGGGAAATACTTACCGCAAACCAAGGGTTGGTGACCAGGTATGGCAGAATCAGCCGCTGGTTTACCTGCCTGATATATCCAGGATGATAGTCAACACAAGGGTCCGGGAAGTGGATCTGCATAAAATTGATATCGGAAAGCCTGTCCTGACAAGGGTTGATGCTTATCCCGAACTTTTGCTCACAGGCAAGGTGGAATCAATAGGCGTGCTGGCGAACCAGGGAGTGGAAGGCAAGCAAAAAGGAAAACACTTCAGCGTAGTGATAAAACTTGAACAATCAGATCCAAGGCTCAGGCCCGGAATGACAGCCAGGGTGAATATTGTCTGTGATGAAGTCAAAAACGCCCTGGTCATTCCGTCTTTTGCCCTGTTCAGCGAGGGAGGAAAAACATTCGTATTTGTGCGGGATGGAAGAGGTTTTGAAAAGCGTGAGGTCATTGCAGGAAAACGAAATGAAGACCTCGTTGAAATTCGCAAGGGCTTGAAGCCTGGAGAAGAAGTTGGTTTGAGCAGACCTCCTAATGATAATATAATCAGAGCAAGGCTGTTTTAAAAATTCCAGAGGGCTTTTGTCTGATTTTTCTTGACGGCAAGCCGGCATTAACTGACAAAAAGTAATCATCAAGTGAATTCATATACATCTCAACCAATTATAAAGGCCGTTGGCCTGTACAAAAGCTATCCCTCAGGACAGGGTATGGTTCATCCGCTTCAGGGTATAGATATTTCTCTTTATCCAGGTGAATTTATTGCCGTCAAGGGAGCTTCGGGCACCGGTAAATCAACCCTGCTGCATATCTTGGGGTGTCTTGAGCGCCCTGACAAAGGTACATATCATCTTGATGGAAAAGATGTGTCCAGACTTGACGACACCAGTCTGTCACTATTAAGGGCAACCAGAATAGGGTTTATATTTCAGGCATATAATCTTATATCCCAGTGCTCTCTTATCGAAAATACCGTTATGCCTTTTTTATACCATCCGAACCCTCCTGATAATACATATGCTCTGGCTTTGTCAGCACTTGAAAAGGTAGGTTTATCGGACCGAAAGACACATAAGCCCAGTCAGCTTTCCGGAGGAGAGATGCAGAGAGCCGCCATAGCCAGGGCCCTTGTGATTAATCCTCTTGTTGTTCTGGCCGATGAACCGACTGGGAACCTGGATTCGGAAAATAGTATGGTAATTTTGAGTCTTTTCAGGCAAGTGCACGAACGTGGCGCCTCTTTAGTAGTGGTTACTCACGATGATGATGTGGCCGGGGCCGCCGATCGGACAATTCATATCAAGGACGGACGCATAAGTGATTAGCTCCACATTTTTTTCACTAAAAAATCCAGATGTCTGGCTTCAGGCATGGAAAGCTCTGACACTTCACAGGCTAAGGAGTCTTTTGAGTGTCCTTGGAATAGTATTTGCTGTTATTGCGGTGGTGACGATGCTTGCAATTGCAGAGGGAGCTAAAAAACAGACCCTGGATCAAATAGGGCGTCTGGGAACTGACAGCATTATTATAAGAGGGTCCAATCAAGACAATAAACAGAAATCTACAATTTCAGATTTTGCCCATGGACTTAACTTTGAGGATATTCAGGCTATAAGGCATATCCCTGGTGTTGTAGACATATCAATTGTAAGTGAGATAAGTTCTATTATTGCTGAACTTGGCCCGTCCGAAATTGTCACAGCACTGGGCGTCAATCAGAACTATCTGGATAACAGAGGCTTGAAGCTGGCCAGAGGCAGATTTATATCAGATATTGATGTTGAAAACAGGCACCAGGTATGCGTGCTTGGCCAGGAACTGGCCAGAAGAATTGGACAGGACTCTGTACTTGGCTCGACCATTCATTTTGACAATTACCCTTACCGTGTTGTTGGAATTTTACAGTCAAGGGGAAATATTGACGATGACACGATTCCACTGGCTTTGCGTGATTTTGACAATACAGCTTTCATTCCTCTTGTTGGTCTGGCTGATGCATCTTATTCTTTTGCAGAGACCGATGAATTCTCTGAACTTATAATTAAAATCTCTGATCCTGGTCTCTCGGGGAGTATTTCTAATACTATCCGCAGAGCTCTTTTATGGAGAAGGGGTGGGATAGAAAACTTTGAAGTTATTGTGCCCCTGGAGCTTCTGTCACAGGCAAGACAGGCACAACACCTGTTCAATATAGTCCTTGGAAGTATTGCCGGAATTTCCCTCCTGGTGGGAGGCATTGGAATAATGAATATAATGCTGGCTAATGTGTCGGAAAGAACAAGGGAGATAGGAATTCGAAGGGCCATTGGGGCAAATACCCGGCATGTTATTGTTCAATTTCTGGGGGAATCGATTCTTTTGACTTTAATAGGAGGGGCCCTGGGAATAGTAATGGGATCCATCTCCGCCCTTGGAGTTAATATATTCATACAGTGGAAGACATCCATAAGCCTCTGGTCAGTGCTTCTGGCCCTTTTAATGTCTATTGGCGTTGGCATTATTTCGGGCATTTATCCGGCAGTCAAAGCCGCAAAAATGGACCCTGTGGAGGCATTAAGGCATATTTAACTATGGTATGAAGCCGCTATTTTTCATGCAGGCCAAATCGAGAGGATAGCTTTTTAGTATGAAACTGCGAAATAAGCTCATGTTCGGCGCCTCAGGCATGCTTGTTGTTGCTATGTTCCTTTCAGCTTTCGTTGTTTCTATCATAGTTAATAAACAGAACCGGGAAGCATCCAATTCACTGCTTTCAAATTCATCAAAAATCATTCGGGAAGCAATATCCGAAAGGCAATATAAACTCCTGTGCGATACCCGACAGATGGCCTCAGAAAATCGCATGGTCGGAAGAGTGAAATTTCTGGTAGAGAACAGGGATTTCTTCGATTTCATGATGATGAAATCAACTTATCACGAAATGACCGAGGCCGTTTACAATATTGCTCTTACGGCCCATGTGAGCAAGGCATTCCTTTATGACAACAGAGGCAGGCCTATATCATTCATTAATATAAACAATGACTGGAGCTATCTGGGATATGCACACAAGTTTCCCAAAACTGTTTACGAGGCTGCATACCTCAATCCGGGCGACAAATTGACTTATGAATCATGGAAGCCTGAAATTTTTTTGGCAGATATGGAATCAGAATTCAAAGGGGTTATTCCGGAACAGGAAACAATCCGCTTTGAAATAATCGGCAGTATGCTGTGTCTGGCTGCATATGTCCCGATTGTTGGTATTTCGTATAATAAGCAAACTGATAGTGTAGAGCCCAGGCAGTTCGGATTTGTCAGAACCATCCAGAGCATTGACGAAGGATTTATCAACAGGATGTCAAGACTTACCGGCACCAGAATAAATATTTTTACCAGGGATGGTCTTGTCACAGGTAATCTTAAGGAGTACAGTTCATTTGATCTGGATGCCTTTGAAGAGGCAAAATGGAAATGGGACCTGGAAAAACAGGAGATTCTGCTCAATGATGTCAATATAAACGGCATTGGTTTTTATCAGGGTATTTTACCCCTTTACTCTGATGCCAAGTGTCTGGCTGCAGTCGTCTCCCTTTATTCAAAGGATGTCGTAATGGCAAATACCATGCAGATGATAAAACTGCTGAGCATTGTTTTTGTTGCATGCATACTTTTTATCCTGCCCTTTACGGTTGCTTTTTCAAATTCCATGGCCAGACCGATAACAAGGGTTGTAGCAGGCCTCAGGGGAATGGCTCAGGGGAAATGGGACACAAGCATAGAAGTTGATGTCAAAAGCAATGATGAAATAGGTGAACTGGCCAAGAAATTCAACGTATTTGCAACTACTATTAAAAAGGCTCAAAATCAGTTAAGGCAGCTGTCAAACAGTGTTATCACCAGCCAGGAGCAGGAACGCAGGGCAGTAGCCAGGGAACTGCATGATGAACTGGGACAGATTTTTACAGCACTGCGCATGGATGCTGTGTGGATAAAAAACCACCTTGAGAAAAAAGATCAGGGGGCTGTGGATCGTGCTTCTACAATGTGCAGCCTTATAGATAAAAGCATTGATAATGTTCGAGGCATGGCTCTTCGCCTGCGACCTCAACTGCTTGATGATCTGGGTCTCATCCCGGCACTTGAATGGTATGTGAGGGATTTTGAGAAACGAACAGGCATTGCCTGTGTTTTCGAGAACACGGATGTTCCCGATCTGAATGAGCATCAAACTAACGCAGTTTTCAGGATAGTACAGGAGTCTTTGACAAATGTTGCGCGTCATGCTCATGCTGCCAGCGCAAAGGTTACTCTTCGAGGTCGGGGTGATATATTGACCTTTACTGTAGAAGATAACGGGCGAGGTTTTGATACGCGAAGAATTACGGATTCCGACTGCCTTGGTATTGCCGGCATGCGGGAGCGTGCCGGACTTGTAGGGGGCGTGCTGGGGATACGTTCAATTCAGGGCAGGGGCACAACCCTCTCCTGCCGAATTCCTGTTAATATTCAAAACGAGGTGGTAATTTGATTAAAGTGCTTTTGGCGGAAGATCACAGTATTGTACGGGCAGGACTTCGCCGTATTGTGGAAGAAACTGACGATATGGTTGTGGTAGCAGAAGCGGCAAGCGGAGAGGAAGCCATAGTTCAGGCAGGGACCACATTGCCTGATGTCGCGGTAATTGATATTTCAATGCCCGGTATGGATGGCCTTGAAGTCATCAGCAGACTTGAGTGCGATTTTCCGAAACTGCCAGTCCTTGTCCTGACCATGCACGAGGAGGCACAGTATGCAGTACGTGCCATAAATGCCGGGGCCTCCGGTTATGTAACAAAGAGGTCTGCACCAGAGGAACTGGTAAAGGCGATTAGAAAAGTATATAATGGCGGGCGGTTCCTTTGCGATGCCGCGGCTGAAGCTCTGGCATTGCATATGGCCGCCGGTAAGGGTGGCATATCACCCATGGATTGTTTGTCCAACAGAGAGATTCAGGTGCTGAGGTGTCTTGCCCTGGGCCAGAACAATCATGAAATAGCCGATAACTACAACATAAGCATAAAGACTGTTGATACTTACCGCTCCAGGCTACTCAATAAACTCAACCTCAGGAATAATGCGGAACTATCGCGGTTTGCAATCCAGAACCGTTTAATTGACATTTGAATTATGGTTCATACGGCTAGTATTTACAGTTTTGAAAGGGTGAATGTTTGAAATTATGGCATTCTGGGCCATATACAAGTTCACCACGTCATTCCGTGCAAGCGGAGCGCGACACGGAATCTAGTCCCACTTTTGCGGGATTCATTAAGTTCTGGATACCGGCTTTCGCCGGTATGACTGCTTTGATGGCATTTTAATCAAATACAACACAACCTTGAAAGCCAAAATCCATAGCAATAGATATAATACTTATTACCATATTCGAATCCCTAAGCAGATCAAATAGTAATCATTAGTCGGATGAACATGATTAATCGAATAAATCAATGTTTTAACTCATCAGTCTAAAAATTGACCCTGTAAGAAATTTTATTACAAAAGAATCAGAATTTACCTGATTTACAGATGCCTTTTTCCCGGTTATGATTATAGATGAAGTTCGTAGGCGACGTCATATTAACTTCATTTGGGCTAATGGATTCCAAATGTGGTGATCAGGGCTGTTATGACCTTGAAGTAAACAGGTTTCCAAATATTTATCTAACCCAAAACAAAGTACTATAAGGAGGATGTTGTCATGAAAAAAGTATCATGGATTGCCATCTGTATGGCGGTGAGTGTGGGTCTGTTATTTGCATTTACTCCGGCCTATGCAGCAAAAACGATCAAAATCGGGCTTGTTGATTGCTATTCAGGAGGAGCTACAACCTTCACCTATGATGTCCGCGATGCCTTCAAAATGGCCATGGATAATGTAAACGCAAAGGGAGGGATACTTGGACAAAAAGTCGAGATCACCACAAGAGATACCAAATTCAAGGTGGATATTGGTTTAAATGTGACCAAGGAACTTGTGATGAGAGAAGGCGTGGATATTCTTGTAGGAACGATTAACAGTTCTGTTGCCCTTGCCATAGGCGAAATAGTCAAAGATGCTAAGATACCGTTTTTCTGCACATTTTCAAAGAGCGCCAAGATAACCGGAGAAAAAGGACAGCGATATGTGTTCGGTATTACAGAACATACAACGATGGTGGGCAAGGCAGCTGCGAGAGGCCTGGCGGAAAAGCCTTACATAAAATACTGGATTGCCGGTGATGACTATGAATACGGCCATGCACTCGGAGATGGCGTATGGACAAACCTCAAGAAATTTAAACCTGATGTAAAACTGATAGGGCAGTCCTGGTGGAAGGTTGGGGAGCCGGAACTGACACCTTACCTTACTGCAATTATGGCTGCAAAACCAGATGCGGTTATATTCGCCACGGGCGGTGCCAGCATGGTGAATATTATGAAGGCATCAAAGGCAACCGGATTTTCAGAAAAAATTCCGATGTTTGTACATACAGCCACTGAACTGAGCACACTGATGCCCCTGGGGCAGGAGGCGCCTGCTGATGTGCTGGGGACCTCAAATTATTATTTCTATTATCCTGAAACCCCGGAAAACAAGGCGTTTGTTGAAGAATTCCAGAAGGTCTATAACAGGTACCCCAGGGTAGGTGCCCTTTATGGTTATCTCACAGCACAGTACATAATCAAAGGCTTTGAAAAGGCCGGAAAAATAGATACTGAGAAGCTTATTGACGCATTGGAAGGATTTACCGTTGACAGCCCTGTAGGCCCTGTGGAAATGCGCGCCTGCGACCATCAGGCTCAATTGCCCATGTTCATGGGTGTTACAAAGAAATCACCTGATTATCCTTTCTTCATTGCTTCAGAGATCAAAACTATTCCGGGTCCTGAAACCATGCCGACCTGTGAAGAAATCAAAGCGCTGAGGAGCAAGAAGTAGGATTGAGTCATTACAGGGGGTCGTAAAGGCAGGGATAGTTCGCGACCCCCTTATATATGGCATCCTGATTATATAGGAGGGATCGAGGTGGATATCGCATCAACTTTTGGTATGTCCGAGATTGCATTGCAGCTTCTGGTGGGTCTCAGTCGATCAATGATTCTGTTTATCATTTCTGCCGGACTGAGCCTTATCCTTGGAGTTCTAAGAGTTCCGAATGTGGCTCACGGCTCTCTGTATATGATAGGGGCCTTTTCGGCATACAGTGTTAATCAGATTGTCGGCGGAGCTTCAGGATTCTGGCTTTCCCTGATTCTGGCTCCGCTTTTTGTCGCATTAGTGAGCTTCGTGGCAGAAAGAGTATTATTCTGCCATCTCTATGAAAGAGAACACCTCATGCTGCTCCTTTTTACATTTGCCCTCATGCTTATCTTTGGTGATCTGGTAAAGTTTTTCTGGGGAGTGGAATATAAATCAGTTACTGCCCCGGAGGTGCTTAAAGGTTCGGTTATGATATTCGGACTTCCGTTTCCTGCGTATAATCTCTTCCTGCTTATCATTGGCCCTGTCGTGGGCTTTGCCCTGTGGTTGTTTGTAAACAAAACCAGAATAGGCAAAATTTCCAAAGCTGCGTCCATCGACAGGATGATGGTAGGAGCTCTGGGCATCAATGTAAGCTGGGTATTCTGTATTGCATTTGTGATTGGCTGCTTCCTTGCGGGCCTTGGAGGTGCCCTGATCGCCCCTACAATGGGTATCACCCTGGGAATGGATCATGCTATAATCATTGAGGCATTCCTTATTGTTGTTATAGGCGGGCTTGGTAATATCTGGGGTGCTCTTGTAGGAGCTCTGATCTTTGGTATAACCCATTCTATCGGTGTTATGCTGCTGCCTCAATTCGCAATAATTTTTCCATACCTTGCAGTAGTCATTGTGCTTATTATATGGCCCAAGGGACTGCTGAAATCGGTTTGGTAATGGAGTCATAAATGTTCAAAGGAATGATTCATAAAAATACGGCACTGGTACTGATTGCCCTGGTTATTTTACTGCTTATTCTACCGAAGATTATTTCCTATTATTATGTCTATTTTGTCGCCTCAGTCCTTGTGATGGCCCTGCTTGCAATGAGCCTCAACCTTGTGGTTGGCTTTGGAGGGCTTTTCCAGTTCCATCATGGAGTTTTTTACGGTGTAGGTGCCTATGCTATAGCATTGCTGATAACAAAGACCCCGCTCCCTGTATGGATATGCTTTATTTTTGCCCCTTTTGTGGCAGCCCTTGCAGGCCTGATTATTGGCCTGATCTGCATAAGATTAAGCAAACTGTATTTTGCAATGATTCAGATTTCATTAGGTTCACTGCTTTGGGCGCTGGCTTTCAGATGGTATGGATTTACGGGCGGAGATGACGGTATACATGGTATTCCCATGCCGTCGATTATATCTGGTGTAAATAATTCCTATTATTTTATCCTGATTGTTTTTGTGCTCAGTATTACAGCCCTTTATTTGATCCTGAAATCACCTTTCGGCAGTACACTTCAGGCAGCACGTGATAATGAACAGCGATGCGAGGCTATCGGCATCTTTGTCAAACGTCATCAATTAATCGCGATTGTAATTGCAAGTTTTTTTGCCGGAATTGCAGGCGTTCTTTTTGTAGTGCTTGAAAGATCCGTTTTCCCGGACCTGCTTTTCTGGACTCTGTCACTTGAGATTCTTATAATGTGTCTTCTGGGAGGCTGGTTTACCTTTGTCGGCCCGATAATAGGAACTGCTCTTATGTTATCTTTAAGGACATTTATAGGGATTCAGACCGAGTACTGGACTCTGATTCTCGCGATAATACTGGCGTTGCTGATTTTCTTCCTGCCAGAGGGCGTGTGGGGATATTTTCAGGAAAAATTCAAGCACCGGAAAGCAGCGGTTACAGAAAGGGGATAATGAGATGCTGTATGTCAATAATCTTATCAATTCATTTGGCGACTTCAAGGCTGTGAACGGTGCGAATCTGACCGTCGAGGAAGGTGAAATTGTGGCGGTAATCGGCCCTAATGGCGCGGGCAAAACCACCCTGTTCAACCTTATTACCGGACACCTGAGACCGGACAGTGGAAAAATATCCTTTAAGGGAGAAGAAATCCACGGATTGCCTCCTTATGCCATCTGCAAGAAAGGTATTGCCCGTTCATTTCAATTGCTTAATATCTTCCAGCGCATGACTGTGTTTGAAAATGTACAGGTGGCGGTTTTGTCACAGCACAACAGGAGCATGAATCTTTTCCGGCCTGCCAGAAATATGATGATAGATGAAACGAATCAGATACTTGAAAGTGTTGGCCTTCTTAATAAGGCTGATGAAATATCAGGATCGTTATCTCATGGTGACCAGAAAATACTGGAGATAGCCATAGCCCTGGGAAACCAGCCTGAATTTCTTATCCTTGATGAACCCACTGCCGGCATGTCTCCGGAAGAAACCGTCGCAACAATGAGGCTCGTGAAACAGCTTACTGCAGAACAGGGATTGACCCTCCTGTTCTGCGAACATGACATTGATATCGTGTTTTCTGCCGCTGATCGTATTATGGTAATGCAGCTGGGTGAGACAATTGTTGAAGGAACACCCAAAGAGGTAAGAGACAATGAGCAGGTACAGAAGGCATACATAGGAGGTGAAGAATGCTTGACGTAAAGGGAATCCACACTTTCTACGGTTTGAGTCATATCCTTTTTGATGTTTCTTTGAAGATCAATGCCGGAGAGGTGGTATGCCTCCTGGGTCGCAACGGGGCAGGAAAGAGCACGACTATCAAGAGTATTATGGGTATTGCGCCGCCCAAACAGGGAAGAATTATTTTCAAGGGAGAAGATGTGGCAGGCAAAAAGCCATTTATGCTTGCCCGAAAGGGAATGGGTTATGACCCTGATGACCGGAGGATTTTTGCTGATCTTACAGTGGAGGAAAATCTGGAGATTGCCATAAAAGGATATGTTGAGGGTGAGGGATGGAACAAGGAAAGGGTTTATGATTTTTTTCCTGCTCTCAAAGATATTCGTCATAGAAGAGGCGGTGTGCTCAGCGGCGGTGAGCAGAAGATGCTGGCTATTGCAAGGGCCCTGATGGGCAACCCCGAGCTTCTTCTCCTGGATGAGCCTACTGAAGGCCTTGCTCCGGTGATGGTGAGGGTCCTTGAAGAGCAGCTTATGAAGCTTAAAAAGACGGGTCTTACTGTTTTGCTGGCTGAGCAGAATCTTGTATCCACCCTGAAACTGAGCGACAGGGGCTATATTATTGACAATGGCCGGATTCGCTATGAAGGGACTGTCCAGGAATTGAGAGATAACGAAGAAATTCAGAAACAGTGTCTGATGGTCTAAAGCTCTCCATCCGGTTTGAGAGACAAATCATTCAATTATGAAAAAGCCCTTTATAATACAGAGGGACCGAAAAAATTATTTCGAGCTTCCCTCTGGTTGGGAGCTTCTCTGCTTTGCAGATTTTAATGATCAGAAGGCAGGCCAAGATGTCAAAGATCTTGCAAGAAAAAGCCTGAATAATCCAATACAGTCCCCCCTGATAAAAAACTGCCTTTCCCCATCCGATTCGATTGCTGTAATCATTGAAGATTTAACTCGTGCATCTCCAAAAAGGCTCGTTCTTGAAGTACTGCTGAAGGAACTGGAAAGTGCTCATATTGCCCGTGAGAACATTGCAATCATCATCGCCCTTGGAACCCACCGGGAGATGTCATCCAAAGAACTGGCTGCAACCTTCGGGCAGAAACTTTTAGAACAATATGAGTTTATCAATCATGATTGTCATGCCCATGATCTTGTTCCTGCAGGCAGACTCTTTACCGGACGAACGGTCAAAATCAACCGCAGAGTCCATGAGGCCGCATTCAAGATCGGGATCGGTTCTATCTTTCCTCATCCCATGAATGGATTCGGCGGAGGCAGCAAGATCATTTTTCCTGGGGTGGCTGACTTTGATTCCATAGTTGATCATCACCTGACATTTGCCTTTCATGAGGGCACAGGACTTGGAAAAATAGAAGGGAATCTCTTTTATGATCAGGTCTGTTCTATCGCCGAGGCAGCAGGGCTGAATTTCATAGTAAACAGCGTGCTTGACCAGAAGGATCAGGTATTTGACATTGTATCGGGTAACCCTGTTCATGCCCATATAGCCGGAATTGAGAAAAGCAGGAAAATCATCACCCAGAGATTTCCAAAAAAATCTGACCTTACAATAATCACATCTTTTCCATACACAGAAGGCCCGCAGATTGTAAAGCCTCTCACACCTGCATCAATGGTGACAAAAGAGGGTGGCTGTATAATCCTGGCCGCTGATTGTACAGGGGGGCTTCCTGATGCATTTGTTGAAAGCTTTGAGAAATTTCATTCAGAACATGGGAATGATCTTTTAGGCAGCGTACTCGAACATTTTGAGCAAAACAGGCTTATTATGGAAGGCGGCGCCGTTGATTTCAATATGGCTTTGGGATTCACGCTTGCAATTCAGGGCCGTTTCAAAATTATCCTCGTGTCTGAGAATATTCCCAGAGAAACAGGAGAGAGAATGGGCTTTATCTATGCAGGAAATTTGCAGGAGGCTTTTGAGCTGAGTGCCAAAATATGCCCCCCGAACCCTGAGGTTCATATTATTCCTTCAGGCGGTGTTATCCTTCCTGTTATCTCACAGTGAGCCAATTCCGAAACAGATATAAAATGCTTTTAAATCAATCCTTTTAGTAAAAGCCTGGATTTGCCTTGTCCATGTTGTGTAAGTCCTCAGTGAATAAAGTGAATAAAGGGACGTCCCAATGGAATACAATGAAATATTTTCAGTAAGTTGTGATACTGGCAAGGTATCCAAAATTAATGTATAGTAATTTTGATTACTATGATTACAAAGGAAAGTTCTCTTTTCCTTCCTTTCATTTTAGAAGAAATAATAGAAAGTTATTAGAAAATCCTCGAAATCATCCCGAATCGATTCTCCTTGACATTAAAGTACTTTTTATTTTAGCATAAGTTTAGATAATTTAGATTATAGATCAATTATGCTCTTTTAATAAAATTAATATGTAATTCAAGACTATTCTTTCCACCTTTTAACCTCAAGCAAAGAGGTCACTCTATGGAAACCACATCAGATACTTCCAGCCTTGCTGCTGACAGAACGGGTGTTCTGTTGGGAGTTTGAAAAATCTGCCAATCCTAAAACCTATACAAAGGAGGTAGTATCATGAAAGTAAGGAAATGTTACATTATTAACGCGGCAATAACCGTTACGGCAGTTTTTATCCTGGCTGCCTTTCAAGGATGCGATAGTGAATCCTCCTACTGGAAAAGACAGTTCAATGCGCTGGCCCATAGCAGTTACAATGGGCAATTGGTCAAATCGCTCGAATCAACTTATTTTGACATCTCAGAATATTCCGAGTCCCAAAAGATTCAGGATTTCGACGTTCTTATTATCGACGGAGATTTTCATTCCGTTGAAACACTCTCCTCGAATGAACTCCTGATCGATGAGGCGCTGCGGGAAAGCGTACCGATTCTTTTTGTTGACTTGACGGAAGAACAGGTTGCGCATATCGGGCAGCACATAAAATTCAAGACGGAAGGCGATCAGGCCGGATACCTCGTTGACTTAGTCACCGATAAGGCCCCGGGGGATCACCTCAATGTGATGTCGTGGAAACAATTTGATCTCGGCAATCCCGGTTATGATGAAAAACTCTGGAAAAGTATCGATGATATTATCAGTTACCTTGAAGCGAAAAAGCACACGAGGGAAAATACCGCCGTTGCAAAGTCCAACAACACAAGCGATGATGACGACACCAAGTCTTTCGACATCGAAACGGGTACACCCCCCGATAATGTGTATATTCCAAGGGTTACATTCACTCCCGATCCCGATGACCAACAGGCATACTGGTATGCCGACTGGGAAGGCGATCAAAGATATTGGGTCGATCCACCCCTGGACGCTTACACCCATGAATTCAAGGTCATATTACAACTGTTCACAATATACGACGGAACGCCGAACGACGAACAATATAAGGTAATGACAATTGCGGATGTGTATGCATTTATTGATCAGCATCACAACTATTATAAAACAACTCAACCGTTGAGCTATTGGAAATATGGACTCATTCAGCAGTGCATACATTTCATGAATTACTTCGGAAGCGGCATAGAATACAGTCAGTTGAGCCCTGATACCGTGAACAATGAGACTACATACCACATATCCCATTCAATAGGCTTTAAACTGAAGGCTTCAAAGAGCGACGGACCGGGAGCGGAAATATCCTATAATGCGACAAAGGAGCAGGACGTCACCATAACGGATTGGACAGCGAGCAATGTTTCCTCGAACTCATATATACCCACGTGGGATTTCCACCGGACCGATAAAAAGTGTCACCTGTGGAAAAATATGCCTGACATGTCAACGAAAAACGGGAAACTACGCGCTACTGCCGTATATCTTCCCGGGGAAGACCACCTCAATTCTAATAACAGACAAATAACATTTAATATGAGTTACAATAGACGGTTGCAGTGGGTGGCCGACTGGTGGATGGGAAATACCTGCTACGATGACTTCATCTGGGCCTATGATAATCCAAACCCTGACAATGAGTTAGAATACACCGATCTACCTACTTGCACCATAGAGATCCCACGATTGTTTACGGGATATATCTATGGAGCGGTTCTCGACGCCGACACCTATGAGCAGATACAGGGCGCCACGGTCACGGCGGGGGCGTACCAGGACGCCACTAACTCAACGGGACATTATACTCTCAGCAATATTACCGAGGGAACCGGTTTCATGGTTACTGCCAGTAAGGATGGTTACCAACCAGGATCAGTTACAGTGGATGTCACTGCGGGTAAATACACGACCGCCGAAAATATACTGCTGAATAAAACCCAGTAACTCGGATCAGGAGAAACAAACGGGGCCAGTACTTACAATAAACCAGTAAAAAGGGGTCTAGGGGGTACTTAAAGCGATCTTGCTTTATGCTGTCATGTCTTTTCTTCTCCTCATAAATACAACAGCTGTTCCTGCCATCAATATCACGAAGAGGATCATGCCCCATTCGGAAAGGGTTGGGATCGATGCAGGGGTATCGGCTGTCCATTCGGCATATAGGGTCAGGGCTGCGTTTTCTGTATAGGTCGCCCCTTCATCGTAATAGGTACCGCTGCCGTCGGCCGCCGTATTCCATCCAGCAAAGGTGTAGGCGGCCCTGGTTAGACTGCCCGAGTTGGTTGCCAGGGTGAGGTCCGCATCATGAATCTTGGTCTGATCGGCCGGTGGTGTACCGCTGTCAGCTCCGTTGCCGTCGTAGGTGACGGGGTAGGTATCGGCTGTCCATTCGGCATATAAGGTCAGGGCTGCGTTGTCCGTATAGGTCGCCCCTTCATCGTAATGGGTACCGCTGCCGTCGGCCGCCGTATTCCATCCAGCAAAGGCGTAGCCGGCCCTGGTTAGACTGCCCGAGTTGGTTGCCAGGGTGAGGTCCGCATCATGAATCTTGGTTTGATCGGCCGGTGGTGTGCCGCTGTCAGCTCCGTTGGCGTCATAGGTGACGGTGTATGTACTCGGGTCCTCGATTACTACGTCATCTACCAACCAGAACCAACCATAGACTTCTGCAGCAACATAATGGAATTGAATCAGTACGCTGGCTTGACCCACGTAGGCGGAAAGATCAATCTCCACCAGATTTGGCCCTATATCAACGCCATCGTAGTGCAGCAGCGTCGTCCAATTGGTTCCCCCATCCACACTGATATCCACATATGCATCGTCATCATAAAAGCTATGCGAATTAAAATAATTCTGGAAACGCAAAACGGGATTTGTCGTCCCTGCCAGGCTGAAAGCGGGGGTCAGGAGCGAGACATCCATTGCATTAAAGCACCAGTCGATGTCCGCATCCGCCGCATAGCCGGATCCGTTCGTAAGGTTCGTCCGCCCGGTGGTTGCCGTACTCTCCCAATTGCATGAGCCGCTGTGTATTACACGGGACCATCCTGTTGGCGGGAAGGTCGCCTCAAAATTTTCCTGAAGTATCACAACTGCTGCTGCAGGGCTAAACAAGAAAAGTTGAAAAATCAAAACAAACGCAAAAAACTTTGTTTTCATAAGCTTCCTTCCTTTAAACTGTTGGGAATATGTAATAAGAATCATTGAACTTTTCTTTTTCGAGAAGAAAATTATTCAATGGTTTATTATTACTATTATTACAAAAAATTTACTGGGGTCAAGATAAAACATAACATATGTTAGAAACAAGTAATATGTCCGGAGTTGTAGCACATAATCTGTCCGGTTAGAATTGGTCACTAGGAGGGATGACCAATAAGACGGACGGAGATACTACAGGAGATCCGAAAGATGAGATTTGGAAAAGGGTCAAGTCTTCGTTTGACTTTTGTTTAAAGATATACTAAGAGAAAAGATTATGTCGAGACCGTTAAGAATAGAGTACCCTGGAGCCTGGTATCATGTAATGAATCGAGGGAGGCGGGGGGAAGAGATTTATACTGAAGAAAATGACTATAGATTATTCATTGAACTACTTAAGGAATCGGCAGAGCTCTTTAACATAAAAATAACTGCATATTGTCTGATGCCCAACCATTATCATCTTCTCCTCAAGACACCTGATGGAAACCTGTCAAGATGTATGCGACAGATAAATGGGATATATACTCAGCGTTTTAACCGGGTTCATAAATATGATGGTCAATTATTCAGGGGGCGTTATAAGAGTATCCTTGTTGAGGCTGATAAATACCTTTTAGAATTACTTCGATATATCCATAAGAATCCCATACGAGGCGGGCTTTGCAGCGATATTCATGACTATGAATGGAGCAGCCATCATGGTTATATATCCGATGTAAAGAGATGTGCGTGGCTATATAAGGAATTCCCTCTTTCGTTGTTTGATAAAGACCGGAAAAAGAGCAGGAGAGCCTATAAAAAATACATGACAGAGGATGTGCCGGAAGAAATAAGCCTTATTTTTCAAAAAAAGAAACTTCCTTCTATTTTGGGAAGAAAAGATTTTATATACCGGGTTAGAAACAGATTTTTTGAAAGAAAGGTGCATTTTGAGGTTCCTGACTCAAGATTACTGGCGCCTGACAGGGAGAGGATTCAAGACCTTATTTGTAAATCATACGGCATTACAAAAGAAGAACTGACAAAATCCAAAAGGGGAACATTTAATGAGCCGAGAGGTGTAGCAATATATCTTACCAGGATAATAAGAAGCGATGGACTTATTGATATTTGTAAGGACTACAACCTCAAGAGATATAGTTCTGCAAGCACCGTTATTGAAAACGTTAAGAAGAAGCTGTTAAAGGATAAGGAGTTTCATAACAGGGTCAGTCAATTAGGTGAAAAATTGATCAAAGGTCAACCGAAGACCTGACCCCTTTTCTTTTTCTGAATGTTTATGAATATGAGAAACTATCCCGAAAAACCCGAGGCAGTCTATTACTTCGGCACCTGCCTTGCCGAGACGTTTTATCCCGGCGCAGGGCTGGCGGGGATCAAGCTGCTGCAGCGTGAAGGGGTGCGGGTGATTTTCCCCCCCGGCCAGACCTGCTGCGGCCAGCCGGCCTATAACGCAGGATTTTCGTGGGAAGCAAGAAATGTTGCAAGGGAACAGATCAAGCTGTTTCCTAAACCGCTTCCGGTGGTCGTTCCTTCGGGGTCCTGTGCCGGCATGATGCGCCATCAGTATCCCGTTCTGTTTGCCGATGATCCGGATATCGATAGAGTTGGGGAATTTTCCGAAAGGGTATATGAACTGTCGGAATTCCTGGTCCAAGTATTGGATATAAAGCTATCAGACCGCGGCTCCCCCATTAAGGTGACATGGCACTCGTCCTGCCGTGCCATGCGCGAGATGAACGTTATTAAAGACTCGAAATCCCTTATTCGACAACTCAAAAATGTCGAGCTTGTGGACCTGGAAAACGAGCATGAGTGCTGCGGATTCGGGGGGACCTTCTCGGTCAAGCACCCGAAGATCTCCGAGGCCATGGTCCTGGACAAGGTGGAAGACGTGCGCAAAACCGGCGCTTCTCTTCTGCTGGCCGGGGATTGCGGATGCTTGATGAATATTTCGGGGGCCATGGCCCACCAGAAGTTGCCGGTGGAAAGCCGGCACCTGGCTGAATTTCTCTGGGAGCGGACCAATGAGTGATCAAGCGACCCTTGATTTTGAAAAGAATGTCGACCGTGCCCTGGCGGATTCTCAGCTTCGGAAAAACCTGGCCTTTGCAATGGGAAATTTCAGGAATAAACGACAGGAGGTTTTCCCTGACCCGGATGAGCTGGAGATCCTGCGAGACATGGGAAGTGCTATTCGAAAGCGGGCTATGGCGCAGCTTCCGGAACTTCTGGAGCAGTTCGAAAAGAAATGTATTGAAAACGGTATTGACGTTCACTGGGCCGAGACCACCGATCTGGCCAACCTGAAGGTGCTGGAAATTATGCGCGCCCACGGTGCCACCCGCGTGGTTAAGGGCAAATCGATGGTGTCGGAGGAGATGAACCTGAACCGCTTTCTGGCGGAGAACGGTATCGAGGCCCTGGAGACTGATCTGGGCGAATATATTCTCCAGCTCAACGGCGAAACCCCATCTCATATCATTGTTCCGGCGATCCATAAGAACAGGAAGGATATTGCCGAAATATTTCACCAGAAAATTCCGGATACGCCCTACACGGAGAAGGTGGAGGAGCTTAACGCCATCGCCCGCAGTGTAATACGGCAGAAGTTCTACGATGCGGATGTGGGGCTCAGCGGAGTCAATTTTGCGGTGGCGGAAACCGGCACCCTGTGCCTCGTGGAAAACGAAGGGAATGGCCGCATGTGCACCACGGTACCGCCGGTTCATATTGCGGTTATGGGGATCGAGAAGGTTGTTGAGAAACTGAGCGATATCCCGGTGCTGCTCAGGCTGCTGGTGGGCTCCGCTACGGGCCAGCTGATCACTACCTATGTGAACATGATTTCCTCTCCGAGAAGAAACGGAGAAAAGGACGGTCCGAAGGAAGTCCATGTGATCATTCTGGACAACGGCCGTTCGAAAATCTACGCCGATCCGAAATTCAGACAGACCCTGCATTGTATTCGGTGCGGGACCTGTCTGAACCACTGTCCGGTATACACGAGAATCGGGGGACATGCGTACGGGTTTGTCTATCCGGGGCCCATTGGAAAACTTCTCAATCCACAGGTGGAAGGGATGAAAAAAGCCGGGGTGCTGGCCACCGCATCGAGCCTGTGCCTTGCCTGCCAGGAAGTTTGCCCGGTCAGGATTCCCATACCGGACCTCCTGCGACGCCTGCGTGATAAAATGAACCATGCTGAAGGCGATGAGGAATCGGCCCGCGGTGCATCGGGTTTGCTACTTGAAAGCCTGGCATGGAAACTGTGGGCCTGTGTGAACCTGCATCCTCGCCTGCTTCAGTTCGGTGAAAAGGTGTTGGGCCGCTCCGGCATCAGGCCCCCCCGTGTGGGAGTGTTGAGGAAATGGTCCATTTGCAGGACAACACCAAAGGTGTCCCCCCAGGCCCTTCATGAGCTGGTAAAGCAGCAGGGGGTGGATGATGCGTAATACAACATCCCGGGATCGAATTCTATCGAGGCTTCATGGGGCTACGAAGGCGCCCCGGAATTCCGTTGCGAGTGTGAACGTGACCGAATTCCAAGAACTTACCATTGATGAAAAAATCGAATGTCTTAAGAAGCTGATGGAATCGATGCGCACCGAGGTACATGTTGTCAGTAAAAGCGGCTGGGTTGAGGCGTTTGCGGAAACCCTTCAAAGGAAGGGGCCGGGCAGGCTGCTGTATTCACCCCGGACGGAGATAGGCGCCGCCCTGGAAAAGTACTGGGACGAACGGAAAGACAGCGATGAAACGCTGCCGGGGCTCGTTCCCTACAGGGAAAATGTCGAAAATATCAAAGACAGACTCTTTGGTATAGAGAGCTCGATAACGACAACAAAAGGCGCCATTGCAGATGCCGGGGCGATTATCCTGTGGCCGAATGAAGACGAGCCCCGGCTGATGTCGCTTGTGCCTCCCATTCATTTTGCCGTGCTGGATGCCGATACAATTTTCCACAACCTCTCCGAAGCGATGGAGAATGAATGCTGGATTGAAAACATGCCTTCCAACGCGCTGCTGATCAGCGGACCGTCGAAGACAGCCGACATCGAACTCACCCTTGCATTCGGAGTCCACGGACCAAAGGAACTGGTCGTTTTGATTCGAACGAAACGCTAAGGGGAGGGGACGTCAGCAAAACAGACAATTACATTTTTGTAACAAAACAAATGATTTTATATTCGTTGTTGAGGGGTCAAATCTCCTATTAGCTCTTTTATTATAAAGATATTTATGGTATAAATTATCTTATGTCACGACCATTAAGAATAGAATATCCGGATGCCTGGTATCATATAATGAACAGAGGCAGGAGGCATGAGCCTGTCTTTGAAGATAAGGATGATTACGCTATGTTTCTTGCCCTGTTGCAGGAAACAATCGAAATCTTTCATATAAAGGTTTCAGCTTACTGCCTGATGCAAAACCATTATCACCTGTTAATTCAGACTCCGGAAGCTAACATCTCAAGAAGCATGAGGCACATTAATGGTATTTACACCCAAAGATTTAATAAAATGCATGGATATGACGGGCATCTTTTTCGAGGAAGATATAAATCGATACTGATTGACGCAGACAGTTATCTTCTGCAGGTTATGAGGTATGTTCACAGAAACCCGATCAATGCTGGTGTAACTGAGGATTTGAATTATACCTGGAGCAGTCATAAGGCCTATCTGTCAGACGCAAGAAAATGGAATTGGGTAAGCAGAGACAAAATATTAGAAATGCTGAACAGGAAAAAGGTCTTGCAGAAGTCAGTTTACAGGGATTTTGTAAAAGAATCAGACAATGATGACTTTTCAGCGATTTATAAAAAAAGGAAGCTGCCTGCAATTCTTGGGAGTGAAACATTTTTAAAGTTTATAACGGATCAATACTTTAATAAAAAAAGACATATTGAGGTCCCGGAATCACGATTACTGGTTCCTGAAATAGACAAGATTATATCAGCAGTATGCGTGAAATATAAAGCATCCATGTCTGATCTGCAGATATCAAAAAGAGGTCAAATAAACGAGCCGAGAAATGTAGCGATGTATTTAATGAGGAATTTAAGAGGTGATACATTAAGCGCAATTTGTAAAGAATTTGGGCTTAAAAAAGACAGTTCAGCAGGAAGTATAGTTGACAGGGTCAAGAAGCAGTTAATAAAGGATAAAGACTTAAGAAACAGTGTGGACGAGATAAAGAAAATGATAATCAAGAGCTAATAGGAGACTTGACCCCTTCAGGAGTTCGTCCGCAAGGCATGACCTTTTTAAATGCATTCCGTATTCCCGAGTCAAGTCAGGGAGAGAC
>DAINAR010000032.1:0-34573 GCA_036733345.1 Deltaproteobacteria bacterium | reverse complement strand
GTGATTTTCTTGTTAATGGAGAGATGTTTTTTCTTGACTTACTTTCTCATAGGCGGACCGGATAGGTGAGTCGATCGGGATGATATGCAAGTTGGGTCGATCCTATTCCTTTTGAGCAAAGGGTTCCATGGTTTTTTTAAAAGACCCATTTTTTGATCTCTACCAAAACTGTGACCAAAATTAAAGCCCGTCTCAGGGCCTGAATACAAATCTTTTTCTTTTTTTTCATCTCCTTATATAATCGGGAGCGCATATTGAATAGTGAATAAAAAGATTTACGGAGAATAAAGGGACGAATTTTCAACAATCCCATAAATATTGCTGATGAAAAAAAACGGATGAAACATTAATTAACAAGGTGATGATCACAAATTGACTCTGATGTATTTTCATATTACATAGAGAATTGAAAAAATGTGCACATCATGACGGTCGGGGAATAAGAATCACCCTTGTAACTTGAATTCACAGGTAATAAAGCAGTTTGAAAGACCTTAATGATTAGATTGGTCGATTCAGTGAGAGTCCGCAGATGCCGAATGAGATTAAAGTAAAGAAGATCGGAAAGATATTGCATGTCTATAATACGGTGAAGGACATGGAGCTATTCAACCATGACCTCCTGGGCATGATTGAGCACTCCTACGACGCCCTCTGTATTGCGGATGGGGAAAGTAGAATCCTGCTCCTTAACGAAGCCTTTGAGAAAGTCATGGGCATCCCCATCAGGGATATCATAGGCAAACGGATCATTGACCTGGTAGCAGCCGGAGTCACTGACACCTCCGCCACCCAGAAGGTGCTGGAGAGCGGCAAACAGGAAACGGTAATAATTAATTCCCGTGCCGGAAGACAGGTCTTGAGTACCGGCGTCCCTGTTTATGGTCAGGACCATCGTATTAAGCGGGTTTTCTGCAATCTTCGCGACGTGACAGACCTGGTGCGCCTCCGTGAAGAATTCGAGATATCACAGAGACTGGCCTCGAAATATCTGCTTGAATTACAGGAGCGAAAAAAGAGCGATGCTCTTCGCTCGCGTATTGTCACAAGAAATCCGGCGATGAGACAGGTAATGGATCTAATCTACCGAATGGCCCATGTGGAGAGCAGCATACTGATTCTGGGTGAATCAGGGGTCGGTAAAGATCTACTGGCAAAGATGGTCCATGAGGCCAGCCCACGGAGCGAAACGGGATCTTTTGTCAAGGTAAACTGCGGGGCTATACCGGAATCCCTGCTCGAATCAGAATTTTTCGGATATGTCCCGGGTGCCTTTACGGGAGCCAGCAGCAAAGGAAAGATAGGTTATTTCGAAACCGCGGACAAGGGGACCATGTTTCTGGATGAGATTGGTGAGCTGCCATTGCAGCTTCAGGTGAAGCTGTTGTCCGTTCTGCAGGACAGAAAGGTTACCAGGGTAGGAGGTTCCAGTCCTTTTGATGTCGACATCAGGGTGGTCGCCGCAACAAACAGAGACCTTGACGACATGGTGCGCGCAGGAAAGTTCCGGGAAGACCTGTATTACCGTCTGAATGTGGTTCCGGTTCGGGTCCCGCCACTTCGGGATAGAGGAGATGATATCCCGATGCTCCTTATCCACTTCCTGGAGGAGTTCAACAGGAAGTACGGTCTTCACAAGCGGTTCGGGAAGGAAGCCGTCGACTCACTTTGCAGTTACTCATGGCCCGGGAATATACGTGAGTTGATGAATCTGGTTGAACGCGTCGCAGTTACGACCGAAGGAGATACTATAGATGTGCAGCATTTACCTGCATTATTCCATGCGGGTAATGCCCGAGAGATAAGGCTCGGGTTATCTTCGGGCCGCACTCTTCGCCAGACCTTAGAGGAATTCGAGGAAAACCTTATATCGGATGTGGTTGCCGATGCTGCTACGCGCGAAGAAGCAGCTCATCTTCTGGGCATAAGCCTGTCCACACTGACACGCCGGTTGCGGCGTAAAAGCAGGCGTCATAATTGATCGTCAGTATTGACCAACAGGAAATACCCATTATTTCATGAAGTTATAATATTCCCCTACATAGTTAAGACAGGAACAGGTCAAATATGACCTTATTATAGGTATAGTGCCCTCTCGGAAATAGTGCATGGCTTTATGCATTTCCATCCTCTGATAAATCGAATTCAAGGTCCCTGCCTCTGTCCCTAACCTTTTAAAATTACATATATTTCCATGCCTTAATCGGCTGACAGTTCCTTTCCTGTGATTCATAGGAATCCGGGATTTCAGACCCTGTCCGGGAAATTGGCACGATCTTTGTAAATTAGTGTTCAGCTGATCCGGACAGCAACTTACAAAAAGACGTTAGCCATCAACATGATTTTATCAATATGAATGGGAGGAAATATAATGGTTATAGGTTCCCTGCCAGTACAGTGTGCCAGAAGGTATCCAGAGAAAACCGCAACAATTTTTAAAGGTCAAACACAGACATTTGACCAGTTCAATAAACGTGTAAATGCCCTTGCAAATGGTCTGAGAGGACTTGGACTGAAAAAGGGAGACAAGGTGTCCATAATCAGCCGCAACAATCCTCAGATGCTGGAGGCCATGTTTGCAGCCGCAAAGTGCGGCATTATCTTTGTTCCTATCAATTTCCGGCTGGCAGCCCCAGAACTTATTTTTGTGATCAACGATGCAGAGATAGATGTTCTTTTTGTAGGCGACGATTACCAGGAGATAATCCACAATATACAAAAGGATATCACCTGTCCAAATATTATTGCCCTTCGTGACGCCTATGAAGATATGATTGCAAAAAATTCCACAACCGAGCCTGAAATAGAGGTTGTGCCGGATGACATGTTCGGGATTTTTTACACAAGCGGCACCACGGGCGGGCCCAAAGGCGTCATGCTCACACACCATAATTTTCTGTCAGCAGCCGTAAAC
Organism: Deltaproteobacteria bacterium; assembly: GCA_036733345.1. Taxonomy (GTDB): domain Bacteria; phylum Desulfobacterota; class DSM-4660; order Desulfatiglandales; family Desulfatiglandaceae; genus JAFGMQ01. The sequence continues at coordinate 31,659 of DAINAR010000032.1, read as the reverse complement.
CATGTCATAGCCTACCAGATGTCTCCTGCTGATGTCTGCTATCATTCTCAGCCTTTTTACCACACCATGCAGGCCTCTCTTGCGCTTTGTACCTTTTACGTGGGTGGAACCAATTTTATTGTTGATAATTTTGACGGTCATGAGTTCTGGGCCCATGTCCGCGACTACGGCATTACGAGTATCACACTTGTTTTCACAATGCTGGTGGATGTACTGGATGCGTTTGAGGAAGGAAAATATCAGAAAGGATCACTGCACAGCTTCACGGTAGGCGGGCAAAGCGTCCCTGTGGATGTCATCCGCAGGACCTATGAACTCATGGGTCAGGGAATGATATTTCAGGTATACGGGCTGACGGAGGCATCTCCGCTGCTGACCTATCTGCCCAGGCAGGAAATGGTATTGGATGGGGAGGCTTCACGCAGGCTGGCTTCTATTGGAAAAGAACTTTTCACCTGTCATGTGCGTGTGGTGGATGATGAGGACAGGGATGTGGCTCCGGGAGAAATCGGAGAGATCATTGCCCAGGGCCCAAACGTAATGACGGGCTACTGGAAGCGGCAGGAAGAGACGGAAGCAGCTCTTCGCGGCGGCTGGCTCCGAACCGGAGACATGGCAACTGTGGATAATGACGGGTATATCTATATTGTAGATCGCAAAAAGGACCTTATCATCAGCGGAGGGGAGAACATATCTTCACGTGAAGTGGAGGAGGTTATTCGTAGACATCCTGCTGTACATGAATGCGCCGTTATAGGTATTCCGGACAAAAAATGGGGAGAGCAGGTCAAGGCATGCGTCGTACTTCGACAAGGACAAGCAGTCTCAGAGGCTGACATGATTGAATTTACAAGAAATAATCTGGCCAGATACAAGACTCCAAAGAGTGTCGTATTTCTGCCTTCTCTGCCCAAGGATCCTCTCGGGAAGATACAGAAACGCATACTCCGAGACAACTACGTTAAATCAGCGGCATAGACAGGAGAAAGTTCAGCATGGAATCCATTTCGTCTTATGTTCAAACGCATAATGAGAGAGACTGGCTCTCCAACAGGTGGAAAGGACCGCGTAAAGTACTGGGAATCCAGGGATCTCCACGCGGCAAGCGCGGTGTGACTGAGCAGGTCTTCCATGCCCTCATAGAGGGAATGGAGACCTCGGGGGCTAAAGTCACAACAATGCGGCTTGAAGAGATGGATATTCAAGGATGCAGGGGGTGTTTTCAGTGCTGGATCGGGGATGATCCGAAATGTCCCATCAGGGACGATCTTTCGCAATTGCTTTATGAGATTCCTTCCTTCGACCTCATGGTGTGGGCATTTCCCCTGTATGTGGATGGTATGCCTGGCCTTTTTAAAAATATTCTGGATCGGATGATGGTGCTCAATCTTCCAGAAATCAATACTGTAAGAGGAAAATGGGTGCACCCCTGTCGATATGAAAGGATGCCCGATCTTGTTGTTGCGTCGGTATGCGGATTTTATGGAACTGAAAACTTTGAACCCTTGATCAGGCATGTTGAGGCCCTTGCCTTTAATCAGCATACACCTCTGGTGGCATGCCTGCTGCGTCCTGATACATTGAGTCTGATGCACGCCTCAGGGAGAGAAGCAATGCAGAGTGTCCTTGGAGCCTTTAGAAATGCCGGGAAACAGATAATTGAAACCGGGGCGGTAGAACAACATGTGCTTGAAGACATATCCCGGCCCCTTCTGGACCGTGATACCTATATTGAGCTTGGAAAAGGATGGTGGAAAAAAAGCGGATAGATGAAAAGAAGGATAAAATAGAAGATAATTTTAAAAGGAATGAGGAGCAAAAGCAGGCAAGTGCAAGATGTAAATTTATTTGAGTCTCAGGAATTCTCTTAAGTCAGAAATTGAATAAAAAAGAGTGGGGCATGCTTTTTTGCTTGACAGAAAAAATTTAAAAATGATATAGAGCGAACGATCGGTTGCCGAGCGATCGGTCGGTTTCATTCTCAGTAAATTTATCGATTCCAACTTGAAATATTCGGAGGTCTAGAATGCCTCAACGTCAGCTTTTCTTAAATATTGATTCTTGTGGTGTGAGTTTATTTTATTTCATTGCTGCCCTGGCAGTTGCTCTGTTTTTGCTTGGAATCGTTTCACGTATATACCTGTGGGTGAAGTCGGCAAAAGGTAAGAAGATCATCTGGAACTCGGAAGGGTTCTCTAATTTTCTTGTCAACGGCCTTCTTGGCCGGCGTTTGTTTAAAGGCGATTTTTCTGCCGGAATAATGCATTTCCTCTTATTGTGGGGTTTTGCCGGGCTTTTCGCAGCAACCACGCTTGTGGCTATCGATGATTACCTTTTTTCCTTCTTAAAAGGAAATGTCTACATAGTATTTTCTGCATTTGCTGATGCTGCGGGCCTGATGCTGATTGCCGGAGTTCTGATGGCTGTAATAAGGCGATATTTGCAGCGTGTTCCAAGACTTGAAAGGAGAACAGAGGATTTTCTTGCTGTTTTCTGGCTGCTTCTGGTCGGGATATCAGGTTTCGCTGTAGAGGGAAGCAGGCTTGCCGTTCAAAATGCGTCATGGGAAAAATGGTCCTTTGCAGGGCAGTTTTTCAGCATGTTTTTTACTCATTCAGGTAATTCAGCAGGGCTATATCAATTTCTATGGTGGAGCCATGCACTCCTGAGTCTTTTATTTATTGCCTACATACCATATTCAAAGCTGTTTCATATACTGGCTGCACCAGCCAGCCTTTATCTCGAAAAACAACCAGGTATTATATCAGGAGCTGAGGACGTATCAGAGGAAAGAAGTCCATTTTCCCTGCGTGAAATAATTGGATTTGATTCCTGCACAAGATGCGGGCGCTGCGTTGATGTATGTCCGTCAGCAGGGGCAGGAGAAAGATTTGCACCGAGGGATTTCATTGCATGGGCAAGGCGGGAGTTCTCGTTGAATATGGACATGCCCTCATTGTTATCGAAAATCCATGGAAATTTTATAAACAGAGACCCCGGAGACAGTTCCTTAACAGAGGAAAATATATGGAATTGTACTACCTGCATGGCATGCCTTGAGGTTTGTCCTGTATTTCTGCATACACCGGATGCCGTAAGAGATGCGAGAAAAAGGGTAATAGAAGAAGGAACGAAGGTACCTTCTTTTCTCAGTCAGGCACTGAAAAATGTATTCAAGTATAACAATCCATGGGAGGCCACAAAGAAAAAGAGGGCAAAGTGGTGCGATGACCTGGATGTTCCGGATCTTTCAGCGGCGGAAGGGCCGGCGGATCTCTGCTATTTCGTAGGATGCACAACCTCCATGGAGACAAGGGCACAGGGCCTGGCCAGGAGCTTTGTACAGATTCTTCGGAATGCTGATATCTCCTTTGGAACACTGGGAAAGAAAGAACCCTGCTGCGGGGACATAGCCCGCAGGGCAGGAGAGGCCGGTCTTTTTGAGATGAAGAAGGAGGACTGCATTTCCCTCTTTAGTGATCTGGAGATAAAAGATGTGGTCACATCTTCGCCTCACTGTTTTCATACGTTTGCCAATGAATATTTTTCATGCCAGATGCCCGGGTCAGCTGAAGATCAGTTTTCATTCCGGGTACGCCACTACACCCAGGTTCTTCATGAACTGCTGGAAAAGGGTTTTATCAAATTTCCTTCCAAACTGCCTCTTAAGGTCACGTATCATGACCCCTGTTACCTTGGCCGCTACAACAGGATTTTCGATGCTCCAAGGGAGGTGATTCAGGCCATTCCCGGTGTGACCCTTGTGGAGATGTTCCATAACCGTGAAAACAGCCTCTGTTGCGGAGGAGGCGGTGACAGGATGTGGCAGGAGGATATGGAGGGAGAGGTAAAAATGTCCGAAAAGCGGATAAGGGAAGCAGCCGACACAGGAGCTGAGGTTGTGATTACAACCTGTCCGCTGTGTCTGATAATGCTTGAGGATGCCTGTAAGACTGCAGGTTTTGAAAATGAACTGAGAGTCATGGATCTCAATGAACTGCTTGTCAGAGCTATGGATATAAAGGCGGTTTCAGGAGATGAGAGCATGGCAGAAAAAGAGATATTTGCAGCTGGAGGTTAGAAACATGAATATTGTTGTTTGTATAAAACAGGTCCCGGAGGTTGGGGATGCCGAACTTGAGATCAACCGGGATGGAACGGATATCCTTCGGGAGGACCTGGAGTTCGAAATAAATGAATGGGACAACTATGCCGTTGAAGAGGCAGTCCGATTAAAGGAGGTCAATGGCGGTAAGGTAACTGTTGTGACACTTGGTGACGAGGACAGTGAGGATGTCCTCAGGCATGCACTTGCAATGGGGGCGGATGAGGCCATACAGATCGAAGAAGAGGGTTTTGAGGGGTCTGACGGGCTATCCATAGCAAAGGCACTTTACCGGGTATTAAAGGATCTTTCATTTGATCTGGTAATGACCGGTGTACAGAGTTCGGATGACGGAATGGGTCAGGTCGGTGTGTATCTGGCCGGGATGCTCGATCTCCCTTATGCAACCCTGGTAATAAAAATCGAAAAAAAAGAAGACGGGATCATAGTAAACAGGGAGCTTGAGGCAAATACCCAGGAAAGGCTGGAAATGACCCTTCCGGCAGTACTGACGATCCAGACCGGTATCAATACCCCGCGCTACGTATCGATTATGGGGATCCAGAAGGTAAGAAAGGTCGCCATAAACGAAGTGTCGGCAGAGGATCTCGGGTTAGACAGTGAAGATATCGGAAGCGAGGGATCGATCTTTTCATCCCTGCATTTTTCAATGCCCCAGTTGGGCGAAGGAGCTGAAATGCTCACAGGGAGTATTGAAAAGATGTCTGAACAAGCTGCGGGAATAATCCGGGACAAAGGAGGGATGTCATAAATGGACGAGATACTGGTACTTGCAGAACACAGGCAGGGAGAACTCCGGGAAATCAGCTTTGAAATGCTCTCCCTCGCCAACCGGATAGGGAAAGAAGAAAGTAGTGGAGTAACGGCCGTCGTACTGGGAGATCCTGCACTTCCTTTTGCAGAGGAAATAAAAGGCGCCTGCGACAGAGTGCTCTTTATGGATGATCCGGAATTGGCAAATTACAATGCGGAGCCGTATCTGAATGTTATTGAACAGATCATACGGGAACGGAATCCAGGGCTGATTATCCTTGGTCATACTGCTTCCGGGATGGATCTGGCTCCCGCACTGGCTTTGAGGGTTGGCATTGCGCTGGCAACAGACTGTCTGGAAGTGAATATGAAGGAAGGTGGGCTAAGCGTATTGCGCCAGGTCTATGGCGGCAAGATCAACTCAGAGCTGATTTTCAAGCCCTCAGAGCGCTATATGATCACCCTCAGACCCGGTTGTTTCAAGGCAGAGCGCGAACAGGCAAAATCGGCAGAGATGGTCAGCATGCAACCCCCGGCCTGGGGTGAGCTCAACGTCAGGCGGTTCCTGGATTTTTTGGAAGCGGAACTGGGAGACGTTGATATCACGGCTGCTGATATCCTGGTGTCAATTGGACGAGGTATCGGTAAGGTGGAAAACATCCCGATAGTTCAGGAATTCGCAGATGCCATAGGGGCGACTCTTTCCTGCTCCAGGCCTGTTGCGGACCAGGAATGGCTGCCCAAGAGCCGCCAGGTGGGAACATCCGGAAAAACGGTGAAACCAAAAGTCTATATTGCCCTCGGCATAAGCGGGGCATTTCAGCATCAGGCGGGAATGAAAAATGCGGATACGATTATCGCGGTAAACACAGATCCCAAGGCACCTATATTCCAGACAGCCCATTACGGGATCGTGGCGGACATGATGCAGGTTGTGCCCGCGCTCAAGGAGATTTTTACCAGAGCCTGATGGAATAGAAGCTTCATGTAAATGTTGGTAAGAAACTGGCATTTCATTAATAAGAATATGGAGAGAGAGTATGAAAAATATCTGTACATTAAGAACCTTTCTGACTCGAAATCTTGAGTATAATTCTGAAAAGACGGCGTTAATTGAAGGGGAGAGGCAGTACTCATTCAGGGATTTTGCAGACAGGGCCAACCGGATGGGTAATGCCCTTCTGTCTCTGGGGGTTAACAAGGGAGACAGGGTGGCAGTACTCAGTCATAATTCCATAGAATGCGCTGAATGCTATTTTAACATTCCAAATGCCGGCCTTATCCTTGTCATGATCAATTTCAGACTGGCTGCTGGGGAAATAAAAACAATCCTGGAAGATTCAGGGGCTGCTGTATTGATTGTGGATAAGAAGTATGTGGATTCCGTTGAACAGATAAGGGACAAACTTCCTGAAGTCAGGCATTTCGTGTTTATAGGTGAGAAGTCTGCCCTGCCGAAGGGCTATCTTCATTATGAGTCAATGATCGATGGGGCTTCTTCCAGTTTTCCGGAAATATCGCTGGAGGAAGATGATCTGGCTGCCCTCATATATACCAGCGGAACCACGGGCGCACCCAAAGGCTGCATGGCGACTCACCGCAATTTGTACCACGCAGGCAGAAGTCTGAATATTGTCCTGAACCTTGGGGAGAAGGATGTGGAGATCATTGCCTCTCCTTTGTTTCATGCCACCGGGATCAGCTGCATTATGCCGGCTGTCTATGCCGGACTTACCTCTGTCATTATGCCTCAATGGGATGTGGCGGAATTCCTTCGTCTTGTAGAAACCTACAGGGTCAGTACAGGGATGATCGCCACTCCCATGCTGCTGTTCCTCGTGGACTATCCCGATGTATCAAAATATGACGTAAGCAGTCTGAAATATATCTTTTTCGCAGGTGCACCGGTAACTCCGGTCATTTATAAGAAGGCCATCGAGATATTTGGAAATGTCTTTATCCATCTTTTCGGAACAAGTGAAACCGTCGGACATACGGCTATTCTTATGCCCGGAGATGTAGAAAGGGCGCTGGAAACAGGAAATGACGAGATATTCAGCTCATGCGGAAGGTCTTCCCCGGATATGGAAAGTATGGTGGTCGATGACGCGGATCAGCCGGTAACGCCGGGTGTGGTCGGAGAGATCAAGGTGCGTGGGCTGGGAACGACTCTTGGATACTGGAACAAGAAGGAGATGACCGGGGAGGTCTACAGGAATGGCTGGTATTACCCGCTGGATCTCTGCCGTGTGGATGACAGGGGGTATATCTATGTGGTTGATCGAAAGAAAGATATGATCATCACAGGTGGCGAGAACGTATACCCGGCTGAGGTGGAGAATGTTCTCTACAAACATCCAAATGTGCGGCAGGTTTCTGTCATAGGCCTTCCGGACCCCAAATGGGGAGAAGTTGTAACTGCCGTGGTGGTTCCGAAGAATGGCGCGGACTTCGACCCGGATGAGTTGAGAGATTTTTGCAGAAAGGAAATCGCCGGATATAAAACCCCCAAGAAGGTAATATTTATGGAAAGTCTCCCGATGGGGACCAGCGGAAAGATTCTTAAATACAGGCTGAGGGACGATCTGATCAAACAAATTCAGTAAATCAGCAAATAAATGTTTCAGGAAAGCAAAATGAGAGGAGGTGGTAGAGAATCGGCTGGAGTATGAGTTGTGTGAAAAACAAACTTTAACTTTTTCAATGAAATAAGGAGAGTTTAGACATGAGATTGTGCAAGTGGGTTTTATTTGTGTTTTTAGGTGTGGTTATCGGGATGTGGGCATTTCAGTCATCCACGGCAGAGGCCAAGACAATCGAGTTGACTTACAGCACTTTTTTCCCGCCAACGCATATTCAGGCCAAGGTGGCGGAGGAATGGGGGCGGGAAATAGAAAAGCGCACCAACGGTGAGGTGAAAATAACCTTTTTCCCGGGCAGTTCTCTGCTGAAGGGACCCCAGATATATGATGGTGTCTTAAAAGGAATAACAGATATCGGGATGTCAGTCTGTGCTTATACTCGCGGCCGTTTCCCCTCTACTGAGGCTATCGACCTGCCCATGGGCTATCCCAGCGGGGTTGCTGCTACAAAGATTATAAATGCTTTATACGAAAAGTTTAAATTCAAGGATTTTGATAACGTCAAGGTCCTTTATCTTTTTGCACACGGGCCTGGATTGCTTTTCAGCAAAAAGCCCATTCACAAACTGGAGGAACTTGATGGCCTTAAAATCCGTTCTACAGGCACCAGCGCCGCTGTTTCCAAGGCATTGGGAGCCTGTCCGGTATCCATGCCCCAGAATGCAACCTATGAAGCCCTCCAGAAGGGTGTTGTGGAAGCTACATTTGGTCCCATAGAGGTCCTGAAAGGATGGAAACAGGGCGAAGTAATCAAGTACATGATCGATTGTTACAGTATTGGGTATACACAGTCTTTCTTTGTGGCCATGAATAAGAAAACATGGGAATCCCTGCCCAGTGATGTGCAGTCGGTATTCGAAGAAGTGAGCAAAGAATGGCTTCTGAAAACGGGGGAAGCATGGGATACCAGTGATAGAGAAGGCCGCGCTTTCAGCACTAGTCTTGGTAATGAGACCATTAAACTTTCCAAGGAGGAAAGCAAACGATGGGCTGAGGCTGTGAAACCGGTTTGGGAGGAATATATCAAGGAGCACGAGGGGCTGCCAGCACGTGAATATGTTGAATTTATTGAAGCGGAAGTGAAAAAATACAGCGAAAATTAGTGTCCCATCGGGGATGGTTCAAACCCCTCGCCTTTACGCGAAGAGAAGTTTGGCGAAGTCTCAAAGGGACAAGCCACTGAAACAGTTCCAATAAGCGGTCGCACATAAGTCGAATTTATTCGACGCGACCGCTGAACCCCTCGGCTTATAGCCGATGGTGGTTCAGTTCCCCGCCGACGGGGATGCCTGAAGCCATTTAAGCCCTAGTAAGGCATCCCCGATCGGAATTATCCAAATAAGGATGACAGGGAAGTATACCATACCCTCTATAAAGGTATTCTTGAGAGGGGATATGGTTCCTGTTTATGGAAGCACTGTGATTGTATGTGATCCCGAATAAAAGAAACTCGTTGACATAAAAGAGTATTCTGGGCAAATTGGTCTCAGCCGTAAAATATACTTTTCGGGAGAATGAATTATGTATAAACGACAGCATATTTTAAAGGCAGCCACCAAGCTGTTTGCAGCCAAGGGTTTTGAGGCCACACCTGTCAGACGAATTGCTGCGGAATCCGGTCTGAGTGTGCCGGGTATGTTTCATTACTTTGCTTCAAAGGAAGAAATCCTTTTTGACATAATGATTGGATTCATGGAGGAAGCTTACAAGCGGCTGGAGGAGATAATTCAAGCTGACATGGATCCGGTGGAAAAACTGAAAACGCTCTGCACTTTCTATGTCCAGCGCTATTCAGCCCATCAGGATGAACTTACTATTTTGAATTCAGAGGGAAAATCTCTCACTCCTGAACACAGAAAAACATTTTGCAAGAAGCAGCGTTTTTATGTGGAGACTCTTGAAAGGATATTCATGGAGTTTTCCGAGAAAGGGATCATCAGGCCGATAAATAATTCCGTGCTCACTTTTCTTTTCTATGGCATGGTTCACTGGACATCGACCTGGTATGACCCGCGCGGGGCTATATCACCGGAGGAACTGGGAAAACTGATAAGCGAGGTTTTTCTTAACGGTATCCTGGTTTAGTAATGAATATTATCCCGGCGGAAGAGAGAAGCGTTCCATTATGCCTGATTGAAGTTATTTCAGGTTTGCGTTGGCACAGAGTACATTGATTTGGGAAGAGTAATTTTAACAGCAGGGTAAAGTGATTATAAAATAAATTGAACACTAACGGTCATAATGAGCCGAAAATATAGTGCAAGGAAATGTTAAGGAGATAAGGAATGTTTGAATTAACAAGAGAGCAGCGTCAGATCCAAAAGGCTGCACGGAAATTTGCGGAAGGAGAATTCAGAGAAGTAGCCAGAGAGTTGGATGCGAAAGAGACGTTCGACGACCGGATCTGGAAAAAGGCTGCTGAGCTGGGTTTTCTGGCAGTTTTCATTGATGAGAAATATGGTGGACCTGGAATGGGATACCTTGAACAGTGCCTGATTATGGAAGAATTTGCCCGGGTGGATATGGGAATCACACATGCCCTGGATTCCACCTTTTTTGGAACACAGCTTATAAACCTGGTTGGAACAGAAGAACAGAAACAGAAATACCTTCCTGCAATCTGCCGGGGAGAGATGAGAATGGGAATGGCTATCACGGAACCTGATGCAGGGAGTGATGTTGCAAGAGTCAGAACAGAGGCGGTAAAGGAAAATGGTGAGTATGTCATAAACGGGAACAAGATATTTATCACTAACTGTACTCTGGCCGATTTTCTTGTAGTTCTTTGCTGTACAGATACAAATGGGTCCAGAAACCATGACAGGCTCAGTGCCATTATCGTTGAGACTGACAGGGAGGGCTATGAAGCTCGCCCCTTTCACGGGAAGCTGTCTTTGCGCGCTTCAAATACCGGTGAAGTTGCATTTAAGGGAGTGAGAGTTCCCGAAACTAACCTGTTGGGGAAGGAAGGAAAAGGATTTTACAATATTATGGAGTTCTTTAACAGGACACGGGTCCAGGTAGCTGCCTTTGGTGTTGGAACAGCTCAGGGGGCCCTTGATAAGGCGATCAGTCATGTGCGTCAGAGAGAGCAGTTTGGAAATCCGCTTGCCTCCCTGCAGCTGGTTCAGGGTAAGATTGCCGACATGGCTACCATGACGGAAGCTGCAAGGTCTATCTGTTACAGGGCTGCTTCCAAGCTGGATACCGGCACCCCTGATCCGGCCCTGAGTTCAATGGCCAAGTGGTATTGCTCTGAAGTCGCTGTTAAGGTGGCTGACGAGGCGATACAGCTTCACGGCGGATATGGCATCCTTGAAGAATACGACGTGGCCCACTACTGGAGAAATGCAAAGGTCCTGGAAATTTTTGAGGGAAGCAAAGAGGTGGAAAAGGTGGTCATTGCAAAAAAGATTCTTGGTAAATATTAGACATGTAATAATTTTTTTACGTTAACATATTTTAAAAACAAAGGGCCTCTCTGCAGAGGCCTTTTTGCTTATTATCTTTTCTTCAAATGTGCCAGGTGATGATCACAAATTGACTCTCATATTTTTTAATATTACATAGAGATTTTAAAAATGTGTATATCATAAAGGTTGATGAATAAAGATCCGGAAGAATGTTAAGGCGGATCGAAACTGTGCCGGAAGAGAAAGAGGAGGGAACTGCATTAATAATGAAATCAAGACCTGCCATGGGGTATATTTGCGTTATTGCTGCGGCAATACTGTGGGCCTCCTCAGGGACGTCAGGTAAGGTCCTGTTTCTATCAGGCATAACGCCGCTTGAACTGGTGCAGATGCGTGTCACACTCTCCACGGTGTTTATTCTTGGTTCCTTTGCGCTTTTTCGCCGGAATCTGCTTCTGATCCGCATCAGGGATATAGGTTACTTCGTAATTCTCGGGTCGCTTGCAATGGCCCTCCTTCAACTCTCCTATTTTTATGCAATCAGTAAAATACAGGTTTCAGCAGCAATACTGCTTGAATATATGGCCCCTGCGCTTATTGCTTTATATTCAATCTGTTTCTGGAAAGAACGTTTTACCGCAATAAAGGTAATTGCACTCCTGCTTTGTCTGGCGGGGTGTTATCTGGTAGTGGGCGGGTATGATCTCCAAATCCTTAAGATGAACCGCGAAGGAATTGCATGGGGGCTTATCTCTGCATTTGCTTTTGCAGGTTACACCCTGATCGGTGAAAGGGGTATGCATCGATATTCACCATGGACAGTCATATTTTATGCAATGCTGTTTGCATCATTAACACTGAATATCATGTTAGAACCATTAGGTTTCCTCCGATATGATTATGATACGCGTCAGTGGTGGTATATTATGTATATCGTAGTAATGGGCACTATCATTCCCTTTGGCCTTTATTTTATCGGAATCAATCACATACGTTCCACCAGGGCGTCCATTACAGCTACGCTGGAGCCTATTGCTGCTGCATTCATGGCTTTTTTTCTATTGGGCGAAATTCCCGGACACCTGCAGGTCCTTGGCGGGATAATGGTTATTTCAGCAATTGTGCTTCTGCAATTGCAGAAGGAACACGATGACATGTCGCCATACATGATCCGTTACCGAAAAAAGGTTAAGGAATAGCAGAGTTTATTTATCAGGGGCAGTTAATTTTTCATCCTAATATATTGCTTTTTGTTATTTTTTAAGATAAGAAGAGGCAATTTTAAAGGTTTCAATTTTGTCAGGCGTTATCTAACTATTAGTTCTTAGTGGTTTTTTCCATATCTTATTAACAAAAATAGATCAGGGAGAGTTGCATATGAAAATTACAAAGTATCTTGTGGTAGTTGGTGCATTGTTATTAATGTTTACGCCTTATAATGCAATGGCAGCACCCGAGCCTGTTGTTATTGGACTTCAGGGGCCGATTACCGGACCCTGGGCATATGAAGGACAGATGGCAAAACAATCCTGTGAAATCGCGGCAGAGCTGATCAATAAAAAAGGCGGTATCATGGGCGGACGCATGATTGAGCTAAGGGTTGTAGACGATGCAGGTGAACCTAAAACAGGAGCACTGGCCGCGCAGAAGCTGGTCGGCCAGAAAGATGTAGTTGCCGCTGTTTCAACATACGGGTCTTCAGTGTGTGAACCGGCATCCAATATATATGAGAAATTTAAAAAGATAAATATCGGTTATGGCGTTACGGCTGTAAGGCTGACACAAAGAGATTTCAAATATTTTTTCCGTACCTGCGGAAGGGATGATTCACAGGGTCAGTTTTTTGCTGACTTTGTTCCCGGGAAATTCGGTGCCAAACGCATTGCCATCATGCACGACAACACAGCCTTTGGGAAAGGCCTTGCCGAAGACACAAAAAGGGCCCTTGAAAAGATGGTAAGTAAAGGGGACGTTGAGATCGTCTATTATGATGCAATCACTCCAGGCGAGAAGGACTTTCATGTGCCCCTTACAAAGCTCAGGGAAACCAAACCTGATGTCTGGTACTTTACCGGCTACTATGCCGAGGCAGCACTGCTTATTATACAGGCAAGAGATATTGGTATTACATGTCCGTTCGTAGGTGGAAATGCGGCCATTAATGATGAATTCGTAAAGATCGCTGGAGTGGATATCGCGAAAAGATGTTATATGACAAATGAACCTCTCCCGGCTGATTTGCCTTACCCTGAAGCGAAGGAATTCCTTAAGGCCTATAAAGACAAGTTCGGTGAGATACCTTCAAGCCCATGGCCGATTTATGCTGCCGATGCCCTGAATATCATAGCTTATGCTATTGATAAGACAAAATCAGTAGATTCCACAGTCCTTTCCAAATATCTGAGGGATGGAGTGGATGGAGCCGCCGGCATCACCGGCCCGATCGGATTCACCGAACAGGGAGACCGTGAAGGGGTTCCCTTTTATCTGTATGTGGTGGATGAAAAAGGCAATATTGTAGTATCGAAATAGATTTCATCCAAAACAGGAAACAGGCTGTGAAGCGCTCGCAAAAGGTCTGTTGAGGGCCTTTTGCGATGCCTTTCAATCCAACCATAGTCATCACAGAACTTTTCGTGGTTTTTATCTCATAGTTCATTTTTTAAGGTATACAGACTCGAAAAAATGCAAATTATCATTGAGCAATTAATTAACGGACTCACCATAGGCTCTTTTTATGCGCTTATCGCCCTGGGTTATTCCATGGTATATGGCGTCCTTAAGATGATTAATTTCGCTCACGGTGACTTTTTTGCTTTTGGATCATATGTAGGTTATACAGTCCTGGTCATCGGAACCGGGTTTCTGACCACTCATTTTGGTCTGTGGGGCGGTCTTTTTGCGGCGCTGACAGCGGCTGCAATCAGTCTTGCAATCGTTGGTATAATAGTCGAAAGATTAGCTTATCGTCCTGTTTACCCCGCGGGCCGACTTCCTGCGGTAGTTTCTGCTCTTGGTGCTTCTATCTTCCTGCAGAATATAATAATGGTTATCTGGGGACCGCGATTTATGGCTTACCCGTCAAAGCTTATCCCAAATATTCACATTAAATTCGGTGATATACATATCACTCTGCTGCAGATAATGATCCTGGTACTGTCGTTTTGCCTTATGGCTGTCCTTTACTTTATAATCCAGAAGACCCTGTTCGGTGCCGCCATAAGGGCCTCAGCCCTGGACAGGGATACTGCGTCACTCATGGGAATAGACTTTAACAAGGTTATTTTTTTTATATTTACCCTGGGCCCTGCCCTTGGGGCAATGACAGGCGTTATGGTGGGCATGTATTATCGTCAGATCAGCTTCACAATGGGATGGAACTACGGACTGAAGGCCTTTACCGCTACTATACTCGGGGGCATCGGCAATCTGCCGGGAGCAATGTTCGGCGGGCTCATTCTCGGCATACTTGAAATGCTGGGTGCAGCCTACATATCCGCTGCGTGGAAGGATGTATTTGTTTTTCTTATACTGATTCTGGTTCTGATATTCAGGCCTACCGGACTTTTCGGTGAAAAAACAGCGGAGAAAGTTTAGTCCCATGAAACATAATGCCTTTCTGAGAATAAAAGAATTTTTTACTTCACGACCAAAAACCGCTTTTGCCGCAGTTGCCGTATTTATTGTTTATCCTTTCCTGGTGAGCGATTATTATATTGATGTTACCTTTTATTTCGGAATATATGCCCTTTTGGGTCTGAGTCTCAACATAGTCCTCGGCGAGGTAGGTCTGTTCGATCTCGGACATGCGTGTTTTTATGCAATAGGTGCCTATACAACGGCAATACTTAACACCAGGTTCGGTATACCGGTCCTGGCCCTGCTGCCGGTCAGCGCTGTTGCAGCCGCCCTGTTCGCATATATTGTATGCTCCCCTATTATCCATCTGCGCGGTGATTATCTGTGTATTGTCACTATCGGGATGGGGGAAATCGTAAGGCTGGCCCTGATAAACAATCCCTTTAATCTTACCGGTGGGCCAAATGGCGTATTTGGAATAGATTTTCCATCTCTTGGAGGTGCCATTGTAATAGATTCTTCAATCGAATACTATTTTCTTATCTGGATTGTTGTTGTATTAAGTATACTTGGCCTTGGTAAACTGCAAGACTCAAGAATAGGCAGGGCATGGAACTGCATCCGTGAAGATCAGACAGCCGCAGAGGCAAGCGGGATTGATGTCAGATTTTATAAACTTCTGGCCTTTATGCTCGGTGCCGCACTTGCCGGGGTGGGCGGTAATATTTATGCCAGCAAGCTTATGTGTGTCTCCCCTGAAAGCTTTACATTCTGGGAGTCATGTCTGATGTTCTGTATAGTCCTTATTGGAGGAATGGGTTCCATACCGGGCGTTCTCATAGGTGCTGCCTTTATAAGTCTCTTCCCGGAGATCTTCAGGCCCTTTGCCATGTACAGGATGCTGGTCTTCGGAGCTGTAATGATACTCATGATGATGTTCAGGCCGGGAGGATTCTGGCCGAGAAAGAGGGGTGCTGTGTCTTTTGATCCGTTGCTTGAAGTGAGGGGCAGAGATGACTGAAAATTCAAGGAACACAAAAGGCAAAGTTGTACTTCAGACTCAGGGACTCACAAAGGTCTTCGGCGGTTTGACGGCAGTGAGCAAATTTGATTTTCAGATCCATCAGGGAGAGATATGCAGTCTCATTGGACCCAACGGCGCAGGCAAAACCACTGTTTTTAATGTTGTAACAGGTATTTATAAACCGGAATACGGCGAAGTATTCTTTATGGGAAAAAATATTACCGGAAAGAAGACTCATGAAATTGTCTCATATGGAATAGCCCGCACCTTTCAGAATATCCGCCTGTTTCCCGACATGACATGTCTTGAAAATATAAAGGCCGGCCAGCACTGCAGGAGTTCTGCCGGACTTTGGGCATCTATATTCAGGACGCCGCATCAAAGGAAGGAAGAAAGGCACATACAGGAAATAGCAGAGTCGCGAATTCGGCAGATTGATCTCTGGAACTTTCGTGATGAACCGGCAAAAAATATAGCCTATGGCTCACAGCGCAGGCTTGAAATCGCCCGGGCACTGGCTACAGAACCTGCACTTCTTATTCTTGATGAGCCGAGCAGCGGCCTGAACCCAAGGGAGACCCAGGATTTGATGAAATTCCTCAAAAACCTTATTGCTGAAGACGATTTAACGATATTGCTCATCGAACATGACATGAATGTTGTGATGGGGGTCTCTGACTGGGTAATAGTTATGGACGATGGCCGAAAGATTGCAGAGGGACCTCCTCTACAGATATATAATGACCCTCTGGTAATTGAGGCATACCTTGGAAAGGATGATGAAATTCAAGAACCTGATAGGGATGAGCAGGTTAGAGGAAACGGATAATGAAAGAATTTTTCAAGGTTGAAGATCTGCATGTCTCTTATGGCGCCATTCAGGCACTGAAAGGAGTATCTCTAAGTCTAGACGAAGGGGAAATCGTTACTGTGCTTGGAGCAAACGGGGCAGGGAAGTCAACCCTGCTGCAGGCAATAGCCGGGCTCGTGCCTGTAAGCAGGGGAAGTATTTTTTTCAAAGATGAATTACTCAATCATATACCTGCATTCAGGATTGTCCTCAAGGGAATTTCACTTTCGCCTGAAGGAAGGCGGGTTTTTTCCACACTTACAGCCGAAGAAAATCTGAATCTTGGTGCTTATACGCGAAGAAAAGATGCAAAAGAGGTAATACAGGCAAAAGAGCGTGTATTTGTACTATTCCCTATCCTCAAAAAAAGGAGGAGTCAACTGGCGGGGACGCTTTCTGGTGGAGAACAGCAGATGCTTGCTATAGGCAGAGCTTTGATGAGTTCACCCAGGATTCTACTCCTTGACGAACCTTCTCTCGGCCTGGCCCCAATCCTGGTTAAACAGATTTTTGATATTATTCGTGAGATAAACGAACAGGGTACATCAATCCTGCTGATAGAACAGAATGCGCACAAGGCTCTGAGCATAGCAACCAGAGGATATGTTCTGGAAAACGGACATATTTCCGCCAGCGGATCTGCCTCTGAATTAAAATCTGACGAAAAAATAAGGGAGGCATACCTTGGAGGCACTGCTCTTAAGAATTCAGAAGTCTAATTATATCATGATTGATAGTTCCAGCAGTTTAGGTTTTATTTGAATAGCCTTTTAATTTGATTGTCATTGTCAAAAGCCCCTGAAGATCAGCTGGCAGGAGAAAAGAGAGAGTATAAAATTGTTTTTTTAGCGAATCAGGGAGAATACATTTCCTCAATTTCTTTTGAATATATTTTTTCAATAGCCATTCTTTTTACCTTCATGGTCGGTGTCAACTCCCCTGTTTCCTGGCTCCATGCTGTTGCAAGAATCCTGAACTTTCTGATTTGCTGAACGCGTGCAAACTGAGAGGTATATCTCTTAATTTCATTTTCATAGAGTTCGATTACCTTTTCGTTACGTACCATATCTTCCCATTCCTTGAATTGAATGCCTGACTCTTCCGCCCACTTTTTCAATTCCTCAAAAGCAGGTATAATCAGCGCTGAAATGTATTTTCTTCGATCACCTATAATAGCGACCTGCTCGATAAACCTGGAGTCACTGAGGCTGTTTTCTAAATTTTGAGGTGAAATGTTTGAACCTCCTGATGTGATAATAATTTCCTTGATTCTTCCGGTAATTGACAGATACCCATCTTCATCGACAAAGCCCAGATCTCCGGTTCTTAAAAATCCATCAGATGTAAATGACTCTCCTGTACCCTTTTCATCCTTGAAATAACCAAGCATTATCTGCGGGCCTTTTATAAGTATTTCCCCTTCATCCGAGATTTGGATTGTTGTATCTTTGAGTGGAGGACCCACTGTCCCCGGTTTTATAAGCCATGACCTGTTTACATTGGTGATGGGAGATGCCTCTGTGAGACCATAGCCTTCGATTACAGGAATGCCCATGCCGATGAAAAACTCGATGTCAGACCTGGAGACAGGGCCCCCTCCTGAAAAGGTAAAATTAATCCTGTCCATGCCGAGGGCAGCCTTTATCTTAGAAATGACAAGCTTGTCTGCAATCTTATATCTAACGGCAAACCATCCCTTTCTTGGTTTTCCCGTACACTCATATTTTACGTTTTTTTCTGCTACCCTGATAGCCCAGTAAAACAACGTTTTTTTTAACACAGAGGCATTTTCGACCTTTGTGAGAATTCCTGTATGGATTTTTTCGAAAAGGCGTGGAACACTCACAATAACAGTCGGCCTTATCTCAAGAAGGTTCTTTTGTATTGTTGAGAAAGATTCGGCAAACGCCACACTGGAACCCAGGGTTATGGCAATATAGTAGCTTGTAGTTCTTTCAAGTGCATGTGAAAGAGGAAGGAAGGAAAGAAAAAGGTCATTTTCAGTCAGAATATCTCTAAAATCCGCCAGTACCTGCTCAATGTCAGAGAGAATATTATTATGGGAAAGCATTACCCCTTTTGGAGTGCCTGTTGTGCCGGATGTGTACAAAATGGTTGCAGGATCAGAGGGATCAATCGAATTAATTCTCGAGTTGATTTCTTTATCAGAATCGAGAGCCTGTCCCTGTTCCATGGCATCTGCAAAAGAATATATTCTGGTGCCGGTTTTTGTGACTGGATCATATGTCACTATGAAGTCCATGTTTGGAAGCAGGTCTTTTACTTTCAGGATTTTATCCAGCCATTCCTGCCCGGCAACAAAACAGGCCCTGGCAGCTGAATGGTCAAGCACATAAAATGCTTCTTTAGCTGAATTGGTGGCATAAATCGGTATATCAACTGCTCCGACTGACAATATCGCAAGGTCTGTTATCCACCATTCATATCTGTTGGGGGAAAAAATTGCAATTCTTTCACCCTGTTTTATGCCCATGGATAAAAGAAAAGAAGCAATATCCCGGACCATTTTATTCATCCGGCTCCATGATATATCTGTATATTCTTCATCTTTCTTATAGGAGACGCATGTCCTGTCTCCATATTTTTCGGCCTGATTCCGGAAGACGGCCGCCATGGATTTATTTTCAAATTTTGCCATTTTGGCCTCCTTTGTTTATGAATCGGGAGTTAAAAATATGGAGCATAATCATAACTGAAACTGTACTCTTGCGTGAATTCCAGGGAACAGCAGGTTGCCTGGAAACGCATTTTAAGGCCAAGACTAACAGCTTCCCTTATCGCTTCCTCTGACCAGACGCCCATACGAGTTGCTCCTGCTCTGATGGCAAGCCTTTCCATCAACCAGCCTTCTCTATTTCTGGGCCTTTCGCATCCGAGAGAAATCGGTATCTCAGGCATGAGCAGTCTTGCCTTTGCTATCAGCCTTCCGATTTCAACTGGTGATGGGGGTGAAACTTCAGCCATAGGGGTACCTTTAAGTGGAGTAAGCACGACAATTACCAGTGCCGCGGGTTTGTACCTGCGTATTATTTCCAGTGCATCGAATTCGGCCTTTATTTTTCCGTAATACAGGCCTGCGACAATATGAGGAACAAATGCGATTCCACTTTGTCTGATAGCTTCCAGCGAATCAGTAAGCCGGTTTAATCCGTGTAAATGGTAGATTTTTTTGGCTGTAATGTCATCACCCATGACATCAACAAGGGCCTGGCTCAGTCCTGCCTTTTTCAAAAGAATACAGGATTCGTAATCCGGAAAGCCTGTATGTGCTGACAGGAAAAGTGATGTTTTCTCTTTGATTGTTTTAATGGCGTCCCAATAATCATTCCATGGGAGCATGCCGTTTGAATCTGATCCTCCGGTGAGGAGGATACCGTGTGCGCCCTGCCTGGCGAATCTCTGAGCAATGTTTATGAGCTCTTCACGGTTACGGATATGAATCATCGGTTCAAGAAGTTTACCCCTGCAATGCTCGCATTGAAGTTCGCATCTGTCTCCCGTGATGGATATAGCCGGGTAGCGACCTCTTACCTTACCATATCTTACCATGCCGGGTAAGTAGAAGGTAAAAATTTCTCCGTGATATTCCCTGGCAATTTTCCAGGCTGCATCAAATAGTTCAAGGTCCTCAGGCGACAGATTTAATTCAGGGTTTAACTTTTCTTTCCTTATGCTTGACATATAATCCTGATGAGATAGTGTTTAATATTTAAAAGCTATAGCAGATTATTTGTTTATTAACTTAATCTCAAAATTCCTGAAAGGATATGCCAATGAATGAGAAAAATCAAGTTTTGACAAGGGGGTTCTTAATTATTGTCTTTTTGGCTTTTTTGCTTTCCTGCGCTATGATCCCTGAATTGAAGGTTAATTACGAACTCCCTCCAAAATCTGAGATATTAGAGGGAAGAGAGATCTTTCTGGCAATCAAGGATTCCAGGCAAAAAGATGATATCCTGGGAGATGGAGCATCAACAGAATTAAAGAATTTCCCTGGCAACCTGACTTTAAATATAACTCGTCATGGCGAAACCGGTTTCAAGATCGGAATATTTCAATTGTCGCCCTTGATTGAGGAAGTTTTTAAGAGAAGGCTTGAAAATGAGGGGATAACCCTTTCTTTAAACAGGTCTGAAGCGGAAACGGAATTATTGATTGTGATTAATGAATTTCTCCTCGACCTTGAAAACAGAAAATGGATTGTCAGGATGAAATATGAAGCGAGGCTGATTAAGGACGGGAAACTTCTTTTAACCCGGAAAGTCAGCGGAGAGAGTGAACGAGCCAGGATATTTGGCCTGAGAGAGGCCAATATCGTTCTGGGTGATATTATGACGGATATGGTTAACAGGCTCAATATTAAAAAACTTTTTCAGGAAGCAGGATTATAAGCGACCTGATTTCAGGAAATTAATACCCATATGAATGAAAAAGATACAGTATTTCTTATAAGCCTTGGATGTGCAAAGAATCTTGTAGACAGCGAGCATATGTTAGGAATGCTCAGGACTGGAGGTTTTGAGCCTGTCAGTAATATTGAAGATGCCGGAATAGCGTTAATCAACACCTGTGGCTTTATACAGCCTGCAGTTAAAGAGGCGGTTGACACCATACTTGAAGTGGTGGACATAAAAAAGAATGGGAGATTGAATAAAATCATTGTAGCGGGTTGCCTTGTGCAGCGCTATGGGTATAAATTGAGAAAAGAGATTCCGGAAGTTGACGGATGGTTGGGCACTGGAGAGATGCACCGCATATTGGAGGTGATAAATGAAACTAAACAAAATCCCGCTCCCTTTTATATAGGAAGGCCTGAATATTTAGTGGATCATTCCGTCCCAAGAGTTCAGACAACACCATTCTACACCGCATACCTGAGGATTGCCGAGGGTTGCTCTCACAAATGCAGTTATTGTATTATCCCAGGTTTGAGAGGACCTTTCCGAAGTCGCAGCATGGAATCTTTAATCACTGAAACAAAGGAAATGGCCGATCGTGGAGTAAAAGAAATAAATGTGATTGCTCAGGATACAACTCGATATGGAAGTGATCTGAAAGAGGCTATTACCCTGGAGGATTTGCTGGAGGATCTTGTTGCTGTTGACGGATTGAAGTGGATTAGGTTATTGTATTGTCACCCTGACATGATTTCTGATAGACTGCTTGCATTGATGGAATCTGAAGAAAGAATCTGCCCATATATTGATTTGCCCCTTCAGCATGTAAATAAAGATATCCTGAAGGCAATGCGGAGGAATACCACCGGAGAGTCACCTTACCATTTGATTGAAAGAATAAGATCCAAAAGAAGGAAGATAAGTCTCAGGACGACCTTTATGGTCGGGTTCCCCGGTGAAACCCATGAGGCTTTCCGGGAGCTTTGTGAATTTGTAAAGGCGGTCGAGTTCGATCATTTAGGTGCTTTTATCTACAGTAGTGAAAAAGGGACAAGGGCTGCACTGTTAAGTCCTGAAGTTAAAAAAGACATTGCCAAACGAAGGCTGAATAAGATAATGAAACTTCAGGAAGGCATTGCTGAAAAATTAAATCAGCGAATGACAGGTGAAACCCTTCCTGTTTTGATTGAGGGATTTAGCCCTGAAACGGATCTGTTGCTCAAAGGCAGGACTTCAGCCATGGCACCGGATATTGACGGGCAGGTATTGATAAATAAAGGAAATGGCATAGAAGGTGAAATTATGAACGTGCTTATAACAGAGGCCCATGCTTATGATCTGGTGGGAGAGTTGGTTTAAAAGTGGATACCAATACCCCCGAAGAGGGTTTATTTGATGCTATACCAAAAGGTGATAATAAAGTATCCGGGGAGACAATGGGTGCCGATACTGAAATAAGGAATCGCTATAAAAACCACTTTAAAGAGATCAACAGGGAGCTGGATAATGCCCTCAGTTCCCGCGTGTCTCTTATTCAGGATATTGGAAATTATTCACTCCTGGGATATGGCAAAAGGCTAAGGCCCCTGCTTTTTGTCCTCTCATGCCGGCTCTGCAATTATGATGGTGAAGACATCTATCGCCTGTCCACGATCTTTGAATACATTCACACAGCCTCTCTGCTGCATGATGATGTCCTGGACAACGCTGAAATCAGAAGAAACAGACCATCAGCAAATAATATATGGGGCGTACATCCGGCCATACTGGAGGGGGATTTTCTGTATTGCAAATCATCGCTCATCGCAATTGGTTCCAATAACGTACTCTTTCTGAAGAGGATTAGCGAGGCTTCCACACGGATGGTGGAGGGCCAGGTCCTGGAACTGATTCATACGAAAGACTGGGATATTGACAAAGAAGAATACTTTGAGATTATTACTGCAAAGACTGCAGTACTCATTTCAGCTGCATGTACATGCGGAGCTGTTATTTCCGGAGCGGAAAAAGATGCAGAAGATTCTCTGGCAAAATTCGGGATGAATTTAGGGATTGCTTTTCAGCTTATGGATGACATCCTGGATTACACCTCTTCGGAAGAGGTTTTTGGAAAACCTGTTGGAAAGGATTTGAGAGAGGGAAAGGTTACTCTGCCCCTGATATATACCGTATCTGGTCTGGAGGAATCAGAGAAAGAAAGAATAAAGGACCTGTTTTCAAGCGGATCTCCCGTGGAGGAGGATTACATAAACCTGGTTAAGCTGGTAAGAGCAAAGGGCGCAATTGAGAGGATCAGGCATGAGGCTCAATCTTATGTTAATGAGGCTCTAAAAAGTATAAGCGTGTTTCCTGATTCACCGGCAAAAGACGATTTATTAGAGTTAAGTCAGTATATAATCGATCGGGAATATTGACGGATTCCCGGCAGGAACCTTATTTATTTTCCGAAGGGACATATCGGAAACCTGCATTCTTGACAATTAAGGCATAAACCGCCATGGGCCATTGATGCTATGTCTTTTCTTGTTATTATTTCCCCTGCCAGTATTCTTGGAAGGATAAGGTCCAGGATAGTGGTCCTGTAAAATAGAACACATCCAGGCAGGCCGAGAACCGGTGTATCACCTATATGTCCGTATAAAAACATGGCTCCTGGCAGCACGGGTGTCCCGTATATAATATCTTTCACCCCGGCATCTTTAATGGCTATTCGGGTCTTGTCATCAGGGTCAACACTCATTCCGCCTGCCACCAGAATAAGCCCCGCTTTCTTTTCTACAAGCTCATTAATACATTTGATTATATATTCTTTTTCGTCAGGTGAAAAAATTATATCTTCAAGCCGGCAGCCAAAGAACCTGAGTTTTTTTCTGACTATTGGAACGAATTTGTCATCAATAAGGCCGTTGTAAACCTCGTTTCCGGTGACAACAAGGCCTGCCTGAGGCCGGGAAAGCCTTTTTACTGAAAAGATTCCGTTAGATGACTGGGCTATTTTAACAGCGTAATTGACTGTTTCTTTGTCAATAATCAGGGGTATTGCTCTTGTAGCGGCTACTATTTCCCCCTCTTCAACAAAGATATTGTTGTGCCGTGAGGAGCAACTGATATCCGGGACAAGATTAAACTCTGTAAGTGCCTCAATATTGACCTTAAGCAGGCCTCGATGGGCTGATTTGAGTGATATTTTACCTTCTGATGGTTTGTTTTCGAAGATTATTCCAGGGCCTGCCAATGCCCCGGCAAGTAATACTGCGGCTTCATCCTCATGCAGTTCGCCGGGTTCAAGATGAAGTATAAATATATTTTCCTTGCCGATTCTTTTAAGATGTTGAATATCTTCTTCCCTGATAATATGCCCTTTTTTAAATGCTGCTCCTTTGAACTGGCCGGGTCTTATCTCAGTTATATCATGTGCCAGGACCTTCCCCACAGCCTCTTCAACAGGAATTGCATTTGCAGAGGATTTAAATTTATGCGCCATTATTTACTGCCCTTTGCTGGCTTTCCAAAAAGCCCTCTAATTTTTCATTTATAATTCCATTAACAGGATTGCCGATGTTTTCATATGCTTATATTTAAAAAGTCACTGCCCAGAATCAGCTCTCCTTTATACGCTTTTCTGCATTGTGTTGCAATATCTGCTGCAAGACATTCCGGATAGAAATGCACCAGTACCAGTTTTTTTACCCCTGCCGAAGTGGCTATTACTCCTGCCTGGGTAGGAGTCAAATGGCCTTCGACCTCTGCTCCCTCAGGGAATGAGGACTCCAGTATCAAGGTGTCCGCACCATTAGCCAGGGTTACAATATCTTCACAAAATCCAGTATCTCCCGAATAAACAAAGCATCCTCCTGACCGGGCCTCTACACGATAAGCAATGCTTTCAGACGTATGCCTTGTCGGTCTGGTTATTATTTTTATTAAATTGTAATCTCTTTCAGATGTCTCTTCTGCCTCAAGTTCTTCAATTTGCATGATGTGCTGAGGAAGAGTCAGGTAAGGATAATAGATATCCTGTAAATGATTTATAAATTTTTTTAGTCCGCCTGGGCCGGTAATATAAAAAGGCGCCCGCTTTTTAATAACAGAAGGATTTCTTGTTGCAAAAATAAAGTGTATAAGGTCAGCTGTGTGATCAGGGTGCAAATGCGTGATGAATATCCGGCTTATCCGTTCATGTGACAGGGCTGCCTTGGCCATCTGACGCAAAGTGCCAGGGCCTATGTCAAAAATATAATAATTGCTGTTAAATATTAAAGCAATTGAAGGAGAAGCCCGGTAACTCAGAGGGACACCTGTTCCCGAACCCAGAATAATTAATTTCATGTTTGACTTTTTAGGTGTATATTTCAATTTTGTCAAGTCAAACACTTTGGAATCTTTAAGTTTAGTTCTTATAATCTTCTTTTTGAATCCCGAGTTTTTTCATTTTATTATACAAGCCTCTTGGATGAATACCTGCCATTCTTGAAACTTCTCCTACACGTCCTCTTGCTTCTTTAAGTGCCATCTGGAGATAAAGGCGTTCGACATATTCCTGCACTTCACTCTGCACCTGGGGAAGCGTTTTGTTTTTCCATGAAAGCGCAATATTGTTATCCATCTGAAGTATCTCCCTGGGCAGGGAAAGTCCTTCCTGAAAGGTGCCTGGAAAATCTCTGAGTGATATCTCCTCCGTCCTGCAAAGCAAGACGGCCCGTTCAAGCACATTCATCAATTCCCGAACATTTCCGGGCCAGGTGTACCGGCAAAGGGCTTCCATTGCAGGTTCGGAGATAAGGCTGACATCCCTTCCAATTTTTGTGCGATACAGATTAATGAAATGACGTGCCATGGCAGGAATATCCTCTTTCCTGTTACGAAGAGGGGGAATGGTAAGCATTACAACCCCCAGACGGTAAAAGAGATCCTGTCTGAAATTACCTTTTGACACTTCTTTTTCGAGATCTCTATTTGTAGCGGCGATTACTCTTACATCTACCCAGATTGGGCTTTCTCCACCTATCGGTGTTACCTCGAAGTCCTGAAGCACCCTTAACAGCTTGGTCTGTAAATGAAGCGGCATTTCTCCTATTTCATCAAGAAAGATAGTCCCGCCATGAGCAAGCTCGAATGCTCCCCTGCGTGACCTGATAGCACCGGTATAGGCACCCTGTTCATGACCAAAGAGCTCACTTTCAAGGAGCTGCTCCGGCAGAGCTGCGGTATTAACAGTTATAAAAGGTCCGGCGGAACGCGGACTTTCCGCGTGTATCGCCTTTGCAAGATGTTCTTTTCCGGTCCCTGTTTCACCCTGAATAAGTAACAGGGAATCACTTGATATAACCTGCTGAACTTCCTCCATAAATATCTGCATTTCCTCGCTGTCTGAAACAAAATCGCTTATCTTGGGTTTTATGCGTCCTCTCCGATCAAAACGGTCAATAACGTTAAGCTGCCTCCTTGATTCAAGGGTGCTTTCTATGGCTTCAACAAGACGTTTATTTGAAACCTTTGAATAAAGAACAACATCGGCTCCAGCTGCAACAAGCTGAGCATGTTCTTCAGAGGAGTCATTATCGTGGAGAATAACAGTAGTTGGGTTTTCAGGCAGGCTATTGAGCATTGCAATGCTTGAATCAACAGGGCCCGGTATAAGGGACTGACTGACAACAATGATATCGCCGCAGCTTCTCACAAGCTTTTGCCATGCAGTTCTGGCCTGTCCGAAGCATTTCACCTGGACGTCGGATAGCGAAAAACTCCTTTCAAGGTGTCTCTGTAATTCCTTGTTCTTGATTCCAAGTGCAAGCCTTATCAGCATCTTTTCCTCCAGAAAACGGTATTAATATACTATTTATTTATCATTATTCTTAGAAAACCATATATACTAAATCGGTATAAAAGTACCAATAAAAAAAGGATATAAGGCGTAAAATATTTTTTTATTAAATTTTTATCAGTAGTAACATATTGATAATAGTAGTTAATACGCAACAGCTGATGAGCTTGAATTTAATGGATAAAATGGCATGAAAAGAGCAAATAAATTATCGGTATTGCAATGCATAATATGGCTAATTTAAGTAATGGAATACCGAAAAGCTGTCTTTTTTCACTGTTATATGCATGTAACAGCTGGAAAAACCCAAGAAATTATGCTGGTTATCAAACAGGATGCCCCTGGCATATAATATGCAGGAGGGTGAAGTTATTAAAGCTCAGGGGCTTTTTCAGGTGAAAATGCATATCGCGAACTTGTAAACAGGTGAACACGACAATGGACCGAAAAAGGTTACAACATAAAGAAAATATTAGAAGGAAAAAAGAAAAATCTAATAATTACGATGAAGAAGCCTTTTATGAAGAAACAGAAGAAAATATTCCCCGTCTTAAGAAGAATGTCGGCAAGCGTTTGCATAGAAAGAGGACATTAAAAGAAGAGCTCTTAGGAATTTAAATAAAAAAAGGCTTTATTAAAAGAAGGAAAGGAGAGTGGCATGAAAGGAATAGCTGCTGTTAGAAAAGAAGAAATCGCACCAGACGCATGGGGTATTGCCTCGGCTATAGATATTTATGAATGTGATCCTGAAAAGATACGGAGCGCCGATGTAATAAGGCGTTTTGTGGTGGAACTGTGCGATCTTATTGAAATGAAGAGATTCGGCGAAACCCAGGTGGTACATTTCGGAGAGGATGAGCGCGTGGCAGGTTACTCAATGATACAGCTGATTGAGACCTCTTTGATTTCAGGGCATTTTGCAAATCTAACTAATGCCGTTTATCTGGATGTCTTCAGCTGCAAGCCCTATGATCCGGATAAGGTTAAGGCCTTTGCCGAGGAGTATTTCGGCGGGTCATACAGTTATATGAGTGTTACTTTAAGGCGTTAAAATGATCAGCATTAGAATCTGTGAGGACATCGACGAGTGCAGATTTCTCTGGGAACATTTCTGGCCGACTGAGTGCATTTTCGATCTGTGGCCGGTCAGGTACTGTTTTGCCGAGGCTTATGATCGGCAGCCATATTTTATAATTGCAGAAAATAACGGGATTATCCAGGGGATACTTCCGTTGAGCTGGATAGATGAGGAGCAGTATTATGGTTATTTTCCGGGTGAGACCTGCCAGGGCAAGACATGGCTTGAACAGAACAGGATTCCGGCCAAAAATTTTCATGTGACCGAAGAGCTTCTGTTGTCTATTCCAGGCCCGGCACATCTGCGTTATCTGACCAATATCTTTTTGCCGGCATATTATGATAATGACATTTTTAATATTGACGAAACTGGGTATCTCTTTCTGCCGGGAGCGCATAATTATTCGATGGAGAATTATCTTCAGCAGTTCTCAGGAAAAACACGAAAAAAGCTAAAGCATGAGCTGTCCAGACTTGAGGCATTTGGAGTTTCATACCGTCACGATAATATTGGGGATGTTGAATATCTCTACAGGTTGAATCAGCATGCCTTTGGAGGGCAATCTTATTTCAGCTCTTCAAGATTCCTGAGGTCGTTTGAAAATCTGGTCTCATGGCTGAATGCAAAAGGAATGCTTAGGGTAACAACCTCCCTTATAGGCGGTAAAATAGCAGCGGTCGATATCGGTGCGGTGTGGGGCATGTCTTATGTTGTACTGGCGGGAGGCACCCATCCTGATTTCCAGGGCGTTGCCAAGCTCATTAATTTGCATCATATGGAATGGGCATGTGAGCAGCATTTCGAGGCAGTTGATTTTCTTTGCGGAGATTTCGGCTGGAAAGAGCGTTTTCATCTTGAGCCGCGTCCTTTGTACGAGATCAGAATCTCCGAGGAGCAGGTTGCATGGCATGAACCTGTTTTTGAAGAGAGTATTGCCTGTGTGCAATAACACCAGGGTTCTCGTGGTTGGAACTACAACCGATTATATCGACTGGATCAGAAAGGGCAATCCGAAAAGAGCGATCTTTCTTACAGACCGTCTCATACGACAGAAAGGTGCTGAACCTTGTCCATCTCCGGAAGAAGAAATCCTATGTGATCTTTCTGATTATAATCAGTCGATACAGGCCGTAAAAAAGCACATTGCACGGAATGGTTTTTCAATTAACGGGATTGCATGTTTTGACTGCGAATCCATGGAGCTTTCATCCTTTCTCGCACAGTATCTTGAGCTTTCCTATCCTGACATCGAGACAATTAGAAATTGCCGGGATAAATATGTGTCAAAGGTCAGATGGACTGAAAACGGTCTAAAGAGTCCTGCTGCACGTTTGATTAAGTCCAGAGAAGAGGCCTCAGCATTTTTTCGTGACATAAAAGGTCCATGCGTGCTTAAACCGCTTTCCGGAAGCGGCAGCGAACTTGTCTTCTGCTGCACGGATGAAAAAAGCTGTGAAAAGGTTTTTAATATAATTGACAGTGGGATAAGGGAGCGGCAGGCAAATCGAATGTATCACCTTCCTGATCCTGAACAGGCAAAGGTGATAGCAGAAGAGCTAATAGAGGGCATTGAATTCAGCTGCGATTTTATGATAGAAGATAACAGCCTGGAAGTTATCAGACTTACCCGGAAGATCCATTCTCCTGCCGGGCCGTTAGGCACTATCCGCGGATATGTCCTTACAGATTCACTGCCTGACGGGATTGAGGAGGACCATTTTCTTCATATTCTTCATAAGGCTGCGAGTTCACTCGGAGTTTGCAGGGCAATCTGCATGCTCGATTTTGTTGCACGGGGTCACGAAATAATCCTGCTTGAACTGACTCCGCGACCCGGCGGCGACTGTCTGCCTTTTCTTCTTCGAAGGGCATGGGATTTTGACATCCTCACTTCGGCACTTGATTTTGCACAGAAGAGACGGCTCAGATTTTCTAAACCTAAAAATGTTGAATCATATATCGGTTTGAGGCTCCATGCTTATCACGGGGGCATACTGGAAAGAATTGATACGGAACGCCTGAGACAGGATGCGAGAGTGTGTGAAATCTTCCTGACTAGGGGACCTGGACATCTCATAAGGATGCCTCCTGAAGATTATGATTCCTGGCTTCTGGGGCATGTTATTTTTAAGCCTTACTACGAACCGGACTTTGAAACGCAGTGTAATCAGCTTTCGGATTCTTTGAGAGTGGAGATTAATTAGCTGACAGCTTTATCAAATTTCGGTTTCCCCAAAAATGTGGGATTTGAGAAACGGGATTGTCCATCAACTTTAGTCACTAAGGCGTAAATAACAGAAAGGTTTTAAATTTTGATGGTAATGAAGGAAGTCTACTTAACTTGTCATTTCGAGTGAAACGAGAAATCTTTAGTCCTTAAATATTGACAATATAGTGTATCTACTGAATCCTTCCATGCGGTTTAAAACCAAGATTCCTCGCTTTGCTCGGAATGACAGAAGCGAAACATGTAGAATGACATATTCGCCGGATTTGATCTTTTTATGAATACATAAATTTGAGCATATTAATATATACCTCTTATCAGCGACATAACTGACGACAAAAATTGTATTTTGATATTGCATCAGAATAATTAGATAAAAGGCATACAAATCTGATGGATAAAGAAGACGCAATAACTATCAAGGAGTTAACGCCTGTTTTTGAACACAGGACTTCTCTGCTTCCTGAGAAGGAATTAAAGAGTTTTGTGGAATATTATTTCTCTCGCAGGGATAAATACTTGGGTATTCTTAAAAAGAGTCCTCCTCCTGCCTATATACTTGAAACATCGGTGCTTAAAGAAAAAGCTGGTCACTTTAAAAGGGTGTTCCAGGATGCTCTACCTGATGTTGGTTTTTATTTTGCTGTTAAAAGCAATAATTATCCGGATGTCTCAAAGGTCCTCATTGAGTGCGGTTTCGGGCTGGATGTTTCCAGCGGTCCTGAACTTGAAATGGCCCTGGGGCTTGGCGCTCGGGATATCGTATTCAGCGGGCCCGGAAAGACAAAAGAAGAACTAACTCTCGCCGTCATGAATTCGGAAAAAACAGTAGTGCTGCTGGACAGCTTCGGTGAGCTCGAAAGGCTTGAAAAAGCGGCCGCCTTAAATAATAGCATTGTCCGTGCCGGTGTTCGCCTGACAACAAACCCTGAGGGCCTCTGGAGAAAATTCGGCATTGTTTTAGGTGACCTTTTAAATTTCTGGGAAGATGCCGGAAAATGTCCCCATATCCAGCTGACGGGACTGCAATTTCATTCAAGCTGGAATATGAATCCGGATGCACAGATAGATTTTATAAAGAAATTAGGCAGGGTTCTGGCCGGCATGCCCGATAATTTCAGGCAGGCTGTCAGGTTCATTGATATCGGGGGAGGGTACTGGCCTCAACAGGGTGAATGGCTTCAGAAGTCCGGGACGCCTGAAGGCATACTGAAAAAGGCCCTTGGAAAAGAGGAAAGATCAGCCAAAGATCATTTCATGGTTCCTGCCCGGCCAATTAGATATTTTGCAGAACATCTCGGCATGGCCATAAGCAGGCATATTCTTTCTGTCGTGGATTGCAGGATATGCCTTGAACCCGGCCGATGGATCTGTAACGATGCAATGCATATTCTCATATCTGTAATAGACAAAAAGGTTCCTGATCTTGTTGTTACCGATGCAGGGACGAATTCAATCGGATGGGAGAGGTTCGAGACTGACTATTTTCCCGTTCTTAATCTGACCAGACCTTCTCTGAAGGAAATTCCCTGCGATATACTTGGATCCCTTTGTACGCCTCATGATGTCTGGGGGTATTCATACTGGGGAGAGGATATTCAGAATGGAGATATACTCATGATACCTATGCAGGGAGCCTATACATACAGTCTTCGACAAAATTTCATAAAGCCTCTGCCGGGGGTTGTCGTAATTTAGATTTATTTCTTAAGTTCTGTATCAGGT
>DAINAR010000031.1:0-36266 GCA_036733345.1 Deltaproteobacteria bacterium | reverse complement strand
AAGGATCTGAATAGCTATCCCTATTGCGGGCATAGTGCATTGACGGGAAAGAAAATAAGAGAGTGGCAGGATATTGAATACGTCCTTGGGTTTTTTGGAAGGAGGATAGGTGAAGCTCGAAAGGTATATTTGTCGTATGTTGAAAAGGGCATTGCCATGGGAAGGCGTCCTGAGCTGGTAGGCGGCGGCTTGATCAGGAGCCTTGGGGGATGGGATGAAGTCAAAAAGATGAAGCTTTCCGGACAGAATCGTATCAAGAGCGATCAGCGAATATTGGGAGATAGCGATTTCGTAATGGATGTGCTATCGGAATCAGAAGAAAGATTTTCCCGGAAATATTTTCTGAAAAGCCGGGGCTTTGATTTTGAAAAGGTTGCTGAGAGGGTTTCTTCACTGTTCGATCTGGAAAAGGATTACATAATCGGAAGGGGGAGGCAAAGGGACAGGGTCCGGGCAAGGGATATACTCTGTTACTGGTGTGCGATTGAGCTTGGGATTCCGATGGCGGATTTAGCAAAAAGGCTTGATATGACGCTTGCGGCGGTGAGCTATGCAGTAAAGAGGGGAGAGAAGGCAGCGAAAGAAGCAGGTTATTATCTGGACGATTGAGTTATTTTACTATTTAAGGACGTCCCTCAACTGCACTATAAAAAACAACTGCTAAATGCTGATCGAGGGGAAGTCATTATGGATCCACTATTCTGGATAGTTCTCATAGCTTTTTTAGGTCCGGTCATAGGTTCAGCAATAGGCATCATAAAGATGCCTTCCTTCGGTCATATCTGCAATATGCTCTGTTTTGCCGCCGGGGTCATGCTGAGCATCTCTTTCCTGGAACTCATACCCGAAAGTCTGGCAATATCATCTCCCCTCATATCGGTTCTGGGTGTGATTCTGGGTTCAGCCGTCATGTACGGCCTCGACAGGCTCATCCCCCACATACATCCGAGGCTGTGCTCCCAGGAGCAGGGATGTAATCTGGAAAGGACATCGGTATACCTTATACTGGGTATGTTTCTTCACAACTTCCCCGAGGGCATGGCCATCGCCACCGGTGTGGTTACCGAAACCAGGGTCTCCTTAACCGTGGCCATCGCCATAGCCATCCATAACATCCCGGAGGGCATCTGCACCTCAGCCCCCTACTATCATTCCACGG
This sequence comes from Deltaproteobacteria bacterium, assembly GCA_036733345.1. Taxonomy (GTDB): domain Bacteria; phylum Desulfobacterota; class DSM-4660; order Desulfatiglandales; family Desulfatiglandaceae; genus JAFGMQ01. Next base: position 35,107 of record DAINAR010000031.1, on the reverse strand, counting down.
GCAGGAGAATAAGGGCATTTCTCCTTTCTTCGGCCACGGCAATACCTGTCCTCCTGGGTTATATCAGTGGGCGGTATATTTTCCAGCAATTATCGCCACAGATGGTCGCTATCATGATCAGTGCAACGGCTGGTCTTATGATCTACATCACAGTGGATGAACTCATCCCTAATTCATGTGTGGGGACCGATCACAAGACCATCTTTTCACTGATTTTGGGTGTAATTCTCGTGATATTTCTTACAGCCATCTGATGAAAAGAAAGGCATACATGACGCAAAAGCAGGAAAAAAAGTCCATAAATGAACCATCCTCGGGTCATGACGAAACCAGGCAGATTCATCTGGTTGCGGCCTACGCCTTTCTGTTGAACCTCGCCCTGGCCGTCATGAAAATCCTCCTTGCCTTTATTTCCGGGAGTCTTTCCATAACCGCAGGAGCCATTGACTCCGGAACCGATGCGGTAGCCTCCCTTCTAATATATGCAGGCGTCAAGCTTTCCCATAAAAAAACCCGGTCCTTTCCCCTGGGTCTTTACAAGCTTGAAAATGTTGCTTCCGTTGTGATTGCCCTTTTTATCTTAATAGCCGGATACGAAATCATCAGGGAAGTCCTTTTCCAGCCGGAACATCGGCCCAAAATTTCCCTTCTCTTTATCATACTGCTTCTCGCGGGCACCCTGGCTACTTTCCTGTTTGGACAGTTTGCCATGCATACAGGCCGAAAAACAGAATCTCCCACATTGATTGCCGAGGGCCGGCATCGTCAGGTCGATGTTCTCTCATCGCTTCTCGTGGTTGCGGCGGCTACCCTCAGCTACCTGGATATTCCCGTTTCCTTTATGGGGATAACCATCGATAAGATAGGCGCGGTACTGGTCCTTTTTTTTATTGCCCACGCGGGCTGGGAACTTCTCTCTGACGGCATGAGAGTACTCCTTGATGCATCCATTGATTTCAACACACTGGATAGAATTCGGGAAATAATCAGAAAGGAACCGGTAGTCAGTGATATCAAATCTGTCCTGGGTAGAAACGCTGGACGATTCCGGTTTGTCCAGGCAACAATAACGCTTAAAACCAAAGACCTGGACAGGGCACATCAAATCAGTGAAGAGATTGAGAAAAAAATCAGGCAGGAAATTACACACCTGGAAATGATAACCATACACTATGAACCGCAAAATAGGCACCATGAACGGATTGCACTGCCTGTCGATGACAGATCAGGACGTCTCAGCGCCCACCTCGGCGAAGCACCTTTTTTCATGATCCTCAACATACGAAAAAAAGACAGGAAAATTATACAACAGGAAACCCTTGAAAATCCTCATCAGTCGGAAAAGACGGCCAAAGGCATCCGGGTTGCGGAATGGCTTGTTGCACAGGGAATAGACTATTTGGGTATTAGAGAGGATGTATCCAAAAAAGGGCCTGGTTATGTGCTTTCAAATGCCGGTGTAAAATTGCATATCATCTCCTCTTCTGCCCGGAACATTTCTCAGGCCATTGATGAGATACTTACAGACTGATATCTTCTCTGTTTACCAAAGATCTATTTCTTCGTATTTATTACCCTATTCAATGGGTTTCTAACGGACCAAACAAAAAGAGGATAAAATTTACGTTTAACTTTTAAATTCTTTTTTGATAGAGAGACGTTATGCAAAGACATTACACATTTCACCCGCTGATTTTTTGGATAAAGATAAAAAGTGAATCGCTGGAACATTCCGGAATGGCTTCAAAAAGAAGTAAAGGCACGAAACAATTTTTGTCTATATTGTGGGATTGAAATGGTTGATCAAATGCCTCCAGGTGGTTCTCGGAAATCAGTTGCGACACAGGAGCATATCATTTTAATCAAAGGTAAACAGGGAACCTTAAAGCTTAACCAGAGTCTAAAAAGGCTATCATCAAATGACTTAAATCCGTATTTGGATATAAGGAGTAATTTATGGAATCCATAATAAATTTTTTAGGACTCTTTATTCTGATTGCTGGTTTTATTGTTGGCCTTGGAGCAGTTACGGTCATAGACTTGCATGGTTTTTTGGGAAGGAAATCAAGCTATTGGACTGAAGCTACAACACGCACACACAAGGTAACAAAACCTATGATTTGGTTCGGAATAATGATGGCAGTAATCGGGGGATCGATATTTTTTAGAAACGAACCATTTTTCGGTATCCCTGTCTATTTAATCATCATAGCATCTATTCTTGTATTAAATGGCATATTTCTTTCGTTTAGAGTTAGCCCATATATTTTACAGCGGGAAAAGGAAGGGAAGGCAAAAGAACTTTTACCAGCATCATGGCAAAATAAGATTACGGCCAGTTTTATTGTTTCTTTTACAGGATGGTGGGGGGCATTGCTGCTTATAACATGGCACATAACCCAATCATAAATAAAGGTTAAGTCAAAATGAAAACAGAGGTGTAAAGCCCGATACAATTTGCCTAATTACGTTCGGTATTTTTTTTAAGCTGAGTAACATATTAATAAAATCCAAGGTAAAGTCGATACTCGACATAGATCTCAAGCAGAGAAATTCAAGCCTTCTCGACTACATTGTGGAAAAAAACATCGCAAAGAACTTCGGCCTTTTTATTAAAAGCCAAATGCTTATTTTTTCAAGGAACCGATCATGAAAAAAGCAATTTTGAAAAATATGGCCCATATGACTTACGGGATTTACGTCCTTACCACGCGGTTTGAAAACAGTATCAACGGCATGATCGCATCCTGGGTCAGCCAGGTCTCATACGATCCGCCACTGTTCATGGTGGCTGTTCACCCTAACCGGTATACTCACGATTTATTGGCAAAGAGTGGACATTTTACCCTGCACATCCTTTCCAGGGATCAAAAAGATCTTTTAGGCCGTTTTAAAGGACCGGATGCCAGTGAAAAATTTGCATCAATCGCCTGGGAAGACGGTGTAACCGGATGCCCTGTCCTGGCAGACTGCATCGGCTGCATGGAGTGCCGTATCATCCAAACCCTGGCGCCTGGCAACCATACCCTGTTCATCGGGGAGCTGGTCAACGCCGTTTTCAATGAAGAAAAAATACCGCTTTGTACGCTTGATTATGAGAGATGCTACCTTGGTAAGGAATAATTGCATGAAAAAACAAACCCGGATCGAGAACCCTGAGCGATAAGACTATGCCTCATTTTTTTAACAGTCTATTCAGGCAACAAATTGATACATGAATAGAGAAGAATATTTAAGTCTGCGAAACAAGTACCTTCCTGCCGTCCTGAAGAATATTTTTGTATTGGAATCACCGCCGGTTTCCGGCAGATTTTTTTATTGTGAGAAAGGAAGCGTTAAAGAGTCGCTTTTTAAAGCGATGATGGATTTGCTTGGCGTGAGCCCAAAAACAAAGAAAGAAGGCTTGCGGGTATTTCAAAAAATGGGTAATTTCCTGGTTGACGCTACATATACCCCGGTTAATAAGATGACAGATAAAAATCGTAGGAATACGATATTGTCAGACTATGAGAACTTGATTGAAGATTTACGTCTACTTTGCGGATCCAGCTATATCCCTATTATTCTCGTAAAAACAAATATATGCAGATTACTTGAATCAAAGTTGAGTTCGGATGGATTCAATGTGAGAAACAAGGGTCTGGTAATTCCATTTCCCTCACATGGGCAACAGAATAACTTTGCCAGGGAAATCAGAAAAATATATTGCTCCGGGCAAAACCCCTGAACCTGCATTACTACTAAGGCACACCCTTTGATTTTATGGCAAATATTGCCCGGTCTATCTTTTGAGGGGCATCAGTCGATTGCTTCTCAAGTCCCTCTATCGCTTCTTTAACAAGCTGGCTCAGTCTGGAATCAAATCTCCCCCATCCCTCAACAATGGCGAGATAACCGTCATACAGATATTTTTTCAGTCTTAACCCTGCACGTTCCAGCGGAGACAATGCCTTGTATTCTGCAATCCTTGCAAGAATATCCCCTCTAATCTCTGATAATCTGCCCTTTATATTGAAAAGGGTATTAGTCATCTGGAGCGTTTCAATAATGCAGTCAAACTTCAGGCCCTTAATGAGCATTTCTATTTCATCAATCATCTGGTCTTCAGAAGCGGGTTCAAATTCACCACTTTCCCATTTCGAATAAAGCGGAGAATTCTCCTGAACAGCCAGGCTCCTTACCCTGATCTCATTTGGGCGCACGGCATTCAAGACCTCAATTGTTTCAAGAATGTGTCTTTTTCCAAGTTCCGCGTCGCTCCCTGCCAGACCGGGCATCACAAAGGCAGCCATATCGATTCCGGCTCCCCGTATGTTTTTACCGCCATCAATGTGTTCCCCTGCCTTAACTCCCTTTTGCATATTGCTCAGGATATCGTCGCAGCCGGATTCTATTCCGACAAATACCCATGAAAGCCCTGCCTCGTGCAGGGCCTGGAGCTCTTTTAAAGATCTCCGTGCACATGTCTTTGACCTTGCATAGCTTGTAATTGTCTGCACCGTCGGAAAAATCTCCCTGATATACCTCAATACCTCTACTAATTCATCGGGTCTCATGATCAAGGCGTTGGCATCCTGCAGGAACACCCTTCCGGCACCGCACAACAGCCAGTTGGCAACATTGTTGAGGGTCGATAATGCGAGCGCATTCTCCTGTGCTGGATGAAACAAATCCTTCCCATAGATCTGCGGAAATCTCCTTGCTGTTTCTATCATGATTTCCCTGTTTATTCTTCCCTGAAAACCAATGTCCCAGGAAGCATTTTCTATGAGGTTAACGATCTTTCTTATAACATCGATATCCCTCTTGATCTCCGAAACATTCCGGTAGCCGAATTTTTTTCCCTTGTAAACATGGCAAAACAGGCATCTGTTCCATGGGCAGTTGTGATTTACCCTCAATATCAGGGCTTCTCCCTCGCCGATCGGTCCCATGGGACCCATATCAATCACATAATCCTGGATTTCATCAGCGCTCATGGCATTGACCTCTGAACATAAAATATTATAACCTTAAAGGAAAATTCACATCCTCGTCAAGGGGTTGGCGGGTTATGCCTCAAGAATCCTTAGCACCTTAAACAGGTTTAAGCGTATAAAAAACCTTAAAAAGATAATCCACAACTTCAAAAAGGTTTAATAGGAATATGTATACATTTTTAAGGGTATCGGCCTGCATATTTGATAAAAAAAGCAACATGCTTTTCAAAATATAGGCCTGCCTATGATTTATTTCAAAATCTACATGATTTTTGAGATGAAAGGATCAACGGGTTATTTTGAATAATATGGGAAAATTTTCTGAAGGATTGCTAAATAACAAAATAATAATAATAAATTTAAATATTTCACCTGGCCAGACAATTCTTGATGCCGGCTGTGGAAACGGGTATATGGCAAAAAAATTCTCAAAATTAGTGGGAAATACCGGGAAAATTTATGCTCTTGACCCTGATAATAGATTAATTGCCAGCCTTAAAAAAGAAATTGGAAAGGAATCCAATATCATTGCCTTTGTCGGCGATATTACGAAAAGGACCGAGCTTAAAGACTCTTCAGTAGATCTGGTCTATCTTTCAACTGTATTCCATATTTTTTCTGACATTCAAATTGCGGGTTTTGAGAATGAAGTAAATAGAATTCTTAAGCATGAAGCTCAATTAGCTATAATCAATATTAATAAAGAAGACACCCCTTTTGGACCTCCTGTGGAAATGCGTTCTTCCCCTGAAGAATTAAGAAATAGACTTTCCTTTGTTCCAAAGAAACTTATTGAAGTTGGAGAACATTTTTATATGCAGCTCTTTACAAAGATATAGATTATGCAATCCTAACCTAAAAGGCTAATTCAAACATATAAAGGTGCTTGTCTTATTAGCAGAGTCAGCCGGAAAATCGACAGCAGCCTCGATTTACGCCAAATACGGTGAATCAGCAGATAGAATTCGTGTTTTTCTCACATTTATTCAGCATAAAAGGGGTTCATTCGGTTAATGAATACTCTATGATCTTCTAAGGGCTACGAAGAGTGGATTAAGTGTGAATTATATTGACATGAATTTCGGCTTTCGAGGTTGTGTCGTATTTGAATAAAAGGCCATCAAAGCCGTCATATTGGCCCGGCCAAAGGCTAATAAACCAGCCAAAAAAAACAGACCGGCAAGTCCGCCACAAAAACTGACGGATAGACTCCATCTGTTATTCAGTGTTTTCACCAAATATTCTATTCCGTGTTCCCGAATAAAATCAGGTGAAGGCTTTGTTTAACGACTACCGTCGTTAGCCTGTAGCTCGCATAAATGTAAAGCCATGGGAATCAATAGTGGCGGTTACAAGACAGATAATTCACCACATAATCACGGACGCTGTCTTCCAGAGGCTTGAATGATACGGGGCAACCATGCTCCAGGAGTTTATCCGTCTTTGCTTCTGTGTAATTCTGGTACTGGGCTTGCAGTTTCTCGGGCATGTTGATGTATTCGATACGCGGTTCACGTTCAAGTGCTGAAAAAACTGCCCTGACCAGTTCGTTCCAGGTCCGTGAGCGTCCAGTTCCCAGATTGAATATCCCATTGACATCTTCGTGTTCCATGAGCCACCACAACACCTCCGCACAGTCCTTAACATAAACAAAGTCCCTTCTCTGTCCGCCATCAGGATACTCCGCGGAATAGGACTTAAATAGCCGCACGCAACCTGTTTCCAGGATCTGATTATACGCCTTGTACACAACGCTTGTCATATCGCCTTTGTGATATTCGTTAGGCCCGAAGACATTAAAAAACTTGATCCCCGCGACCTTTTTCAGAATACCGTTTCGCAGACACCACTGATCGAATAGCTGTTTGGAATAGCCGTACATATTGACGGGCCTGAGGTCCTTGATCAGGATTTCGTCATCATTAAATCCTTTGGAGCCGTCGCCGTAAGTTGCTGCAGAACTGGCGTATATTAATCGGACTTCATGCTTCAATGCCCACTCGGCTATACGGCATGAATAATGAAAATTGTTCTTCATGAGGTAATCGGCATCCGGCTCAGTCGTTGAAGAACATGCTCCCATATGGACAAGTGCCTCAACAGGAAACCTCACATTGTCTTCGAGCACCATCTGAAGAAATGAATCTTTGTGCAAATAATCGCTGTACTGGAGATTGACGAGGTTTTTCCATTTCTCTGAACATCCAAGATGGTCGACAATGACAATATCATCAATACCTTCGTTGTTTAATTTCTCCACAAAGTTACTGCCGATAAAACCGGCTCCTCCGGTTACAACTATCATTTTTAAGCCTCCTGAATTCACTGTAACTTTAATCTCGATTGTTTCAATCTGCCAGCCAGCCAGAGGCTGGTAAAAGGCAGACAAGATCTGCCAGCCAGCCAGCCAACAAGCCAAAGGCTGGTAAAAGGCAGAAAAGCCCGCCATAAACACGGCGAACGTATCCCCGAAGCCCGCTTCGTCCTTTCATCCCGGACTTGATAAAGCCTGCTCCGGACCTCGTTTCGGGGGAACCCAGTCAAGCAAGTTTATGGTTTCCGGTTTTTTCTGAAATGACGTCTGATACCGTCTGGATTGCTGCGGGGCAGTTCATATGGTGTCTTACTGCCTTACAAAGACGAGCCTGTGATCCACCAGCTTCATTTCTTTGATTTTAGCTTTAATAATCTTCTGCTCCCCAAAGATATTTATCAACCGGAATTGTCCGTCCTCCTCCGGCTGTACTATATCCACACTCTCAAGGAACAGCTCTTCCTGGCCATCCCTGAAGAAAAATGCATTTGCTTCACACATTTTTTGTCTCCTGATTCAAGTTTTCTATCCAAAAAGTTTGCTCTCACCAAAAATGCCTGACTGCCCATAATTTATCGAACAACACCGTTTTTGGCAAGACTGATTTCAACACGCAGGGTGCTGGTTATTGGTTATCAGTTGTTGGTTATTAGTTATCAGTTATTGGTTATTAGTTATTAGTTATTGGTTATTAGTTATTGGTTATTAGTTATTAGTTATTGGTTATTAGTTATTGGTTCAGCCCGGCATCATTGCGGGATAAACCCACCACAAACACTGGCGGGTAAACTTTGAGCTTTGACCTTTCACCTTTCAGCTTTGAACTTTCAGCTTTAACCTTTGAGCTTTTTTGCTTTTTCTTACCTTCTTTCCATGTCTTCAAAACAGGGTATGCAAAGGACCATCCCCCCAAAACGCCGCGTTCGCGTCTCCATAACCTCCTCACCGCATGATTCGCATACGAGGCTCGATAGAAACCTGGCCTTCTCCGGAACATGGCCTGGTGCCGGCTTTATATCAAACAGAGCAGTCAGGTCAGATTCCATGATACGTCTTGAAGAGGCTGCCCTTGCCTCCTGCCTGGACTTTTCTTCTTCTGCGGATAATCCGTGCTCCCGCATCTTTTTATGCAGCTTTTCCATGGTCATCCTTTCTTTGGTTGAAGATACAGGTTTCAACACCAGCCGTGCTGACTTCCCATCACGCCGCCGGTAAAAGGTAAAGGCATTTTTTCCATAGTCCCTGTGAATCAGATTTCCCTTTCCAAATGTGCACCCGGTCAGATATTGAATTGCATCGATAGCACACATATCGGTTTCGACAACAGCAACTATTTCTTCATCCTGCGCCCTGCCCAATTCCTGCAGTACCCATTCAGAAGCACGTATTCCTATGGCAAGCCCCGGGCACCAGTGACCGTGGAAGCTGGCTGTCTCTCTAATAAGATCTTCGGTTATTATTGTATTATTCATGGTCTTCTCCGAGTTTTTTCAGAATATCATCATACCGTTTAAGTTTCAAATCCATTCAGGGAAGGCACCTTATCAAGTTTATCAGAATAATCCTCTATCTGCGGCCGAAAACACAAAGCCCTGTGATATCCACCGTCAAGACATACCTGCGGCGGCAATTCAGAAAAACAGTTTGATTCAGCAAGACTGCAACGCCTGGCAAAAGGACAGCAGCCAGAACTGGATTCATCAGGTATTTGAAAAGCGCTGTCAACATGGCCTGCCGCGCTTTTGGTTAATAAACCGGTATAAGGATGTAACGGGTTGCAAAGTACCTGTGAGGACGGTCCGACCTCCACTATCCTGCCGGCAAGCATGACGCCGATCCTGTCTGATATTTTTCGAGCCAGCCCGATATCATGGGTTACAAAGAGCATGGTCAGGCCCTTCTCGGTCTGCAGGTCCATGAGAAGTTTGAGAACCTTGGCCTGGACGCTCGGGTCCAGGAAACTGGTCGGCTCATCCGCTACGAGCAGTGAGGGCTCCAGTATCAGTGCCCGCGCAATACAGACCCGCTGAATGGCCCCCATGTTGAGTTCATGTGGATATCGCGTGATAAACCCGGGTTCCGAGGAAAGACGGACATCTTTCAGGGCGCGTTTCACACGCTCATCGATTTCCCCCTTATCATGTCCTTTACCTTGAATCCTGAGCGGTTCGGCCACGATATCAAAAACTGACAGCCGGTGACTGACCGCCTCTGCAGGATTCTGATAAATCACACCTATTCTGCCGGCAAGAGATTTGCTGCCCCTGACCGGCCATCTGTCCATATCCATATTTTCAAAAATACGTCTCCCCTTGTCCGGCATAAGTACTCCGGCTGCAATCATGGCAAGAGTGCTCTTGCCTGATCCTGTTTCACCGACAATACTGAAGACCTCTCCTGCGCGCAGTTCCAGATTCGCATGGGAAAGCGCCGTGACCTTTCCATATTTTCTGCTCACGTCCTTCAGCTCCATACGGTTTACTATGCCTCCTCTGAGACAGCGGACAGAGTGACCTCCCAGATTCATAACAGGCACATCATTCTTAAGACACCCTTCTTCAGACTGAGTGCACCGCGGCTGAAAAAGGCAGCCCCCGGGCGCAGCATGCCGGTCTTCATGAAAGGCCTCCGGACCAAGCACATGGGTATGAGGTCTCTCCTCTTCATCCATCTGAAGGTGACTGTGGCTTATGCGGTAAAAGGCATCCCCGCGTATGCCTCCGAGATCACGCAGGGCCTTCATCCCCGGATAGGAACGGACCAGTGCCAGGGTATAGGGATGCAAAGGATTGAGCAGAAGCTCTTTTGCCGGCATTATCTCCATGACACTGCCCAGGTATAGTACAACAAGTTCATCACCCAGCCTTCGCGCCAGATCAAGGTCATGGGTGATAAGCAGAACAGATGTACCATTTTTTTTCACACCACAAATTACATCAGCCACAAATGCCTTGGTCATGGCATCCAGGGCCGAGGTAGGTTCGTCCAGAATAAGCAGTTCAGGCTCCATAATCAGTGCCATGGCCAGCATGGCCCTCTGTATCTCTCCACCGCTCAATTCATGAGGAAAACGGACGGCCTGATCCCTGAGGAGACCCATGCGCTCAAGCGCCTCACCTGCACATCCTCTTGCAGCGCTTACATTAATCCGCCTGTGCTGAATCAAAGGCTCTGCCACCTGATCTACGATGCGGTGAGCAGGGTTGAGGTTTGCAGCCTGGTTCTGGAACACCATGGCGACCTTTGACCATCGGATCTGGTTCATGGCCGCTTCATTCAGACCAATTATATCTCTCTCATCCAGTTTAACGCATCCCGATATCCCGGCATTATCCGGCAGAAGTCCCATAATCGTCTTACCCAGCGTTGTCTTGCCCGAACCTGATTCACCGACCAGCGCCGTGACATGACCTGTCTCCATTGTGAGATCAACCTTGTCAAGCGCCAGAATGGCTCGACCATTGTTATGGTAAGCAACTGTCAGATTGTCAATTTCCAGTTTCAAATCACTTCCTTTAATCTTGTTGGTCTCGTAAAAAGTCAAATTCCGAGCGGATTTGTAAAAAGCGCCAAGTTCAAGGCGGACAAATTTCGTGTCACGAGGCGTACTTACAGTACGTCGCAGTGGCAACGAGATGAAGCCCAACGAAGAAATTGGACTTTTTACGAAGCCGTCAATCTTGGATCAAACACCTTTTCAAGGCTGACAGCCAGAAAGGTGACAGCCATTGTCAGGAGAGTCAGAACAATCACCGGCGGAAGAAGCCAGTTCCACCATATATCCATGTAATAGTATTTGATTGCATAACTTATCATTATCCCCAGTGATTTCCGGCTCGGATCGAACAGCCCCAGAAAGGCCAGGGAGGCCTCCATGAACATGGCCATTCGAGCCTTGGCGGCAAAGCCTATTACATATAGAGGAAAAAGTTCCGGCAGCAGATGCCTGGCTATAATATAAGCGCCGGAAGCCCCTGCCTGCCGTGCTGCTTGAATATGCAGGCGGTTTTTTACCACCAGGGCGTGCGACCGGATTACCTTTGCGGTTGTGGGCCACGACATGAACGAAAATATAAGGGCAAGCATAAACGGCGATGGCCGGAACAGGGCAGCCGTCATAATCAGAATCATCACCGAAGGAACAGCCAGAATTACATCTGCAAGACGCATGGCGATCTGGTCCGGTAATCCGCTGAACCACGCAGCGATCAATCCCACTGACACACCTATAAAAAGGGCAAAGACTCCGGCCAACAGGCCGAAGCCAGCCGTGTTGCGCATACCGTAGAGCAATTCAGACAGAATATCCATCCCCCCGTCATTAATACCCAGCCAGTGCTCTTCTGATGGAGGGCTGAGGGGGCTGAAAGATATATCGTCGGGGTCATAAGATGTTAAATACGGCCCAAGCACTATCAGAAAGAATAAAATACAGGCAAGCACTATACCTGTAATAAACCAGGGATCCCTTCCCAGTTCATGGCGAAAGCTAATGTGCATATCTCACCCTCGGATCGATCATGCCGTATAAAAACTCCATGGCCAGATTAACGAAAAGGACAGCCAGGGAAGAAAAAAGGACAATCCCCTGGATCAGAGGCAAATCCCGAACCCCGATAGCCTTGAAGAGAAGTGTTCCCATGCCCGGGTAGGAATAGATGGTTTCTACTACGAGAACTCCGGTAACCATAAAGGCGATTCGCAGTCCGAATCGTGTAAACATGGGTAAAAGGGCATTGCGCGCTGCATGGGCATAGCGGACGCGGGCAGGAGGGAGACCCTTTGCCCGTGCGGTTTGCACGAACTGTTCTTTAAGCACCATGACCATGCTGCCGCGGGTCAGCAGAAAGTTGCCCGGGAAATATGCCAGTACAAGTGTGACGAGCGGCAGGACGAGGTGATGCCCCACGTCCAGAATACGATTTACCGTTGACTGAACAGCATAGGCGGTCTCTCCACCTGATGCAGGGAACCATCCCAGGAAAAGGGCAAAAATAATGAGAAGCACCACCCCTGTGCAGATTTCCGGCACGCCTTCAATTATGGTCATACATCCCACAGATATTTTTTCCACCCAGCCGCCTCTTCTCCAGGCCGCCTCAACCCCGAAGATAAATCCAAGCAACATGGAAGCAGCATGGGCACCTCCAAATAGCAGCAGTGTCCATGGAAGAGCTTCCAGGATCAGATCTGAGACAGGTGTCAATAATGCATATGAATAACCCCATTTCAGGCTCAGGAGATTAATCAAATAGCGACTTAAACCTTCCTTCCCTGTGCAGCATGCCCTGATCTGCGCTTCCTGCTCCACAGTCAATGTCACGTTGGAATCGGAGTACATGGCTGTTACGAAATCTCCAGGAAGCCATTTCGGGAGGATGTAGCTTGCATAGATCATGACCAGGCCGGCGAAAAAATAGACTGCCGTGAGCTTTATGTAATGACCATCTTTCATATCATTTTATAAGAGACATCTTATTCTGAGGAATTGGTATTCCCTTGCTTATTCCTCCTTTTGTATAAAACCAGCATATTCCCCTGGCTGGATTGTAAGCGGCCATGGAATCCGGATAGTAAAGCGATATCGCCGGTAAATCAACAGCATACAGTTCCTGGATTCTATAGACTATTTTCTTCCGCTTCTGCTGATCCATTTCCAGCATCTGGGCTTCCATCAGTCTGTTAAGTTCAGGGTTGATATCGTAACGGGCACTGTTGACCGAACCTGCGCCGTATCGTGAAGAAATCATTTCGTTAAGTATCCTTGGGTCGCCTGATATGCCTCCGTGCCCTGATATTGCAATATCAAACTCCCAGTTTTTTACACGGCTGTCAGTCGTAGCCTGCTCCATGTTGACCAGATTCATACTTATGCCTATGTGCTCAAGCTGTTTTTTTATGACCTCTCCGTCCCTGTCCGCCACTCTCTCGCCTGCCACAGTAATATCTGATGACAGAAGTTCAACAGTGAGGGGACGACCATCTTTTTCAAAATACCCATCGTCACCTCTCGTATATCCCAGTGATTCAATTATTTTTACGGCCTTTCTCGCATCGTGCGGATATGACGGTGTCTCCGGATTGTACATTTCATGATCAATGCTTAGCAGGCCACATGAGGCTGGTGTGCCGAAACCCAGATGGGATTTGTCGATGATTTCCTGCCGGTTTATTGCATATGCCATTGCATGGCGAAAATTTCTGTTATTAAACGGGGGTTTCTTATGGTTTATCATAAGCTTTTTATTCCAGCCCCGCTCATCCTTAATGACAATCATTCCCTTTTCCTTCAGAGAGGCAGCCATATTGGGTTTTATATTTGCAATGGCCACCTCTCCTGTTTGAAGTGAAATCATGGGCTTTCCTGAACGGATATATATGAGTCGGTCGGCCTTTGGACGTCCCTGGTAATAATCAGTGAAGGCCTCATACAGATAGATACCCTTTGCCTTGTTAAAATCCCGGAATACATAAGGGCCGCTGCCAGTGAATGCCTTGGGGTCATTATATGTCTCAGGGGTTTCAACTGATTCCCATATATGTTTCGGAATGATGGGCATTGTCCCCCCAATATCGGGAATAAATGCGGAATAAGGTTTCGAAAGATATATCCTTACAGAGTAAAGCCCTTCAGCAGATGCCCTATCAATATGATCAATGGTTATCCAGCGATACGGGTGCTTTTTAAAATATTCAATAGTAAAGACCACATCCTCCGATGTAAGAGGCGTGTTGTCATGCCACCTGGCTTCCTGATTAAGTTTGAAAATGAAGCACAGGCTTTCCTCATCAAAAGACCAGGACTGAGCCAGAGCAGGTATGTATCCATTTTGATCCTTCCAGATCAGGGTGTCGAAGACCCAGCTCATCCTGATATAACCGGGACCGCGGGGATAATGGCGGAAAGGATTCGGGTATCCCCAGTCTCCTCTGCTGTCCCCAATGCGAATTTCCCTGATTTGAGATGAGGCCGGTGTAATCGAAATAAAGATTATTAAACAGGCTGACAGGACATACAACAATATAGGTTTCAATCGTCTCATTATACACACCTCAATAAAAAGCCATGAAAGCACTCCCCTTCATGGAGAGATTGCCTTCATGGCTTATGTCTTTTCAATTACTTTATTATTGAAGGACTTCGTGCCCCTGTTAAAATTATTCTTAATATGGTGATCACTCCATGTCAACATAAAGTTGACCTGAGTTGGTCGCAAATACCCATCGGATTTTTCTATAAAAGTAAATTTTAATATCGTAATTTCCTGTTTGACATATAATATTCCCCTATAATATATACTGCTGAAACATGAAGGATGTTCAATTCTGGCCAAGGACGAGGACAGAAATTGAACTTTTCCCAAAGCCGTCAAAAATTAAATCTTCCAAGAGGACCTGTATGATAGACGATTTTGGCTTTACCTGAGGATTTTGTTCATCTAACCGGGCTTGTTAGACGAAGCCGTATGCCAGAATCGTATCTAACCTGTCACTCCCAATTAATCTTTATTCAGATCATTTCTGTTGTCTCAGGTATAGACCTGGCCTAACTCTCGCTGACTAATCAGGATTAAAAAAACACACGAGCAATTTATATCTCCCATCCGGATTGATGTCGAACCGGGCATATGGGAAAGCTACTGAAAGGAGAAAATAATGAGTGAGGAATACCGTTCAATGTGGACAGATCTTGGCCTTGATCTTGATGCCCATGACGCACTCCTGGGCATCCTTGGAAATGCCTATAACGATATTTATTTATCACAAAAAAACCGACCGGAAGGTATGAATTATTTTGACTTCGTCATGAGCGAAGTGCACGGCCTTCGCATAAAGGAATTAATGAATGAAAAAGAAACCGGACGGAAAATTATCGGTTCTTTCTGTGTCTTTGTGCCTGAAGAAATTGTTCTGGCTGCCAACGCCACTCTTGTAGGGCTGTGCTCAGGAGCTGATTTTGCCATGGAGGAAGTGGAAAAGCTTCTGCCACGCAACACCTGTGCACTAATCAAATCAGCCTTCGGGTTCAAGCTCGGAAGGGTCTGTCCATATCTTGAAAGTGCAGACATGATTGTCGGTGAGAACACCTGTGACGGCAAAAAAAAATCTTATGAATCCTTAAACAACCTTGTGGAAAATCTCTATGTGATGGACCTTCCTCAGGTAAAATCAGAACATGGCAAAGCACTCCTTAGAGCTGAGTATAATCGTTTCAGGTCTGCGGCTGAAATTCTCACAGGTGTAACCATAACACCTGAATCCCTGAAGCAGGCGATCAATACGGTGAATGCCAAACGCACTGCCCTTCACCGGATCTCATCACTGCGCAAGGCTGACCCTGCACCCATATCCGGCCTGGATGCGCTCCTGGCCAACCAGGTCTTCTTTTACGACAACCCTGCCCGGTTTACGGATTCAGTGAACAAGATCTGTGATGAACTTGAAATCCGGATTGAAGAGAAAAAAGGTGCTTTTCCGGAGAAGACTCCCCGCATTCTCTTATCCGGCTGTCCTCAGGCAGTGCCCAACTGGAAACTGCCCTTCATCGTGGAAACATCCGGTGCCGTGATCGTGGGCGAGGAATCCTGTGTGGGTGAACGCGGTACACGCAACCTCACGGATGATTCCGGAAACACGGTCGATGAAATGATGGAAGCCATCGTGGATCGCTATTTTCAGGTGGATTGTGCAATCTTCACACCAAATCCGGAACGCCTGGAACATATTCAGGAATTAGCCGCCTCCTGCAGGGCTGACGGAGTAATTCATTATGGTTTACAGTTCTGCCAGCCCTATCTTATGGAATCAATACCGGTTGAAAATGTCCTTGAAAATAACAATATCCCCTGCCTGCGAATCGAAACCGATTACAGTATTGAGGATATGGGCCAATTGAAAACAAGAATCGAAGCCTTTATTGAGCAGCTCAAATAGATTTAATGAGGTTAATGTGAGCACCCATTTTGCAGGAATCGACATTGGCTCGCGCACTATTGAGCTTGTGATTGTGAACGAAACAGGAGATATCGTTTTTAGTACCCAGTCAGATACCGGGTTTGATCCTATGGCCGAAGCCAGGAAAATGATCAATGGCGTAAGTTATGACCGTATCATGGCCACGGGCTATGGTCGTAACCTGTTTGAGATGTCATTTGATGCGCCAACGGTTACCGAAATCAAGGCTCATGCCAGGGGCGCACGTGCATTTTTCCCCGCCGCGCTTACCGTCCTTGATATCGGAGGACAGGACAGCAAAGCCATTGCACTGACAGCAAACGGCAAGGTGAAAAAATTCGAAATGAATGACCGCTGCGCCGCCGGTACCGGAAAATTCCTCGAGATCATGGCTAAAACCCTGGGCTTTAGTATTGAAGGTTTCGGTTTGGAGGCTTTGCCGGCTCAAAGGGAACTCAATATTTCCAGCATGTGCACGGTATTCGCTGAATCTGAAGTCACATCCCTGATTGCCAAGGGACAGAATCGCAGGGAAATCGCCAGGGGATTGCACGCCAGCGTCATTCGCAGAGCTGCCGGCATGATCAGTCGCGTGTCAGCAGAGGGTGATATTGTTTTCACAGGCGGTGTGGCCAATAACCCGTGCATGCGGTTACTCCTTGAGGAAAAACTGGGACGCAAGGTGCTTTGCCCGAATGATCCGCAGATGGTCGGTGCTCTGGGAGCTGCATTACTGGCAGGTGAAATAAAATAAATAACCAAAAAGCAAAAATAATTAGAAAGGTTCTTAGAAATGGAAACGAATGTACGTCCAGTTATTGCTGTCAGTAATAAAGCATTCCCTTGTGTTCAGCAATTGATTGATTATTGCATGGAACATAATCTGAGCGGCATAGACTATACATTGAGTCCCGATGCAAAAAATGCCTCAGATCTACAAAAGGAAACGGCGAATATCGAAAAAATCTCCAGGGAGGGTTTTGAAATAAGATATCATCTCCAGTTCTTTTCGATGGAGATAGCACATACTGATATAAAAAAGGCAAAAAATTCATTTGAATTTCATAAAGACTGTGTTGAATTCATCAACAGCCATAATGGTGAATACGCAACGGTTCATATCGGGCTGGGGATGAAATCGATGGATGAACTTAGATATGAAACAGCCCTGGCCCATTTATCAGATCTTGTCTCCTACGGCAAAGAACAAAAGATAACCGTCTGCCTGGAAAATCTTACTAAAGGATGGGCAAACAATCCCCACGAGTTTCTTGAGATAATTGAGGGATCCAGTGCTGGTGTAACATTTGACATAGGTCATGCAAATGCATGCCCATGGGTATTGAATAATCATGGCACGAGCATTGATTTCTTAAGAACCTTTTCATCTTATATTGTCAACGCTCACATATACGAAATAGAAAAAATCGATGAAAAAACGCTGGAACCATATCATGTGGCTCCGAAGGGATTGGATTTAATCCGACCGTTGTTGTCGGAATTACTCGGCACAAAATGCGACTGGTGGCTGATTGAACTTAACGAAAAACAAGAGGTAAACCATACGCGTTCGCTATTACAGTCTTTCCTGGAAGAAAAAATGCAAAAAAACAATTGAGTTCAGGAAGGAATATTTAGAATACAGACGAAAAGGGTACTCGCTCATCTGCAGGCAAAACGTGAAGAGGGAAAAAAGAAAGCGGGGATTTATTGTGCTTAAGCCCCACATAAACTGATCAGAGCCATGGATATAAGGGAGGATGCGGAGGACCTTGTAAGAGCTCTTGCCGAATACTATCTCAAAACACCCTGTTCCTGCATGACGTCGAACATGAACAGAAGCTTTACAGGAGTTTTGTTAAGAAATGGATTGTATATATTTTGATAATGCTGCTACATCATGGCCTAAACCTGAAGTAATGATAAAGGCAATGGCGGAATTCAATGCCAATGTGGGGGCAAATCCGGGACGTTCAGGTCACAGGCTTTCCCTCGAGGCATCACGCATCATCTTTAATGCCCGCGAGACTATAGCTTCTCTGCTTGGTGCAGAAGACCCTCATACTGTCATCTTTACGCGTAATGCCACGGAAGGGATAAATACCATTGTGCGCGGACTCCTGAGACCCGGAGACAACGTCATCACATCCAGCATGGAACACAATTCCGTCATGAGGCCCCTGCGGGCTCTTGAAGCGGAAGGGATTGAATTAAGCGTTGTGCAATGCTCCTGCAAAGGAGATATCTCCCCCGATGATATTATTGCCACGATCAAAAAGAATACCAGGATGATAATCATTACGCATGCATCCAACGTCACCGGCACAATCATGCCCATTGCCGAGATTGCAGAAAGGGCACGAACAAGAGATGTGCTTGTCTGCGTGGATGCCGCTCAGAGCGCAGGAAACCTGCCCATCAATGTATTAAAGGACAATATAGATTTTCTGGTTTTCACCGGGCATAAATCCCTGAACGGTCCTCAGGGAACAGGCGGATTTTACATCCGCAAGGGATTGGAGACGCTTATTAATCCGCTTGAACGCGGAGGCACGGGCAGCCGGTCTGAATTTGAAGAGCATCCGGAATTTATGCCGGACCGATTTGAATCGGGAACGCCGAACACAATTGGAATAGCCGGTCTCGGCGCGGGCGCCTCTCATGTAGCTGCTGTCGGGATTGAAAACATACGGAAACATGAAATTGCCGTTACAGAATTATTCCTGGACGGCATCTCTTCGATAAAGGGAGTAAAGGTATACGGGGATATAAATCCCCAAATGCGTACCGCGCTGGTCTCTTTCACGATTGAAGGATTGAGCCCGTCGGAGATATCCTTTGAGCTTGACGAGCGCTTCAATATCATGTCCAGACCCGGACTTCACTGTGCTCCGTCCGCGCACCGCACAATCGGAACATTCCCTGATGGAACAGTTCGTTTCAGTTTCGGTATGTTCACCACTAAAGAAGAGATCAGGACCGCTATTAATGCAATTGAAATACTTTCCCGGGAGCATAAAAAATAAAAACAGACAGATTTATGAAGGAGATTGTTATGCCTGAAATAGTCAATGCGAAAGGACTTGCCTGTCCCCAGCCGGTTATTCTTACAAAAAATGCACTGGAGTCTTACAGCGACGTTGTAGTGATTGTGGACAATGCAATATCAGTGGAGAACGTCAAACGATTTGCCACCAGCGCAGGATGCTCTGTTGAGGTTACTGACGAATCGGAGGGGATTTTTAAGTTAAAAATAAAAAAAGAGGCTGCAACGGAAATAAACAATCAGGACTCGGAAAAGCCCTTACCTGCCGAAATTCCTTCTGCTTCTGCCGGTCCCACTGTTTTTTCTATTATCTCAGATACTATGGGTAAAGGAAGCGATGAGCTCGGTACCATCCTCATGAAGGCCTTTATTCATACTGTAATAGACCTCGAAGCCGGGCCAGATGTGATGATATTCTACAACGCAGGTGTGAAGCTGGCAATTGAAGGTTCTGATGTGCTTGATGACTTACAAAAACTTGAGGAAAAAGGAATTAAAATACTCGTTTGCGGCACTTGCGCCAATTATTTTGGTATCACCGAAAAAGTTGCTGTCGGCATTGTCTCAAATATGTATGACATAGCCGATACCCTATCCCGTGCAGGACACATAGTTCAGCCATGACAGAAACATCAGAAAAATATCTCGTAGCTCTTTTTCAATCGGTGAGCCACGTAATAAAGGCAGAGCGAATTTTAAAAGAGGCCCAGGTACCCCACAAAGTCATACCGGTACCGAGGAAAATAAGTTCTGACTGCGGAGTCTGTATCAGATTTCTCCCTGAACACCTGCAACTGATTGAAAATACACTTACGGAAAAGTGTGAAACCTTCAGTATTCAGTCTTTATAAGGATATAAGAAATTCAAAGAAATTTTAGACTTATGATGGAAATCGCATGTCCTTCAATAAATCGTAAAACAATTCAAGGAGTATGGCGAAATGGCAAAAGGTATGGGACAAACAGAAGAGATGAAATTTGTTTTTGTTTGCCCGACCCATAACAAGGTCTTTGAAAGTTCTAATTTCAGCCTCCGGGATAACAGGGGTATCATTACAGATGAGGCTGGAAACAGAACTCTTGATGCAAAGGTGGTGCTCAACGAACCCTGTCCGTTTTGCGGAGACAAGCATGTGTATCATGCGAGTTTATTGTCATGCCCGTTTGAATGATGAGTGATGTTTTCATGAACCTTAAAAAACGTAACTGGATTGCGTGAAAAATCAGGAAAAAAGACAACTAAGAACAGGTAGGCATTTAATTTTTGTCTCGGATATGATAATCAATTATTTCATATCAACTAACTTATCAAATATTAAGGAGACCGTTAAATGCTTATCTGGCCTGACTGCATTCACTGCACACTGAGAATGGCGGTTAATATTGCCCGTATTGCTTCAAAAGACCAGGCTCAACTTAAAAAATTTACCAAAGAAATCCTGAAATTAGATTACTACAACGGGAACAGATGGGATGTCACATCTCCGGAAATAATTAGAGATGTCTGGCTTATCATGGAAGATATGCTGGGTGTGAATGATCCCTTAAAAAAAATGAAGGAGCAGCAGAATGAAGCTGGTTTAACGATTTATCCTTTTGCAAAGGAAATTGTTTCAAAGAGCCATGACCCCTTTCTGGAATCATTGAAATTCGCCATATCCGGGAATGCCATAGACATAATGACCGGTTCAAAGAAAAAGCCTACAAAGAATGTTATAAATACCCTTAAAAAAGGTTCAATCAGCCTTAAAAATGTTGAGGGATTTAAAGAAAGGCTGACCAGAGCCAAAACAGTTGTATATTTGGGAGATAACTGCGGAGAGATATTCTTTGACAGACTGTTTATTGAAACCCTCCGGTCTTATTATGATCCGGATATTACTTTCATAACAAGGACGATCCCGGCGCTGAATGATGCGATAAAGGAAGACGCCCTCCATGCTGGATTGGATAAGGTTGCAGAGGTTGTTGAAAACGGCATCAATGAACCTGTCCCGGGAACAATACTGGAAAAAGTATCCTCGCAGGTAAAATCACTTATAAGCGAAGCAGATCTCGTTATCTCCAAGGGAGGGGGGAATTATGATTCACTTTCCGAAGAAAAAAGCCTTATGGGAAAATGCACCTTCCTCATACAGTGCAAATGCGAACCATATTCAATGATTCATAATATGCCTCTCGGCGACCTTATTGTAAGCAATTTTTAACAAAAAATGAGGGGGTGTCATTTTCCCTGGACGCATACCCTGAACTTCTATGGCATATAGTAATGATATCATTATATCCGCTGAACCTTAAGTTGCAGATTTATTCCAATGGTCTATGCAGATTAAATCGCAGGAAAGTCTATTGCATGTGTGCTTTCTTGCCCTTCTTTCCAACCACTTCCCATTTAAAAGGCTCTTCCTGAAACGCCTGAACAGCTAATATGGGTTTTCCGCCCCATAACCTGGGCCTAAGCCACCCATTTGTCTTCAACAGATCAGCTGGCCCCGGCACTATTGCATTTCGGTCAATAGACACCACCTGAATGCCTTTTTCCTCAAGTTCGCCTACCGTTACGCTGTCGGCAAAGTCCCTGAGCCTTCCGAATTCAATAAACCGGCCGCTCCATCCATACATGGTAAGGCCCACGGCTGCGGCAGCTCCGATAATACCGTCATTCGTTCCGCCATGTCCGGACAGATGCACGTCCCGGGCGGCCTCCATCGCCTCTTTCTGGGTCACTATCCTGAAACAGCATTCTTTCCCGAAGTTGATAAGTCCGTTCATGGGATGATTGTTCTCAGCTACCACACAAAGTCCCGGATCACTGCCTTCCAGGAAATATTCCTGAATATGTTCTGCAGCCAGTGTGGTAAGTGTGTCAGCAAATGACGGATCATCTGCCTC
The DNA here is from genome assembly GCA_036733345.1 of Deltaproteobacteria bacterium. GTDB lineage: Bacteria > Desulfobacterota > DSM-4660 > Desulfatiglandales > Desulfatiglandaceae > JAFGMQ01. The sequence goes on along the minus strand of DAINAR010000031.1, from coordinate 12,921 downwards.
CACCACTACACATGCAGAACTGTTGTGTGAGGTAAAAGGTATACCTTCGAGTACCGGCAATTGCTGTCTAATTACGCCCCATTGCCTGGTACCTGTGGGCAGTTTATTTTCAAACCAGCGTGAGAGTTTTCCGGTTCCACGGTCACTCAAAGCCGTATCAGTATCATCAAATCCAATATAAATCCTCATAATTACTCCAAATCACGATAATTAAACTACAATTAATAATCAATTACCCCATAGGCCTTTAACCTCCGGATCACAGGAGGTATAAAAAAACTTCCGGCTATGCCAAAAAGAATTGCTGCGCCGCTCTCAATAAGGGCATGTTGAAATATGATACTCTTTTCCATTCCTATCATCGTATCCACAATATATGTACTCAGAAACTTTGATGAAGATGCCACGGCTCCAGCCAGAGCGCAAAGCACATAGCTCCTGAACATTGATGGAATACAAAAGGCCCCCATATCAATTATGAGCCCCGGCAGAACAAATCTCAGCAGAAGAAGAGGCCCCCCCTTTCCCAGCCCCAGTATTATTGCCATGCAACCAGCCAGCAGACCGGTAAGAGAAGCTGCCAGCCTGAATGATATACAGCCCCTTGCAAGGAGAAGGAAAAAGATGCTGAATAACATGGAATGCCCTGTAATATTCAGGTGCAATCTAAATGCAGCCCTGAAGATGAGAATAAATACCGCACAAAAGCCCAGGAACAGGGCATCCTTCAAATGTATATTAAAAAATCCCGCTTTTTCTCTTCCTTTTCGTTCTTTCATAATCAATATAAATTAGATCCTAATCACCCGGCCAATAGGTGCGATTGTTGTTCTTCCCAAAGTCTCTGGCTTTGGCGGCCAGTGCAATCTGGTTAGCCACTGCCATGCTCTGAACAATACCAGGGACTATAAGGCAGTGGACAAGATCCGGCCAGTTCCATGGCTTCCATATGTCTTTTAAAAGGATTCTTCCTCCCTTCAGGGCCTGGGCCTCATATATACCCCTTATCTCCTCCAGCAGAAGTCCCATGAATTGCATACTCGTGGACAGGACAAACGCCATTTTCCAGGGCATGATCCTGGACAGGGTCCTGGCCACCTGGGACCTCGGGGTTGTCTGAATAAACATGACCCCCGGCACAAATGCCAGAAACAGCTGCCATGAAGTCAGAAATCCCGGCAGAAGCCCGTGATCAAATCCGAAGCGGAGACTGTAAAGGCCCATAATAATAAGGCTCTGCCAGATAAATACCCTTATCTCCTTTTTAAAGAAGGAGATACCCAGCCTGAATGCAAGGACAATTAGAAGATTGATCAAGCTCAGGACAATAAGCGCCCAGACCGGTCTAGCTGCAAATGCACAGATAGAAAGCAGTGTGCAGCACAATAATTTAAGTCCGGCAGGGATATTCATCCCCTGCTGATCAGGATATCTGCTCATCACTTCATTGCAGAGTAATCCGCCCTCCCTGCGCATTCAGGATGATATCCGCCCAGTTAGAAACCTGCGAAGGATTGTGTACTGTCCATAATACCGATGTCCCCTGCTCCTGGCTGAGAGTGACCAGCAATTCAGATATCCTGCTGCAGTATGCAGTATCAAGACCGGCAAAGGGATCATCCAGGATCAGCAGTTCTGGCTCAGGTGCTAATATCGAAGCAAGGGCCACAAGATGTTTCTGTCCATAACTGAGCTTATGGGGAGAGGCCAGCACCAGATCTTCTATCCCGCACAGCTCAAGCACGTTCTGAATCCTTTTCTCCAATAGCCTCTCTTCCGTTCGCAAGCGCTTCAGCGGAAAGGCGATCTCTTCAAAAACAGTTGTTTCAAAGATCTGTTTCTGAGGGTTCTGGAAAAGGCATCCCAATCTCCCCCGCAAGACTTTTGGTTCAGGCCTTCTTCCAAACATTTCCACCGTACCGGAAGCAGGTTTTAAAAAACCGGTAAGACAGCGTAGCAAAGTAGTCTTACCTGCGCCGTTCGGGCCCCAAACGGCCATACGCCGTCCCGCTCCCAGATCAAAAGAGACATCAGACCATATCGGATATCCTTTCTGACCCTCAACAAGAAGATCTTTCGCATGTATCAAGGGCAGGCAATTATCGGGTTCAGGCAATTTTTTCGTTTCGGAGACCCTGAAAGAAAGAGCGGCATTTCGGGGAGACGACCTGCTGATACTCCCTTCTTTATCCAGTTCCCAGAATGTATCAATTGCCTTATAAAATGGTTCAGGATTATGCTCGCAGATGATAAACGCCATACCCGAGGACTTCAGGCGAAGAACCAGCTCAAGAAGATGTGAAAGGCCTTCCGGATCCAACTGAGCTGCCGGTTCATCAATAAGCAGCAGCTCAGGCTTCATTACAAAGAGTGAGGCCAGAATCAGTCGATATTTCTGGCCCATTGAAAGCCTTCTGACATTGAAATCCAGAGGTTTTTCCAAGCCAACAGCCGAGAGAGCAGCCTCCACACGTTCTGTCATAAGGCCGGGATCTACACATTGGTTTTCAAGCCCGAATGCAACATCCGATCCCACAGTGGAACCCAGCAACTGGGTCTCAGGGTCTTGCAGCACAATTCCTGCTGACGGAGATCCATCCTCCTTTATCCCTTCACATACGATCTTTCCCTGCTGCTGTCCGGAAGGCAGAATCCCCTTTATTGCCATAAGCAGTGTTGTTTTTCCTGATCCGGTCGGTCCTGTTAGGCAGTGGCACTCACCGGGGCCGATTTCCATATCAACATCTCTTAAGATATATCTTTCGGCCCCTGGATATGCATAGGAAAAATTTTCAATACGCAGTATATCCCTCATTTTCAGGCATTAAAAAGAAAATTCGATACCTCCGTATATGACTCTTCCAGGCTGGGGATAGCCATAAGACTGCTCATAGTTCTTATCAAATAGATTATCCGCACCTGCAAACAGGTTGAATTTTCCGTTCATAAGCTCTTTGTCGAATTTGATGTTAACAAGTGTATAGTTCTGCAGTTTAGCCTTTGTGATCGGTTCTTTCCTTGAATAATAATACTGCTCTGCATTATATATTATATCCATGTATGCGGAAAAGCCGCAGGCAAAGGTATATTTAGCCTCCAGCGTGACCTTGTGTTTGGGTCTGTACTGGAGTTCATCCTTGGCGGTTCCCTCCGATTTATCCTTGCTGTCAATAAGTGTATATCCAAGCCTCAGAAGGAGATTATCAATAAACCTCGTCTGGGCAGTGACTTCGATTCCTCTGAACCGATATTTCTCATTGTTTTCATATACGTCATCAATATTTTTTTCGATATAATCCTTCAGATCTGAATAAAAACCTGTAACGGTCAAAAGTGAATTACCCGGCAGGCTTTGTTCCACACCAACCTCGTAGGTGTAAGATGTCTCTGTGGTCAGTTTCGAGTTTCCGGTACCCTCTTCATAGAGCTGTCGGATGGAGGGAAATCTTATGTTCCTTGAAAAAGACCCCTTTATCCGGGTATCCTCACTGATGTCATAGTTCGCTCCTGCAAGGAAGCTTCCTTCATCATCATCCTCATCTGCTTCTTTTTTGAACCAGCTGTGGCTATAACCGAGTACAAGGCCCAGATTGTCAACAGGTGACACCTCGTATTCCATCGCCGCAGTGTATGTTGTGACATGATGAACCGATGAAAAGGCACGGAAATCGTATTTTTTCTTCTTCACCTCATTGTCCCTGACCTCACCGTTTGCATCAAATTCCTGACGATCGGCCATCAATCCCAGAGTTATCATTCCGGCTGACTGGAGGTCATACTGAGTCTGGATTGAACCGCCCTTGATATTGGTCTTGTCCTTTTCCCATCCGGTTCCTTTAATACTCGTATCATCCATGGAATTATATTGATTATTATCGTATCTCTTGGTCTCTTCCCTAAGCTTGCTTGCATAAACCGAGCCTCTTACTGTGACCGGTCCCGGGATATCCAGCTCTGTCGAGAGCTGCCCTGAAAAACCGCTGTAATTATCCATGCGCTCATATTTTGGTGACTGGGCATATGGATCGGATTTATCGTTTATTGTGATGGGAGGAATGCCGTATTCTCCATTGAGATAGTTCATTACCACCCCTATCTTCCACACATCGGTAGGGGCATAACCGATATTGGCAAACAGGTTCTCTGCCTTTTTGTCACTGTTGTCCCTGTCGCCGCTCTTCTGTTCGGATGTGGCATCGAATTTATGGGACAAAGGGAAGCAGTCCCTGTCCAGTGCACTGCCGCTGATAAAGAAGTCTGCTGATCCTTTTCCTCCTGACAGATTGAACTTCCCCATCGTAAGGTCGCCTTCGCCCATCTGGCCGTGGAGCTTACCGTGTACCTCTTTTGTACCTTTCTTTGTAATAATATCGATTACACCGCCAAGACCACCAGGACCGTACAGCACTGAATGGTTATTGTACGAAACTTTTATCCTGGCTATGTTTTCGACCGGTATAATAGAAGGATCAAACTGGCCGTCAAAGCTTGAATTAAAAGGAATGCCGTTTAAGAGCAGTATTACATGCCTTGAGCGGAATCCCCTTATATCAACACGGGGAACACCCTGTGCCCCGTAACGGATATCAACTCCGGGCAGCAGATCAAGGGCCTCACTCAAATTTCTGGCCCCCTGATTCTGAATTTCTTCCGCAGTTATCTCCCTGAAAGTTGATATTGTCTCAACTCCCTCTGCCCTGCCGCTTACTACCACCTCTCCAAGGGTGTAGACATCCGAGCTGTCCTTAACAGCATTCTGTTTATCTTCTGACCTTACAGTGTTCGGTATGATTATAAACAGGGCAATAATTACCATTATTACCCTTGAAATTCCCCATCTTCCTTTTAACATTTATTTCCTCCTAGTAAATTCTCCTGCTTACTTTACTTGACAAGATCTAAATTATGACTAAGCTACATACCTTTTGAGTTTTCAATTGTCAATATTAATGATTTCATTATCAATTTTTGGCATTAAAAGACAGGGTATCCAAAATATAACAAAGCAGGAGTCACCCTTATTTATCTGTTAAGGTCTATTCTCCCGCGCATCTTAATTCCTGCTAAGAGATCATGCCTCAAAAAAAGATATCCTGAGATAAACATACTGTCCTAAACATCCCGCTGGCAGATCCTAACTTACAACTGACAGCCATTTTAAATTCTATTTGACAAGCTCTTTTAATAGTTGTTTAAACTCATTTTGCAGGTTTTTCCAGCTTCATATATCTTCATTCATAAATTAGTTGTTCTACTCTAATAAGGTATGATTAGCACTTAATTACAGTCAAATATAAGAGCATTTGATTTGTTTCAAGAATGTTAATGACTGCTAAAATTAAAAGGAGATCAGATGTTGCCTCAAATGCAAAGACAAAAGTACGAAGAATTTTTCGAGTCAACAGTTAAGAATGGAATTTTAGATATAAAAACAACAGTTATGATCCAGTTGGCAGCCTCATTATCTATTGGTTGTTATCCATGAATGGATTATTTCTTTGGAGTTGCCAAAGAAAACGGGATTAGTGACGAAGAGATTGGAGCTGTTCAGTCTATAGCTATGGGAGTATCGGCAGGAAGAATTAGAGCGCAGTTCAACCAGGTGAGAGAAAACATGGGCATAGATGTAAAATAGTGATGCGGTCAAAAGGGAACTCCCCCCACCTAAGGAAATTCTCATCTTCTCCTGGACGACATTCAACAGCAAATTTGAGACCATTACCATCGGGAAGATATTCTGCGGGTCGACAGACTGGTCCGCAATCAATACGGCAGCTGGAGTAGTGGAACAGGGGAAGATAAATATATACCCGCTCTGTAGATATAGATGGAAACGTTAATGAGAGTGGCATTCAGCCATTAAAAGGCCACCTCATCTATTCAAACACAAATAATTTGGAAATAGCTGTCATGGGATTTGGCTTGTGCTGGGATATGACCGGGCATAACGAAGTAGGCGGCTACATAGACCCTGTCTATCAACTCCACTGGGCAGAATCATCCTCATGCAGTCCCAACTAAGATTTACGTTGCTGGATGCCGATGATTATTAATTAAGGACAGGTTGGGTAAAACTCAAAAAGACATGGAGCTAATATTGACACATTTATAAAAATGCTATAATATTTTTAGAATCATCTATATATCGAACAATAATATTGTAACGGTAAAGTCTATTTAAATGAATAAATTCCCAAAATTATCAGAAAATATTGAAATTAACTTGGTTGAGGATGGGTACATTATTTACCAAAGTGAAAAGGAAAAAGTTCATTATCTTAATAATACAGCCGTACTTATTTTAGAAGCCTGTACTGGAAAAAACTCAATCGAGAAAATTGAAAGCATTGTCCAGGAAGCATTCAAATTAGGTGAAACACCTAAAGAAGAAATCGACGACTGTATTAACAGATTATTCGAGGAAGGCCTAATTGAATGATGCTTCATTATAAAGGATTTAAAAAGGAGGAAAATTATAATGAAGAGTGAGGAAGAAGATTATCTTGATCTGGTTAATCCCGAAAGACGAGAGTTCTTAAAAAAAATGATAACTATCGCCTTTGCAATTCCTGTTGTTGTATCTGTTTCGATGCTTGACCAAAAATTTGATTTATCAAGTGCTAGTGCTGTAGTTGGTCCCAATGGCCCCAATGGTCCCAATTCTTATCCTGGCATAAACCCCGCCATAAACCTGTTGCTTTTAAATGACAATTAATATTTTCAATTATGTAAAGGACCAACTGACTTCTTCTAACAAATGTAAATTGAAAGAAATTATTTTTGATTAAAAGTATCTCATTAACAGCTTCAATGATTGTGCGTAATGAAGAGCGGTTTCTTTTCGACTGTCTGGAATCCATTAAGCTCATAGCAGATGAAATTGTTATTGTAGACACAGGATCTACCGATAATAGCAAATCTATTGCCCGCTCATTTAATGCCAGAATCTATGATTTCCCCTGGTGTGATGATTTCGCTACAGCCAGGAATGAAGCATTGCGGCATTGCCACGGAGAATGGATTCTGTACATTGATGCAGATGAACGACTTCGCCCTATAGAAAAATATAAATTAAACCGATTGCTTTTTGACAAGAGGAAGGTTGCCTACAAAGTACAGTTTTACCCCAATCAAAATTCAACAGCCTATCTGGAATACCGCATCTTTAGAAATGATCCCCGAATCCGATTCAATGGTTTTATCCACGAGACAGTGGTGCCTTCAATTCATGCGGTCGCAAATGAAAACGGCATGGAAATTGGAATATGTGATTTAACCATAGACCATGTCGGCTATGATGGAGACCAGAAAAATAAGCATGCGAGGAATTTACCTTTGCTTAGGCGTCAGCTTGCTAGAGACCCCAACCGGATTTACTGCTGGTGGCATCTAGGGGCCATATTACAGGAAATGGGAGATGAAAAGGGTGCTGAAGAAGCATGGTTGAGTGCTATTAAGATTATCCGCAGTCGACATATCTTTGACATGAATGACAGTCTTCCTTATGCATACTTGATACGTCTTTATTATAGTAAAGATAAAAATGTTGATAAATTGATTGAAGAAGCAATCAATTTGTTTCCAGATCACTATTATATAATATGGATAAAGGCCATGATCCTCATGTCAGAACATAATTTTAAAGAAGCCATTCCATTATTGAAACGTCTGGTATCGGTCGATATCCATAACATGGATGCAGGACAGCTTTCCTATGATGAAAAAATGTTCAATGTGTTTTCCTATGGCCCCCTGGCAACCTGTTATTATCAGATTGGAATGTATAAGGATAGCGCTGTTTATTATGCACTTGCCGAGCAGTTTGAACCGGACAACATCGAGTATAAAATTAAAAGGCAGTTCGTTTCCACGCGAATAAAAAACTAAACTTATAACGAATCGTAGATATTGATAAAAAATTCCGCAACGACCTGAATTCAGCTTCAAGTATTATAAAGTCAAAATATAAAAATGCCGGATAATCCTACCATATCTTGTTTATGTGTAACACGGAACAGAGTTCCATTGTTAAAAAGATCAATAAAGTCATTTCTGGACCAGACATATAGAAACAAGGAACTCATCATTGTTTATGACGATGATGATATTTCTACCAGGGATTTTCTTAATAAGAATACAGATAATACAATAAAGAAAATCGAAGTAAAGAACTCGAACGGTCTGACACTTGGAGGACGGAGGAATTTATCCGTCCAGATATGCGGGGGTGAATACTTCTGCCAATGGGATGATGACGACTGGTCGCACAATAACAGGCTTGAGTTTCAAATGAATGTTATCAGGGAAAGCAACATGCCGGCGTGCGTTATGATTCACTGGCTGATATACGATTCAATAGGGAATCAGGCATACGTATCAAACAGAAGGCCCTGGGAAGGAAGCCTTTTATGCAAAAAATCCTTAATTAACGATGATCTGAAATATAATGATACAGCTAAAGGTGAAGACACAATTATCATTAAAGAGCTTTTTTCAAAGAATCTGATTTTTCCGGTAATAATGCCGAAATTATATATATACGTATATCACGGTAAAAATGTTTGGGAGCAGGAACATTTTGAAGAAATATTCAGGTCAAGCAAAAAACTATCATCCAAATCAACTGAGATAATAAAAGATATCCTGGACGGCAAATATACTGGAGAAAATGCATCCGCCCTGCTTGACCGGATGTCTGAATAACCGCTTTCCAACCGAGTCCTACTTGAATGACGATTCCAAAAATAATTCACCAGACACATAAAACAAAAAATATTCTGCAACATTACAAGACCTTTCAACAGAATCTTGTTGATCTGCATCCCAACTGGGAGTACCGGTTCTATGACGATCAGGATTGCAGAAAATTTGTACGCCAACACTTTCCTTCTTTTATACCTTTATATTCAAGTTATTCAGAGAATATTCAGAGCATCGATCTTTTTCGAATACTCGTTGTATACAAAGAAGGAGGATTTTATATTGACATGGATATTGATTGTTTTAACAATTTAGATGATCTCTGTGAGTTCAATTGCGTTTTGGGGGAAGAAAAGAGGCTGACACAAGAGGGTGCTAAAAAATTAAATCATAAACATACTGTTAGAGTGGCAAACTATATGTTTGGAAGCAGCCCGAATCATCCTTTTTTATTACGTATCCTGCATGCAATGATGATTGAGTCACAAAGGGCAATAAAAACAGAGAACGATGTCCTGGAATCAACCGGCCCAGGGCTGATAACTAAATTATATTTCAACTGGAAAGATACTTACAGGGATGTTGTTCTGCTGCCAAATAAGGACAGGATCTGCACAAAGGATCCATATCATGGAGTGTCATGCCATTTTGGCAATTATGCAAGGCATTTTCACGACAGTTCCTGGAGGTGGGAAGGCAATTGCGCAGGTGAAAAAAATGTTCCCCGGGAGAAAAAAAAGGCAAACCAAAAACAAATAATCAGATTGAATGAAGAGATCGAATCTTCGATTAAACAAATGTCAACCCCTGAAAATGTTAACATTTTAAAAACGTACAATGAAATATCTTATAACGGCCTTAGTTCTGTTTTTCATAGAACGAGAAAAATCGGTATGCTTGAAAATGATACGCGTCACCTAAAAAAACAAAAGATGCTTGTCTGCGGCATCCCGGGTTACTATTCAGATAAGTTGTCATCTCAAAACATTAATGTGATTTATACTTTTTTCGAAGGATCAAAACTTCCGGATTCCTGGATAGAGGCTATTAATACACGGTATCATCATTGTATCGTTCCGCATAAACATATTAAGGATACTTTTAAAAATTCAGGCATCGACATTCCGATTAAGGTGATACATCCGGGGTTTACAAGATATAAAAGAATGCGCAGAAACATGAATATTGAACAGGTGTTTCGTATTGGTTTTTCGGGCGGATCGTTTAGAAGGAAAAGCCTTGACAAGTTGTTCAAGGCGTGTCTGAGTTTACTGCAGAAAATACCAACTCTTAAACTGGCCATTCATGTATCTAAATACAAAAATGGCGCGGACGAATACGATATGAAAGGTTTAAAATCCGCTCCCTTTGTAGAATGGTCAGAAGGTTGCCTGAACGAAGATGAAATGGCAAAGTGGTATCATAGTCTGTCCTGTCTTGTTGTTTCTTCCGGCGGTACAGGCTGGTCTTTTACACCCCGAGAAAGCCTCTATTTAGGCATACCGACAATAATAACGGATCTTCCCGTTCACCGCGAACTGGCCGAGTCAGGATATTACAAAATCATTCCAACAAGCGATAAACAGGAGACCGAATGTGGTGACATGTTTGAGAAATGGCGCAAAATCAAGACAAAAGATATAGAAAATTCAATATTAAATGCGTATCAAAATTATGGTAACTTCCAAATACAGTCTTTAATAGGTAGCAAATGGATTGAAAACAAATGGTCAAATGAAAGTTCACAGCAGCGTATCCTTAATTTTTTAAGGAGTATTTAAACTTTCTGATAATCGGATTTTTATCCCTGTTCCATATTTTGAACAATGAATATTCCAAAAATCATCCATCAAACATGGAAGGAGCCGGAGGCTCCTGATCATCTTAGAGTATTTGCCGATTCCTGGAAATTGCATCACCCTTCGTGGGAATACAGGTTGTGGAGCGATGATGATAACAGGAGGTTTATTGAAGCATCGTTTTCATGGTTTTTGCCGTTTTATGACAATTATTCTCTTGATATTCAAAGAGCGGATGCTGTCCGGTATTTTATTCTTTACAAATACGGGGGAATTTATGTTGACCTTGATGTTGAGTGCTTCAGGCCTATCGAGAGCCTTTTAGAAGAAAATGAATGTGTATTCGGCCTGGAGCCGCCCATGCACTGCGTATTTCACGGCAAGGATAAAATTATAAGCAACGCATTCATGGCAGTCGTACCAGGGCATCCGTTTTTTTATGAGATCAGCAAAGAACTGGTAACGTATGTATCAAAAAGTAACGTGTTGACAGACTTTGTTTTAGATACGACAGGTCCATTTATGATTAATAGAGTTTACAATAAATTTAAAGATAAAGACGGTATTACACTTTTACCATCAAATTATCTATTCCCTCTGGATTACCGTGAGGCAGAAGAATATTTAAATCAAACGAAAAGTAATGTGATCAGAGATAAATTAAAAAAGGCATACGGTGCACATTATCATTTGGGAACCTGGTGGAAGGGGAAATAACTGGATATGCTGTTTCAAGACTAAGAACTCATATAATAGGGCTTAAACCTGTCAGGACAGGCGTATAAATACTTTCTTTTAAAAGCGATAACTCTGTTTAGATTTCAAAAGGAGATTTCTCGGGGAAATATGTATACATAAATTGATAAAACGAAAGATCAGTCATCGGATCTGCGGCTTCTGTTATATCGTCATTGATACAAAATAAATGGGGCTTTATGCTTAAGATATAATAAAAATAGTACTTGTTTAATTGATTGTCATCGGTAAGTGGAGCAAATGCAGCCGTCAGATGGTTTGAGAGTATCATTTTCCCTTGGTTTAAAGCAGTGTAAAAGGCAAGGCCCACAGGCGCGATGTTGTTACTGGCACGGAACCGGCTCTCAGAGGTCGCCGCATAAGATGACGCGAAAAGGCGTCGGCATTCCTGTAGAACGGATTTGCTCAGGATACGAGCCTGATGGAGAGGAAAGAATCTTTTTTTAACGCCGAACACACAATCGAGCGCTGAGCTGTTATTTTTCCATGCAGCCACATAACTCCCGTCACTTTCCTGGAAGACACCCTTTGGAGTTTCTCTCAGCGGTATTTCCAACCCCCCGAGCATCACGCCACTTGGCAGAAGAAAATCCATTGGATCAAGGGGCCTGCCGATGAACATATCATCATTTATCGATATGAAGTACTCGGACAGACCGTCGATTTGGTCAAGATGGCATTCAATTGCCTGAGAATTGAATGTGGGAAGATTCTTTTTTTCCGGAAATAAGGAAATATCAGGAACCAGTGTTATCCTCGGGTGATCCTTGAGCCAATCCGGGCGTTGCTTAAAGCTGGTAATGATATAAATATGATTAATCCAGGGGGCAAATTGAGTTAGTGAACGAAGTGAAAATTTCAGCTCGTTCCGATCTCTAACCCTGGATTCGACTGCCGAATCTTTACAAATAGCAGATCGGGATTCCTGGTTGAGATATAAAGACCTGCTGTGCTGATATACTTCATCTGCACCGTTAATCCAGGTATAGACCGCATCAATGGGAGGATATGGTTTCTGAAAGCCCTTGAATTTATTTGTATCAATACACTCAGCGACTTTGGAAAATTTATACATTATTTAATTTTTATAGTTATTTTAATGCGTTTTGAAATTACTACAAAAGATATAGCTAAAAGCTTTTAAGACGTCAACGAGAAATGGTTCATAGGTGTATAGGAGTCACATGATAGGCCCCCTATTGTCTTTAATTGTTATCCAGGAAATTAACATAGTTGATCTAACAGCAGGAACAAGGATGCCAGGATGACGGTGGAAAAGGATGACTCGTAAGCACCAATATCGGATCTGCCGCGCTGCGGTCCGGGTTCCCTACACTTTAAAAAATTAATAGTGGACTTAGGCATTATAGTAACAAAGTAAATAATTCTTTTTGAATGAACTCCTCCGCCGCAAGCAGCGGGGTATCTTAAAAAGCATTGAAAGCCCCAAGGAGCGGAGACTTGTCCGCCGTGTTTATGGCGGGCTTGTCCGCCGTGTTTATGGCGGGCTTGTCCGCCTCTGTTATTGCCATTTGCCATAAATATAGGCGGATTGAATTGCTTACTTTTTCTTCTGTTCCCTAAACTAAAATATATATAGTTACTGTTCCATACAGGGTCGCTAAGTCTCAAACCCCGGCAGGGCGATGCTCCTCTCCATTCGGCG
>DAINAR010000030.1:0-37727 GCA_036733345.1 Deltaproteobacteria bacterium | reverse complement strand
CTCTCTCTCCGCCATTTATAAATAAATAGTATATTATTCCTTTGTCTATCCATTATTCCATTAGTCTGAAAACCATCCCTTTTGTAAACGGGTGGAAATTCCTGAGAGTGGTACGGTATGTCTTATAAGGTCTTAGCCAGGAAATGGCGGCCTCAGTTATTTCAGGACGTCATAGGTCAGGAGCATATAACCCAGACATTAATAAACGCCATTAAAAAAGACAGAGTGGCGCATGCCTATCTCTTCGGCGGGCCAAGAGGTGTGGGGAAAACCTCGGTCGCCAGAATACTTGCCAAGGCTATCAACTGCCATGAGGGTAAAGATGGGATTCCATGTAATGTCTGCAGATCATGTGTAGAAATAACAGAAAGCATATCAGTGGATGTTCAGGAAATAGATGGAGCTTCCAATCGGGGAATTGATGAAATAAGAGAGCTCAGGGAAAACGCCAAATATATGCCATCCACGAGCAGGTACCGCATCTATATTATTGATGAGATACACATGCTTACCAAAGAAGCATTTAATGCCCTTTTAAAGACACTTGAAGAACCCCCCACGCATGTGAAATTCATTTTTGCAACGACAGAAGCTTCCAGGGTTCCGGTAACTATCCTTTCAAGGTGCCAGAGGTTTGATTTCAGAAGGATACCTCCCGGGCTTATCATCAGTTATCTGGAAAGAATAACAAAGGAAGAAGGTATTCGAGTAAGTAAATCCGGCCTGGCATTGATAGCAAGAGAATCTGAAGGAAGTATGAGGGATGCTGAAGGGCTGCTGGATCAGGTTGTTTCATTTACAGGGGCGGATGTTGAAGACAGATACATTACTGAGATCCTTGGTATTATTGACAGGGAAATTATTTTTGAGGCTTCTCAGGCAATTATAGAAGGCTCTTCAAAGAAGTGCATGGAGATTGTAGATCAGGTATACAATTACGGTTATGATATTAAATCTTTTTATCGTCTGCTTATGGCCCAGTTCCGGAATCTTTTGATCAGTCTTATTGCCCCCGAGGACGGCCTGCTGGATATGAACAAAACTGAAACGGAGGAAGCTGCGGTTCAGGCTGGAAAGGCAGGGCTGGAAAAACTTCAGGTAGCGCTTAATTTTTTAATTAACCGCGAGCAGGATTTAAGGTTTAGTTCGCACCCACGCCTGGTTTTGGAGACAATTATGATCAAGCTCTGCAATCTTGGTGAATTCCTTTCTTTTGGAGATATCATAAATAAAATTGACTCTCTGGAAAAGAGACTGGGAGGGAAGTCTACATCTGACAAACAGCAAACATCCGAATATTCTTTAGAGGAAATGACCTCAGAATTTTTTATTAAAGAACCCCGTTTTAATTCCGATAAAAAGGATCTGGAGCATAATATAAAAGGGTCTGTTGTGCAAGGTAAAGCAGAACAAACTGGAAAGGGATGGGATGAATTTTTGAAGTTTTTGTCAGTAAATAACAGTGTGTTTTGCAGTATACTTAAGGATTATTCTCTCCTGCGTTTGAACGGTGAAATAATTGAGATCGCAAAAGGCAAGCAGTCATTTGCCTCAAGCTATTTTGATGACAAGGACAGATATGAGCAGCTTTCCGCATATTGCAGGGAATTTTTTCAAAGAGATATGCGTGTATTAATTACTTCAGGCAGTTTGCCAGGAACACGAACTGAACAGCCCCGGGATGTTAAAAATGATGACTCCAGAAATATGAGGAAAAAAGATGTCGTTGAACCGGCTCAGAATATCCTGGACATATTCAAAGGTGAGATAGTGCAAAACTATCCTGCCGACGAGTCAGGAGCTCATGATTTAGAAGAAGAAAAAGATGGGAGGTAAAATATGAAGGGTATTCCTAATATGGGCCAGCTTATGAAGCAGGCTCAGCAATTTCAAAATAAAATCGCAAAGTTGCAGGATGAATTAGGGGAACAGACTGTTGAAGCCTCTGCCGGCGGAGGAATGGTGTCAGCCATGGTTAACGGAAGGCAGGAATTGCTTTCAATTACTATTGATCGTGAAGTCATTGATCCCGAAGATGTTGAGATGTTACAGGACCTGATTATTGCTGCGGTAAATGATGCGCTGTCCAAGGCAAAAAACATGGTAAATGACGAAATGGCAAAAGTGACAAAGGGGTTGAATATTCCAGGTATGCCGGGGGCTTTTTAGTCTCGGTTATTGGAAGAGGGCTTCAATTTTGAAAATATTTCAGCTTTAGATATTTATATTTCTAGGACGAGGGTAGAAGAACAGCAATGGGGATTTATCCTAAATCACTTGAAAAATTGATTGAACACCTGTCAAGGCTTCCAGGGATAGGACAGAAATCGGCTTCAAGGATTGCCCTGTATGTGCTGAGGAGCGACAGACAGTTATCCGAAGATCTTGCCGGAAGTTTGATAGCTGTGAAAGATAATATAAGGCTTTGCTCCATATGTTTTAATATTACCGACGATGACCCCTGCCGTATCTGCAGTGATGGAAACCGTGCCGACGGGACACTTTGTGTTGTTGAAGGCCCTGGTGATCAGCTTGCCATAGAGGAAGCCGGTACTTTTAGAGGACGGTATCATGTGCTTCATGGCGTGCTTTCTCCCCTGGATGGAATAGGCCCAAAAGACTTGAAGATAAATGAACTGTTAAACCGCATCACTGAAGAGAATGTCAGAGAAGTCATACTTGCCACAAATCCAACAACTGAAGGCGAGACAACCGCTTCTTATATTGCCGATATCCTGTCAAAAAACGGACGCAATCTGAAAATTACACGAATAGCTCTCGGCGTCCCCATGGGAGGCGATTTAAAATATATGGATCGTATGACGCTTGAACATGCCATGAAAAGCCGCATGCCGGTGAATCTATGATTACCGGAACCATCCTTAATGAAATATCAAATATTGTCGGTTCGAGAAATCTGATTACAGATAAGAATAAAATGACCGAATACGGTTCTGATGCCACCAAGCTGGAATTCAAGCCTGATGCTGTTGTTTTCCCGGGAAACAGTGAAGAGGTTTCTGATATCCTTCGTCTTGCAACGAGAGCCCGTTTCCCTGTTGTGCCAAGGGGAGCAGGAAGTGGAATGAGCGGAGGTGCACTTCCTGTAAAAGGTGGTCTTGTATTGGCAATGGATCGCTTCAACCGTATCCTTGAAATTGATCAGGATAATTTGATTTGTAAGGTTGAGCCCGGCGTCATTACTGCCCATCTTCAGGAAGCTGTTGAAAAACTGGACCTTTTTTATCCTCCCGATCCTGCCAGTTTGAACATATCTTCAATAGGGGGTAATGTTGCCGAATGCGCAGGAGGATTAAGGGCGGTAAAATACGGTGTGACAAGGGACTATGTCCTGGGTCTGACAGTTGTGCTTCCTACGGGAGAAATTATAAAAACGGGTGTCGAAACAATGAAGGGTGTGGCCGGTTATGACCTGACACGCCTTATAATAGGTTCTGAAGGAACCCTTGCAGTAATTACCTCTATAACACTTCGATTGATTCCAAAACCGGCCCATAAAAAAACCATGATTGCATATTTCCGGGATGTCTCCGGGGCTGTTCAGACTGTTTCAAGTATCATAAGGAACAAGATTGTCCCCGCCGTCATCGAGCTGATGGACAGGTATTGTCTTGATTCCGTTAAGGAAGAAATGACCTATCCTGTTCCTCCTCAAGCCGGAGCATTATTGCTGATAGAGGTGGACGGCGATGAATTGCTTGTTGAGAGGGAAAGTGAGAGGATTCGGGAAGTATGTCATAAGGACGGTGCACTTGGATTTGAATCAGCTTCCGATTCAGAAGAAGCAGAAAGGTTATGGGATGCGCGCAGAAATGTTGCACCGTCACTCGTCAAACTCAGTCCTCACAAGATCAGTGAGGACATAGTCGTTCCCAGGAGCCGTATGGTTGATGTGATTGACTTTCTCGAGGAAGCAGGGCGCGAGTATGGCCTTTTAACACCTTCATTCGGTCATGCAGGGGATGGAAACCTCCATGTCAATATTATGCTTGACAAGGACAATCAAAAGGATGTGGAAAACGCAGCGGTATTAGTAAAGGAATTGTTTAAACGTGTTATACTGCTGGGAGGAACCATAACGGGAGAACACGGTATTGGTATTACCAAGGCCCCTTATCTTGGGATGGAAATATCTCCTGCCGGGATAGAACTGATGTCTCGGATAAAAAAGGCATTTGATCCTGCAGGTATTCTCAATCCCGGAAAGATATTCTATGCTGGTTAGCCGCTAATGGCATATAACATAACCTTAAAAATAATACGGAATGGGTAATATCGAAACCATATTCTTAGGGATTATCCAGGGCCTTACGGAGTTTTTACCTGTAAGCAGCTCCGGTCACCTGGTATTTTTTCAGAATATCCTCGGTTTCAGTGAACCGGCCCTCCTGCTGGATTGTTCCCTGCATTTTGGGACACTGATTGCTGTATGTTTATACTTCAGGGCTGATCTGGGGAAGATGATAACTCAATTATGCCGGCTAAATTTTCAGGACCCCCATGCTTCCCTTGCCCTGTGGGTAATAGTCGGATCAGTGCCTACAGGCCTTATCGGGCTGCTCTTTAAGACGCCTCTTGAAAGCCTGTTCGGTTCTGTAACAGTAGTAGGCTTCATGCTTATTGTAACAGGTCTAATCGTAGCCCTGACAAGATTCCTTCCGGATGACTATGTAACGAAAAAGAATATCGGCTTATTGGTCGCTCTGGCCGTCGGAACGTCCCAGGGCCTGGCAATTATCCCGGGCATTTCACGCTCAGGAGCCACTATCGTTTGCGCCATGCTGTTAGGTATGAACAGGGAAATAGCGGCTCGTTTTTCTTTCCTTCTGTCTATTCCGGCCATTATAGGAGCCCTTGCAATTCAGATAAATGTCAGTCAGATTGAAAGCATAGGTTCAATACCGTTATTGCTCGGTTTTGTCTCAGCTGCCCTTGTCGGCCTGGTTGCCCTGAAATTACTCATGTCTCTGGTTAAAAAGGGGCATCTTTACTATTTTGCTCCATATTGCTGGGCGATTGGGATGGCGATAATTATCTTCTCTTAATTTTGATGAACTCGCAAAAAGTCAAAAATGATCTCTTTCCGTCATTCCGGCCCCGCATTTGATTCGGGGCCGGCACGACGGCCTTGATAGTATTTTCTATAATTACGATACGTACCCTATGCCGAATTACGGAAAATAGTATTTGCGGATTTTTTAAGAGAATATCAATTTTGGAATCCAGTATCTTTCAAGTTCTGGAATTAAGAAGCCGAGTTATCTCCTCCTGGTTGTCATCTGTCGCCCAAGGTACAGGGTAAAGATATACATCAATTCTTGCAAATGGCCTGGGCAGGTAGGCCTTGTTCCAGGTGTTGGGTATGTCCCACCTGCTGTCGCATCGAACCAGACCCTGGATAATCGGCAGGCGCAATTTTTTGGAGACAAAGTAGATTCCATCCTTTGCCTGATGCCTGGGGCCGTTCGGACCATCAATGGCAAAACTTACATAATACTTCTCACGCCTCAAAACCTTTATAAGAGAAATAAGGGCTGATACACCGCCTCTGGTGCTTGAACCTCTGATTACCCTGAATCCGAACACCCTTAATGCTGCTGCCATGATAGTCCCGTCTTTTGATTTGCTGGAAAAGGTAAGGAATTTCGAGTGCCTGCAAAGACCAAGCAAAGCCAGTTCATCACCGTGCCAGTGTGCAAAAAGAAGGGATGTTTTAGGATCCCTTGTATAAATATCAACTGGAGACATACCGTCAAGCCATTGAACCCTGTATCTCCAGGTTGAACATAAAATCCAGTAAACAAAAGCAGCTAAGTATCCGATCAGGGAATATTTGAAATTTTTCATAACAGCAGACTATTGCCAGGTTCCAGTTTTTACATTTTCCAGCATGCATTCTCAAATTTGCATTCCTGAACAGGGATCCTTAAGCTCAGGAGACAATCTGAAAAGATTACCCAAAGGTGTCGGAGAGAAGTATATTGAGACGGACTCACACAGTCAAGGGCAAAAGTCCTGATGCACAATTGGAACAGATCTGGGCTACCGCTAAGACAGTAAATGGAATTTTGATGGTGAAGAATCCACTTTACTAAGTGCTTTATTGCTGGTAGAAAAATCCTGGGGCCTGTAAACAGATTGTTTCAGCTTTGATAAACTGAAATTATGATTCAGCCGCTGATAGACATGATAAAAGTTAAAAAATTTTTTGAATTACATAAAATTGAATATGTATTGCATGAACATCCGGCAGTTTATACCTGTGAGGAGGCGGAAAGGTACTGCTCTGATATTCCCGGACTTGCCTGTAAGAATCTGTTCCTAAGAGACGGCAAGCGCAAAAGGTATTTCCTTGCTATTCTGCCTGCACAGAAGAGAACAGATTTAAAGAAGTTATGCAGTATTGCAGGTGTAAAAAAGCTTGCTTTTGCAAATACGGAATCCTTAAGGGATAAATTGGGGCTTGAAGCAGGCTCGGTTTCTCCGTTTGGGCTGCTAAACGATATAACCGGGGAAGTTGAGCTTTATGTTGATAAAGATGTTTATTCTGCAGAAACTGTCGTCTTCCATCCAAATGTAAATACCGCCTCTTTTGAATTGTCCCGCCGCATGTTTCGAAAATTTTTGCAGGTAATTGATCATGAAGTGAATATAGTTGAATTGTAAGAAATACGGTAATAGGATGGAAATTTTCATGCAAGCATAATGATATTAACCGTTAGCTGAGGGCAAATTCAGTCCTTGAAGAGAAGACAGACATGTTAACAGATCTGAGCAGTTGTGACTATACACCAAAGGATGAACTGGAGGGCAGGATTAATAGACTCAAGGAAGGCATGGCTAAGCAAGGCGTAGACTATGCAGTAATCCTTCAGAATGTCGAC
Source organism: Deltaproteobacteria bacterium (assembly GCA_036733345.1). Lineage (GTDB taxonomy): Bacteria > Desulfobacterota > DSM-4660 > Desulfatiglandales > Desulfatiglandaceae > JAFGMQ01. Next base: position 30,822 of record DAINAR010000030.1, on the reverse strand, counting down.
CTTTTTTATTTTACCGGTTCCCTTCAGAAGAGTTATTTTATTGTACCTGTGGAGGGTGAACCTCTTTTCCTTGTAGAGAAAAATATAGATCGTGCAGTCGTGGAATCCCCATTGGAGCCGATTTCAATAAAGCGTGATAAAGACGTCAGAGAGATTCTGTTGAAGAAAGGAATCCGAGGTATCGCCGGAATGGAACTGGATGTCCTTCCTGTTACTTTGTTCAGACGTTGGAAGACAATCCTCGATATCAAAGATGCTGCTGATATTTCAGGCCTTATAAAAGATCTGCGTTCCGTTAAAAGCGAATATGAAATTTCCCAGTTAAAAAAATCCGGTGAGATATGCGAACAAGTATTTGATTTTGCAGGCGGTTTTATAAAAGCTGGCATGCGCGAGGTCGATATAGATGCTGAGCTTAATGCCGAAGGCCGGAGAAGAGGGCACCAGGGTTTTCTTCGTATGAGGGGACTTAATCAGGAAATGATGAATATCTATGTAACTCATGGACGTTCCGGCGCTATTGTTTCAGGTGCGGATGTCCCGATTTCCGGTACAGGAATTACCCATGCCATAAGCCAGGGATCTTCTTTCAATACAGTTAAGCCAGGGATACCGGTTATTGTTGACTACGGAGGAGGATACAACGGATATATTACCGATGAAACAAGGGCGTATATAGCAGGAGAGTTAAAAGAGCCGTATTTAAAAGGTTACCAGGCCGCAAGGGAGATCATCGAAGAAACGAGTTCATGGGCAAAGGCCGGCATAAACGCCACGGAAATTTTCAACAGGGCGCTGAAAATCGCAAAACGTGAAGGGCTTGCTGAATATTTCATGGGTCATGGCAGCACCAGGGTGGGTTTCATCGGGCATGGCCTTGGTTTGGAGATCAATGAACTCCCGGTAATTACTCCACGCCATGAAATACATCTGAAAAAGGGGATGGTCTTTGCATTTGAACCGAAATTTGTCTTTCCTGGCGAAGGAGCAATTGGGATCGAGGTTGATTTTATTGTGCGAGAGGATTTTCTGGAAAGGATTACCAGCACACCGATTGATATAGTTTATGTGTGAGCCAAATCAGGATGAGAAGTCTGATTTGGCTGGATTAATCCTCTTTATCAAATAATAACTCCGAGTTGATAGATGATGAATATGCTTGAAGTCGATTCCAGGCCCTGGCCCGTTAGGCTGAATTACTGCTTTAAGCTGGCACTGCCAACAGCTGCCAGGACAAGTCTCTGGCTCCTGTCCATTATGGTGCCAGTTTCGTTTGCAGTATTACTTATGAAGATGACAGGGATACTTAACGTGCTGGCCGGATTCGCCGAACCTCTGTTTTCCCTGTTCGGGCTTCCGGGGAATTCCGCCCTGGTATTTGTAACCTCGTGCCTTTTGAATATCTACTCATGTATTGCTGTAATAGAGACGCTTGGCCTCAGCGGACGAGCGGTAACAATCCTAGCGTTGATGTGCCTGATTTCCCATAATCTCCCTGTGGAGACGGCTGTACAGAAAAAGACAGGCTCACACTTTTTGAAAATAATATTTGTGCGTCTCGGTGCGAGCTTTGTCGGTGCGTTTTTTTTGAATTTAATGCTGCCTGCTGATCAGCAGCATCTTGCAGCCTCGGCATCAAACGCTTCTCTGCCTGTTGCCGGAATAGGCCTTGAGCTGAAGACCTGGCTCTTTTCTATTTTATACCTCTGTGCAAAGGTGATAATCCTTGTGACCCTCTTAATGATTCTGCAGCGCATACTTGAGGAATTTGGCGTTACGCAGCTTCTTTCCAATATCCTGAAATATCCTTTAATGCTGCTGGGAATACCTTACCAGGCCGCATTTCTGTGGATTGTCGCCAATACACTTGGTCTTGCATACGGGGCAGGCGTAATAGTGGATCATGTGGAGCGCGGGCGTCTGTCACGAAAAAATTCGGATATCCTGAACTATCATATTGCAGTTTCTCACTCGCTTCTGGAAGATACATTGCTTTTTGTGGCGATCGGCGTTTGTGCATGGTGGATCACGATCCCAAGGGTGATACTTGCGGGAATTGTTGTATGGTTGAAGCGTTTGATAGACTGGGTGGTCACCCGTAAAGAGATTCAGGAAATATCCTGAAGTTTAACAGTAATAGGCTTTGCTTTTTGATAATGAAGCAGAAAATCACTGAAGAGATAATAAGCTTCACGGACCGTTTCCAAAATGAACATTGCAGGGAGAGGTTTTGGCGGACACCGCTGGCTGGTTTTTCCTCGGCAAATGATCCAATGTTTGCGCAATTGAAAACGGCCGTGTCTTCAACACATGCCATGCCAGAGGATCTGTTGCCAGAGGCTAAGACCGTTGTGGCATTCTTCATTCCCTTTGAAAAGTCCATTATCCGAAGCAATATTAAAGGCCCGGATGCGTCTCAAAAATGGGCAGCAGCATACATCCAGACCAATACTTTAATATCCGAACTGGGCCGGCATTTAAGCGCCTTTCTTGAATCTTCAGGCCATAATACAGCACTGACGCCTCCTACTCACAATTTTGATCCTGAAAGGCTGATCAGCGACTGGTCGCACCGCCATGTTGCCTTTGTGGCCGGTCTTGGGTCTTTCGGCCTTAATAATATGCTCATCACTGAAAGCGGGTGCTGCGGCAGGATAGGCAGTTTAGTGACATCGGCCTTTGTTGAACCTGATTCCAGACCAACCGGGGAAGCATGCCTGTACCGCCATGATTCTTCATGCAGGCAGTGTGTTGAGCGTTGTATAAATGAAGCCCTTTTTGAAGACAATTTTTATCGTCATAAGTGTTATGAAGCCTGCCTGAAGAATGAAAAGATTTTTCAGCACCTTGGTAAGGCGGATGTGTGCGGCAAATGCCTGGTGGGCCTCCCATGTTCCTTTATAAATCCTGTCAAGCAGTCCGCTAAGCCCCAGGTCGGCTGATTAAATCAGGAATATTGAATCAATGATAGAAAGGCTATATTAACTCTTCTCACATAAAGGATAACCTCTTCTCATGTCGGGGGAGCTGCAATTGCCTTAAGTGCTCAAACCTGTATGTACGTTTTCCAAACTCCGTGGCAGAGAGACTGTTACCTTTGTCCACACCCCTGGTTCACTTTCTAATTGTATCTTGCCCCTGTGAAGTTCGATGATTCTCTTCGCAATGGCCAGTCCCAGGCCTGAGCCGCCGTGCTGGATGGATCTGGACTGTTCCACCCGGTAGAACTGATCGAATACTTTGTCTATTTCAGCCTCGGCAATGCCAGGACCCGTGTTGGCTATCGTTACTGTCAGATCGGAATCGGATTGTTCTCCAGCCACTTCAACCCTGCCACCTTTCATGTTATATTTGATGGCATTGTCAAATAAATTTGAAAATGCCCTGTTAAGCTTTTCAATTTCACCCTGAAGGATAAGCTGTCTTGGAAGCTTAATATCCATTTGAACATTTTGAGCGTTTGCAAAAAGGCGATAATCCGCTTCGAGTGATAATAATAGCCCGGTTAAATCAAACTGCTGTGCTTCTATGGAGTTCAGCATTTCAAGCGATGAGAGATTTAAAAGATCTTTGACAAGTCGTTCCATACGCAACACCTGATCATTTAATCTAAGGAGGGTTTCTTTTGAAAAAGAAGGAAAGGTTTCCATGTCAGTTGTGCAAATCTCATCTATTGCCAGCCGCATTGTTGTCAGGGGGGTTTTTAGTTCATGGGAGGTATCGAACAGGAAATCTCGCTGCCTTATGAATGAATACTGCAGCCGGTCCAGCATTGTGTTAATCGTCCTTGCCAGTTCATTGAATTCATCATGTCCGTTCCCGACCGGTAATCTCTGGTCAAGATTCTTTTCACTGATATTACGGCTCAGGTCTTTCATTGAACCAATCGGCTTTAATATCCTGCCGGCAATAAAATAGCTGATTACGATTAAGGCGAGGCTGGAAAAGACAAGTCCTACAACAAGCCCGAGAATCAGTTCCTGGATTTCCTCTTTTAGTTTTATCATGGGATGGCCGACCTGAACGGTAAGCTCCCTCCCTTCTGAAGGAATCAGAAAAGTCCTGAGCCTGAATGTCACTTCCTGGCTTCTGTCTTGACCCAGGTTAATTTTTTCTCTTGGGATGATGATGCTGGCGATAGCACTGGACCCCGGTTTTACAATGGGAAGGTGTGCTAATTTTGCCAGGTTTGACTGATACACTATCCGGTTGAATTTTGGCTCATAAATTCTGACCCAGTACGGATAAGTTCGATAATTAGCTTTACTTAATGTCATTGACTCCGATCCCGTTTCTTTCATTTCAATCTTTTTTATGGACCTATATGCTTCCTCTTCCAGTTCCGTATCCAAAAGGTCAAAAGGCTGTTCTATGAGTTCATAAAATACTACGATTGAAAAGAGCAGACTGGCAATAAAACCAGCTCCCGCAACAAAGAGCGCTATCCTTGTTTTTACAGTCATTATGCCAAGTCCTTAATAGTGTATCCAATACCTCTAACGGTCTGGATGATGGTGCCGCCACCTGTATCACCGATTTTGTGTCGAAGGTTTTTGATATGAACATCCATGAAATTGGACATATTGAACAGGTCGAAATCATCACCCCATACATGTTCTGCCAGGCTGAAACGTGACACGACCCTGTTTTTATTGTAAAGGAGGAATTCAAGAATAGAAAATTCCCTCGGAGTAAGTTCGATTGTCCTTCCTCCTTTAGTTACTTCACGGCTGACGGTATTAAGCTTGAGATCCTGGACCTGGAGCATCGGTTCGGACTGGCTGCTGGATCGTCTGAGCAAGGCCCGGACACGTGCCAGTAATTCGTCCAGGGAAAATGGTTTGGCAAGGTAGTCATCAGCTCCGAGATCAAGCCCTTTTACTTTGTCCTTTGCGTCGCCCTTTGCGGTAAGCATAAGCACCGGCGTATCGATTTCCGAATTTCGTATGTGCTCCAGGACAGTTAATCCGTCCATCCTGGGCATCATGATATCAAGGATAATGAGGTCGAACGGAGTTTCGAACAGTTTATCCAGCGCATCTTCTCCATCGGATGCCGTATCAATGGAATATCTCTGGCTTTCAAATATCTGCTTTAATTGCTTCAGTAATGATTGTTCGTCATCAACTATAAGAATCCTCATTGTCAAATATCTCCAACGACAGTCTTGACTATGTTTTACCGGGAAAGTCAATTTTGCCGGTCAACTCTGGTCTATAAAATGCACCTTTAACTGCCTCAATTCTATAAAATAACAAATCGAAATAACACTGAAAAGAAAGATGATGATCACGTAAAAATCCGTCGATGATAAACCTTTGGTCCTTTCTTCAAAAGTCTTGATCAGGCATCCAGTCAAATTCACTTTTGACAACATTGACGTATAAATTGCCTTAGAAATAACTAATGCTCATCATTGCAGACCAAACCACATGATCCTGCCAGAGCCTTCCCCTATATTTATAAGCTTTTCCTTTTCTACTGCGAGGAAAAGATCCTTTCCGTTTACCTGCATGTCCGTTACACAAAAATCAATTTCCCCTGATTCCCATGCAGGATAAAGGTCCGTTCCATCAATTTCATATGCGATTAGTTTGGATTTAGTGTATACTTTAAAATCGCGAAGGTTCTCTATCAGCGGAATATTCTTTACAGCCAGAACGTCCTTTTTCCCATCTGCGTTAATGTCGGCAATCAGGATACGGCCTTCAAATGAAATCGCGGGCGCTGGATCATCGTCACGGAAGGCCCCACCAAGCCTGATAAAATTATTGGTACCTCCAATTCCTTCGTTCCCATTCCACAAGGTATTTCCCTGTCCGTCCCAGGCATAGAGCTTTGATTCACTGCCAAGGCCAATCCATTCATTCTCTCCGTCCCCTGTCAAGTCAACAGCAGCGAGGCTGTAAAATCTCACCCCCTTGAACTTTGGGAGAAGTTCTTTAATCCTGACAAACTTTCCCTCGACATAAGTCATTTGGTATATCCCGCCGCTGAAGAATTCATCTATTTTTGAGTCCTGAAAGAGTAAAAAATCCATGCCTCCTTCTGGATTTCTTATTACCCTTAGATGTCCCGATTCCTGACCAAGCCTCTTGAATCCTCCTGTCCATTCCAGAACATAAGTCCTGGCCCTGAGGCCGTAACTGCTCACAAGATATATCTCTGCCTTTCCATCATTATCCATATCACCTGCACTGACCTTGATAAAATCTTCCCCCATTTTTGGCTTAATCGAGCCTTTCACAACAAAGGATTCACCTTCTCTCTGATAGACAAACAGTCCTTCCCTTCCAAGAACAAGAAGCTCTCTCAGACTGTCGCCGTCGATGTCCCGCATATCAAACGCCATGACCGCCATTTTTAGGGGTAGCTTGCCTTCAGGTATAGAGCCACGATGCCTTTCAACAGGCTTGAAAATAAATCCCTCTTCACTACTATCTGGTTTTATTTGATGACTTTCCGTTCCAAACTTTGAAAAAAGGCCTCCTGAAGCATCTTTCTTCTGAAATGCACTCTGCCTGTTTCCCATACTTTGCAAGGCGAACTGTCTTCCCTCAATTATTGCCCTGAACCTGTATGCAACATCCGATAATTTAGGGATAAACTGATTTTCATCCACCGCCTCTGAAACTCTGGTTATCTTAGATCCCTTATCCAGAAGCTCAATGAGTGAAAGATCAAGACTGTAACCGCCGGCGATTGTGGTCAGACTTCCGAAAATAGCGTATCCCGCATTAATGTCCTTCGCAATTTCTTCAGCCCTTTTCTGTGTTATTGTTCCGTTTATCTCCTGTTCACTCAATAGTTTTGTAATGGCTGCATCATCTTTAACTTCAAACCCTTCTCCTGAGAGCCTGGATGTAAACATGCTCTTAAAACCCTGCCGCAGATAAGGTTCCGGCTTATCCCCATAAACTGCCATCGGAAAAAGAACAATTGTCCTGTCGTAAGCATGGACGGTCGGGATAAAAATCAAATTCAACAACAAAACAATCATGATACTGGATATCTTGTTAATCATGTCCACTCCATTAAGGTCTTTTAAATTTCTGAGTGATGATAGCTGTTATGATATTTCCTTTTTTACTTGCTGGTCTCAGTTTCCCGGATACGAGTCCGAGGCAAACTTGGCCGGAGTAATAAACAGGCGTATTTTTGACTCATTATGTTTTCATCAATATTTCAATACCGCCACAGGACATATCCTTCAGGGCCGCTTCTGTCCTGAAACAGGGGCTCTGGAAGCTGATTCTGCCATTGGGAAATATTTTTAGCCCGGCCAACAAGCAATATATTCCCTTGATTCTTATTTATAAGGTCTGCAGCTGATTTAATGTCAATCAATCTGTATGATGCATCTTTATAGCCCAGTCCGTAATCAAGCTCTCCGGACCTCCCGACCAGATAGACATCGCTCCGATTCAGGTACCAGCAGACGGCTGTAATCGCATCTTCATCTGAAATTATAAGAGTATTGTTATCGATGCCATGTTTGTATCGTTCCAGAAGGAGACCGGGCGCTTTAGTTTCGATAACAGGGTCGGGGATAATAAGATGTGCTGCAAGAAATAATAAAAACGGAGACAGAGCAAACAAGACAATTTTTTTCGTCCCTTCATGATTTCTGATGGCCAGAAAACAGAATAGTAATAAAAAAATAAGGCTGTCAGCTGCCATTACTGCTTTCCAGTGTCGGCTGTATAACTGAGATCCATTGTGATCAAAAAACTGAAAATAAAAAAATGCTAAGAGGATCAGGCCGAAAAGTATGCCTGTGACTGCTGCCCCCCACTGAAATGCCTTTTTTCTGCCCCTTCTGAATGCATGTGAAAGACCGAATGTCATGAGTATCGCAAAAGGCGGGAAGCATGGTAAAATATATGTAACAAGCTTGCCCTTGGATACGGAGAAGAAAAGAAACGGCAGCACCAGCCAGCATATGGAAAATCGAATAAGCCTGCCCTGATACCCCTTTTCCTTTATAAGTGCCCTTATCCCCGGCACTGCCGCAGGTACCATAAAAGTCCAGGGCAGAAACATGCCGGGTGCGGTCAGTAAAAAATACAGGAAAGACTCTTTGTGCTGGGCATTGTTCCCAATGAAGCGGCGTATATGTTCGTTCCAGAAGAAAAACCGCCAGAAATCCGGCTCCTTCAGGTGTATTGATATGCACCAGGGCAATGCAACCAGCAGGGCAGTAAGGACAGGCAGCCAGAGCATGCGAAAAAGGTCAAGATAACGGCGCTGCCAGATAAGGTAGGGGGCAAAAACCAGAACCGGTATGGCAAATGCCAGAAAACCCTTTGTCAGAAAGGCAATGCCGCATAATACGCCTGAAAGCAGCAGGAATATCTTTTCCCTGGTAGATCGGGGAGGCGCTTCAGCAGCAAAATAGAATGCAATTATTACTGCTGTCAGGAAAAAAGAGAACAGGCTGTCAAGCAAGGCAGTGGTTCCTACTCCGAAAACCCCGATACAGGTCAGATAGGTGAGTGCAGCCAGAATCCCCTGCAGCCTCCAATCGTTAGCTCCATTGCTGCCTTTCAGGCAAAAAAGAACATAAATCAATAAGGCCGAAAGCCCGACAGATAATGCGGACGGAAGGCGCACTGCAAAGTTGTTTTCTCCTAAAAGCAGAATGGATACGGCATGCACCCAGTACCCGAGCACCGGCTTTTCAAAGTAACGCAATCCGTTCAGGTGCGGGGCAATCCAGTCCCCTTGGGCAATCATCTCCCGAGGAATTTCGGCGTAACGCGTTTCGTCCGGAGGGATAAGATTTCGTACACCCAGCGGCAGCATGTAGGAAAATAAAAAAAATAGCAGAAGCAGCGCTGCGTATGGTTTTATTGCGGTTGTATTCTGCTGTTTATTCATATTATTCATAAATTGCGGACTTTTTCATAGATTGAAGATGTTTGATAGTTCTCCTGGCAGGCAACCCATCCCTCTCTTCCGGTCACAGAGGATTTACACACAGTTGATTCAGCAATATTTTTTGTTCGGGAAAGTATTTCACCAAGGGGCCCAAAGACGATACCCTTTTGCAGTGCCCTGTCCACAAAGTCCTGAAACAGAGGAAGACAATTGATCCCTTCTACTTCAGCATGGATAGTCAGGACATTGAGTTGATTCGGCCTGATAAGATTAAGCAGGTAATTATTATAGGTTTCAGGTGTGCATTTTATGCCTATAAGTTCGTCATAGGTCGGAAGAGTGGCAGGCACCTGGACATGGCTTATGTGCTTAACATCAAACACAGGCCGGAAAATTGAGTAGCCGCGGCAATCGGATTCGAACCTGAACGCAAAACCGTCGAGTGCAATAAGTGCTTCAGGGGTAATTCTCCAGCCAGGAGCCGCAAAACAATCAGGATGCCTTTCAATTATATCAGTGAGCAAATTATAGCCCCGTTGAATCTCAAGGGTAATATCATTTCGATCCATCCGCTCAACCCGTGTCTGCCAGCGATAATGGTCCCATGCATGCAGGCCTATTTCGTGGCCAGCTCCGGCGGTGTTTCGGATGGTATCCCTGCATATCTGTCCAATCACAGGGCCAGGGCACAGAGTTCCGCGCATAAGTGTGTCCCAGCCGTAAAGACGTGCCGCGCTTGTCCTTAGCATTTTAATGAGGAATGTTGGGTGCATCAGTCGCCACAGATGACGGCCCATATTGTCAGGTCCCATTGAAAAGAAGAAACTGGCCCTGATATTGTAGCGAGCGAGCAGGTCGATCAGGTTCGGAACCCCTGTGCGGGTGCCTCTCAGGGTGTCTACATCGATTCGCAGGCCTACATGGATCATAGAGGACGCTCCGATTTTTCAACCACGTCCCTTAGAAAATAGTCCAGGGTGTTTTCGATTGATTGACCAAACGGCACCTCAGGCTCCCAGCCCAGAAGGGTTCTGGCCTGGCGGATAGATGGCCTTCGATGTTCAACGTCCTGGTAACCGGGACCGTAAAATGCCCTTGCTTCAATATGGTTGATGCCGCTTTGAGGTGGAAAGTGTTGCCTGAGCGGATGTGCCGCAAATTTCTCCATCAATATTTCAGCAAGTTCTTTCATGCTGAACTCATTGTCAGGATTTCCGATATTGAAAATCCGGCCGTTGCAGCAGCCATCCTTATCGTCAATAATTCTGAAAAGGCACTCAATGCCGTCCTTAACATCAGTGAAACAGCGTTTTTGCCTTCCTCCATCAACCAGCTTAATAGAATTACCTTCTACAAGGTTCAGGATAAACTGGGTAATTACCCTTGAACTGCCGATCCTTGCTGATTCGAGAGAATCGAGCCTCGGCCCGATCCAGTTAAAGGGACGAAAGAGGGTGAATTGCAGCCCCCTGTCAAATCCATAGGCCCATATCACACGATCGAGCATCTGTTTGCTGCAAGAGTAGATCCACCGCTGTTTATAAATGGGACCAAGGACGAAATTTGAGTTCTGTTCATCAAATTCAGTATCGGTGCACATGCCATAGACCTCGGATGTTGAGGGAAATACGAGGCGTTTGCTGTATTTGACACAATACCTGACCACGCGAAGATTTTCCTCAAAATCGAGTTCGAACACCCTCAAGGGGTTTCTGACATATTCTATGGGTGTCGCAATGGCCACCAGAGGCAGGATGATGTCACATTTGCGCACATGATATTCGATCCATTCACGCATGATCGAGATGTCCCCTTCTGTAAAATGAAAATCCGGATGCTCCTTCAGGCGTTCAACGGTATTTGAGCACAGGTCCATGCCATGCACTTCATATCTTCCGCTTTCCAGCAACCGCTCACTCAGATGGTTGCCGATAAAGCCGTTTACACCAAGGATGAGTACATGTTTTTTGATTTTCTGCCTTGCTGAGACATCAGTCTTACCGTTGAATTTCATGCCGATCGTCAGATTGAATTCCAGGGCAAGCTGCCTGCCGCTTATAAATACACCGTTTTCGGCCTGGCCGAACTGAACCTCCACCGCTCCGTTACCGCAGGCAATAGTCAGAGGATTAACAGAGATTACTGTGCCTGGACCGGCATTGACTGATGTTTCAGACAGACTGGCCTGCCAGAAGATACACTTATGATTTCCGAGATATGAGAAGGCTCCCGGATAGGGCCTGGTAACAGCACGAATAAGGTTGCGGACGGCAGCGGCACTTTGCTTCCAGTCGATTTCGCCATCCTCAGGTTTGCGTCCGCCGAAGTAACTTGCCAGTGATTGTTTCTGCGGGATACGTTCTACCCTGTTTTCGAGTATTTTCGGCAGCAGTTCATCAAGAAGGTCTTCTGCTCCAGATGCAAGTTTTTTGTGAAGGCTCAGGACATTGTCATTACCGTCAATGGGTACTCGCTTGTATCCTGTTATGTCGCCATCATCCGGCCGCGGTGTCATGAAGTGCAGTGTAACGCCCGTCTCCTTTTCACCGTGGATCAGAACCCAGTTTACCGGGCAGCGCCCTCTGTAGCTGGGGAGGAGAGAACCGTGGAGATTGAGGCACCCTGCAGGCGGTAAATTCAGTATTTCCTTTCCAATAATGTTCCGGTAGTAAAAAGAAAAGATGATATCAGGCTGCATATTTTTTATCCGGTCAATCCAGAGAGGATGGTTGATATCGGCCGGTGCATAGACAGGTATATCCATACTCGATGCCAGTTCTGCAACTGATTCAAACCAGATGTTTTCATTCGGATCATCTTCATGGGTAAATACGGCCTTGATATCAAATCCATGTCTCCGGAGTGCCCTTATCCCAACGCATCCGATATTATGGTAGGCAAGTATGATGGCTTTCATAGCTTTTTCCTGAAAATAAGTTAATTTCGTCCAATTCGTTATCCTCACCACGGTTTGGAAACTGAGCTTTTTGCTTTGCCAGTAATGAGGTAGTGCCGAGGATTTCCCTAACAAAAAAGCGGGGCCTGCCACGGACATCATGGTATATACGGCCGATGTATTCTCCGATCAGCCCAAGCCCTATAAATTGAGCGCCGATAAAGACAAATAGCACGGAAAAAAGTGTGAATATGCCTTCAGCCGCCCATGCCGCGCCATACATAAACCGCAGCACCATGAGCAGTACACCAAAACCTACTCCGCACATTGAGATCACTGCACCCATGAATGAAAGAAGGCGCAGGGGAAAGGTGGACATGGATGTGAGCAGGTCAAACTGGAGCGAAATCAGTTTCAGGAAGCTGTACTTGGATTTTCCCTTTTTTCGCGGTGAATGTCTGACAGGAATTTCGGAGGTGCTCCCGGCAAAACTGTTGGCCAGGATGGGAATGAAGGTAGAGCGCTCCCTGCACTGGAGCATGGCATTAACAACTGTTCGACGGTATGCCCTTAGCATACAGCCGTAGTCATGCATCATCACTCCAGTGGCCCGCTGAACAATCCGGTTGATCATACAAGATGCAGCGCGTCGAAAGGTTGTGTCCTGACGGTTTTCCCGCACGGTGCCAACGACATCGACACCAAGATCCATTTCTCGCACCAGGTTGGGTATTTCTTCGGGTGGATTCTGGAGATCCGCATCCAGTGTAATGACGATCTCACCAGTGCTTTGCTCAAGTCCTGCAAATACAGCCGCGTGCTGGCCATAGTTCCTGTTTAAAATTACTGCAATCACTTCGTGATTATTATAAGAGGCTTTAGCAATAATGTCGCTTGATCCGTCCCTGCTTCCGTCGTCTACCAGGATTATCTCAAAGTTACGGCCGGTTGTCTTGCAGGAGGCAAGACAGCGATCGATCAATTCCGGAAGGTTGTCTTTTTCATTATAGACCGGAATGACAATCGAAAGCTCAGGTGAATTCATTTTAGAACCTCCTTGATAGCTGCCACAACATAGTCCACATCCTCCATGACCATATCAGGGAAAAGGGGAAGCGAACATATGCGTTCCGAGTTCCATTCCGTTGCCGGTAGGGCACCTTCGGGCAGCTGTAATGCCTCACGGTAATATTTCTGAGTATGCACTGCCTTGAAATGGATACCGGTACCGATATTTCTTCTTTTCAATTCAGACATGAAGGTTTCCCTGTCCATGCCTGCCCGCTCTGTAACCAGACGGACTATGAACAGGTGCCAGGAATGGCGAACAGGATAGGATGGCACGGCAAGGGGCATGATTTCGTCTATTCCGCCAAGCAGCTCCAGATATCGATGTACCAGCCGTGATCTTTTTTCAATGAAACTATCAAGCCGGGCCAGCTGGCCAAGTCCAATGGCAGCCGCAATATCGGTGAGGTTATATTTGAACCCGGGTTCAAGGACCTCAGCCTGAGGTGCACGCCCCTGAATGTCCCGGTCATAGGCGTCAACCCCGAGGCCGTGAAATTTTAACCGGCGGATTCGTTCGACAAGACCGGAATTATCCGAACAGAACATACCACCCTCACCGCAGGTCATGTTTTTTATTGGATGGAAGGAAAATATGGCGCTTCCGTGCCGGCCTATCTTTTCACCCCGATATTCTGTACCGGCAGCATGGGCGGCATCTTCTACAAGATGGATCTTTTTCTTCGAGGCCAGATGACGCAATGGTTCCATATCAGCAGCGGCACCGGCAAAATGCACCGGAATGATCAGCCTTGTACGATCGGTGATGAGGGGCTCGATACTATCTTCTGAAACCATAAGGGTATCACGGTCGATATCGGCAAAAACCGGTGTTGCGCCTGAAAGTACAATCAGGTTCACCGTGGAGACCCATGTCATGGAAGGGGTGATCACTTCGTCCCCCGGGCCGATGCCCAGGGCGGAAAGCAAAAGGTGCATGCCCGCTGTTGCAGAATTCAGGGCAACAGCATCCTTTGCATTGCAGTATCCCCGGAAGGTCTCTTCAAACTCTGCGGCCCTGGGGCCGGTTGTAATCCAGCCTGATCGAAGGATTTCCGCTACTGCCTCTATTTCACGTTCGCCTATGGATGGTTTAGAGAACGGAAGGAAAGTGGATCTCATAATTCTTTTCCCTTGATAAAAACTGTTTTGATTACAGGAAAGTCGTCCAGCATCTTCCCTATCCAGTTTTGCCGGAATATAACAGAGCAAGATGAAGAAAGGATGAAGACAGAAGGCAAAAGGAGTTTTTTTTAATAAAAATGTAATACGAGTACCACTGGTTGGGGCGGCTCTAGTAAAAATGTGGCACAGTGGAGGGACTGCAAATGAATACTCCTTAAAATAAGGGTAGGTGACTCAAAAAAAGAGTTATTCAATGATTTATTACTACCGCTTCAGGTGTGGTTGCTGAATCAATTCAAAGTGATTTATTTTTGACTTACAGAACAACAGAAAAATGGAGTCGGGATTCCTGTTGCTAAGATTTTGTATTGCTCTTGATGTTGATGGCCCCGGAAACAAGCAAATGGCGGAAGGCATTTTCATACCGAAGGTTCAAAGTTCATCCTTTAAAAGGGCAAGAATAGATTTACCTGAAGGCATTAAATTTTCTTTGCACAGTATAATTTTTTATTTTAGCATGTGTTTAAGTAATTAGTCGGGACGTTTTTATGATCTTTCCTTCTTTGGCAATTTGTGCTTTATGCCTGCATATATTTTAGCAGCTACATTGATTGAACCTAAATTTATCAGGAGAAGATGAATGAAGATCAGATTCCCAGGCATTAGAGATATATTCCTTTTGATATTATTTTTCGCTCTTAACACATCGAGCCATGCTTCTGATGATATTGTACTCGGTGTAGCCACTTCATTAAGGACTCTTGAAGGCGGAGAGAGCTTCAGGGCTGTTGAACTGGCGGTAGATGAAATTAATGCGCTGGGCGGTGTTAAGGTAGGCGATAAAAAAATGCGTTTCAGGATTGAGAAGATCGATTTGCTTGAGATTTATCCGGGCATACCTGTTGAGGAGTCCCTAAAAAGAATAGAGAATATAATCATTAAGCAAAAGGTAAATGCAGTTGTTGTAGGCCCTTACAAATCTGAGGTCATGTTACCGGCAATGGATATGTTCTCAAGTCATAAGGTTCCTCTCCTTGCTGCACTTGGCGTATTGCCGGCGGCTGAGGTGAAAATAATGAAGGATACGAAGTATAAGTATATATTCAGAATCTGCATAAATTCAAAATATCTTGTTTCCTGTCTTATTAACATGATGAAATTTTTAAATGAGCGGTTCGGTTTCAATAAGGTTTTTGTAATAAATCAGGACAGGGCATGGGAGAGGACTACCACATCACTGATGTTCAAATTGTTTTTTGATAAGGCAGGCTGGGAAGTCCTTGGCATGGAATTTTACCCGACTGGGGCCACTGATTTCCGTGCGGCATTAACAAAGGCCAGGAAAAAGGGAGCCCAGATAATTTTGCCTATATTCGACATGCCTACAAGCAGCAATCTTGTCAGGCAATGGAAGGATCTGAAAGTACCGGCACTATTGTGCGGCTTCATTTCACCCATGATAGGACCAAGTGCATGGAAAAAATCCGAAGGCAAGGTCGCAGGGGTAATGAATCTTATTTTTGAACTTGGCAATGTCCCATCAGACAAGTATAAACCGGCGGACGCATTTTATCGGGCATACATGGAGAAATTCGGGAGGGGTATAGAGGCAGGCCACGGCCCGTCCCCGTCCTATGAATCGGTTTACATCTTTGCAGATGCTATTGAAAAGGCAGGCTCCCTTGATCCTGACAGGATTGTTACATGCCTTGAGGAGACCGACAGGGTAGGGGCCATGGGACGAATTAAATTCCATAAGGGACATCAAACCCTGTTTGGAGAAGATCCTGAAGCCGAAGCTCTTGCCTGTGTTATTCAATGGACTAAAGAAGGAAAACGCAAGATAATCTATCCCCTTTCAATTGCAGAGGGAGATATAGAGCTGCCTTCATTTTAATCCGCCAGCCATCCAAAGGCTGATAAAAGGCGGACGAGGATTTGATCTGCCAGCCAGCCAACCAGCCGAAGGCTGGTAAAAGGCTGGTAAAAGGCAGACAAGTTCCCGCTGTTTGCGGCGGGGTAGTTCATTTACTTCAAAAAGATGTGTATAATAACTGTAACCTATCGTAACACATTATTTAATGTATCGAAATTAAAATGTTATTTTGTTGTTCCAACCAATTTTGATTATCTCGCAAAAAGTCTTAATCCCAGCCTAACATCAAGTACAGGATAAATTCCAAGCAAAGCCCGAAAGGCATTTAACTGCTTGAAAAAACTGGATTACGGTTTTCGTAGAAAAGAGCGAAAATGGTATTTTCGGCCGTTTTACGAGTCCATCAATTTTACTCCCTGTTGATTTGAATAATGTGTAACTTTAAGTAACACAAATAAAACCAGCCAATTTCTTGCCCTAATGTAAATCATCCAAATAATCAGCAGGTTATGTAAATAGAGTATGGTGGCATACTATTTGCTCAAGTATTTTATTAAAAAATGGCTCCCCAAAATGAGGGAGGTTTAATCATCAGGAAAAATGTATCTTATGACAACTAGGTGTATTTAAAAGGGATTAAGGAGGTTTTAGATGAAGAGGTTTCGTTTATATTTTTTTACGTTTATTTTTGTGGTTTCGTTTGCAGGTACGGTATCGGCTGGTATGGTCTTAAAATACGGCCATGTAGCCCCCCCCAAACACGGGCAGCATCTGGGATGCCTTGCCTTTGCCAATTATGTGAAAGATAAGACAAACGGAGAAATCCAGATTGATGTCTTCCCCATGGGTCAGCTCGGGGGAGAGCGTTCAATGGCTGAACAAGTACAGAGCGGCGTTCTTGACATGGCAACAGTAACAACAGCGGTACTCTCTAATTTCGTGCCTGAGGTGGCATTATGGGACATGCCTTTTCTATGGCCAAGCAGAGAGGTCGCCTACAGTGTGATTGATGATCCTGAATTCCAGAAGGTCTTTTTTGATCTCTTTACCTTCAAGGGAATGATAGCCATAGGGACAACGGAAAACGAGATGAGAGACTTTACAAACACAAAGAGGGAGATCAGGAAACCGGAAGACATGAAGGGGCTTAAGGTAAGGGTGATGGAAAGCCCAGTTTATCTGGACGCCTTCAAGCAGCTTGGAACAAGCCCTGTGCCCATGCCATTTCCGGAGGTCTATAACGCGCTTCAGGTTGGCGTAATTGACGCCCAGGACAATCCCATGCTGATCTCAGCCCTTATGAAGTTCACAGAGGTTTGCCCGTATGCGACAATGACAGGCCATATACTCACCGAGTGTATCATTGTTTTAAAGCCGGAACTGTGGAAAAAACTGACACCCGAACAGCAACAGATCTTCTATGAGGCTGCAAAGCTGGGCATTCAAGTGAACAGGGATGAAAACAAAAAGCTCAGAGAAATGCTCATAAAACAGGTGGAAGAAAAAGGCGTCAATGTTATACGCCTGACATCCGATGAAAGAAAGGCGTTTATGGACGCCATGAAGCCTGTGCATTCAAAATATGAGAAAAAGACAGGAACTATTGCTAATGACAAGGAATATGGAAAGTATGCCGGAATGACATATTACCAGATGATCCAGGACAAGATAAGCAATTACAAGTAGTCTCATGGTACGATAGATCCTGGAATGTCCTTTTCCAAAGGAGGTCAGGAAAGGGCCTGAAAAGGCCCTTTCCTGATAAAACACGATACTATTCTCAAAATAAGATCTTAAGAGGATGTAAATGAAGAAGATTTTCAATATCGTCTGTAACACCGAGGAACTCGTCGTAGGCTATGTGCTCCTTGTGCTTGCCTTCGTAGCCACATTTCAGGTGGTAACGCGTTACGTTTTCGGTTTAGCCTATGACTGGTTTGAAGAATGGGCCCGGTATCTAACAGTGCTCGTAACCTTTATGGGGGCCGGTCTTGGCGTTAAATACGGTACGCATTTCAGTATGGAGGCTGTTACTCAATATGCCCCTGATTGGCTGGCGCATCTTTTCAAGACAGTTGCCAACCTGACGGCAAGTGTCTCCATGGCTATCGTCTGCTGGTTTTCATGGGTTCAGATTGGCAAACTGATGAAATACAAAGCGTTAACCCCTGCCACGGAGATGCCGATGTGGATCGCCTATCTGCCTATAGGCATATTTTCCGTGGTGATCTCATTTCGTTTTCTTATGGTTTCCATAAGGCACGCAAGGTCTATTTTCTGCAGGGAAGAATATAACAGGGGGAGGGAGTAATCATGGTCACCTTTATGTTCGTGCTGTTCGGTATACTGCTGGTCCTTTCCACTCCGATTGCTATTGTACTTCTCACCGTCACCGGAGCAACGTTGCACTTTAAACTCGGAATTCCACTCCAGGCGGTTGTACAGCAACTATTTAACGGAATGGATAATTTTATACTGCTCGCCATCCCTTTTTTTATTCTGGCAGGGAGTATAATGGCAGAGGGGTCTATTTCAACCTATTTGATTTCTGTTATGAACCTGTTGGTGGGAAGATTCAGAGGAGGGCTTGCCATTGCCTCGATTCTGGGCTGCATCTTTTTTGCGGCCATATCAGGTTCAAGCCCTGCAACGGTGATAGCCATCGGCAGCATAATGATACCGGCCCTTGTAAAAAGCGGATACAGTGACAGATTCAGTATAGGCTTGCTTACCTCTGCGGGTTCACTGGGAATACTGATTCCTCCGTCTATCCCGATGGTCCTTTATTGCCTCGTGATGAACGTATCAGTCGGTGAAGTCTTTATGGCAGGGATTCTTCCAGGCCTCATGATCGGAGGCATTCTGATTTTTTATTCATATTCACTTGCCAGGAAACATAACTGGCGTACTCAACAAAAAGTGACCTTCAAGCAAGGCCTTGTGCTCATCAGGAAGGCTTCATGGGGCCTGGCAATGCCTATCATTGTCCTTGGAGGAATCTATTCGGGGATTTTTACTCCTACAGAGGCAGCAGCCGTCTCCGTGGTATATGCAGTTTTCGTTGAAGCGTTTATCTATAAAGGGCTAACCTGGGCCAAGTTCCATAAAGTGCTGAAGGAAGGTACCATTCTGTCTGCATCTCTTCTCTTTATTATCGCATGCGCCATGACCTTCATCTGGCTGCTTACCAGGGAACAACTTCCGGTAAAGGCGGCTGAATTTATCATAGCTCATGTAGGAAACAAATATTTCTTCCTGCTCTGTATCAATATTCTTCTCCTTATAATAGGATGCGTTATGGAAATCGTATCCGCCATCCTGGTGCTGTGTCCCATACTTTTTGTAACCCTTCAGAAGTTTGACATTGACCTCGTTCACTTTGCCATTATGATGATAGTAAACGTGGAGTTCGGATTTTTAACATTTCCGTTCGGGCTCAACCTGTTCGTGGCCATGGGTATAACGGGCAAAACTCTCACAGAAGTTGCTAAAGGGGTGTTACCTTTTCTTTTTCTCCTGCTTCTAAGCCTTTTGCTTATAACCTACTTTCCCTGGATATCTCTTATCCTTCCACGCTGGCTGATGCATTGATCATGGATTATGCTTCTCAGCCTGGATTGATCTGAAATATTTCAGATCAAGATAAAGAAAAGGTGCAGATAACAGGTGGTGGGGTATTTTTTTGAATTTTGTGAAAAAACTCAAATTGTCAAATATACTGGAATGACTAGGTGAGTATAAAAGGCTCACTTGTTTACATCTGAGATTCGATATCGCTCCATTTTTTCATAAAGCGATTTACGCGATATACCTAGATAACGTGCTGCAAGGCTTTTATTGCCATGGCATTGTTGTAAGGTCTGAGAGATAAGCTCTATTTCCATATCCCGGATTTTAATTCCCTGACCTGAACTATTAGGAATGATGCCTTCTCTTTCAGACAAGGATGAGCTGGAAGGTTTGTTTAAAAACCTTTTAGGCAGATCCTCAATTCCTATCGTTGTCCCTTTGGAAAGTATAACTGCCCTTGCAAGGCAGTTTTTAAGTTCACGGACATTTCCAGGCCAATTGTATTTGACAAGTGTTTCCATAGCCTCCTTGCTTAATCCGTCTACTGTTTTTTCATACTGTCCGGTATATTTTTTTACAAAGTGATTGACAAGCAGGGGAATGTCGTCTCTTCTTTCGCGAAGCGGGGGCAGATGTATGGAAATCACCTCAATCCTGTAAAGCAGATCGCTCAGGAAACGACCTGCCTTTATCTCATTTAAAAGGTCAAGATTTGTTGCAGTGATAAGCCTTACATTGACTGAGCGGGATTCAGTGCTCCCAACCGGCTCGAAAGTCATCTCCTGCAGGAACCTGAGAAGTTTTGCCTGAAATGTGAGGCTCATATGTCCGATTTCATCCAGAAACAATGTACCATGGTCGGCCGTTTCAAGTCGGCCAATCTTGTCACCTATGGCTCCAGTGAATGCACCTTTTACATATCCGAAAAGCTCTGCCTCAAGAAGACTCTCTGTTAAGGCCGCAACATTTATATATACAAGCTTTTCATCCTTCCGCTGGCTTTCAAGGTGAATAGCACGGGCCAAAAGTTCTTTGCCCGTTCCCGTCTCTCCATGTATCAATACGGATGCGTCAGTAGGGCCAACCGTCTCAACCATATCAAAGATTTCCTTCATCTTTTTACTGGTGCCGATGATATCATGAAAAGAGATATCCTCCTTGATTTGCCTGCGAAGACAGGCGAGTTCCCTGGAAATATTATAGTCTTGGATGCACTTGTTGAGTACAATTATCAATTCATCAAAATCCAGCGGCTTGATAAGGTAGTTGGTAACGCCTTCCTTTAACGCCTGCACTGCGGATTTGACGGTGCCATAGGCCGTCATAATAATAAAGGGCGGTGGCTCTCTTAACTCCTTCATCTTGTGGTACAGCTCCAGCCCATCCATTCCAGGCATCTTAAGGTCGGCAAGGACGGCATCAATATCCTCCTGATCCTTGAACACATCCATGGCCACATTTCCGCTTACGGCCTGAACCACTTCGTAACCTTCATCCGCTAGGATCGCCATCAGCACTCTCAGGGTATTAATGCGATCATCAACCACCAGTATCTTTTTCTTATTCAATTGGGTTCTCCTTGATTTCTTCTTCAGACGATAAAGGCAAAGTTATTATTACATTTGTGCCCAAGCCCTCTTCACTTGAAACATCGATTCGACCTCCGTGTGCTTCCAATATGCCTAAACATAAAGGAAGTCCAAGACCTGTTCCGTTTTCTTTTGTGCTGAAAAAAGGATCAAATATGTTTTTGAGGTGCTCATGAGAAATACCCAGGCCGTTGTCTTCAAGTATAACCTGTACCGAGCCGGACGGATTTAATTCATCAGGCTCCAAAAAACGTGAGCGGGCTTTCAAGTGACCTCCATCAGGCATGGCATCCATGGAATTGATTATCAGATTAACAAACACCTGCTCAATCTGCTTTGGATCAATAAGAACTAACGGCAGTGAAGGGTCCGTCTGGCTGTGAAAGAATATTTTCTTTTCCTCAGCCTGTCTTTCAAACAGAGATAGGGTAGAAAGGAGCAATTTATTCAGATCTACACGGACAAGATCAGGAAAAGCCTGTCTGGCAAAATAAAGGAACTCTGTTACAAATTCACTCAGCCTGTCGATCTCTTCGGAGACAAGGTGTGTGTATTCTTTGATAAGAGGATCATCTGATCTGCGCCGCTGTAAATAGACGATAGCTCCCTTCATTGCATTGAGAGGATTTCTGATCTCGTGGGCAACGCCAGCTGAAAGCCTTCCGAGGGATATTAATTTTTCAGAACGTACAAGTTCATCCTGTATCCTTGAAAGGTTCCTGACCATACGGTTAAAGGAACTTGTCAGGTCCCCGAGTTCGTCTCTCGATTGAACGGGAATGTCCTGGCTTAAATCGCCGTTTGCTATACGTTTTGTGGCCGTAACAAGGTTGCGTACCGGTCTGAGCAGATAATATGACAGGATGCTCACTCCCGCTAAGGCAAAGAGTAATGATATGAGCACAACCTGAATAACTTTAGTTTTAATTGCCTGGGCTTCTTTTTTAAGCTCCACACTTGGAATTGCAACGGCCATGGACCACCCAAGGCTAAGTATTGGGGCAAATGCCGCCACCTTGTCCTCTCCTTCTAAGGAGTAGTTCATTGATCCTGTAACGCGCCCCATCATTTCTGAGCCCAATTGTTCAATGGTAGGGTTAGGATAGTTGCCCGGGTTATACTTATAAATTTCATAAAAGGGATGGGCCACAATTCTGCCCAACTGATCGATCAGAAATGCATATCCCCGTTCTCCGACGCGAATCTCATTAATGGTTTCGAGTATTTGATCATAATCAAGATCTATGACCAATACCCCTGAAAACTCCTTCCAGATACTGAAGATCGGCTTAGCCCATTGGATCACGAATCCTTCTCCGGAGCGTTCACGCAGGATGTCGGAAATAAAAATACCTCCAGGTTTCAAGGTTTTCGCGGCCCTGAAAAACTCTTGATTACTCTGGTCTTCATGATCACTGACAGCGTCTCTTTTGGAGACCTTTATCAGTTCTATCCCCAGGTTGTCTATGTAACGGATACTGCGATAATATGGCGTCCTGGAAATGAAGTCCTTGAAAAGCCTTACTATATTGTCATAATTGAATTCAGACTCCGCCTCGAGACGAAAGGACCTTGCAGCATGGTAGTCCTCAAGTACGGGCAGGCTGGATATGATCTCAAGATCCAGACGGCAATATTTGAAAACATCATCAATAGTCTTGGCGGTTGTTTCAACCTCAACAGTAAGTTCATGATGTACCAGGCGATTGACCCTTTCGACAGAGGCCCGGGTAGAAAAATAACCCACAATTATAATAGGAAGACACACTAATGGAAGAATAAATACTAATAGCTTTAATGATATGGAGAATCGTATCTTCATGCCAGATCTCTATACAGGTTTGGTGGATAAATCTATCCATCCCGATAAGGACAACAGCCTTTAAAATAATGTTTTGGTTGATAAAGGCTGTTTAGTTTATATTACAGTGGGTATAAACATATCTATCCCCACTGGAGAGTTCATCTTAAGTTGTCATTTTTTCTTCAGGTTTTTGCCTGCATTCCATGCCTTGCCGATATTTTCACCAACAGACCAGTAGTTATTGTCAGGCATTGTCAGCATAAACGGATTTATTTTTTTTACATCCGGCTTGCCGTCGGTTATATATCTTTCTTCAGTAAAGACCTCTTTTGCCTCTCCTATGTAAAGAGTATTTGAAGGAAACTTTACTGCATCGTATAAGTCACAGGATATGCAAACAGGACATTCTGCAATAAGGGGGCATTTTTTAAGATCACCATAAAAAATATCAAAGACATGTGATTTGTCTATCTTACTGCCCGAAATCATCCCGCAGTAATCAGTCTGCTCCAGTAAGGAAACATCAGGAATGTTAATGCTGAATTCCCTGTTTTCTTCAATACCTTTATTTGTATAATGAGGTGCTAATGCTATTCCAAACAGAGGCGGTTTCAGGTTAACCCTTGAAATCCAGCCTGCGGCCAGAAAATTTGCCTTCCCATTAACAATAGAGCCTACCAGTACTGTAGGCATTGGATATAAAAAAACGACACTGCTATCAATTTTGATTTTATTCATAGTTCCTGACTCCCTGTTACTGGTTTATCAAATGTGTGAAAATTGTATAAGCTTTTTTCTGTATCAGGTTACACCAAAAATCAATTTAATAGTATCTGATCCATATATAGGAGAATTTTACAGGGCGGTACATTATAGATACCCAGTATATCGGCGCTCAACGGTCCAACCCTTTTTAAAGATGAGAAATAGAAGAGCCACAATCATTAAAATAAGCATGGATCCCAGGTGGGCAAGATCCACAAACTGGGTAAACCGGGGAGAAAACGTTACATCAGGCAGATTTTTAAGAACCCTGATGATACCTGTGGCTACAATACATGATATGATTACAATTCGGACATAGGCAGCGGCCGTCAGTCGGTGAATTTTCCTTCCCTGCATGAGGTACAGCACCGCATAGTATGCAAAAAGACCCAGGAGAGCAATGGCTCCAATATAGTGAAGAGTATGTGTAAAATAAAAATCAGCCAGCCACCCAAGGCCGGGGATATCAGCGATGTAGTACCGCTTGAAGATGGGCATCTGGGCAAATCCTGTCAGACCCATAAAGAAAATGAGCAGTACATAAACTTTCTGCAGAATTCTGCTTTCAAAGGATGGTTTAGGCGTTGGTCCAGCACGCATCTGTCTCACTCCTTTGGTTTTTGCTGTTTGAAGAACACCCGGCTCATTTGGAAATCCTTAAGAAACGCACTATAGCCGCAGCTATTCCAACAACCGGAGCAATTATCATGGCCTTTGCCAGATTATCGGCATTGGCCATGGCGTCCTCAACCGGTTTAAAATGAGGTCTCCCCGGTCCCTTTTCTACGGCCTCGTTGAGTTTGTCGAAGGGTACGGGTGAGACATATATTGTATTGGTCCCTCCGTTTTCTTTTTCTCCGTAAATATATCCGTTAATTTCGGCGGCTATCCTGTGGGCCTCTTTAAGGATTTCTTCTCTTGGCCCGATAGTCTGGACATTTTCGGGGCATGCCTCTATACAGGCAGGCAGGAGTCCCTTTTCAATCCTGTCATAACAGCGGTCGCATTTGAACATCACTCCATTCCCTGCAAAGGAGGGCATTACATCCAGGTACAGCCCAACACCGGTCTGCCTTTCAGGGATATGCCAGGGACATACGACCTTACATTTCTGACCACCCAGACAGAGATGTGAATCAATTCTCGTAATTCCGTTTTTGAGTTTTCGAGCTGCACCCCAGGGACAAAGGTCTGCACACGGAGGGTTCTGACAGTGCATGCAACGCCGTGGGAAGGTATAAGTTTCCTTATGCCCGTTTTCTTTTACTGAGGCCTCCTGAATGAACACCCAGTTGTAAGGGGTAAGGCGGCTGCTAACATCCCGTTTGTCCGACCAGTCTTCGGCCTTGACGCGTTCGGGAAACATCTTTGGGAAGGGTTTCACGGGTTCGGGAAATTTGGATGCGTTTGTTTCCTGGCAGGCCTCTACACAGGCTTCGCAACCAATGCACTTTCTGATGTCGATCAGCGTTGCCAGTTCTTTAGGGTCAGCACCTTTTACTGATGCGGGCACTGGAAGACGGGATATTCCCAGGGCGGCAGCTCCCGCAAAGCCTCCCTTAAGAAAAGACCGTCGTGAAATCTGTTTGGAAATCATGCTACGACCTTATCATTATAAGCATCATCTTGAATCGTTCGACTGCCTTCAGTGTATGAGGCTGGTTGGCCGGCATTACAAGCATTTCGCCCTGCTTCACTAAAACAGGGTTTCCGGCAATCGTAATCTCAGCCTTCCCGTCAAGCACAGTGACCATTGCGTCAAAGGGAGCAGTGTGTTCGCTCAATCCCTGTCCTTTGTCAAAGGCAAACAGTGTGACTGTTCCTGTTTTCTTGTCAAGCAGGGTCTTGCTTACCACTGATGTTTCCTGATAGCTGATGAGGGCAACCATATTTTGGGCAACCGGCTTTTGATCCATTATGCTCTCCAGTCAATAATATTGTGATGAAATTTTTGATAAGTCAATATATCTGAAATTATATTATTATTTTGACCATAAAAACACGGTAAAACAGTAAGAAATCTGTGTCAAGCATGATTATTTATGACATTGGTGATGTGATGGGGATGTGTTCTATACAGGTAGCGACGCTGCTTTGGATCTATTAATGCAACACTCTTTAATAATCAGCAAAATCATATTTTCATCAAAAGTTTTAAAGTTATTTAACAGCATGCCACTCAAAAATCTATCATATGCGGGATTCATGGTTTTTTCTTATTTTAACTTTTCAAGACAGAATTTAACTTGTATACTGTACTTTTTAAAAACTTTACAAGGATACCAAACCCGGGTTATGGGTAATGGTCACTGACTGATAACCAATAACCGATAACCAATAACCAATAACCGATCACTCACAATCTTATTTATTGTTCAATCCGCTGGAGATATCCATATGGAACACGAAGAAATCATGCTGGGAAACGGTGCTATTGCCCTGGGATTGGTAGAATCCGGATGCCAGATGGTAACATCCTATCCCGGGACACCAAGCTCTGAAATCCTGCCTGAGGTAATAAGCAGAGTAAAGGCTGAGGGTTTGAATACATACACTGAATGGTCTACCAACGAAAAGGTGGCCCTTGACAATGCCTTTGCCGCGGCAGTTGCAGGCAAGCGCTCTGCATGCTGTATGAAACAGGTGGGATTAAATGTAGCGGCTGACAGCCTTATGAGCGCGGCCTATATAGGCAATATCGGAGGGCTTTTGATCATATCATGTGATGATCCAGGGCCGCATTCCTCACAGACTGAACAGGATACCCGATTCATGGCAAGGCTGGCGAAGGTTCCGGTCCTTGATCCGGGTGACCCGCAGGAAGCAAGGGAGATGGTAAAATTCGGTATGGATCTGTCCGAAGAATTTCAGATCCCTGTTGTCTTAAGGCCTGCAATCCGAGTATGTCATGCAAGACAGAATATCAGCCCCGAGCCGATCAAAACAGGTGAGCAAAAGGCCTCTTTTGAAAAGAATCCTTCGAGATGGGCTGCTACACCAAAATTCAGGCTTATGCTTCACGGAGAGCTGAACCGTAAACTTAAAGAGATCGGTGAAAGGTTCTCATCTGCAAATCACTTTAATTTCCACAACCTTGAGCATGACAGGCATTATGCCCTGGGTATCGTTGCAGGAGGGGTTCCCAGTGCGGTGATCAGGGACATCCTTGCGGAAGAGGGAAGGAATGATATTCCCCTGCTGAAAATCGGCACGCCTTTCCCTTTTCCGGATGCACTGGCCGACGAGTTTGCATCGGCCTGCGACAGGCTGCTCGTAATCGAAGAGACCGATACCCTGATAGAGTACCTGTTAAGGGACAGAAACAGGGTCCTGGGCAGACTGACCGGTCATGTGCCGGAGCAGGGAGAGCTTGTTCCGGAGGTGGTATACGGAGTCGTAAACAGGGTTTTAAAGGAACTTGGCCTTAATCCATTTAAGAGAGAAGAAGACATTGCTGTCAGGGAACTTGTGAAGAACCTTGAACTTCCGGTGAGAAGGCCCAGCCTGTGCCCGGGATGTCCTCACAGGGCTTCTTTTTACGCTATCCGCAAGGCTATCCCAAAGGCCATATTCACATCCGATATAGGCTGCTACACCCTGGGCCTTAACCTTGGCGGGGTTGATACATGCCTGGATATGGGAGCGGCCATTACCATGGCCTCGGGCTTTTACCATTCATTTGAGCAGGATGGAAAGAAACAGCCAATTGTAGCGACAATAGGGGATTCGACATTTTTTCATTCAGGGACAGCAGGCCTTTTGAATGCAGTGTATAATAATGCGCGATTCGTTCTGGTGATCCTGGACAATGAGGTTACTGCAATGACGGGCATGCAGCCCACGCCGGGAATCGGGATACGGGCTGACGGAAGTGAGGCAAAGTCTATATCTCTCGAGCGGATAGTCAGCGGCTGCGGTGTGGAGTATATAGAGGTGGTTGATCCTTATGACCTTGAAGGTATGAATACTGTTTTAAAAAAGGCTTTTGAATATACGGAATCAAGGGATGGAGGCATTGCGGCGATCATTTCACGTCATCCCTGCGTGATCGATAACCATGAAAAGGCCATTCCAAAAAAAATAAAAGTGCAGGTGACGGATGACTGCACTTCATGCAATTTCTGCCTGGAACGTTTTGAATGCCCGGCCCTCTACTATGACGATGATCTGGGAAGGGTCAATATCAACAGGCATATCTGCGCTGATTGCGGCCTGTGTATTCAGGTCTGCCCACAGAAGGCGATAGTGGAGGTGAAAGAACATTAATGGAGACAACAAACATCGTGCTTTGCGGTCTTGGAGGCCAGGGTATTCTATTCATGACAAAGGTTCTGGCTCAGGCGGCCCTTGACAAGGGACATAACCTGATGTGCGCCGAGACACACGGGATGGCTCAAAGAGGCGGGTCTGTGGTGTCGCATTTGCGGATAGGTGATGCCAAAGGATCTCTGGTTCAGGAGGGCACAGCCCATCTGGTTCTCGCCCTGGAGGAGAATGAAGGATACAGGAACCTTCCGTTTCTCGCCAGAGGTGCAGGATTTTATGTGAACGCAGACAGAAGAAAATTCCCAAAAGAGGGCCTGAAACCGTTCTTTGAACAGAAGGAAATCAGATTTCGATCTGTCGATGCTGGAAAACTGGCCATGGAGCTTGGCGCCCCCATGTCTCTGAATCTGGCACTTCTTGGATTTTTTTCAGCTTTTGGAGACGGCCCACTGACTCATGAGGAGATAAGGACCACTATCGAGAGTATAACAGCAAAGAGGTTCAGGGATATAAACCTCAGGCTGTTTGATGCCGGATTTGAAAAAGGCTCAATGTTGCTGTAGGATATTTATTAGCAGGAACAGTTTTTAAGTTGCCGTGAGGCATTTAATCATAAATTTCCGTCGTTTTATTGCACATGCCCTCTGAATTCCAGAATTTTCCACCTGGCCAGATATAAATAACGGAGAGATCGATGTCAAACCAGCATGAAGAACCAAATACGATTATTATCAAGGGCTCTAAGCAGGATGCCTTGCAGATGGTTCATGACCCGCGGCTTAAAGTGCTGCTTAAACTCAACAAGATGGCTGATGTACCGCTTGAAGAAATCATAGCTTTTGTCGTGGAGGAATGTCAGAAAATCAGCGAGAGTCAGTTAGCATTTGTTGGATTTATAAATGAAAACGAAACCATCATGGATACCCACATCTGGACCCGCAAGGCAATGGAGCAATGCGCGGTTGACGGCAAGCCTGTTGTATTCCGAATTGAGAAAGCAGGTTTATGGGGCGAGGCAATCCGGCAAAAGAAATCCATTATCGTAAATACATATGAAGACCATAATCCTTATAAAAAAGGTTATCCCGATGGACATGTCCCCCTCATACGCTTCATGGCAGTCCCCGTTATAGAAAATGGCCATGTCGTACTCGTTGCCGGTCTTGCAAACAAGTCAGATCCTTACAAAGAATCGGATGCTGCCCATATTTCACTTCTTCTGGAAGGGATGTGGAACATTATTCAACGTAAAAAGGTTGAAGATCAGTACAGAGCGGAAAGAGAAAAGCTTGATATCCTGACAGAGAATGCGCCCTTTGGTATGGTAATGATAGAAAAAGACGGTAAATTCAGCTATATCAACCCCAAGTTCACCGAGATTACCGGGTATGAAATTTCAGATATTTCCTCAGGAAAAGAGTGGTTTAGAATGGCCTATCCTGATCCGTCCTACAGGCATGAGGTAATATCTGTATGGTTAAATGATCTGGAGACAACACGTAAAGGTGAGCAAAGGCCCCGTGTTTTCATGGTAACATGCAAGGATGGAACTCAGAAAATTATTAACTTCATTCCGGTGTTGTTCGAGGATGGCCGTAACATGGTAACAATCGAGGACATAACAGCTCGAAAAAAGACCGAGGAGACACTGAGGGAAAGCGAAGAAAACCTGTACGCCGCCATAAACTCCATACACGATAGCCTTATTATGATTGACCGATCAGGCAAAGTGCTGCTTGCGAACATTACGGTCGCAAAGAGGATAGGAAAAAACGCCGGAGAACTTTCGGGCACATATCTCTATGATAATTTTTCCGATGAAGTTGCTAAATTGAGAAAGGAAAAGTTCGACAGTGTATTTGCCGAAGGCAACCCTGTACACTTTGAGGATGAAAGAAATGGTGTTTATTATGAAAATTATGCCTATCCTGTTTTAAGCGGGGAGAATGAAATCTCCCGTATTGTCATCTTTGCCAGGGACATCACAAGGGGGAAGCTCGCCGAGGAGGCCCTTAAAAAGAGTGAAGAGAATTACCGCTCCATCTTCGAGAATGCTGCCGAGGGTATTTTTCAGACCACACCTGAGGGCAGGTTTATCAGCCTCAACCCTGCTATGGCGAGAATGCACGGTTTCGCATCCCCGGAGGAGATGCTGAAAGATATCAGAAGTATTAACAAGCAGTTAATCCTTAGAGCAGAAGATGGAAAAAGATATATCAGAACCCTGCTGAAAGATGGAAAAACCAGACAATTCGAGACAGAGGTCAGGAGCAGGGACGGGGGTATCATCTGGGTGTCGATCAATGCCCGCGTCATCAAGGATGCAGCAGGAAAGATCATTAGATACGAAGGAACTAGCGAGGATATTACGGAACAGAAAAAGGCTGCGGAGGACCTGAGGATATCTGCTTCCAAGCTCAGAAAGAACCTTATCGGAACCATCGATGTCATATCGACAATGCTGGAGAAACGGGATCCCTATACCGCAGGGCATCAGAGGAGGGTATCAAGACTTGCCCGTTCAATAGCACAGGAGTTGGGTCTGCAGAGTGGTGTGATTGACAGCATCAGGATTGCAGGTAACATCCACGACATAGGCAAGATGTCGGTGCCAGCGGAAATACTTGTCAAGCCGGGCAGATTGAGTGAGATTGAGATGGAGCTTATTAAGGCTCATCCCCGGACAGGTTATGATATACTGAAGGTGGTGGACCTGCCTGCTCCCACAGCTGAGATTGTCCTTCAGCACCATGAAAGGCTTGACGGTTCCGGATACCCGCAGGGGCTGAAAGGCGAGCAGATTATTCTTGAGGCTCAGATAATTGGCGTTGCCGATGTGGTTGAGGCAATGGCATCTCACAGGCCATACCGGCCTTCCCGCGGCCTTAGGGCGGCCCTTGAGGAAATAGAGAAAAACAGTGGTATACTCTATCATCGTGATGTGGTAGATGTCTGCCTGAGACTGTTCAGGGAGAAAGGGTTT
>DAINAR010000029.1:22848-37857 GCA_036733345.1 Deltaproteobacteria bacterium | reverse complement strand
AGCAATAAAGAGGGTTTTATTATTGTGATATCGAGCTGGCTGCTGTCCTGCCTTGTAGGATGCATTCCCTATATCCTATGGGGAGGAGAATTTTCATTTGTTAATGCCTGGTTTGAAAGCGTATCAGGATTCACTACCACAGGATCAACCATTCTTACAAATGTTGAGGCACTTCCCAGAGGATTGCTCTTCTGGCGATCATCAACTCACTGGATAGGGGGCATGGGAATTATTATATTCGTGCTTTCTGTATTGCCTTCTATCGGATCGGCGAGAATGGTTCTGTACAGGGCTGAAATGTCTTCACTTGCCATGGATAATTTTCATTACAGGACTCATAAGACATTACATATACTCGTAACAATTTATGTGGGCATGACATTTCTTGAGACTATACTGCTGCTTTTCTGCGGAATGAATTTATTCGATGCGATTACGCACTCTTTTGCAACAATCGCCACAGGAGGTTTCTCTCCAAAAAATTTGAGTGTGGCCTATTACAAAAGCTTTACCGTTGAAATAGTTGTAATGATTTTCATGATTTTATCCGGCATTCATTTTGGCCTGCTGTTTCTCTGCATTTCCGGAAATTTCGGCGAGATACGTAAATCTTCAATTGTACGTTATTACATTCTTGCACTCATGATTGGCACAGTTTTGACAGCAATCAGTCTGCATGGGAATCTATTTGAAGGTTGGCTGGAGGCTCTCCGTTATTCTGCTTTCCAGATTATTTCATTAGGGACATCCACAGGTTTTGCCACGGCAGATTCATCAATCTGGCCGATATCTGCCAAGATACTGATGATATTCTTTACACTTCAATGCGCATGTGCAGGCTCAACTTCGGGTGGCATAAAAGCCGACAGATTAGTAATTTTTTGGAAAGCAATAAAAAAAAGGCTTGTTAAGATTCAGCAACCCAATGCAGTTGTCACTGTAAAGGTTAATAAAGTAAATGTAAGTGATGATGCCGTAGAGATGTGTCTTATTTTTATAATCTTTTATCTGGCTGTTGTTTCCGTTTCGACCCTGATTCTGTCTGCCCTTGGAGTGGACGGGCTTACTGCACTTTCAGGATCAGCCGCCACGATGGGAAACGTCGGACCCGGATTTGGAACAGTCGGTTCTCTGAGCAACTACAGTACCATCCCGGAAATTGGTAAATGGATATTTACTGCCGATATGCTTCTTGGACGTCTTGAGATATTCGCATTTATTATGTTTTTCATGCCAAGTTCATGGAGATAAAATATACACACATATTATTCATTCTGATGCTCTTTTCTGAGCAGATCGTTAACAGTCTTGACCGGATTAAACGTTATCGCAGGGACCTCCACAAAAATAGTAATCCAGCGGGACATTGCACCATTCCAGAGGCCGGGATGTTCCAGTGCCTTTAATTCTCTCCCGTCTTTAGATTTTCTGGAAATAAGTATTGCATCATGGTCCACATATTTTTTCAGATCAAATCTTTTGCCTTTCCAGTCTGTTATACTGCATGCAATATCAACCGGATTAAAGTGGGTTGAAGATGATAAAATTGCCTGCTGGTCTTCCGAATGAGGATCAACCTGGGCTGTTTCGACAATCTGCAGGGAAATACCTCCGTCCCTGTTATTGACCCAGAAAGGACCTCCTCCTGGTTCTCCAGCATTTTTGACCATCCCGCATATCCTTATAGGCCGGTTAAGGATTTCCATCAAAACGGATCTCACATCATCTGAAGGTTGTTTTCCCCGAGAAACGTGCTCCTGCATACAAAGCTCATCCTTTATAAAAGCCTTGATCTGATCAATAAATGCCTCATCAGCATAACCGTCTGAAAGTGCTGTCATATAGTCTGATATCCGTTCTCTTATCTCAATAAGAAAGCCCCCCAGTATTTTTTTCCATATGCATGTCTCCGCCTTGAGTCTGTCTGGAACTACATTGTCAATATTTTTTACGAATATAATGTCAGCTTCAATATCATGAAGATTACTGACCAAAGCCCCGTGGCCTCCAGGCCGGAAGAGTAACCGCCCATCTTTCCGACGAAAAGGATTGTTGTCCGGTTCTACCGCAATAGTGTCTGTTGAGTCCTTTTGAATAGAAAAAACAACTTTAAATTTCACCCGATATCTTTTCTCATAAAGGGCTCTAACCCTATCAAAGAGTTTCTTGAATTCCTTAAGATGTTCCTTTGAAACAGTAAAGTGAATATTAACCTCTCCATTCTTGTCAGAAATATAGGAAGAAGCTTCAACTAAATGCTCTTCAAAAGAAGTCCTGCTGCCATCCGCATATTCATGAAACTTAATCAGTCCTTTCGGAGAATCGGCATAAGACAGGCCTTCATCCGATAATAAAAACCTAAATATCTCAGTAAATCGGCCTTTTTGCAGGGCAGCCTCTATTGAACTTCCTTTTTTTGCCATTACTGATTTTAAATCTTCAAAAAAAGCAAACTGTCTTATCCCATTCATGAAGGTCAACAGCTCACGTGCATCCTTTTCACCTGACTGCGCCCTTTCTTCAATGAGATCTTTGACAATATCCTCTTCCTGTTTCAGGAAACGCAATAAGACCCTGAACATCCTGGTAGCCGCACCTGAAGCCGGAACGAACTTTATACAACTATACTGTTGTTTTTTATTGTCATAGACCCATGTCAATTCTTTCATTTTTTCCTGGTCAATAGCCCTTATGCCATCTCCCGGAGTACAGGGGCGGAGCAGGTTTAAATAAAAAGGCGGCTTTCTGAATTGATCAAGCTGTCTTTCAACATCCTTAAGGGTAAATCCATGACTTTTTATCTGTCTGATATCCTCATCAGAAAAAACTTCATTGCCTGTATTCATCATCCCACTCTCAATCTATGCTATGGACAAACCTTTGGCTTAATTAAAACCAGGTGAATAACAACTGTTTTTTTATAGAAATTTGGAAAAATGTACTTATAATATTATACTAAGTGTTGCAGAATATCAATTTTATGATAGACAAATAAAACTGTCCGGGTGGTTTCTTTATTATTTTGGCTTTTATTTGCTGAATTCATGCTTCAAAAAGTTCCACTTATAAACATCGCGCCACCCATCGATTGCCTGCCCTGACGGACCAGGTTTCGAAAGTTTAATTAATTAATGGAGGCTATATCAAATTGAACCCCTTTTATAAAAATCTTGCACTTTGGCTTGTGATAAGCCTTATGATGATCATGCTGTTTCAAATATTCAGGCAGCCGAGCACAACCAGTTCTGCTATCGGTTACAGCGATTTTCTGGCCATGGTTGAAAATAACAGTGTAACTAATGTCGTGATCCAGGGAGACAACATATCAGGCATGTCCAACCAGGGGCCATTTAAAACCATCGCCCCGAAAGACCCGGACCTGATTAAAATGCTGAGGGAAAAGGGCGTTAAGATATCTGTAAAAGCAGAAGAAAATTCATCCTGGTTCCAGGTATTTCTGTCATGGGTTCCAATGCTGCTTTTGATAGGGGTCTGGATTTTCTTTATGCGACAGATGCAGGCAGGGGGAGGCAAGGCCCTGTCTTTTGGAAAAAGCCGTGCCAGACTTATGAACGAATCTCAGGAAAAAGTCACATTTGATGATGTGGCGGGAATCGAGGAAGCAAAAGAAGAGCTTGAAGAGATAGTAGATTTTCTTCGTGACCCAAAAAAATTCACCCGGCTCGGAGGCAGAATCCCTAAAGGAGTTCTCCTGGTTGGTTCGCCCGGCACTGGAAAAACACTTCTTGCCAGGGCAATTGCAGGGGAAGCCGACGTCCCTTTTTTCAGCATAAGTGGTTCGGACTTCGTTGAGATGTTTGTAGGGGTTGGAGCTTCCCGTGTAAGAGATTTATTCGTTCAGGGGAAAAAAAATGCCCCCTGCATTATCTTTATTGATGAAATAGATGCCGTTGGCCGCCACCGTGGAGCAGGGCTCGGGGGAGGTCATGATGAACGTGAACAAACGCTTAATCAACTCCTTGTTGAAATGGACGGTTTTGAATCCAACGAGGGAGTAATCCTTATTTCTGCAACTAACAGGCCGGATGTCCTTGATCCTGCTCTTCTCAGACCCGGCAGGTTCGATCGTCAGGTAGTAGTTCCAATTCCTGACCTTAAAGGCAGGGAGGGCATTCTGAAAGTCCATCTAAAGAAAAAAGTTGTAGTTGACAATCTGGACATTTCAATTCTTGCCAGAGGGACACCGGGGTTTACAGGCGCTGATATTGAAAACATGGTGAATGAAGCCGCACTTATGGCTGCCAGACGCGGAAAAGAAAAAGTTGAAATGGTTGACTTTGAAGACGCCAAGGACAAAGTCCTTATGGGGACGGAACGAAGAAGCATGATAATCAGTGATGAGGAGAAAAAAATAACTGCCTATCATGAAGCAGGGCATGCCTTGATCGCCAAACTTCTTCCTAAAACCGATCCGATCCACAAAGTTACTATTATTCCAAGGGGCAGGGCCCTCGGGTTAACCCAGCAGCTTCCTGAAGATGAAAAACACACCTATCCAAAAGACCAGTTACTTAACAATATCACCATATTGATGGGTGGCAGGGCTGCCGAACAGATTGTCCTTGATATCCAGACGACAGGTGCTGGCAATGATATCGAGAGGGCATCAGAACTTGCACGAAAAATGGTATGCAGTTATGGAATGAGTGATGGCCTCGGGCCCATTTCCTTTGGCAAAAAGGATGAACAGATATTCCTGGGTCGCGAAATCTCTCAGCACAGGGATTTCAGCGAAAAAACCGCCCAGGAAATAGATGGAGAGGTCAGTGGCATAGTAACCGGCTCATATAATAAGGCATGCCGGTTAATTAATGAAAACCTGGATTCACTGAATAAAATGGCCACTTCCCTGCTGGAGAAGGAAACACTAAACGGCGATGATATAGACATAATAATGGGTATTAAGAAAAAGCCATCGCATCAGGAATCAACTGTCTCTGAGTCTTAGAGATAATCACAATTTCGGGATAAAAGGGTATCCTCATTGGAATGGATGAAATATTCGTTTAACTTTGAGCAAAGGACTCATGTTATGGGGATACTCAACGTGACTCCTGATTCCTTCTCGGATGGAGGCCATTATCTTGAACTGGACAGGGCTGTTGAACATGCAATTGAAATGGCGCATGACGGGGCCGACATCATCGACGTAGGCGGTGAATCTACAAGGCCCTACTCCCGGAAAATTTCAGAGGCACAGGAAACGGATCGCGTTATTCCTGTCATAGAGGCCCTCAAATATGAACTCACCATTCCCATAAGCATTGATACTTACAGGGCCAGTGTAGCTCAAGAGGCTGTCAGAGCAGGTGCATCGATTGTAAATGACATATCCGCTCTTCGTTTTGACCCTTTAATGGCCTCAGCAATCGCAAGGGCCGGTGTACCAGTGGTTCTCATGCACATGAAGGGTACACCTGAAAACATGCAGGATAATCCTGTTTATAAGGATCTTGTAACTGAAATCATGGATTTTCTCAAGGATGCAATAGACCGCTCATCTAAAGCGGGGATTAGAGAAGACTTGATTATAGTAGATCCGGGAATCGGTTTTGGAAAGTCATTTGATAATAATCTCCAGATTATCAAAGAATTATCAAGGTTTTCATCACTCCGCAAGCCTGTCTTAATAGGCACTTCAAACAAGGCATTTATAGGTCACATCCTGGATAAAGGTTTGAGCGAAAGGGATACCGGTACCATGGCCACTGTAGCTGCAAGTGCGTTAAACGGTGCCAATATCGTTAGAGTGCATGATGTGAGAAAAGCTGTAGAAACAGTAAGGGTAATTGACAGCATTAAAAAAGGAGCAACAATACACCTTAAAAATCCTGTTACAAAAATATGAGGGAAAGCATGCTGCTTTGCATTGATATCGGCAATACAAATATTGTCTTTGGACTAACGGACAAAAAAAATATTTTACACAACTGGAGAATCCGGACAGACCCTAAGATTACTCCGGATGAACTTATAATAATTTTTGACACACTTTCACATTCTTCACGGACAAAAACCGAAGATATCAAGAATGTTATTGTCACAAGTGTTGTACCGTCCTTACAAAGAGCTATCAATGAATTTTGCTATCGACATCTTAATATAAAGCCGATCTTTGTAGATCATACGACCGACACCGGAATGCAGATAAAATATACTAATCCCAGGGAAGTCGGCTCAGACCGTATTGTAAACAGTGTAGGCGCCTATCAAAAGTACCGCTCTGCACTTATAGTTGTTGATCTTGGAACAGCAACCACCTTTGATTATATATCATCGGATGGCTGTTACATGGGTGGGGCTATAGCGCCCGGGATTATAACATCAAGCGAAGCGCTATATCAGAAAGGCTCCAGGCTTCCAAGGCTTGATACTTTAACAAGGCCACAAAGCGTAATAGCAAAGGATACTGTCAACAGCATGAATGCCGGAATCATATACGGTTATGCAGGCCTCGTAGATGGTATCGTCAATCGAATAAAAAAGGAATCCGGTGAAAAACTTACAGTTGTCGTTACCGGGGGTCTTGCACCTCTTATTTATGATATTTCAGAAACTATTGACCACGTAGAGGAATATTTAACGATTGAAGGTCTGATGACGATATTCAAGAGACAGAAAATATAAAATTTGCATCTTTCACATCAGGATTTAAATCCCCTCTGACGAAAAATCTCTGAAAGGATAACCCCGCCAGCCACAGCGACATTAAGAGACTCGATCTTATTTAAAGACGGGATACTGAGAGATACGTGGCATTGCTCCTTTATAGCTCTGCTCAAGCCTTTTTCTTCACTGCCGAGAACTAAAACGACATCCCTTTTCCAGTCAAAATTATAGATAGAATCGGCACTGTTTCCTGAAGTACCAATAATCCAGAAGCCCCTCTTTTTTAAAAGATCAAGGGTCCTTGCAAGGTTAACTACCCTGGCGATCTCTATATACACACATGCCCCTGAAGAACGCTTAAATACCCTCGAGGTGACTTTGGCAGACCGATCCTTTGGAATAATCAGGCCGTGAACTCCAAAAAATGCTGCAGTCCTTATAATTGCGCCAAAATTTCCTTCATCAGTTATATGATCCAGGGCAATAAGAAGCAAAAATCCATTCTCCTGCCTGGAACTGTTAATAATATTATCCAGATCGGAATATATGAAACTTTCTGCTAATGCCACAATGCCCTGATGATTTGTTTCAGGAAAAAGGCTGGTTAATTCTGAGCCGGTTTTATAGCGGACAGGGATGCCGCGTTCTCCGGCAATCTGAATAATTTCTTTTGCACGAATTCCCTTTTTCTGTTCGGCAATCCAGACCTCTTCGACCCTGAAACGACCTGTTTTCAGGGTTTCCTGCACCACATGAAATCCCGGGAGCAGTAAAGTGGATTTTTTTTGAAATGATTTCACGGAAATGAAATGTCAAAGATATTTTTAATCTTCTGCAGACGCCTGCCCTTTTTACATCGCTCTGAAACAATGATCGCCTCGGCCTCTGCTATGGCCTTTTCAAGATCGTCATTAATTATTATATAATCATACCATACGCAGTTTTTGATCTCACCGGCTGCTTTTTCCATCCTTTTCTTTATAATAACTTCATCATCTGTTCCACGCTGCCTTAATCTTTTTTCCAGAGCCTCCATTGAAGGTGGAAGCACGTAGATAAGCACTGCATTTTTGTAGTTATCTTTAATCCTTCCAGCTCCCTGGGCATCAATATCCAGGAGCACATCCAGACCACTCTCCATCTGATCATTAAGGACGGAAAATGATGTGCCGTATAAATCATTATAGACCTCTGCCCATTCGGCAAATGCCCCGGAATCTATCATTTCATTAAATTTTTCTCTTCCTGTAAAATAATAATCAACACCTTCTCTTTCTGTGCGTCTCGGCTTGCGACTCGTATGGGATATGGAATACCCTATATTCTCAATCCGGTTTCTTAATCCATTAACTATAGTCGACTTGCCGGCGCCGGATGGTGCTGAAATAATAAAGAGTTCTCCCGGCATGGCTATTCTTCAAGATCTTCGGCAGTTAATGTACAATTGGGATTAAATCTCTGTGCTATTGTTTCAGACTGGATTGCTGATAAAATCACATGGTTACTGTCTGTAATAATCACAGATCTCGTCCGTCTTCCCTGGGTGGCATCAATCAGACGTTTTTCCTCACGGGCTTCATCTCTCAGACGTTTAATTGGTGCGGCGTTTGGTGAAATAATAGCAACTACACGTTTAGATACAACGGAGTTTCCGAAACCTACACTCACAAGCTTGGGACTCATAAACAAATCTCCTTTCATTCTACGTTCTGAACCTGCTCACGCATTTTCTCCAGTTCCGCTTTCATCTCCACAACGATGTTGGTTATGGATGGTTCAGAAGCTTTTGTTCCAAGGGTATTAACTTCCCTGTTTAGTTCCTGAATTAAAAACTCAAGTCTTCTGCCAAGTGCATCATCCAGAGAAAGGTATTCATAGAACTGCTTCAAATGGCTTCTAATACGCACAACCTCCTCAGTTATATCAGATCGTTCTGCAAAAAAAGCCACTTCCTGAGCCAGTCTGTTCTCGTCAATACTGACGTCTCCCAGCATTTTTTTAATACTTATTTGAAGTCTATTTCTGTGTTCCTCAATCAGATCAGGGGCTCGTTTTTCAACATCATTAACATACTCTTCAAGCAAACCAAGCCTGTTTCTAAAATCAGCCTCAACAGCCTCTCCCTCCTTGAGCTTCATTATTTCAAGAGAATCAAGAGACATGTTCATAAGTTTTTCAAGAGTCGGCATCAATTCTTCAGAATTCAGTTCGACAGGCCTGAAAAGAATAACATCACTCATCCTCAAAAAAGTTTCTGCCTGGACTTTTTTTTCGACACCGAACTCTTCTTCCATTTGATTTAAAATTTTTATATAGGATCTTACCAAAGGGATATTCAGTTCGAGATTGTAAGAGGCCTCCCCGCCTATATTTTCTGATTGAATAGAAACTTCAATCCTCCCTCTCCTTATCCTGGAGGAAATAATGGATTTGAGCTCTCTTTCAACCG
This sequence comes from Deltaproteobacteria bacterium, assembly GCA_036733345.1. GTDB lineage: Bacteria > Desulfobacterota > DSM-4660 > Desulfatiglandales > Desulfatiglandaceae > JAFGMQ01. Next base: position 28,778 of record DAINAR010000029.1, on the reverse strand, counting down.
CCTGAAAATTCTTTGGCAGCCTGATAATAATATCCTTATATCGATTGTTAATCGATTTGATCTCAGCTGAAAAAATCCTGTCACCTGTCTGGCACTCGCTTTTGCCGTAGGCCGTCATGCTTTTAAGCAACCTTTTTTATCTCCTTTAGCTTTTCCATATATTGATTTCTTATCTCATTAAAAAGACTTATGATTTGTGGATCTGCATAATCCGGATATGTCCATTCTAAAGCTCTGAAGCTCTTTCTTTTATAAACGAGAGTTAAATCAGCAAAGATTCCTTTGGATAGATATATACGATGGACATAATTTTTACCGGTAGCTAAAACAAGTCTTTCAGGGGACACATAACCCGGATCGATATTGATTTGCCGGCTCCCATCATGTAAGAATCCCTGCTCAATTCTATTTGTTTCAAGTTTTATATTAACAAGATAATCTGCAGAGATTAAATCCCTAAAAGAAATAAAATGTCGAAAAAGAGGCCATCCCATTTCTTTTTCATAATACCTGGTGCGATCAAATAAAACTTCAGGGCTGATCCAGTCAACCGGTCCGATCGTTTCAGACAGGATATCAATAACACTTTTGATTATGACTCTGTCCCGGGAAAACAGGCTTACAATAAGTTTTACAGGATCAGGTTCATGTGGATAGCTCATGTGTTTCCCCTGCAATCAATCATCAAAAGGGATATCAATCGCCTGTTTCAGTTCTTCGGCCCTGACAACAGAAGTGCCTACTTCTCCGACAACAATCCCTGCGGCAAAATTTGACAAAACAGCGGCAGATTTGAAATCCAGACCGCATGCCAATCCCAGAGAAAAGGTACCGATAACAGTATCTCCGGCTCCTGTGACATCATAGACCTTTTTTGCTACTGTTGGAATGTGGATTATCTCACCCCCATTTTCAAAAAGCGTCATTCCGTCCTTTCCCTGGGTAATAAGCACAGATCTGCAGTCTAATTCATGTAGTATCTGCTTCCCTGCTCGCTCAAGCGTTTCTTCGTCAATAATATCAAAACCGCAAAAGGCCCCTGCTTCATGATGGTTTGGAGTAATAACGTTTACTCCATGATAATATTGAAAATTGCCAAGCTTGGGATCAACTGCAATAATAATTGATCTCCCTGAAAAATTATCTATTAAAGTCCTTAACTCCTTCATAAGAAGATCTGATATAACCCCCTTGCCATAATCGGATATTACAATCGCATCAAGATTATTCAGGTTGTTTTTAACGAAATTAAGAAGATATTCTATGCTTTCACCCCTGATATTTAATCGGCTTTCCCGGTCAAAGCGTACGACCTGCTGGCTGTGAGCCACAATCCTTGTCTTTATGCTTGTGTGCCTTCCCTTCTCAGTCACAATACCATTCGTTTCAAGACCCATTCCTCTTATTATCCTGAAAATCTCCTCTCCATTAAGGTCGTCCCCCACAATACCACATAGAACAGGTCTTGCACCAAGACTTGCGATATTGTTAATAACATTCGCAGACCCGCCAAGCATCTTTGTCTCGCGTTTAACTTCAACAATAGGTACCGGTGCTTCCGGAGAAATCCTGGATACATCTCCCCAGATAAACTCATCCATAATAACATCACCTATTACAAGAATCCTGGCCTTTACAAATCTATCGACGAATTCTTTCAGCCGCCTTTTTTTATAATGGTATTCTAACGCCTGCATACTTTCCCCGATTAATGCTTGCAGCTTTTTAACAAATGCGCACCAATTAAATAACTGGCAGACCTGCAACCTTGATATCCAACATAGGCACAGTGAAAGTCTATATACCACCGCGGTTTCTTATTGTCCATATGTAAGTGATTTTCGCTGCAGGCGACAGTATTCATTTTAGTAATTTTCTGTTTAAAAAATATGTTAAGTGAAAAAGAATCGGATCCTCATAAAATAAGAAATATTTTCGTGTGAAAGCCATCATCAGGTCAAATCTCTATATTCAGTTGACTTTAATTTACAGAGTTATAAAATCAGGTCTTAATATTTGAATCATGGCAGGTAAAATGCTGTTTGCTGGCTGGAGGAGATTGAAACACCTTTCAGAGTATAAGCAATCCTTTTTCTGCATCCTTTATATTTTTTTGCTAAAGGAGTTAAATTCCCGTGAAAATTATTATCGTTGGGGCCGGCGAAGTCGGATTTAATATAGCCCAGAGGCTTTCTGAGGAAACCCAGGATGTCGTTCTTATTGACAAAGATCCTCAAAAGATAAAGACCGTAACAGAGAATCTAGATGTTCAGGCATTACTTGGTTCAGGAACAAGCCCGAAATTGCTGAGGGATGCTGGAATTGAAGGGGCTGATATGCTTGTCGCAGCCACAGACATCGATGAAGTAAATCTCATCTCGTGTCTTTTGGCTCATGGTCTCAATAAATATATAATCAGAGTAGCCCGTGTAAAAAACAATGAGTTTTTAGTAGAAAGACAACTTTTCGATCAGGAGGCCTCAGGGATTGACCATATAATTAATCCTCAATCAGTTATGGTTGAATTAATTTTAAGTTTAATGGAAGTTCCAGGCGCTTCTGAGGTAATAGATTTCGTTGGAGGAAGAGTTAAGCTTATAGGATTTACGGTAAGTAAAAACTCCACTCTGATTGGCAGCAAATTGATGTCATTTAAAGAGATGGAGGGTAAATTGCTGATAGGGGCAATTGTGCGCGGGGATCAGGTAGTAATTCCTCATGGAAAAGATGTTATTCAAGCAAATGATGTAGTTTATGTAGTGATAAAAAAAGATGAGATAGCGCAGGCCTTCAATTTATTCAATATCAAGAATGAGGCCCTGAGAAGGGTTATTATTGTTGGTGCAGGCCAGACAGGTACTATTCTGGCAACTGCGCTTGAACAGAGTAAAATTCATGTTAAAATTATCGATAAAGATAATGATATATGCTTAAAACTGGCGGAAAAGCTTGAAAAGGTGATGGTAATAAACGGAGACGGTTCAGACAAAAATCTTTTACAGGAAGTCAATATAGAGGATGTGGACTTAGTGGTTGTGATCACTGGGGACGAGGAAAAAAATGTCCTTATTTCACTGCTGGCAACGGGGCTTGGGGCAAAAAGAACCATAACGCGCATCAGTAATCTGAGTTATATCCCTTTCGTTTCTGCAATTGGTATCAATACGGTGGTCAGTCCAAGGCTTTCCGCGGTCAGGGCCATACTGCAGTATATCAGGCGCGGCAAAATTATATCCGTAACCCCCCTCAAAGGAGAATATGCTGAAGCCATTGAAGCAGAGGCATTAGATACGTCTGATATTGTGAATATTCCTCTTTCAAAGGTCAAATTCCCAAAAGGAGCTATAGTAGGAGCTATAATCCGTGGTGAACAAATTATTATTCCTCGAGGCGACAGTATCATCAAACCGAAAGACCGACTTATAATCTTTGCCCTTCAACAGGTCGTCCCCAAACTGGAAAAGCTGCTTACTGTTAAACTGGAATACTTCTAATAATGCACCTGCTTGTTATTATACGTTTCATAGCAATTCTGACCATCTTCCTGGGTATTTCCATGGGATTACCTTTGGGAGTCTCCCTTGTTTTCAGAGATGGCAGCTCGATTGCAATTCTTACTTCCTCTCTTGTCACCACTCTGATCGGTCTTATTATTTTCCTGTTAATTAAAAAACAGGACAGAGTTTCCCTGAGCCACCGCGATGCTGTTGCTATTGTTTCACTTGGATGGATGACTTCCGGTTTATTGGGAACTCTCCCGTATCTTTTTTCAGGGTCAATACCAGACTTCACCAACGCCTGTTTTGAATCAATATCCGGATTTACTACCACTGGCGCCAGCATAATAACAGATGTAGAAGGACTTCCACAAAGTATTCTTCTTTGGAGGAGTCTTACGCAATGGCTCGGCGGAATGGGGATTATCGTTCTTTCCATAGCTATCCTCCCCTACCTCGGTGTCGGTGGCATGCAGCTCTACAGGGCGGAAATCCCCAGCCCGGTAGTTGACAAGCTGAAGCCGAGGATATCAGAAACAGCTAAAACACTCTGGAAAGTCTATGTATTAATCACTTTTATGGAAATAATTCTTCTTTATGCAGGTGGAATGCCTTTTTTTGATTCTGTATGTCACAGTTTCTGCACCATGCCTACAGGAGGCTTTTCTACTAAAAACGCCAGTATCGCCCATTTTAACAACCAGTATTTTGATTTCGTATTTATTATTTTTGTACTTCTGGCAGGCATCAACTTTTCGCTCCATTACAGATTGATCAAGGGCAATTTAAGTGTATTCGGTAAAGATTCTGAATGCAGGGTATTTCTGATTCTCACAGGCATTTTTATTCTCGTCATAACATTTGATATCTATGGTTCCATATACAGTTCCTTAACCACCTCATTTCGATATGCTGCTTTCCAGGTGAGTTCCATCATAACAACAACAGGTTTCGTCACAGCTGATTATGACAAATGGCCTGCCCTGTCACAGCTAATACTTCTTATTTGCATGTTTATCGGGGCAATGGCAGGATCTACCGGAGGCGGTATAAAAATTATGCGAATAATGTTGCTTATCAGACACACATACCATGAAATCTTTAGAGTTATTCATCCCCGTGCTGTAACATCTGTAAAATTGGGCGGGAATCCCGTCCCTGCAAATGTGCTCAGCAGCATTTGGGGATTTTTCATACTCTATATTGGCCTGTTTATCCTGGCCACGCTGATTATGGCGGCAATGGGACTTGATACAGTATCAGCAATAGCCTCTGTTGCAGCATCCATAGGCAATATAGGTCCCGGGTTGGGAGTTGTTGGACCGGTTAAAAACTACCTTGCCATCCCGGTGGCGGGAAAATGGACTCTAATGTTGTGTATGCTCATAGGGCGTCTGGAGATATATACAGTAATAGTCTTATTTATGCCTGAATACTGGCGAAAATAAATATTCACGAAATAAACAATCCTATCACTCTATTTTATCTCATCTATCCTGATCCGGGCATTCTTTTCTGTCATAATCTCATGTCTTGTATGCCCTCCGCAGAACCGCTCAACCAACTCGGAAATCTCACGACATATCTCTTCCACTTCACCGATACTCACGGGAGGCAGAGCGTCAACATTGAATTCAACCGCAGTAGTCGTTTCAACAAGCAGTGTGTGATTTGCCTGCCGCCAGGTCCAACGCCGTGTAAGCACCTTATCTCCTTCAGCAAATATAATTTCTCCGGGTAGAGGGCTTTCTATCTCATCAGAGCCGAATGGTGTGAATTTCTCATCTCCATTCGCGGCACGCAGGGAAAGACCTTCTTTTACAAAATCTATCGCATGTCCGCCAACCGGGATGATATGCCTGAGAGATACCAAATTTCCGATGTCAACAAGGATGTTAATAGATGGTATCTCCTGGTTGTGAAGCACCCTTCTAGCCATGGCCTCCATAGATGGCCTGAACTTTGCGGGCTTGGCTCCAAAAGAACGGTAAGCCTCCCTCCAGGAAACTATTCTTGGGTCTTCAACAATGGTTTCCTCCTTAAACTGCTCCCTAACAGAGACCTCAGCAGAACGAAGCATCGAGATCAATTCATACGGTGAATCACCGTTTTTTACTCCATGGGCAATTACAACTCCGCGCACATATCCCGGAAATTGAGCAAACACATCATTTGCTATGACATATAAAAGTTCTGTGCTTCCCATGTATATTCCCTCAAAATCAATATCTGATTTCTGCATCAGGAAATGCTGTCTTTTCTTACAGCCAGGCAGGAAAACCCTACAATATCTTCCTGTTCTGCAGAAATTTCGCCATTACCGCTGCCGTGTCTTTCCAGAAACTCAAGAACATTTCGCACATAATCTTCAGGTTTGTATTCATATGTATTATGACCACATGCCGGAAGTACGGCAAGCTCTCCTCTGGAAAG
>DAINAR010000029.1:0-22748 GCA_036733345.1 Deltaproteobacteria bacterium | reverse complement strand
TTTGACCTTACTGCTTTTTTCTATCAAAAATCACCCAGTATCTTTTTAAATGTATTCATCCTTCATGTAAAGTTTATTCCGATGTTGGCTTCCATACTGGTAATTTTGACAGCATTAATCTCCGGCCTTTTTTATTTTGTATGATATAATAACCAAATAAACCTTTATAAGTGACTCTGTTTCATGTATTATCCGGCCTGACACTGAAACCGGATTTATGTATAATTAAAGAATATGACAGGAGCAGTGATGGAAATAATTAAAATAATGCCTTGCCTTGATATGAAAAACGGCAGGGTAGTTAAAGGTGTTCATTTTGTTGATCTTAAAAATGCCGGGGACCCGGTAGAAAATGCGACTCTATATGAAAATGAAGGCGCAGATGAGTTGGCCATGCTTGATATTGCAGCTACTCTTGAAAACAGAAAGACCAGACTGGAATGGGTTGGCAATGTCTCGTCAGTGATTTCCATACCCCTAACCGTGGGAGGTGGAATTTCCACGCTTCAGGATATTGAAATGGTTCTTGAAGCCGGGGCAGACAAAGTCTCAATGAACAGTGCCGCAGTAAAAAATCCTGACTTGATAAGGGAAGCTGCAAAAAAGTTCGGGTCGGATAGAATTACTGTTGCTGTTGACGCAAAAAGAAATAATGAGATCAAATCAGGGTTTGAGCTTGTGGTTTCCGGAGGGACAATGCCTACAGGAAAGGATGCCATTGAATGGTCAAAACAATGCCAGGATCTTGGCGCAGGGGTAATTCTTCCAACAAGCATGGATGGAGATGGAACCCGGTCGGGATATGACCTTGAGTTTACCAGGGCAGTTTCTGATGCAGTTGAGGTCCCGGTTGTTGCCTCGGGTGGAGCAGGCACCCTGGAACACTTTTATGAAGGAGCAGCAATTGGAGGAGCGAGCGTGTTACTGGCGGCTTCCGTTTTCCATTTTCGCCTTTTAACAGTAAAACAAGTCAAGGAATATCTTGAGGAAAAAGGATTTAACGTCAGACTTTAAGCTGTAATTCCGGATTGTGCTGAAGTAACCTCCTGCGCAATCCGGAATCAATAATAGCAGATGGACGGATATTATTTCCTAAGCAGCAGCAAAAAGGTTATCCGTTACCCTGGACACCACTTGCAGGCACCTGACCTCTTCCTCAAACAAGGGGACCTCTCCAAGCAGGTTATCAAAATAAGTGTCAACTTCTTCCCTGTAATGATCCTGCATCTTAAAAGCGATTCAGAAAAGCATTGAATGCCCCAAGGGAAGTGGGCTTGTCCGCCGTGTTTATGGCGGGTTTACCCGCCAGTCTTTGTGGCGGGCTTGTCTGCCTTTTACCAGCCTTTGGCTGGCTGGCGGATCAAAATATTTTAAGCGCAGAAATCAGTAAGACCTGGAAATAACCTTGGCGGACATTAAAAAAGACTGCTAATTATCTCAGAAATTTAGCATTTCGAAAATAAAAGGATAACCTGATAATGGATAAAAAGAAACACTTTGCTTTCATCAGTAATATTTTATAGGGTTAATTATCTGGGTGTAAATACTTATTGATATGAATCTCAAAAGCAAAATGACTATGATTCGGGTAATCTGCAGCAGGCGCATGCTGGTCTCTCTTATTATGGGTTTTTCCTCAGGGCTTCCACTACTCCTTACAATAAGTCTGTTACAGGCATGGATGAAGGAAGAAGGAGTAGACCTTGCAGTAATAGGGATAATGGCACTCGTAGGGCTTCCATATACCATAAAATTCCTCTGGTCGCCTGTTCTTGATCGTTTTACACTTCCCTTTCTCGGCCGAAGAAGAGGATGGCTGTTAATAGCACAGATTGCCCTGGTTCTTTCCATTTCAGCCCTTGGGGCGACTGATCCGGGCAAAAACCCTTGGATGGTTGCATTTGCAGCCTTCCTTGTAACATTCTTCAGCGCATCTCAGGACATTGTAATTGACGCATACAGAAGAGAGGACCTTTCGGATGAGGAACTGGGGCTTGGATCTTCCTTATATATCAACGGCTATCGAATAGGTATGCTCCTGGCGTCAGGCGGCGGTCTGATACTGGCGGACCATATGCCTTTTTCCTGTGTCTATCTAATCATGGCCGCATGCATGTTACCAGGAATAATTACAACCATCCTTACCCCCGAACCTGATACCCCTGCAGGAACGCCTAGGACAATAAAAGAGGCTGCAATTGATCCATTGGTTGAATATTTTACAAGGCCCTCAGCACTCTGGATTCTTGCATTCATACTTCTGTATAAAATCGGAGACACAATGGCCAGCGCCATGACAACACCCTTTTATCTTGATATCGGATTTTCAAAGACTGAGATCGGTGCAGTTGTAAAGCTTTTCGGCTTCTGGGCCACAATATCAGGAGCTCTTGCAGGAGGAATCATCATGATCCGTCTCGGAATCAACCGTTCTCTCTGGGTCTTCGGATTTTTGCAGGCAGTATCCACAGCCTGCTTTGCAGTACTGGCAAAAATCGGCTATAATATAACAGCGCTTGGCGGTGTCATTGCCTTTGAAAATCTGAGCAGCGGGATGGGCACTGCCGCCTACGCTGCATTCATGGCAAGCATTACTAATAAAAAATTTACTGCCACACAATATGCGCTCCTTACAAGCCTGATGGGCATTCCCAGGGTAATAGCCTCGGCCCCCACCGGGTTTATAGCAAAATATCTTGGATGGGAAGAATTCTTCATAATATGTACACTTATAGCCATACCCGGCATGTTGCTACTGCTGAAATTTGCCCCCTGGAATACACAAAGTGCAGCAATTAAGGTGGTTTCTGATTAAGATCATAAGAGTATTCAGTTTATTTGTCTGTGAAAAAACATATTATACATATCTCACAGGCGGATTTATCTTTAATATGATAATATCCATTAATCAGCCATATTTTGCACCTTTTCCCGGTTTTTTCTCAAAGGCCATGCTTTCGGATATCCTTGTCCTGATGGATACTGTTCAGTTTCCCCGCGGCTCCACCTGGCTGACAAGAAATCGCTTCAAAAACCACCAGGGCATTCTTCGCCTTACCGTACCGGTCTGGAAAAAAGGCCTAGGCCTTCAGAAGATCAATGAAGTCAGGATATTTAATGAAAGGAGTTGGGCCCGAAAACACCTTGAAAGCCTTAAAACAGCATATGCAAACGCCCCATTTTTCGAGGACCATATTAAATTTCTTGAAAAAATATTTTCCGGAAGGTTCGAAAGGCTTATTGATCTTAACCTGACAATTATCGTGTATTTTATGGAATGCATGAGGATTCAGTCTAAGACAGTATTGCTCTCTGAACTTGGAATCGAAGAAAAAGAGCCGCGCCTTTCTATAGAGATATGCAGAAAACTGGGAGCATCTCATTTTCTTGCACAAAGCGGAGCAAAAAAATCTCTCAATAGCGAATCGTTTCAAGATGAGGGCATTGAACCTGTGTTTTTCAATTATCGGCCTGTTGTCTATCCTCAGCTATGGGGAAGTTTCGTATATAACCTTTCCGCCTTCGACCTGCTCTTTAACTGCGGACCGAAATCATACGATCTCATCAGAAAAGGGATATAAAGTTCAGGGCAATTCAAGCTCCTGCTAAAGCATATTGGTTAACCCGGCCATAGAATATTCAACTTTAGCTTAAAACCGAAACGCAGTCATTTTTTGCTGTAGTCATTTTTTGCTTGACAAATGTAATTTTGTGATAAAGATTGTAGACAATAGACAAAAGACAATTGCAAATGTATTAATCAGGCAAAGCTGAATCATGATAAAAATACAGTCCATAGTTGACAGCGTAAGAAGGTATCTGGTTGGCTGCATTCTTCAGGGAGAACTCTATCCCGGCCAGCAGATAAAGGAACATGAAATAGCATCCTACCTCGGAATCAGCCGCCCCCCAATCAGGGAAGCATTGAAACTCTTGGAGGCAGAGGGATTGATCGTAAGAAAGCCCAATAGAGGGGCTTTTGTCGCTACAATCACCGAGAGCGATGCATGGGAAATCTATTCTCTGAAGAGCAATCTCTATGAGATGGCCACGAGGCTGGCATTTGAAAAAATATCAAAAAAGAATCTGGATGAATGGGATGATATATTAAGTGAAATGGAAAAATGTGTCTTATCTAAACCCCCTGATATTATCAGATATGAGTCTCTTAATAAAAAATTTCATGACATTATGTTTAAGATTTCCGGACATCAGCGACTCCGAAAAATTGCTCAAATACTTCATAATCAGGTTAGTCGGTTCAGCTGTATGTCACTTATGAATGAGTCACATATCAGGGAATCCCTTATGTATCATCAGGAAATAGTCATTGCCATAAAAAAGGGAAATATGGATCGGGCCATACAGATGACCCGGGAACATATATCCAAAGGCCTTCAAATTGTGCAGGAAATCATCATCAAAGAAATGAATCAGGCTATTCCTGCTGGAACGGAGACTCACTATACACCCCAGGCAAAAAATATGAATTTCATTGCGGATACAGCTGGATTTAATTAAAGTGCTAACAGTCTGTTTATTTTGTTGATTATTCGTAAATCTCAGCATAAATCGAATTCAGGCTCTCTATAGAAAGCCTTTTCGAGTCATCACTACTGTTTTTGTGGAAATTGTTATTTGTAGTTAAGTAAAGGATCTGTTTAGCAAATGTTATACAATATTAACATCACATTATAATGGAGGTTTGGACATGAAAAAAGTCTTTCTATTTTGTTTGGTAGTTTCATTGCTGGCTTTCTTTCTCGTGCCTACGGGTGCTTTAGCTGCAGCAAAGTCCAAGATGCACCTGAAATTCAGCACCTGGCATCCACCTGCCAGTAGAGAAGTGAAAACCGTATGGCAACCAATGCTCGAGGAATTGAAGAAGAAGAGTGATGGACGTATTACCTATACTCTCTATGCAGGCGCAGCCCTGGGGAAAGGCCCGGAACATTATGATATTGTGTCAAAGGGACTTTCGGATATGGGATATTTCACCGCCACCTGGACACCAGGCCGATTTCCTTTAAGCGATGTACTATCCCTTGCAACCTGGGTCGATGGGAAAGATCTGGCTGTGGATATTGGCAACAAAATGTACGAAGAAGCACTTTCGAATGAGTTCCCTGGTGTCAAGATGATCGAGCTTAACGGCTGCATCCAGGCATTCCTCTGGACCCGGAAGCCGGTGAAAACCCTGGAGGACTGTAAAGGTCTGAAAATCAGGGCGCCAGGCGGTCATCAAACCAATTACATCAAGTCCCTGGGCGCAGAACCCGTATTTATGCCACTGGGAGACGTCTATCTCGCTCTGGAGACAGGAACTATTGACGGATTAGTCACTTGCCCGCCCCTGATATTGGCCTTCAAACTCTATGAGGTCGCAAAATACGGTGTAATCGCCACCTTCGGTTGTGTTACCGAAGGCGTAATCATGAACCAGAAGAGCTGGGACAATACCCCGGATGATTTAAAACCGATCATTATGGAAGTATGCAGCAATCCTTTCAGGACGACAGGCGGCTTGAACCGGGATGTCTACAAGGTCATGATAAAAGAAATTGAAGATAAAGGAGTCACGCTTTACGATTTGCCTGCCGAGCAACAGAAGAAATGGTTCAAGGGTTTCCAGGATGTAACCGAAAAATGGGTAACTGACCTGGAGGCCAAAGGCCTGCCTGCCAAAGAGACCGTCATGAAATATAATAAGGTGACGGAAAGCATAGGCGCGAAATCCGTGGCAATACCTGATGAATGGAAGTAGCGGGGTATTGAAATATCCTTGAATGGCGGAGTCAAAAACGATGCTTAGAAAAGTCATACAACGTTCCACACTGTACTTGAGTTATGTGGGTATGTTTTTCCTGATCCCCATGATGCTGATTACCAGCGGGGAAGTGGTAGGCCGGGCTGTCTGGTCCCGGCCTATCCCGGGTTCCATGGAGCTTTCAAGCTATATGCTGGTAATATTTATCCTGCTGGGTGTAGCCTACACCCACCAGGTGAAGGGACATGTCCGTGTTTCCATGCTGGTTTCCAGGCTTCCCGAGAAAATTACTTCGACGCTCGATGTATTAACCATCCTGCTGAGCCTTTTCATCATCGGGATTATGGCCTGGCAGGGATGGGTGGTCGGCATAGAAGAACGGACGGTCTCGGATATGCTCCGAGTTCCCCAGTTTCCTTTCAGACTGCTTGTGAGTGTAGCGGGTGTTTTTCTCTGTCTGGAACTGTTGATTGATCTGGTGGACACCCTGAAAAAATTCAAGAGGAGATGACAGTGGATCCTGTAATTGTAGGCGTCATAGGTACAGTTCTGGTCTTTTTGCTGCTTTTTATTGGAATGCCTATCGCCTTTGCTTTGATGCTTGTAGGTTTTGTGGGCGTAACCTATTTGTCCAGTGCCGGTGCGGCCCTTCCGATGGTTGCAAGAACGGTCTATGAGGTTTCAGCCTATTTTCCCTATACTGTAATACCACTCTTTATTGTGATGGGGGGATTTGCAGGGAGTTCAGGAATGACCAAGGAGATGTATTCCACTTTTGACAAATGGCTCCGGAGACTCCCTGGCGGACTGGGTATTGCAACTATCGGCGCCTGCGCGGGATTTGCCGCCGTTTCGGGGTCATCGGTCGCCACGGCGGCCACCATGGGTACTGTAGCCCTGCCCGAAATGAAACGATATAATTATCATCCCAGGCTCGCAACAGGGAGTATTGCCGCCGGCGGGACGCTGGGCTTTCTTATTCCTCCCAGCATTGGGTTTATCGTTTACGGCATGCTTACGGAGCAATCCATCGGAAAACTGCTTATTGCAGGAATACTCCCCGGAGTGACCCTGGCCGTTGCCTATATCCTTATTGTGGTTTTTATGGTCAAACTGAATCCGAGTCTCGCTCCTGCAAGTCCCGAGAGTGTGACGTGGAAAGAAAAATTCTCGTCACTTCTGGGGATCTGGGAACCCCTGGTCGTCTTTTTACTGGTCATGGGGGGCATCTATGGAGGTTTCTTTACCCCAACTGAGGCAGGAGCCATCGGAGCAACGATTCTGTTCATCTTTGCCATCATAAAGAAGAAACTGAACACAGAAAACCTGATAGAGGCCCTCCAGGAGGCGGTACGTATTTCCGTTATGGTGCTGTTTCTTGTAGCCGGCGCAAACGTCTTTAGTTATTTTCTCGCACTTTCAACGATTCCCATGAGGGTTGCCGAATGGGCAGCCGCTCTCGCGGTTTCCCCATATCTGATTCACACGATCATTGTCATTATCTACCTGTTCCTGGGCTGTTTTTTGGACGCGATTTCCATGATGGTGCTGACTATGCCTGTGATTTACCCTGTGATTATCGCTCTCGGTTTCGATCCCATATGGTTCGGGGTCATCGCCGTATTGATGATGGAGGCAGGGCTGATTACCCCCCCCATGGGACTCAACATATTCACTGTTGCCGGGGTTGCTAAGGACACACCTGTTGAAACCATTTTTCGCGGAGTTATGCCTTTTCTCCTCGCAATATTCGCCATAGTCGCCTTGATTACCATTTTTCCTAAAATTGCTCTACTGCTGCCGGGCATGATGACGAGATAGGGCGACAGGTAAAGGGCTCAGTGTCTCAAACACTTGAAGAAGCCTAAAATATGCAGCTAAAAAAATCATAAATAGCAGAGAAATCCGGAATTCCCAAAGGTGATGAGATTCCAACTGTGATGCAGGGAAAATATTGGCAGAAATAAACCGGGCCTCGGCATAGACGCCTTTAACCTCTCCCTATGCAGAAATTAAGGGAGTCAACAGATAGTGGAGGCTATAGAGAGCCTGACTATATCCATTTTTTAGGAAGAATCCCTTCAGAACCATGGCTCAATTGATGAAAATGTGACAATAACAGTTCTAAAAGACGTGAAATATATAGGAGGTTTAATTAATGGCATTATTACCAGAATTTAAAAAACATTATGGAAAACTTAAATTGCTTATCAACGGAGAGTGGGTCGATTCCAAATCGACGGATATTCACGAGACCACAAATCCAGCAACAGGAGAAGTGATTGCCGAATTTCCCACCGCAACGAAAGAAGAGGCTCTCGCAGCTGTCAAGTCTGCCTACGATGCTTTTCAGTCATGGAAATATGTTCCTCTCAGGGACAGGGGGCGCATGCTCTACGGGATGCATGCGAAGTTTGAAGAAAATTATGAAGACATATGTCGAATCCTGACTCAGGATCACGGAAGAACTATTAATGAGGCGAGGGGTTCGGTGAGCCGTGTCATAGAAAATATCGAATCTGCCTGTGCTGCCCTTTACGGACTGCCCAAACAAAACGAACATGTGGATCAATTGGCTAACGGAATTGACCAGTATCTGGTTTGGGAACCTCTCGGCGCCTTTTTGATCATTACTCCGGGAAATATTCCAATGCATGCCTGGTCATCTTTTGTCCCCTATGCCATGGCCGCCGGATGCACTGTGGTGGTAAGCCCTAGTCGCCAGGATCCTGTGGCGGCGGAGACCGTATCCAGATTAGCCAATGCAGCCGGTTTTCCCCCTGGAGTCATCAATGTGGTCCACGGAGGGCGGCAGATAAATAAACTGATCCTGGAGCAGCCTGAGATCAAAGGGGTCGGGTTTATCGGGTCCAACCGGGCCGGCCATGAACTCTTTGAGATGTGTGGCAGGTTCAGAAAGACCTCATCCATCAACGGAAACGGGAAAAATCATGTAGTGATCATGCCCGATGCCGATATCGACGACTCTATCAATTGGCTCCTGAGGGCCTGTTTCGGTATGACCGGTCAGAGATGCCTCGGCGTAGATAATGTTGTGGTAATCGGCAACATTTACGACGAGGTGAAAGAGAAATTCATCGCAGCAGCCAGGGCCATGAAACTCGGTTATGGCCTCGACGAAGATGCGGAATTGGGTCCCTACACCACACAGGACGGAAAGAACAAGATCCTTGACTGGATCGACAAATCCCTGCAGGATGGCGCGAAGATTGCCTTCGACGGCAGGGCAGTTAAAGCAGAAGGTTATCCCAACGGTTACTTCATGGCACCGACCATTCTCGAGGATGTGAATGTTGACATGCCCATGGCAAAGGAGGAGGCCTTCGGAGCAGTTGCTGCCCTGATCAGGGGTGAGAGCCTGGATCAGGCCATTGATTGGATAAACACTAAAACAAATCTCGGCCATTCGGCCGCTATCATGACCACTAACATGAAAAACGCCCGTAAACTCATCAGGGAGGCTAATGTCGGCAATGTTGCGGTGAATCTTGGCGTAGCTCAACCTTATGCCTTCTTCCCTCTTGGTTCCCGACGAGATTCATATGTAGGGTCCGCCAAGTCCAGAATGGCTTCCATGCGTTTTTTCATGGACGAGAAGACTGTGGTATCCCGCTGGATATAAAGTTATAATCATGGCCCGGATAGAGTTTTAAGTGACCCTGGCCGGGCCAAAAAACCTTTCATCGGTCAAAATAAGGCTGTTTGGGTTTTATAAGGGAAGTATTACATTCTAACCAAATGGACTATTTGTAAAAGGAGGTAGCAATGAAACAAAGCATATGTCTTTTTATTGTATTGGCTGTTTGTGGGCTTTTTATGTCAAAACCTTTTCCACTTGCCTGCCCGGAATGCAGTGCCGATGGCCATATTGGAGTAATTGTTGTCGATGTACAGGGTGATTTTACAACGTGGAAAAAGGGTTCTCTCGCCGTAAATGGTACTGATGAATCCTTTGTCAATAAGGTTGAAGATACTACCAGGGCTCTTAAAAAAGAGGGTTTTCTAATCTTCGCTACCCAGGACTGGCATCCCGGAGATCATATCTCCTTTTTCAACAATCATGACGGGAAGAAGCCCTTCGAGGTCATCCAGATCGAAGGGCGGACCCAGGTACTCTGGCCGCCCCACTGTGTGCAGGGAACGGAGAATGCCCGGATCCTGGTGGATAACAACCTGTTCCTGGCGACCGTAAAGAAAGGTAAGGATTCTCGCTTTGACAGCTACTCCGGCTTCCAGGATGACGGCGGAGCCAAAACGGAAATGGACAAAATCCTCAAACGTAACATGGTAAAAAAGGTTGTTGTGTATGGCATCGCCACTGACTACTGCGTGAAAGCAACGGCCATCGACGCGGCCCGAGCCGGATACAAGGTGATCGTTGTGGAGGACCTTTGCAGGGGTGTGGCCCCGGATACCAGCCAAAAGGCCATGGAAGAGATGAAGGCTGAAGGGATTACGGCCATAAAAACGCTGGATCTGCAGAAAGTCAAAGAACTTTAAAAACCGTATCATTGCGGAAAGGGTGCCGTCTTCGATACCGGCACCCAGTCAACTAATTGGTTCTTTTTCTAAAGATAGATTAAGGAATGCTAGTGTCATGAAAACATACAAACAGATTCGGATTGAATGTACAGTCAACGGGAATAAGGTGTCTCTGGAGGTCGATGCGGGCGAAACGGCACTTGAGATGATCCGCAACCGTCTCTCACTCAAGGGAACGAAGGAAGGTTGCGGCATTGGGGAATGCGGCGCATGTACAATCGTGGTGGACGGAAAAAGCATAAATGCCTGCCTGATGCTCGCTGCACAGCTCCATGGTCGGGAAATCATAACTGTTGAGGGTTTGGAGGAAAATTCCGGTCTCCATCCTCTCCAGCAGTCCTTCATGGACCATCATGCCGTTCAATGCGGCTTTTGTACTCCCGGATTGCTGATGAGCAGTTATGCCTTGTTAAAGGAAAATCCCCATCCTGATCGCATGGAAATCATCGACGCACTTTCAGGAAATGTTTGTCGATGCACGGGGTATCAACAGATTGTGGAATCGGTTGAGGACGCGACTGAGCGGCTTGGCAAGGAGAAGGTAAAATGAAAAGGGATCTGGAATACGTGAGGCCGGACACCCTGGATGAGGTCCTTGAATTCTTATGGGAACACGGAAAGGAAACAAAAATCATTGCCGGCGGGACCGACATCATGGTTGACCTTCGTGCCGGGAAGCTGAACGTAAAATATCTTATGGATATTTCCTGCATAGAGGAAATTGCAGGCATTGAAGCAGGGAATAACGATTTGTCTATTGGATCCGGAGTAACCCTTTCCGAAATTCATGATTCTAAAATCGTTGGCCGATATGCCCCTGCACTTCAAAAGGCCTCCTTTAAATTTGCTAGCAAGCAGATCAGGAACATGGCAACAATCGGAGGGAATGTGGGTAACGCCTCGCCCTCGGCGGATACTGTTCCTCCTATGATCGTTCATGAAACCGTAGCCGTTCTTCGCCATATCAACGGAGAACGCAGGGTCTCCATCGAAGATTTGTTTGTCGGTCCTTACAGGAGTGCAGTGCGTCCGGAAGAAATCATTGTGTCCTTTCTTTTGAAAACGGGCGAAAATTTATACGCCGATTTTCAGAAAATAGCGAGGCGAAAAGCTCTGGCCATTGCCCGAATGAATATGGCCCTGCTTGCCGGAAAAGACGGAGAAGGAAAGATCAACTTCATTCGGATCGCTCTTGGGTCGAGTACCCCTACACCGATGCGAGTCACAGAAGTGGAATCCCTGCTTGAAGGCAGAAGGCTCGATTCAAATCTGCTCATGGAAGGAGGTCGCCTGATGGCCGAAAAAATGATCGGCATATCTGGAAGAAGACCTTCTACCGTTTATAAGGAAAAGGCCGTACAAGGGCTTTTTTTAAAAATGTTAAATCCTTTGGTGTAATATGAAAGAAGATCTTAAAAGCATTGGAAAGAATTTTGAGCGTTACGGCTCCCTTGAAAGACTAAAGGGAAAACCGGTCTTTTGCGCAGACCTTGAGCTTGAAAGTCCCCTGACACTGAAGGTCTTGAGGAGTACCCGTGCACATGCCCGAATTGCACGTATCGATACGGAAAAGGCAGCAGGGATAAAGGGCCTTGTCAAAATCTTCACGGCAAAGGATATCCCTGGAAAAAATATCACCGGCATCATCAACAAGGACCGTCCCCTCCTGGTCCCTGACAAGGTTCGTTGCGTGGGGGACGCCATT
Organism: Deltaproteobacteria bacterium; assembly: GCA_036733345.1. GTDB lineage: Bacteria > Desulfobacterota > DSM-4660 > Desulfatiglandales > Desulfatiglandaceae > JAFGMQ01. The sequence continues at coordinate 10,713 of DAINAR010000029.1, read as the reverse complement.
GCGCTCGTGGCGGCCGAGAGCGAAGAATCCGCTGAAAGTGCACTTAATGCGATCAATGTGATATACGAAGATCTTCCCGTCGTTAGTGACGCCGAAGAGGCATTGAAGGAAGGGGCTCCAAAGATTCACGAAAAAGGAAATCTTCTTTTTTCTCGAAAAATCAAACGGGGCGATGTGGACAAGGCCTTTGAGCGATGTTCGGCTGTTGTAGAAAAAATCTACCGGACATCCTTTGTCGAACATACTTATCTGGAGCCTGATGCCGGGGCCGGGTATGTAGAGGAAGACGGAACGCTGGTCATCTTCGCTTCAACCCAGAATCCTCATTATGATCACAGTGAAGTTATTTCCTTGCTGGGAGTTGAAGACGATAGAGTCAGGATCATCCAGGCAGCCACGGGTGGAGGATTCGGTTCGAAGCTGGACCTCAATGTGCAGGGATTTATTGGGCTGGCCCTCTTTCATTTGAAAAAACCCGTTCGCTATGTCTACACAAGGGAAGAATCTTTTCTGGCTACAGCAAAGCGGCACCCGCTCACCATTTCCATGAAAACTGGTGCCGATCAATCGGGAAAAATTCTGGCCATGAAGGCAAGGATACTGTGTGATACAGGAGCATACGGATCCTACGGTATTGCTGTTGCTTCGAGGTCTGCAGTGCATGCCACCGGCCCTTATGCAGTGGAAAACGTTGATGTGGAAGCCCCCTGTATTTACACCAATAAGCCGTTCGCCGGCGCAATGCGCGGATTCGGTGCGCCACAGATGGCCTTTGCCCACGAGTCTCAGATGGATCTTTTGGCCGAAAAACTGCACATGGATCCCCTTGAGATCAGGCGTCTCAACGCCCTCCAGGTAGGCTCAACGACCTGCACAGGCCAGGAATTGAAGGCGAGTATCGGCATTGGAGAGTGTCTTGAAGCCGTACGTTCAGAATATGCCGAGGCCCTTAAAGTGTGGCGTTCAGAGCCGATCCCGCCCTTCAAAAAACGTGGTATAGGTATCGGGGCTATGTGGTACGGAATTGGAAATACCGGCATGCAGAATCCATCCACTGCCCAGATCGAAATCGATCTGGAGGGTGCCATTACCCTTTACACCGGTTGCGCGGATATCGGACAGGGATCTACCACAATTCTTTCCCAGATTGCCGGAGAGACATTAGGATTGCCCCCTGCAGACATCAAAATCATTGTAGCAGATACAAAATTTACGACCAATGCAGGGGCTACCTCCGCGAGCCGCCAAACCTATATCTCTGGAAATGCAGTTAAGGATGCCGCAGATAAGCTGGCGGATTTTCTTCTCACTGAGGGCGTCGATATTCTAAAGGTGCCAAAGAAAAATCTTGTCCTGGATTCCGGGCTGATCAGGCATGCAAGCGATTCTGAAAAGAACGTAACCCTTGCAAAGGTTGTGAAGCGTGCACATCGGAAGGGGCTGCCCTTGAAATGGCATGGATATTTTGATCCCGTGACTGAGCCCCTGGATCCAGAGACCGGGCAGGGCATGCCTTACGCCACGTATGCATTTGCCTGCCATCTTGCCCAGGTAACCGTTGATATCTACACGGGTGAAGTGGAAGTCAACAGGGTAGTTGCGGCCCACGATGTAGGCAAAGCAATCTATCCCGAAGGCGTTATCGGTCAAATCTGTGGTGGAGTAGCCATGGGCATTGGATTCGCGCTTATGGAAGAATACGTCCCCGGTGAGACGGAATCCATGAAAGACTACTTTATCCCCACGTTTAGTGATATGCCCGAGGTCATTCCAATCATTATAGAGTCCTCGGAGCCCACTGGACCATTCGGGGCAAAGGGAGTCGGGGAACCGGCCCTGATCCCTACCGCCCCCGCCGTTGTGAATGCAATTTCAAATGCCGTGGGAGAAAGAGTTTATTCCTTGCCTGCAAACTTGGAACGGGTCCTGGAGGCAAGTATCAAATCCGGACAATTCAGCCCAAAGGAGGTTAATAATGTCTAGAGTTATTTTAAAAAACATTGGAACCATTGTGAGTGGTGATATTACAAAACCCCTTCTCGAAGGCAATGCGATAAGTATTGAGGATGGTAAGATAGGTCGGATCGGCCGTTTTGAAAACATGGAACCTAAAAAAGGCGATACTGTCATCGATTGTGCCGGGACCACTGTCACCCCTGGACTGATCGATTCCCACTGTCATGTTATTCTGGGCGACTTTACGTCACGTCAGAATCAGTTGGGCTTTATCGAAAGCGAACTTCACGGGGGGGTCACAACCGTAATATCGGCCGGTGAAGTTCACCTGAAGGGAAGGCCCAAGGATCCTGCAGGGACCAAGGCCCTGGCCATTCTCGCCGCCAAGGCATGGGCCAATTTCAGACCCGGAGGGGCCAAGGTGCTCGGCGGTGCCTTGATCCTTGAAAAAGGACTCACCAAAAAGGATTTCGAGGAGATGGCCAGGGAAGGTGTCCGCCATGTGGGCGAAATCGGGCTTGGGAGCGTCAAGCAGCCCGAAGATGCCGCCCCTATGGTCGAATGGGCCAGAGAGTTCGGCATGACCGTGATGATGCATACCGGAGGGACATCTATCCCTGGGAGCAGTACGGTCACGGCTGAGCAGGTCATCAAAACCAATCCTCACATTGCCTCCCACGTCAACGGCGGCCCCACGGCCGTCGCGATCGATGAGGTGAAAAACCTGGTCGAAAATACACAGATTGCGGTGGAGATTGTCCATTGCGGCAATCCGAAGGTGGCAGTCGATGCGGCTAATCTCTGCGTGGAGGCAAAGGCTCTGGACCGTATGATCATCGGAAACGATGCTCCTTCAGGGACAGGTGTGATTCCTCTTGGTATCCTCAGGGTAATTAACCACCTGGCGAGTCTTACCCCCATCAGGGCCGAAGAGGCTATCTGCATGGCAACCGGGAATACGGCCAAAATATACAAGCTGAATCGCGGTATCATTTGCGAAGGAAAGGAAGCAGACCTCGTCGTAATGGACACCCCCATGGGATCCGTTGGTGAGGATGCTCTTGCCGCAATTGAAGCAGGTGATATCCCTGGCGTGGCGATGGTTCTCGTTGATGGGGAAATCGTAGCCACTACAAGTAGAAATACACCGCCTCCAAAACGAAAACCTACCGTGACCAGGAATTTCGGCGGGGGCATGATAGAGGAGTAATTTCCGCTCGATCCCGTCCCGGGAGCGTATTATATTCCGGAGAAATTAAAATGATAGTCGATTTGGAAAAGTGTATCGGATGTGGTTATTGCGTGCGGGACTGCCCTGTCGGAGCGATCCGCCTGTCCCAGAAAAAGGCGATCATAGATGAAAAATGCACCAATTGTGGAGCCTGCCAGAAGGTATGTGAGCAGGGAGCCCTGTCCCTGGAGCCGGAACCCTTTGCAGGATCCGTCATCTGTGATTCCTGTCCCATAACCTGTCAGATCAAGGAAGGGCACATCGGGGCATGCCACCGCTTTAAAAATTTCGAAGGGAAACTTGTCCGGGTCACACCGCTTCAGACCTTCCAGGACGTTGAAGGACAGGTAGGTCCCGACCCCTCCGAGTCCATCAGGAAGCCGTTGATCACTGCAATTGGTGCAGGGACCACCTATCCAGACTGCAAGCCCGCTCCCTTTATCGTCAGAGGGAAGCAGAAGGGTGTGGACGTTGTAACAGTCGTGACCGAAGCTCCGCTGAGCTACAGCGGAATCCTCGTCAAGGTTGATACGGATATCCCGGTGGGTGAAGAAGGGGCAGATGTTTTAGTCGGAAAAAGAAAGGTGGGAATGGTTACAACCGAGCAGTACGGCTCGAAGATGCTCTCCATCGGCGGCGTCAACCTGCTCACGGGAAATGATGGATTGGTGGTGGCGAGGACCATCACGGATATCGCCAACAAAAAGCCGGTGAAGCTGAAAGTCGATGGAGGGGCCAATATGGAACTCCAGGTTGGCCAAACTCCCCTTATAAACAATATCCGGCCCGATAACATGAGAGTAGGTTGTGGTAGCGCTACCCTGGGTCTTTTTGCCCCGCTTCTCGTGGCCTCCGCAGATGAGGTTATTATCCTCGATTCCCATATCACCAGCCTCATGAGTGAACACGCAGCAGGCCGATTTGTTGGGGCCAGACCCTCCGGGATCAAACTTCACTTTAGGATGAGCACACCAGGCAGGTATTTTGGAGATCATGGAAACGGATGGGGAGGGACATCGATTACAAATCCCATTGATGTGATCGCAGGTTTTGATGAAAAGATAGCACGGCCCGGGATGCGCATCCTGATCACTGAGACGACGGGGCGCAACGCGGGACTTTTCGAACTTGGCGTGGACGGAAAGTTCCAGGAAGTGTCTCTGACCGAGGCCTGCCGCAAGGCATTGGATGCCATTTGGTCAACCTGTGAACCCTCCAGGGTTTCTGCCGTTTACATGGGTGGTACGGGAGGAAGTGCGCGAGCCGGTGTTACCCTCTATCCGGTCAAGTTGACTCGGGCCGTGCATGGCGCCAAGGCCAATCTCACTGTGGGCGGTGCCCCGACCTATGTCCTTCCAGGTGGTGGGATCAACTTTATGGTCGACGTGGAGCGAATTAAAGGGGGCTTTTTTTATTGGACACCTACACCCGCGACAATTTGTCCTGTTGAGTATACGATGGAACTTAAAGACTATCGGGAAATGGGCGGCCATTTAGAAGCCATGAAGCCCTTTCCATTCAAAGGCTCCAGCATTATTGTGGATTGATGTGATCCATGGTGTATCAACAGGCCATCAAAGTGCTTCATGGGGGCGATGTGATGGCCGAATGCGGGCCCATGAGGCTTATCATATCCTCCTTCATTGGCAAGGTTCCCCAGAGGGAGATGAACATGGATGCTGCCCGGTACTCATTTGAAACTCTTGAGAAGATTGCCCGAGCCAGAGAAACTCTGAGTCGGACCTACAAACAGATCCCGAGTCAACTCAAAGAACCCCTGGCCTTGGAAATGATATATAGTGCCATGGCAATTGGTGATGAAGACCTGACTCCCATGGCTGCCGTCGCAGGAACCATCTCCGATGCGGTGGCCAATTATCTGGCAGATCGGGGAATGACCAAGGTGATTGTAAATAACGGTGGAGATATCGCCATCCGACTTCAGGGGGAAAATTCAGTAACGGTTGGAATACGCCAGGATGTCATGAATCATGATTTCTCTCATGTGATCCGGCTGGGACCCGAACGCACCTCCTGGGGCGTGGCAACAAGCGGGGTCGGCGGCCGGAGTCTCACCAGAGGAATTGCCTCTGCGGCCACCCTGATTGCTGGCACGGCTTCGGTAGCCGATGCGGCGGCAACGGCTGTCGCTAATGCCAGCTTTGTGGAAGACCCTAAGGTAATCCGGTACAATGCGGAGAAAATCGATTTTGCTACCGATATCTCCGGAATCCCCGTCACCTTAAAGGTAGGCCCCCTGAAAGAGGAAACGAAATCCCTCGCGATAAAGCGGGCACTGACAAGGGCGGAAGAGTTGAAGGAAAGAAAGATTATTTTAGGCGCCTTTGTCGCGGTGGACGGCAAGATCGGAATGACCGATTTTTTCAGGGAAAGGTTGCTTGTTGGATTCCCCGAAAATATGAAACCATGTACCGCAAAACCCTAAATCACACAACAGGAGGACATTCGAATGGAAGTTAGAAAATATGTTACTATTGTTGAAGAAATTTTGTCTGAAGGGGGTCGCCCCATGACCCCTCCGGGTAAACGAGCTGCCGCCGTTGCGGTGATCAAGAATCCCTTTGCCGGCAAATATGAAGAGGATCTGACCCCTCTGATGGATATCGGGGAACAACTCGGAGGAATTCTCGGCAAAAAGGCTGTGGATGCCCTGGGAATCAAACCGGAAGAAGCCGAAGGATATGGAAAAGGGGCCATTGTCGGCGAAAATGGCGAACGGGAACATGCAGGTGCCATCCTGCATCCCAAACTCGGGAAACCCTTTCGTGATGCGCTGGGAGGTGGCAAGGCCATCATTCCTTCTGCGAAAAAAGTCGGCGGACTGGGAACTGAGATCGATGTCCCAACCCATTACAAGGATGCGGCATTTGTACGGACCCACTTCGACGCGATGGCGGTCCGAATCGACGATGCACCGAAGGCGGATGAGATTGTCGTAGCTCTGGTCGTGACCAATTGCGGCAGACCCCATCCCAGGATCGGCGGACTAAAAATAGAAGAAGCAAAAAAGGAAGATGGTCTGAGATAGGCCGCCTTTGAACCCATTGTGTCTTATTCCCGGTGGGGGCAGGTATGAGATTGCCTCCATCGGGCATGTCACATAATATCCTCTAGTTAGGAAGAATTCAAGTTCGGTGCCAAGTTGTCAAGCACTTGAATAAATAATTGATTAAAAAGAGTTCTCCTATCTTTCAAACTCCTCCGGAATCATAACTCTTTCCCATCATCCTTTCCAACATCAGAAACAAACTCTCACGCTTTAGGCTTTTTTCAGGAAAAATATGGTATTATTGAATGGCAGTTTATAGTTTGAGCATGATCAGAGTATAATATCTGGCTGGTCTTTCATATGAAAATGTGTTATCAAGAGGCATAATTTCACTTGGGCTTTCTATCTTCTCTTGAAACAATACTATTGTAAAAAAACAGATAAATTTATCCATGCTTTTTTTCTATTAATCCGGAATATAAAGCGGGTGTTAAAGAATAATTCCAAGTACAACTATATTTTTAAAAAGGGTAAAGAAAAATATGCTCCAGAAAAATTTAAAGACCAAGGTTGGCAGAAACGACCTTTGCCCCTGCGGCAGTGGATTAAAATATAAAAAATGCTGCCTTCCTAAAGAATCCACATCAGATAATAAAAGGCCTGATAATATCAAAAACCTTTATCTTAAAAGATACCAGATTCGACTTAAGGAAAATCCTGACATTGAAGGCATAAAAAAGGCCGGCCTTCTTGCAGTAGCTACGCTTGATATGATCGAAGCTGAAATCAGGCCCGGAATAACAACCGAGAAAATAAATACCCTTGTTCACGATTTTACTATTGATAACGGAGGCATCCCTGCCCCTTTGAATTATCGCGGTTTTCCCAAAAGCGTCTGTGTCTCTGTCAACAACGTAATATGTCATGGGATCCCGGGCGAATATATTCTCAAAGACGGTGATATTGTAAATGTGGATGTTACCCCTGTCTTGAAAGGATATTATGCAGACACAAACAAGACCTTTTTCGCAGGAACTCCGGGGCCGGATGCAAAAAAGATTGTCTCTGTGGCCAGAGAAAGCCTGAAACAGGGATTATCCATGATTCGTCCCGGAAATACCGTAGGGGATATAGGATGGGCAATTCAGAAGTATGCTGAAGGAGAGGGTTGTTCGGTAGTAAGGGAATTTGTTGGTCACGGCGTAGGATTTGATTTTCACGAACCTCCGCAAGTACCCCATTACGGACGTAAAGGTGAAGGCATAGCCCTTGTACCTGGAATGGTATTCACAGTGGAGCCCATGATAAATTTGGGGAAAAGCCATCTGAAAATACTGGAAGATGACTGGACTGCCGTTACATCCGATGGCTCCCTCTCAGCACAGTTTGAACAGACTATTCTTGTAACCGAAAACGGATACGAGAGCCTCACCCCTTTTGAGCTGTAAGTTCTTAAGTCATTAATGTAAGCGGCAACATGAAAAAACAAAATGCAGATAGTGCCACAGCCTCTTCTCACAAACAGGTTGCTCAGGGGCAGGAGCTGCTTTTCATAATCAAAGAAAAGGCAAAAGATTTAGGGTTTATTTCCGTTGGATTCCTCAGGCCGCAAAGGCCGTTATTTCTTGATAAATTCTTTTCATGGGTCGATTCCGGAAGACATGGAGATATGGCATGGCTTGAAAGAAACAGCCACCTTAGAGAAAATCCTGCGCAACTGCTTGACGGCTGCCGGACAATAATCACGCTTGCCTATCCCTATTCCTCAGCAAAGCCCTGCACGGCTGATGGTTTTACGGCATCAAGATATTCGGAGCCCGCAAAAACTGATTATCATGACCGTTTGAGAAATTTATGCAGCGAACTTTCCAGCACCATAAAAGACCTTTACCCCGGAAGCAGGCAGAGAATATGCGTTGACTCTGCTCCCATTCTCGAGCGGAGCCTTGCTGTCGCCTCCGGCATAGGCTTCATTGGAAAAAACAACATGTTGATCATACCGGGGCACGGCTCATACTTCTTTCTGGCGGAAATACTTACGACTGCCCTTTTCCCGGTTTTCAAGGCTCATATTTCTGAAACTCAATGTGGATCATGCACAAAATGCATAGACGCCTGTCCTTCAGGATCTCTTGAAAAGCCTTTTTTGCTTGATGCATCAAGATGCCTTTCCTATTTGACTATTGAACATAAAGGGATGGTTGATAAAGAAACAGGAAATAAAATGGACAGGTGTTTTTTCGGATGTGACATATGCCAGGAGGTTTGTCCCTTTAACGGAGATAATTATAATACTGAAATATCGCTTCCCTCTATTCGGGAGTTTATTGATATGGACGAATTGACCTTTAAGGTCAAATTTGGAAAAACTGCGCTTGCCCGGGCCGGCCTCAACAAAATAAAAACAAACATAGAGGCTTTTAAAAAAGGATAAAATATGGATACCTATTATTTGGATTACAAGAAAAAACTTACAACAGCACAAAAGGCCGCGGAGATAATAAAAAACGGCGATACAATAGTCCATGGGCTGACAATAGCCGAGCCCCCTGCCCTTTTGGCCGCCATTGCTGCAAGATGCAGAGAAGGCGATCTTAAAGACATCAATATCTTCTCGCTGCTTCCACTGGAACATGCCGGTAAAACAGTTCTCTCTCCTGACCTGTGTGATGTTATACGGGCATATTCATGGTTTGTGAGCGGATCGGACAGGGCATTGGTAAAGGTGGGGCTTAGCTACTTCATACCAAATTATTTTCATCAAATTCCCAAACTGTGCAGGGAATTCATGGGCATTGACGTTGCCATTACAACCGTCTCTCCCATGGACAAAGCCGGATACTTCAGCTTTGGCACCGCAAACGACTTTACTTCAACAGCGGCAAGGCACTGCAAAACCCTTATCCTGGAGGTTAATGAAAATATGCCAAGGGTCTTTGGTGATTCCCTTATACACATTTCCGAAGTTCATGGCCTCGTGGAGAATAATGTTCCTCTTCTTGAAATGAAACCACCTGAGCCAAGGGCAGAAGATAAAATCATCGGAAAATCAATTTCTGATATGGTACCTGATGGTGCAACCCTGCAACTTGGAATAGGCGGGCTTCCAAACGCCGTGACCGAAAATCTGATGGGACACAGGGACCTTGGTATTCATACCGAGGTGTTTGGCCCTGGCATGGTCGATCTGATAAAAAACGGCGTTGTTACAGGCCGAAGAAAAAATACTCACCGTTTTAAAAATGTCTTCACCGTAGCCCAGGGCACCAGAGAGATGTATGATTTTATGAATGACAACCCGAGCATGGAAAGCTATCCTGTATCATATACAAATGATCCGGCTGTTATTGCAAGAAATGACAATGTGATCTCAATAAACTCCGTCCTTGAAGTCGATCTGCTGGGACAATGCAATGCTGAATCTCTCGGAGGATCTCAATTCAGCGGGACAGGTGGACAGCTTGATTTTGTTCGTGGAGCCTTTAATTCGAAAGGCGGAAAATCTATACTTGCTTTTTATTCAACGGCTCATAAAGGCAAAATATCGCGAGTAGTGCCGCGATTGGAGACGGGAGCTGTTGTTACCACACCAAGGATGGACACCCATTATCTGGTTACAGAATACGGCTTTGCAAACCTTAAAGGAAAATCCACTCGAGAAAGGGCCCTGGATATCATAGGCCTGGCCCATCCCAGGTTCAGGGATGACTTACTTAAAGAGGCAGAGAATATGTATTTGATTTAGAAGATGGATTTTCTTTACTCTTCCCCTGCGGCCTTTCTGCCAAAAGCAAATGCCTTTTCAAGGACATCGGGGTGTCCTGCAATATCAGAGGGTTTTTCAATTCCCCTGAAAAAAAGGCCCCCATTATAGCTCATATCGAGGGCATCAAAAAAGTATCTTGCCGTTAATTCAACTCCATCAAAGAGGCGTTTGCCTGTTGTCGCACCCACAGCTATAAGATATCCTTTTCCTTTGGTATGGATTTTTCTCTGCTCAGGTGTCTTTTCAAGCATCCTTCTAGACCACACAGCCTGCGCTCGATCCACTACCGCTTTTACCTGCGAGGTAAGACCGTAGAAAAAAATGGGTGAGGCCAGAAATATTATATCCGCCTGATCCAGAAGTGGATAAACAATGCTCATATCATCATTTATTACGCATTTTCCTGTTTTCTCGCAACCTCCGCATTCTTTGCATCCGACCATTTTAAGGTCCCTGACATATATAACAAAAATATCTGCGCCGATTGATCTTGCACCTTCAAGGGCCATATCAAGAAGCTGGTCTGTTGACCCTTCCTTTCTTGGACTGCCATATATACCCAAAACATGCTTTTTCATCAATTAATGCCCCTGCTTTTTTTAATATGGATAATTGATATAATAATATCAATGGAATATCTTATTGTCAAAGCCGATAACTTAACGATTGTCTTAAGTTTATTTCTTATTTCCTATTCAGCCTGATAAGAGTATTATAAAAAATACTCCGTCTATATCCTTAACACTTTAT
>DAINAR010000028.1:9221-39289 GCA_036733345.1 Deltaproteobacteria bacterium | reverse complement strand
CCTTTACAGCGAATCTACGCATCTTTTTGAGGTAGATTTTTGGACACCGTTGTTTTCTAGAAAGAATGAAATCAGGGCTGAAAGCTGACAGGGGTTTAAGAATGAGGATAGAAGAATTGGTTGAAAGCATCATAAAGAGTCAAGAGCCGACTTGACCCCATTCTAGAGCCGACTTGACCCCATTCTTGTCTGATAAAGGGAGTGTGGCATGGAGAACATCTGTGGTTGATGGGGTCAATCAAGAGAAAAAACACTTCTCCATGCAAACGGGGGGACGAGCGATATTTCTAACGCACCAACATCCACTTTTTGGTGAGAAACCATGAGTATTGTAAACAAAATTGCATCTTCGCGTTTTTATTATGGTTGGGTCATTGTTGGGGTAGCCTTTGTTTCCATGGCCTTCTGGCTTGGAATCCGTACAAGTTTTTCTGTATTTTATGTCGCCCTGCTGGAGGACTTCTCATGGAATCGCGGCAGTGCTGCAGGCGTCCAATCCATGGCCCTCATTATCTATACCCTGCTGGCGCCTCTGGTGGGCGCACTAATCGACAGGTTTGGGCCGCGCCGTGTGATCGTTCCCGGCATATTGCTCCTGTCTCTCGGGTTGATCCTCTGCTCCTTGATTGAGAGTTTGACTCAGTTCTATCTGCTTTACGGTGTCCTTGTGGGGGCCGGTATTACGGCCATTGGGATTATCTCCTATTCAGCCATTATCGCTCACTGGTTTGAGAAGAAGCGGGGCCTTGCCAGCGGCATCGCTGTCTCCGGAATGGGGATGGGGACATTTTTGCTGGTTCCTTTTTCACAACAACTTATCTCATGGTGGGGGTGGCAAGTAACCTTCATTATAACGGGAGGACTGGTCACGTTGATATTATTGCCCCTTAATGGTCTCTTCCTGAGACACCATCCCCAGGAACTTGGCCTTGAGCCGGACGGCATCGATACAAAGGACACCTGCGTTGATGAAGGGGCGGAACGTTCCATGGATTCGCAGCCTGCTCAAACGGACTGGACCTTACGCAAGGCAATCCATACAGGCAGGTTCTGGGCGATGTTTACTTTCCCCTTCCTGTCTATCATCGGTATTTACATTGTTCTGGTTCACAACGTAAGGTTTTTGGTAGACCAGGGTGAGGATAAGATGACAGCAGCCCTCGTCTTCGCCATAATAGGGATCATTTCATCCGTTTTTCGAATTTTCTGGGGCGGGCTCTCTGATCGTATCGGGCGTGAGATTACTTTTACCATGGGCATGATGTGCACATGCCTCGGGTTGCTTTCTTTAATTCTCATACAAACCCTCGAATCGAGGACATTTATTTACACTTTTTCCATCCTGTTCGGTATGGGCTGGGGTTCATCCGCACCAATGTATATGGCCACTGCCGCTGATCTTTTTAAAGGGAAAGGATTCGGGCTAACATATGGTCTGATTGAGGGAGGTATAGGGATTGCCGGAGCCTTGGGGGCCTGGATAGGCGGGTATATTTTCGATAGTACCCAAAGCTATCAGTGGGCCTTTGTCCTCGGTATCGTGGTCATAATATTGTCCATTGTGTTCATTTGGATTGCCGCGCCCAGCAAGGTGAATGCAGTTCCAGGAACACCTTGCTTGATCAATGACAAAAGCCAGCGCATTTGATCTATTTTTAGAATGGCACGAATCGCAAGAACAGTGGCGCCGGGAATAAAGGGGTAGCGTCTTCGGTTGATTCTTTCTCCTTTATGATATGCGACAATCTGTCAAGAACGAAGGTCTGCCCGCGGAGCAGTTCTCCGAATGAGTCAGTCAGCGATAACCAGATTGCCTTTAAGAGGAGAATCTATTACACGTGACAATCATCTTGATTTAGTTTAAGGAAACGCATAATATCATGGACGTCCTTTATTCCACTGAGTTAGACCCGCAAAGGAGTTCCAGATGAAAGCACTCACGTTTTTGTTCTTCATAATGACGTTTGCCTGTACGTTCACTATATCGGCACAAGAGGCCACGACGATTGGAAAGGAATCAGACATGAATACACTATCAGAGGCGGATAAGGAGACTATCCGGAAACAAGTGAGAGATCAATTCAATGAATTGGTCTCTGCAATAAACAATAAGAACGATCGCGCATGGTCTGAGCATTACAGCAAGGATGGGTTTGTGTCCGCTTTTGCCGGCACGGACTATTTCGCTGCGCGCAGTGCCTGGGTGGACACAATCACGTCCTATTTCTTGACGCGAGAGAGCCAGCAGTTGGAGCCATTGGCCGTGCAGGTTACCCCCTTGACTTCCGATGTAGCGCTTATGACGAGCCAGAATAAGACCGAGATGCGATTGAAGGGTGGACAAGCGATCAAATCCACGCATGTATTCACGATGGTATGGAAGAAAGAGCATGCCGGCTGGAAGATCCTGCACTCACATGAATCATGGGTTGATGAGCAGGCGAAATGACCGTTTCACTTCTGTGAATAAAGTGGACGTCTATGAAAATATGCCTATCTTCAAAGATCGTAAATGATAAAGACTTTGATTCGGCCCTGTATGCAACTTTTCAGGGTCAAAATCAATTATTGTCAATAACCTAAACGGCTGAGGGCCTTTGGATCCCTGCTCCAGTTCTTGTCCACCTTAACAGCAAGATCAAGATATACTTTTATGCCGAAAAACTTCTCCAAGTCCAGCCTTGCTGATTGCCCAATATTTTTTATCATCCTGCCGTTCCTGCCGATAAGTATTCCTTTCTGTGAATCTGTTTCCACATGAATAATGCCCGAAATGAAAAGCATATTTTTCCCCGTTTTCTCTTCAATTCTTTCCACTGTTACGGCAGAAGAATAAGGCAGTTCCTTTTTCAAATATAAATAGATCTTTTCTCTGATAATCTCTGAAACAATAAAAGACTCGGGCTTGTCAGTCTTCATGTCCGCGGGAAAATACTGTGGCCCATTAACAAGCCTTGATTTCAGTTCTTCCAGAAGAATATCAACGCCATCACCATTAAGTGCGGAAACGGGTATGATTGCCTCAAATTCATATTTTATTTTGAAGTCATCAATGATTTCCAGGAGTTGATCTCTCGGCCCCAGGTCAATCTTATTGATTGCCAGTATGCAGGGTTTTTTAATCGATTTCAGATTTTTGATAATCAGGGGAATTTCAGGATCATTCGGGTGGATCATTTCAATCAACAGGAGCAGACTATCAACCTCCTGAAATGCTGCCAGAGCTGAATTAACCATGCTTTTATGAAGGGCTGTTCTGGTTTTGTGAATACCCGGTGTATCCATAAAAACTATCTGATATCCGGTTTCATTGTAGATACCCAGAATTCGGTTTCGTGTTGTCTGAGGTTTGGATGAAACTATTGATATTTTTGCCTTTAAAATACGATTTAAAAGCGTTGATTTGCCTACATTGGGAGGGCCGATGATTGCTGTAAACCCCGAAACAAAATTCATAGTTTTTCCACCTTTATGGTTCCTGAAGGGACATTATCATCAGACCGGATTTTGATAACCTTTGCCTGTGTGAGATTTTCTATCCATTTTACTCCCCGATTTTTGTACCCTCTGATAAGAGGCACCTCTCTTTTTTGAGTATAGATATTAAACTCTGCAGCCTCCCCCGGCTTTGGCAGACAGGCTGCAATCTTTCTGTGATATATGCCTGAACGTACAAGGAAACCAAAGGCTGTATGCCAGGGGCCTGCTACTATCTCGCCTTTTTCCAGTAATGTTGGAGAACTCATAAGGCCGATTCTTATGACAGGTATGCCTTCATTCTCTAGGCGGATACAGCTTTCTATACATATCTCTACAGCTTTTTCAACGGATAAGGGACAATAAAGCCCTTCCTTATATAACCGGTCGAGCTCAGTCCCATTGATTACTACCGCCGGATATAATCGGACCATGTCAGGACGAAGCTTAATGACCTGAGAGACAGTTCCATGGAATTTTTCTTCTGAATCTCCGGGCAGTCCCGGCATCAGCTGAATTCCAACTTTAAAAGAGTGACTTTTCAAGACCTGAACTGCTTTGATTGTATCAGAGGCGGAATGTCCTCTCTTTGACAGGGAAAGGACATTATCGTCCATGGATTGAGCCCCCAGTTCAACAGTATCTACCCCGTAACCTTTCATCAACCTCAGACGCCCTTCATCAATAGCATCCGGACGGGTCGAAACCCTTATTGATTGAAAAAGGCCCTTTTCCAGATATGGGTGTGCAGCTTCAAGAAGATCTCTTATCCTGGCTTCGGATAGCATGGTGAATGTACCGCCATAGAAAGCAATTCCGGCCGGGATTTTCAGATTAAAATCCCTGGAACGGACAGCAGTATCAATAACCTCTTTCACATGCCTTCCGTTGATTTTTTTACCGTAGGATGAAGTAATCTTTTTCTGGTCACAAAAGACGCATTGGTGGGGGCAACCCATGTTCGGGATAAAGATGGGCACTATAAATGGCCTTACTCTTCCTTCAGACAAAAGAAAGCCTCCTTTGCCGCACTCTGTTCGGCCTCTTTTTTGCTTTTTCCCTTTCCGCGGGATATTATTTCTCCGTTTAAAGCTAATTCGACCTCGAAGGTCTTGTCGTGGGAGGGGCCGCTTTCTCCTGTTAAGCGGTATGAAGGAAGAATTTTAAATGCCTGCTGCGTATACTCCTGAAGAGCGCTTTTAAAATCATAAATAACCGCATTGTTTCCAACCTTTTCGATTTGAGATGAAAACAGCCTGCGGATGATCTTCAGTGTTCTGTTAAAACCAGCATCAGTATAAACTGCACCTATTAGTGCTTCAAGCGTATTGGCAAGTATGGAAGACTTTTCTCTGCCTCCGCTTTGCTCTTCTCCTTTTCCCAGAAGCAATAAAACACCAAGATCCAATTCTCGTGCAACCTGGAACAGCCCTGTTTCATCTACTATCGATGCCCTGAATTTTGAAAGCTCTCCTTCTTCAGCATTCTGAAAATGCTCCATAAGGATATGGCTGATCGCCAGATCAAGTACGGCATCGCCGAGAAACTCAAGCCGCTCATTGTCTTCAAGATCAGGTATCGGTTGTTCATTTTTAAAGGAAGAATGCCTGAATGCCTTTAACAACAAATCAGGATCATTAAATTTGTAACCGAGTTTTTTGTAAAGTCTGTCTAATTTCATTTTTTTTGAAGGTACCTGAATCGATGCCAGGATTTCAGAGGCAGGCATAAATCCTGTGCCCTGGAATACACAAAAAAACCAGCTTTAATAATTAATTTTTTTAAGGGTTTCAATTGTATAGAAATCAGGATTCATTTTCAAGCAAAGAGAAACAGCAAAGAGAAATAGTTTTTAAAAAAAGGATTTGTTGTTTTATTTGACTTATTATATATAGAGTGATATCAATGCAAATTTTTTAATAGAGCAAGCAGACAATATGAAAAAGGTAATTATTTTAGAAGAAAAGGATATCTCTGACAGGATTTATCAGATTGCCCGTCAGATTATGGAAAAGAACGGATCGATGAAAGATGTTGTCCTTGTTGGCATTCGAACCGGGGGGGCTTTTCTGGCCGCAAGACTCATGGGGGCAATTGGCCAATCAGGTATCCCTGTACCTCCTATGGGTGTTCTTGACATAACGCTTTATCGAGATGATTGGACAAGGATAGGCCCTGCTCCAGTAGTAGGTAAAACAGAGATCCCTTTTTCGGTTGATGATAAGACAGTAATCCTGGTGGACGATGTGCTTTTTACAGGGAGAACCATAAGGGCAGCCATGGATGCTCTTATGGATTTTGGCAGGCCAAGGAAGATTGAACTTGCAGTCCTTGTAGACAGAGGAGATACTCAAAGGGAATTGCCTGTTATGGCCAATTATATCGGGGGCGTTTGGGATACCGCTCCGGAAGAAGCCATAAATGTCTATTTAAAAGAAGAGGGGTATCATGATCATGTGGCAATAGAGGAAAAAAGGGCCACCTGAACATGCGTCTTAAAAAGCAAAAAAAGAAAAAAGGAACAATATGTTCATCTCTTTCCTCGTCAGAACAGGCCATTGTTTCTTCTGCACTTCAAGACCTCCAGGATAAAGATCCGTCACAAATCCTTTCCATAATTTCAGAGCCTCGCCTTGCACAGAGATTTATCGAAGGGTTACCACTGAATAATGAATCATCCATCCCCTTTCTATTAGAATTTCATAAAGCATTTACTGACAAGAGTACGCGCAAGGCGGTCAGCAGGGCAATTTTTAAACTTAAACGCAGAGGTGTACCGGTTGATGAGTATTTTGACAGGGAGGATAATGTCACCTCAATCTTGCTGAAATCCAGAGAAAAAAAGGCTGCTGCTTATATTGGGCCATATGTCTTAGGCAAAGGTACCCGCCCGGTCTTGATAATTAAAGACAGAACAGGTCCGGGGCAGGATATTGCGGTTGGACTGGTATCGGACGAAGAAGGGTTTATGGAATTCTCTTATGATACCTACAGCAGAAAAGATGTAAAGGAAGTTAAAAAGGATCTTGTGAGGAAAAGCGGGGTCCTTATCGAGACTTCTGTATCTCATGCCGCAACAATCTTTGAAGAGGCCTACAGGTGTCACCTGGATCTTGATTCAGCCCCGCCGGTTGAATACCTCGAATTGAGGCCATGGCTGCTGGAAAATGCGTCTCCGCTTGAGCGGCCCATTATATATGACCTTATTGCCGAATACGTTGTAAATTATGATTTGCCAACCAGTTCCATGCTTATTAAATTATTCGAACACAAGTTGATGAACTCCTGGGTGATTGATCCTGAATTCTTAAGGCCTTATATCGACGAGATACTGAAAATCGATGAAAGCCCTATTATCCTCTCTGATAATCAAAAAATGGAGCGCATATATCACATTAAGGACAAGGCTTCAGACGAATTGTTCTCCGGCAGTAAATGCGGATTATGGAAGTACAGATTTGAAGAAATAGCCTTTATCTTTTTTAAGCTCAAAGAAAATGATTATTTTCAGATATGTCTCGCCGCTGCCAATGCAATGGGAAAACAGGGAAATATCCTGCAGAAAAATCCCGTAATAGAATTTATCCTTGAGCGCAGTATTGCATTTTATATGAAAATTTATGAAGAGGCAGTTGAGGATAAAGGTCAGGAAGGTGATTCAGGGCCTGGTATTCTACTCTCTTGAGTTAGATCTTCATTAAATGCGACTTCGCTTTATTCAGTCAGGGAGGTAATTATGCCTAAGATGATTAATGTAAGAACCGGTTCAAAGATTGAGATGGTTGATATAACTCCTCTGGTTGCTTGTGAGGTATCAAGAACAGGAGTCACTGACGGAATCTGCATTGTTTATGTGCCCCATACCACGGCCGGAGTCACCATCAATGAGGGCGCTGATCCGGACGTCTGCCATGATATACTGAAGAGACTGAATGAGCTTGTACCTTACAGCTCAGCCTATCGTCATGTGGAAGGTAATTCGGATGCCCATATCAAGGCTTCAATAATGGGAAGCTCTGTAACGGTGATATTTGAAAAGGGCAGGCTTGTTCTCGGGACATGGCAAAAGATATTCTTCTGTGAGTTCGACGGTCCTAGAAGCAGGAATGTTTATATAATGATATAGTCAAGGCAGCGAGCCAATAGAGTTAGGATCCTGAAAAGTCTGAGAGCCCAATTCACTAACCTTGACTATTAAACTAAAATATTTCTATTCTGCCTTTTTATACCATGGCATTAATCCCCAGAAGTTCGCGGCCGATGGTAAGCTTGTGCATTTCAGTTGTCCCGCCGAGTATGGTAGTCAGAACCGCATCTCGATAATGATGCGCAACCGGGTAATCCTCGGTGCAACCATAGGCGCCATGGAGCCTTATTGCCTCTGCTGAGGAGCGCACAGCCAGTTCTGTGGCCAGCCACTTGGCCGAGGAAAGCTCTTTACCGTGAGGAAGGCCTTTGCTCTTGAGTTCAGCCGCATGATAGACCAGCCACCTGATTGCGAAAATTTCAGCCTGAATTCTTGCTATTGCCTCCTGCACCAGTTGGAAACTTGCTATGGGTTTCCTGAACTGGTTACGTTCTTTTGTGTATTTGATAGAGGCATCAAGACAACTTTGAGCCATGCCAATGGCACCGGCGGATATGAAAAGGCGTGCTGTATCAATGCCCGTGAGCGCATTCTGAAGACCTCTACCCACCTTGCCGATCAAATTTACCTTAGGTACGCGGCAGTCAACAAATGCAAGGTTGGACACGTCTCCTGCACGGTCGCCAATCATCTCAGCAGCATAGCTGGAAAACCCGGGGGTATCTTTATCAACAGCAATAAGGGCTATTCCTCGAGCGCCAAGGCTCTTGTCCGTCTGAACCAGAACAAGAACAGTGTCAGCTACACTGCCTGCACTGATAAAATTTTTCGTGCCATTTATAACCCAGTCGTCGCCGTCTAAAACCGCCTTTGTCTCAATTGCTCCGGCATCACTTCCCGCATTCGGCTCAACAGCGCCCACAGCAATAATCATCTCGCCCCGGCACAGGGGAGGCAGGTATTTCTGTTTCTGCTCCTCACTTGCTGCGTTCAGCAGGACAGTCCCTGCAAGTACACTATGCCCCAAAGACATCAATGTCTGAGACCAGCTTGCCCTGCTCAGTTGCTCCCATATAATTGCGGCTGCAGTATAGTCAAGACCCACACCGCCGTATTCGCTGGGGATATGGATCCCCAACATGCCCAGTTCAGCCATCTTTTTTATAATGTCATAGTTTATTGCCCTTTTATGTTCATATTCCTGGAGTGTAGGCATCATTTCCTGTTCGGCAAATTTACCTGCCATATCTCTAAGCATTTTCTGCTCTTCAGTCAGCTCAAAATTCATACTTTTCACCTCCGTGGTAATTCAACTCAAATATTTGTGCCACGTCTCTTAAAGCGGGATATTTCCATGTCTTTTGAGAACAGGTTCTTTCTTTTTAGTCTGTATCAAACGAAGGGAATGAATCAGACAACGCCTCGTTTCCCTTGGTTCGATAATATCCTGAACATATGTTGCCTCAGAGGCCAGGGATAGAGGATCAGCATATTGTTCACTGTACTCTTTAATCTTCTGTGCCCTGAACTCTTCAGGATTGTCAACCTTCTTAATATCATTGGCATAGAAAAGCGCTACCGCCTGCTCAGCACCCATTGGCCCGACTTCGGTTATGGGCCAGGCAAATATAAGATCTGTCCCGAATCCTGGAAGGATGCCCATCCCAAGGGCGGCACCACCATATACCTTTCTCATTAAAATGGCTAACTTAGGCACCGTAGCCTCGGACAGGGCATAAAGCACTTTTGCCCCATGCCTGATTATACCCGAGTATTCCTGAGCCTTGCCAGGAAGGTAGCCGGGTGTGTCTACGAGCAGTACTATCGGAATGTTGAATGCATCACAGAATCTTATGAATCTGGCCTGCTTGTCGGAACTGTCCACGCTCATGCAGCCTGCACGAACCATTGGCTGGTTGGCTACAACCCCGATGGATTGGCCGTCCAGCCTGGCAAAGCCTACTATGATCTCATCCGCAAACTCAGGTTTCACCTCAAGAAAATCTCCATTGTCAACAATTTCCCTGATGACCCTGTGCATGTCATAACCTCTTGTTGGCTGAGCAGGGACAATCTCAGCAAGTTGGTCGGTAAACCTTTCAGGAGAATCACCGGTATCTTTCCTTGCCGGTTTTTCTCTCCAGTTGGACGGAAGGAATGACAATAGATTCCTGATTCCGTCCATGCATTCCTGCTCGTTTTTTACCCTGAAATCTGCAACTCCGGTCATTTTGCAATGGATTTTGGCACCGCCGAGATCTTCCATAGAGATGTCTTCGCCCATGACCGATTTTATGACTCTGGGTCCGGTGATAAACATATGGGACAAGTCGTCCACCATGAAAATGAAGTCGGTAAGGGCCGGCGAATACACGGAGCCTCCGGTACAGTTGCCCAGTATTGCACTTATCTGGGGTACAGCACCCGAGCATTGAGTGTTTATGTAAAATACGACCCCGGCGTGTTTTTCGTCACTTACCCTGTAAGGATCATCACTTCCTGCCAGTTCGGGCCTTATAACCCTTGCGCCCGGGGAATCATTCAGGCCGATGAGGGGCACCCCCATATCAAGCGCCATTTCGTGAATCTTATAGACCTTCCTTCCGTGCATATAGCCCTGAGATCCGCCCATTACGGTAGCATCATGTGCAAACACACAGACTGTCCTGCCATCAATTGTCCCGTGTCCGGTTACTATACCGTCTCCCGGAGCGCCTATCTTGTGCTTTATCAGCATATTGAATTCATTAAAACTATCCGGATCCAGCAGAAGGTTGATACGTTCCCGGGCTGACAATTTGCCCTTTTCGTGCTCCTTATCTATCTTTTCCTGGCCGCCTCCCAGGGCAGCCCTGTTTTTTACCTCGCGCAGTTTTTCTATGCGGTCTTTCATTAAAATCCTCCCGGCCATTATTTGCTTGAATTTTTAAGGTTATGTTTACTGGTTTTTGACGGGATAAACTGGATTTACACGATAGTTTTTTGTTTCTGTGCGTCCAAAAACGTAAAAATATCTTGTACACCTACTTTAATGTAACAATTAAATTATTTAATATTTCTTATTACTCCACAGCGTGATTCGAAATTTTATCAGTCTTTTACCAGCTTTTGGCTGGCTGGCTGAGACATTTTTAATAATTATGACAAAGTCTCGAAGGGAGAAATCCTGTTATCCTGTCAAATATTTCCTCAACATATATTATTATACCTCAGCCTTTCTAACTTCCTCACTACGGATCTCCCGCCTCAAAAGCTTGCCCACCTTCGACTTGGGAAGCATATCACGGAATTCAATGTACTGGGGGATTTTATAGGAAACGAGTGTTTTTCTGCACCATTTAATGAGATCATATCCTGTAATACCCTTTATGTCTTCTTTTAACACTACAATTGCCTTGATCCTTTCCCCAACTTTCTCATCTGCAACACCAACAACGCATGAACCTATAACAGCAGGATGCTCCTGGAGAACGGCCTCGATTTCCGAGGCTGAAACCCTGTAGCCCTTATGCTTTATAGTATCTACAGTCCGGTCCACAAAGAACAGGTTTCCTTTTTCATCCATGGACATTACATCGGCGGTGCGGTACCATTTCAACCCGTCCATTTCGATAAAGGATTCGGCAGTTTCTTCAGGCTTATTAAGGTATGCTGTCACCATCTCATCCGAAGACACAAGCAGTTCGCCAGGTTCTCCTGTTTGTACCGGTTCAAGTGTCACAGGATCAACGATCCTTATTTTTTTGCTCGGAACTATATGGCCTACACTTTTCGGCGGATTATCAACATTAACAGGGCACATGGATACACCCCCGCATGTCTCTGTAGCACCATACCCCTGATAAATAACTTTCCCGAATTTTTCAATCCATCGCTTTCCAACTTCTACGGGAAGCACATCTCCGGCGCTGTACCAGTAATCAACGGAACTCAGGTCATACTGGTCAAGACGGTCGTGTTCCAGGATCATCCGATAGAGTGCAGGTACGCCTATCATAGTCTTTGCCTTGAATCTTCGAATGGCATCAAATGTTGCGTCGAGATTGACTTTTGGCTGGAGCATGAGTGTCCCGCCAACCAGGAGGGTGCTTAGGCTGCATGTCTGTCCCAGAATATGAAACAGCGGGGCATTTCCGAGGATAATATTGTCTTCAACCGGAAACAGCGGTTCGCTGACCCTGATCTGTTCATCGGCTGATACCAGAAAAAGCTCATGAGTTATAGGAACACCCTTGGGAAATTTGGTTGTTCCACCAGTGTATAATATTTCGGCTGTATCTCTGCCGTCTCTTGTTATATCCGGTAATTTTCGAACCCTCTTAGGGTATCTGGACAGCAATTTCCTTAAAGAATATGTATTTTTGTTAAATCCTATCCTTCCCTTTGGTATTATATCAAAGAGATATCCAAAAAGTCTCTTATACCAGGGGATGAGCTCTGCCATTTTTGTAACAATAACCTTCTTTATGCTGGTATCAGGCAGGACCTTTGTTACATAACCGAAATTTGTATCTGCACAGACAATGGCATCTGCGCCGCTGTCATTCGCAATATAATTAAGATCGTGGGGCGTGTATATTGGTGTTATGGGGATACATATCCCCCCCATTCTCTGGATTCCCAGCCATGCGACTACCCAGTGAATGCTGTTTGGGGTATATATTATGACCTTCTGCCCTGCTTTTAATCCCATATCAATCAGGGCTGCTGCAAACCCCTCGGCCATATCCTTGAGCTTTCGGTATGAATATCGGGTGCCCAGATAGACTACGGCAGTGTTTGTTCCGCGTTTTTGGGCGACGGCTTCAAAGACGGAAAATATGTTTCTTCTTTCAATTTCATGCATACAATCAGACTCCGAAGTAAGCGGATTTTATCTCCGGATTATCCATCAGTTCTAATCCTGAACCGGATAATGTGAGCATTCCATTCTCAATGACATATCCCCTGTCAATAACAGGCAGGACCGGTCTTGCAAACTGCTCGCTTAATACAACGGTTATTCCTGATTCTTTTCTTAAAGTGACAATAGCATCCACCAGGATTTTCTGCATCATAGGGCTCAGGCCTAAAAGGGGTTCATCCAGAAGGAGAAGTGTCGGTTTGACAATAAGTGCCATGCCGATAGCCAGCATCTGCTGTTCTCCCCCGCTAAGGAACCCTGCTTTCCTGGATTTTAAGCCTGTCAGAGCGGGAAAAAGCTCAAATGCATATTCAATCCCCTCCATAATCTCGGACTTTTTTTTAAGATAGCCGGCAATTTTGAGATTTTCAACTACTGTGCTTTCAGGAAAGACGGGATGCCTTTCCCTTGAAAGGACAATCCCTTTTTCCACCCTCATACTGGGTTTGGTCTCAGTTATGTCTTCTCCCCTGAAGATTATTTTTCCATAGACCGTTATCCGCTCTCCACCCCGCCTTTTCTCTTTAATCCGCATGTCTATAATCAGGCCTGAAAGTGTGTTCATAAGGGTGGTTTTGCCAGCGCTGTTCGAGCCTATTACTCCTACAATTTCGCCCCCCTTAACTTCCATGCTGAAATCATTCAGCGCAAGTGCGTTTTCAAAAAAAACCATCAAATTTGACACTTTCAGCATTAAATTTTCCTCACTATACTTCACTTCCAAGGTATGCCTTTTTTACTTCTTCACTTTCCATCACTTCTCTGGAAGATCCTTCGGCTATTTTCATTCCATAGTTAAGCACCATAACCCGGGTTGCAATCCTGAAAAGCTCCTTAAGCCTGTGTTCAACCATAATAATGGTCTTTCCTTCCTTGCGGAGTTTCTCAATTATAGGAACGATACTTGCTACTTCGGCCAGACTGAGGCCGGAAAACAGCTCATCCAGGATTAAAAGTTCCGGCTGTAATGCAATCGACTTGGCCAGTTCAAGTCTCTTGAGGTATCCCTGGGGAAGCACGCTGGCTGATTTGTATGCTACGCGGGAATCCCTCTCAAAACCGACTTCCTCCAGAAGATCCAGAGCGATTGCATCCCGGTCTCCGTATTTCCCGCCCGCCATGTGTTTAACACGGGAGGAATACAGAGGAATGATCATATTTTTGAAGGCCGGCAGTTGGTAGAATGGCCTTACCATCTGAAATGTCCTGGAGATTCCTAAACGGACAATCCTGTATGGAGCCCATCCGGAAATATCCTGATTGTTGTAGACAACATGTCCGGATGAAGGTTTGACAAAGCCTGTGATAAGATTGACAAGGGTTGTTTTCCCTGACCCGTTGGGCCCTATTATGCCGAGTAAATCCCCGCGGTTAATTTCAAGATCCAGCCGGTTGAGGGCCAGAACCCCGCCAAAGACTTTCGTGAGATTACTGACTTGAAGTAAAGGAGCGTGGTTCATTTTTCGACCTCAACCCATCGTTCAAATTGCAGATATTTACGTCTTATGTAGTGAAATATTCCTTCAGGCAGCGCAACGACAAAGATAACCAGAAAAAGTCCGTAAAATACTATCCGAAGTCCGCCCACACCCCTCAATGCCTCTGAAAGGGGGACTAATATGAAGGCGCCAAGGGTTGCACCTGCCAGGGTCCCTGGCCCGCCCACTACAGCAGCGGCAATGGGAAGGATTGAATAATCGAGCGCAAAGACCGGCATGCCCACGAACATATATACATGTGTCATCAGCGCACCGGCAAAGGCTCCAATTGAACTTGAAATAAACAATGCCTGTATCTTAAACCAGTAGATATTGATCCCGGCATTCATTACAGAGCGGTCATTGTCATTTATTCCCTTCAAGACTAAACCGTAGTCAGAGTCCATCATTCGCCGAAAACCGAAAAGGGCTGCGAGAAGGACTGCAAGAACAAGGTAAAGTTCCAGCCATCTTGAAGGAAGGGGTGTCAGGCCGCTTATTCCTTCTGTCCCGCCGAATATCTTCGTTGCCTCTATTACCCTGGTCAGCATCAACGGGATGATCAGTGTAACCATGGCGAAATAGATACCTCTGAGCCTCAAAACCGGCAAAAGGAGA
This sequence comes from Deltaproteobacteria bacterium, assembly GCA_036733345.1. Classification (GTDB taxonomy): domain Bacteria; phylum Desulfobacterota; class DSM-4660; order Desulfatiglandales; family Desulfatiglandaceae; genus JAFGMQ01. The sequence goes on along the minus strand of DAINAR010000028.1, from coordinate 24,726 downwards.
GCTGTGCACATAAATCCGCCTATAACAGTCGCAAGGGGAATTGTAAAAAAGGGCGACAAACCCAGATAGTGATTTAATACCCCCGCTGAATAGGCACCCATTCCAAAAAACAGCGCCTGGCCAAGAGAAACCATACTGCTCTGAACCAGAATATCCCAACTGATTGCCAACAACGCAAAAACCGCTACAGACAGGAGAACTCTCTGCCAGTAGATTCCCAGGACAAGAGGCAGCACCAGACAACCTACGATGGGCAATAATCTGGGAGTGGAAAGATACAGCATTTCTCTTATAGAACAAAGCGCAAAGATATCTTCTGATCTAACCTTAATACCTCGGTCTATTCTTTCTTTTCGCTTTTTCAACTGACTATATCCTTTCTTCAAGTTCCTTCTGTTTCCCGAAAAGGCCGGAAGGCTTTATTATCAGCACTATCAATATAGCTGCAAGGCTGACTATCATCGTCCAGTGTGAGCCGATATAGGAATCGGTAAAGCGTTCGGCAAAACCGATCAAAAAACTGGCCAGGATAACTCCCCCGGTACTTCCAAGCCCTCCAATAATGCATACGGCCAGGGCCTTTATCAATACGTCGTAACCTTCACCAACCGAAATCGTACCAAGGGGAATAATAATCGTTGATGCAACAGCAGCCAGGCCCGCGCCGAATGAAACACTCAGGGTAGCGATCCTGTCGGAATCCATCCCAAAGGTAAGGGCTGTTCTTTCGTCCTGTGCTATGCCCCTGAAGGCCAGGCCGAGTGAGGTATGATGTGTGAAAAACCAGAGAAAGATAATCAGGCACAATCCTATGATTACAATCAATATTCTTTGCATATCAACATAAGTACCGAAGAAAAAGAAACTTTTGTCGATGAAGACCGGCATGGTGTATTCGAAGCCGATAAATCCAAGATATCTGAACAATTCCAGAATGGACAGACCGATCCCGAATGTTGCAATTACCTCGGATACGGGTTGGCCGCGGACGCGCAAAAGAACGAACCTGTACATAAGGGCGCCCAGAATGACTGTAAAGAGAATTGATATCACAGCAGAAACAGGATACGGGAACTCCAATAGATTAAGGAGTATCCAGCTTACATAGGCAGCCAGCACATAAAATGCCCCGTAGGCGAAGTTTGCAACACCGCTTATTCCAAAGGTGAGATTAAATCCTATGGCCATCAGCGCAAGAATGAAACTGTTAATCAGAGCATATATTATTGTGCCGGCTACCATTTTTAAACCCTTATCTGATTTTGTTATTTAAGTGATTTCAGGCCTTTCGGGAGCTGGATGCTGCCTTCAGCAATACTCTCGGGAAATACAATCACACGATTTCCCTTGTCAGTCCATTGAAACACAGCTGCAACGGCTGTCTCGGCCGGATTGAGGTCATATATAACCTGATGACCATCATCAAATTTTATTCGCCCAATAACCCCCATCCTGTCTGTCTTTTTAATCTCATCAGCAATTGCATCAGGATCAAGGCTCCCTGCCCGTTCAATAGCTTCGTACAGGATATAGACGGAATCATAGGTAGGTCCGGGTGAATGCCCTGCCTCTAACGGTTTTCCCCATCTCTTAGTGTAGGCATCATTAAATGCCTTGGACATGGCCACCTTTTCAGATGCTATGGCACTTCCAAGTTCGAAATTGCAGTTTACTGCCCCTGCGATCTTTCCGTCAAAGGTCTTCCATGCGCCCGGCCCGGCCAAGGGAGAGATGAATCCAGCTAAAAGGGCTGGAACTCTCATAGCGTTCCATTGTTTTACAAGGATTCCGCTCTGGGGCATATCGAATATCGGGAGGATTACCTGAGCACCTTTGGCTCTCGCCTTCATCAATGCGGAAGAAAAATCAGAAGTTCCTGTAGGATAAGCTTCATGGTCCAATACTGTCCAGCCCTGCTTGTCGAAATACAGTTTTTTCATCAAATCTGCAGTGGCACGGGCCCATGCCACGTCCTGATTCATAATGTAGACCTTATTGAATCCGAACTCCTTATTGATAAAGGCCATTGTGCCGATCAGATATTTAACCAGGTACTTGGCATTAAGGCATGTCCTGAATATATATTTGTACTTGTCCGGGGCCTCCTTAATTTTGGCCTCTGATGCCGGAGTCATGGCAATAGTTCCCAGCATTGGGACCTTGTACTTTGAAACAATATCCATTGCAGCCAACAGTGCCTCGGAACGGAAGGGACCAATAACAATGGCAGCAGGTTTTTTTTCAAGGATAATTTTTTCAATTCCTAAAAGTGCCTCTGGTACAGGCACTCCCGGGGCAGCATCTCGAATGTCAATGGATTCAACCTTAAAGGGGCGCATTGAGTTTCCTACCTTTACACCACCCTTTGCGTTGATTTCTTCTACAGCCATTTGTACTACTCTGAGGCCCTCCTTACCCTCTACAAATCCTGTAGATGTTGGTACGGCAATGATTATGGGTTCCTCAGCAAACCCATACTGCCCGTTCGCGGACAAAATAAAAGCCAGAGATAACAGAATTACCAAGATCCAAAATTTCTTTTTCATGTCTCCCTCCTCAGAGCTCAAATTCCCGCAAATATTGGCGGAATTATTTAGTTAAAGAGTTTATTGATGACGGCCTATTTGAAAAGCCTTCCGGGGTTTGAAATTTTATGAGACAATCAGCTTTGATGTGCAATTCTGTTCATTATGCACGTTTAAAACATGGTTCAAAGGCCGGTATTATTCCTGTTCAAAAATACCGGTTGTAAAAATATCCCAAAAGAAATCTCCGAGCTGATCAGGGGCAACAGGCCCATCCTGCCTGTACCATTTGTATGTAAAGTGAACCATTCCAAAAAATGCGAATGATGCTACAGCCGTTGGAATTGGTTTCATAAACCCCTGTTGTTGTAGTTCTGATAGAATTCCTTTTAATACCTCAACATAATGTCTTTCTTTGTAAATAAGCCTTTCTCGATAAACAGAGCTTAATTGATCAACCTCATTTACAAGTAAAATTAAGCGATCACGATCGCCGGCATAAAAACTTGCATAAAAATGCATGAACTCACGTAATTTTTCTAAAGGAGGGACTTCAGATTGATAAAGGCCGTCAATTTTTTGAAGAGCAACTGTCATGGAATCATCCATAATCTTAAACAGCAGATCTTCCTTGCTTTTAAAGTAGTGGTATAGGGAACTTTTCTGGAGATCTAATGCTTCGGCGATTTCACGTATGGAGGTGCCAGAGTAACCTTTTTTTGCAAAAAGCTTTGCGGCCGTATCGTAGACAATCTTCTTTTTGTGTGAAGACCTTAGTTTTTTCATTGGCTTTATAAAACGAACAGTCGTTAGATTGTATATTAGATATTTACCACCGATCAAATTACCACGTCAAGGAAAAAATACACAATAATTTGCAAAGGTAATAAAATTCTAAAACAGGGGTATTGTTATTTGCTGATAAAGAGGACCGAAAAAGTGAAAAGATCCGGGCTTCAACTGCCCCAGCGTTTGAACAGGTCATGCTGAATTCCAAAGTGATCAAATATCTTGCCTATAGTTTGATCAATTATATCTTCTATGGTCTTTGGTTCATGGTAAAAGGACGGAACAGGGGGCAGTATATGAGCACCCATATCCGCAGCCATAGTCATAAGCCTCAGATGTCCTTTATGAAGAGGAGTTTCCCTGACCACCAGGACAAGTTTTCTTTTCTCTTTCAGTGTAACGTCTGCCGTCCTTATAAGGAGATTTTCCGTAAATGAATTGGCTATGCCTGAAAGTGTTTTAATAGTGCACGGGACAACCACCATTCCTTCTGTAAGAAAAGATCCGCTTGCAAGGGCAGCACCTATATTCTTATTGTCGTATGTATAACTGGCCATTGCAGCTATTTCATCAGCTCCGTATTGTGTTTCTATCTCGATATTTTTTTTGCCTGCCTCGGATATGATGAGATGGGTTTCATAGTCCATTCCCTTGAGCAGACTCAGCAATCTCACACCGTAAATGACGCCGCTCGCCCCTGAAATACCTACAACAATTCGTCTGGACATATATCTCCCTTATATTTTTTATAGACTATTAGAAGCGAATTCGCATAGGATTTTATCAATAATAATATCTACAATCTGCCTGCTGTTTTCAATAACTCTCTCGATACCTTTCTCGTCCAGATTGTCCCAGTGTATGCCGGCTGAAACAACCACCCTTGTATTCAATACAGCCGAAAGTATTTCTGAAGCAGCCTTGGCCAGCTCATCCTCTTTGTGTCCTAAAAGGCAGATAACAGATGCCGTTGAGCTTATGCTTTTTGGATCTTTAAGGCTTGGACGGGGCTGGGCCACCGAAACTGCGCCTATATGCGGTTTTTCACCACCCCAGATTGCAACGAGCAGATCATTACCTATGAAACGCACATTAGCCTGGATGTCAAAATCTCCGCTGTCAGTGTTTACATCAAAATTGATTTCTTTCAATGAATAACCTCTTTTGGCATTATGTCTTCAAATGCCTGAACAACAGCACTGGCGAACTCCAGAGTTTCAAGATCGGCATCTACCTCTCTAACCTCAATTGCACTGGACAGTTTTTTCTTCAGCTGATCTACAAATATCCTGTCAAGATTGGCATCGTAAAAAGGAGTTCCGCGTTTATCAACTGAAGACCAGCCTCCAAGGGGAATTACAACCTTAACAGGTCCTCCGGATCTGTTAAGCTTCTCTGCAATGACGTCAGCTACCTGGATAAGTTCTTCTTCAGAGAGCCTTACAAAGGTGCGTGCCGAGTCATAGACATATTTTTTCCGCTGGTCGTACTCAGGCAAATAGTTCTTTTTAAGAGGGCTTCCAAAATTAACGCTGCACGGAGCAATTACCTGGGGCAGGTTTTTCTTTCCGGCAGCTTCGAGTCTGGTGGGGCCTGCCTTGCGGCTGAATCCAAACAATTCTTCACCAACACCGCCAGGTGTCAGATCAATTACGGCACCGAAGATATCCTTTGATTCTATTATTTCTTCCATGGCCCTGTCTCCGATACCTGCGGCTGAGAATCCGATTACCTGCCAGCCCTTCTCTTCCAGGAGCTTTCGTACATGAACTGCACACTCTTCACTGGGTCCAAAGTGAGTCATGGCAATTAGTGGTTTATTGCCTTTTTCAGGAAGCTGGATTGGAACACGCTCACCGCTTTCCACCATGGCACATATGGCCCCCGCAGCCCTTGCAAGTACATTTCTCAGCAGATCATTAAGCCCGGCAAATTCAATAACAGAGTGCATCAATGTAATATCCGCTGTACCTATATAACGAGAAGAAAGTCCGGGAAGTGCGGCAGTACTCGAAACAGCAAGTTTGGGAAACCCGAAGGGCAAAGATTTCATAATACTTGATCCCATGCGGGTACCGGTAGTTCCTCCTACACTTATGATTCCGGAAAGTTCTCCTTCATCAAACAGTTTTCGAACGATCTGGATTCCGCCATCGACCATTATAGGCATTCGTTTACCCCTGTCAGTTACTGACAAGACTTCTTCATGGGGTCGTCCGCTTGCAGAGATTACCTCTTCACGGGAAATTTGACATACTCCCTGGGAAGAACCGGTAAGTCCCATATCGAGTATTTTAGCACGATGCCCGATTAGTTCTATTTGCTGGCGGAGAAAATCAGCCTCTTCCCATTTTTCTTCAGCCATTACCAGTATCACTATTGAACGATTCATAAAGGAACTCCTGTTTTTGTATTGCACAGAATATGCAAACAGATTAGAAAAGGTACCCCTGATTCACCATCAAGGAATCATCTGCGGCGTATTAACCCTTTTATTATGATGGGCTCCTCCCTTACGCCATATGGCGGCTGCTTTCCCTGCAACTTGCAGCGGAATCTAAAATAATAGCGACGCCAAACATCTAAAACCCTGCTGGTGATCAGGAATAGTTGAGATGCCAATTACATTACTGATATACAAATATAATTGGCTGATTAGGTTCCATCAGCATCAGGAGATTATTCCTTCGGCCTTTAGTTTTTCAGTGACGATCTTCACCATTTCCTTACGGTCGACTTTTCCACTTTCACCCACCTGGGGGAACGCTTCTACAACCTCCAGCCTTTCAGGAAGTTTAAATGGTGCGATTTTTTTGCTTTTCAGGTACTCTACCATTTCTTCAAAGGAAAATGTTTCTCCTTTCTTTAATGTCATAAAGGCACATGCACGTTCTCCCATTTGCGGGTCGGGCATGGGGACTATTGCAACATCCGTAACCTTGGCATGAGATAACAGGTAGTCTTCGATTTCTTTGGGATAGATATTTTGACCACCGCGGATAATAATATTCTTTTTCCGCCCCATGATCTTCAGGTAGCCATCATCAAGAGCTGTTACCAGATCTCCAGGTGTGGCAAATCCGTTTTCATCGAAGGCTTCAGACATGGTTTTTTCAAGGTCTTTATAATAACCAATCGAATTGCCGGGGCCCTTGAACCAGAGAGTTCCCACTCCACCCTCAGGGACCTGATTCCCATCATCATCAAGTATCTTTATTTCAATTCCTGGATGCAGACGGCCCACCGTTGTATATCTCATTTCCTCGGATGCTGTGATAGGCACCCCGGAAATTGACCCGGTATCCTGTGTTCCATAAGTTCCGAGTATGGGACAATGGAATTTTTCTTCAGCTTCCTTTGCGAGAGGCGGAGGAAGGTATCCTCCGGCGCTTTTAAGCATTCGAAGTGAGGATAGATCATACTTTTCGAGTGGCAACTCCAGCAGTCTGGCCAACTGGGTCGGCACCAGGGCAAGTACCGTTGCTTTTTCCTGCTGAATAAATTCAAGTGTTTCCTCGCCCTTGTATTGATATTCAAGGGCAATCTTTGCACCGCCTATTGGTGCAGTAACATAGGCTGGTGTTCCTCCGGCCGCCCCGGCAAGAGGCGCTATTGCCAGGACACAGTCATCGGGACCAAGGTCCCAATTCCTTACATGAGATTTGCCTGTCCATATTTCACGAGCCGCAATCCTGTGTTCAATAAGCTTGGGGAGGCCCGTAGTTCCTGTAGTGGTGATCAAAAACCCTACTTCTTCTACAGGGTCCAGTTTGCGTGCAGCTATCTCAATAAGATCATATTCATCTTCATATGGGTGTTCCATGATTTTATTAAGAGAAATTGCTCCTTCCGGCACATCATCTCCAACAACAATGATATGTTTCAAATGTGGAAACTCGGCCTGTAGTTCCTTTGCAGCCTCATAGTGATCAAATTTCCGGTATTCCCTCTGTATTACAATCCCATCCGCACCGGTGCGACCTGCAATTTCAGAAAGCTCTGCTTGTCTGAAGGTTGTCATTTCCGGAATCGAAAGAACCCCGGCTTTTTCGCAGGCAAGGCGAACAAGTACATGCTCCACGGTGTTGGGTAACTGAACCATCAATTTTGAATCACGCGGAAGTTTTAGATCTTTGATCAAGGCCAAGGCGATCCTGTCAATCTTTAATTTGGCTTCGGACCAGGTCAGTTTACCTCCCTTAGAATCTACAAGGCCGACTTTATCAGGCCATTTTCTGGCGTTTCTGTCCCAGTAATCTGGAAGAATAGTTTTATCCCAATAGCCTTCCCTGAGGTTTTTTTCAATTTCATTTCGGTCATATCTTACGGGTTTCATAAATGTTTTCCTCCTAAACTTGACAGTTTTATACAAAGCCCGGTTTCTGCATTATTATTTTTGATTTTCAGGAGCCAATAATTTCTACAGGTTAAAATCCCAGTTCTGTTGTCCACTTTGCCTCGATTTTCTCAACAAGTTCCTGATCAAGAGTTACCGGTATGGGTTTTTCATCCCAGTCATAGGGGATGGTAGCGTCAATGAGCAGTCTTCCGGTTATCCATCTCGCATTGATCGGCAGTGAGGGATCAAGAGGTGTGGACCTTCCGCGCTTTATAACCTGGGATCTATTCGGCTGGAACCTGAAACTCAATGCATACATGACGCGGGAAATATCCCATGGTTCAATATCTTCATCAACCACAATTACTGTTTTAAGGCCGTATGCGCCCATTTCGGTTGATATGGCTGCCGTAAGCACCTGATCTGCATGACCCGGGTACATCTGCTGCATTGATATGATTGCAAGAAACCTCCCTGATCCTTCAGGCGGGCAGTAAACTGATTTGATACCTGGAATCTTCATTGCTATAAGCTGCTGCCACAGTGTGGATCCATATGTAAGGGCCATGGTCATATGGGTATCAGTAACCGCCCTGCCCACGGTTGTGCCCCAGAATATGGGGTTGTTCCTGTGGGTAATGCAGTTGACTTTAATAAAGTTTCGGGGGTCTGTCCCAACACCTGAGTAATATCCGGTGTATTCGCCAAAGGGTCCCTCATCCATGAATTTTTCAGCATCCACTTCACCTTCAGCGACAATTTCGGCATTGGCAGGTATGGGGAGGTCAACGGTTTCCCCCTGAACTACTTCTACAGGCTCTCCACGAATTGAACCGGCTATATCATATTCACAATCAAATGCGGATATACGTGCCGCACCCATAAGGAACAGGAGAGGATCACAGCCTACTATTGAGGCCACGGGCATCGGTTTTCCGAGCTTTTGATATTTTTTGAGCATTATATCTGCATGCTTACCCTTTATGAACTGAATCCCCATGTGGTTTTTATCAAATAACTGAGCCCTGTAGGTCCCGAGGTTAACCCAGCCGGAATCAGGGTCTTTTGAAATTACAAAATGGGAAGTTCCCCAGAACCTACCTCCGTCGAGCGGATAGAATTTTGGCACAGGAAACTTAAGCAGATCCACATCATCTCCCATAAGGATATTTTCCTTGCATGGCGCTGCGGATTTATCGACAAACTTGGGAGGGATTTTGTCTTTACCTTTTTCTACCCACTGTTCCATGAGCTGGACAAGGTTGGACTCCTTGGGCATCCCCATAATAATGGAAAGTTTCTCAGTGGTTGTGCAGGCGCTTGTCATGACTGGAGTGTCATATCCCTTCACATTTTCAAAGAGAAGCACAGGGCCTTTCTTTTCCTCATTGAGTTTTGCTATGTGGGATAATTCAAGATCCCAATCAACTTCCGCCTTAACTCGATGGAGAAGCCCCTCTTTTTCGCATGCTGCAATATAATCTCTCAGGTCTTTCATTTGATAATTCCTCCGTTTTAAAAAATTAAAATAAAATCAATAATTCCAAGCGTCATGTTTTATTTTAAAATGAAATGAACGTAAAAATTTGTCAATTTCATAATTTTTATGGTATTGATAAGTAGAAATTATGAATAATATAGACGTATAAAAATCACTTATTTTTTTGAAAGGTGTAATTACAATGATCAATTTCAATCAAATCAGGGTGTTTTATCACGTCGCAAAAAATCAGAGTTTTACACTGGCGGCAAAAGATCTGTTTATTACGCAGCCGGCTGTGACAGCCCAGGTTAAGGCATTTGAAGATTTCTGCAATCTGAAGCTTTTCAAAAAAAGGGGAAGAGGAATTTATCTTACAGATGAGGGGACGATGCTCTATCATTCCGTCCGTCAGATATTTGAATATGAAAAAGAGATTGAAAACGTAATTGATGATATGAGGAAATTGAAACGGGGCGTGCTCAGGCTTGGAACGACAAAGGCATATGCACGGTACCTGATGCCATTCCTTATGAGTCATTTTCACCGAATTTATCCTCAGATAAAAATATTTCTCGATGAAGGAACTTCTCTTGAGATGAATAGCAGCCTCCTGAATTTTAAAAATGAGGTGGCTATAATAGCCAGGGCACAGGATCATCCTGATATCACTTTTATACCTTTCAGCCAGGAAGAACTTGTGCTCATAATGCACCCGAATCATCCTTTCGTAAAACTTAAAGAGGTATCTGTGGGCGAAATCGCCAGGGAACCGATCATAATGAAGCAGGCAGGCTCAGGTACACGGACGATAGTTGATCAGTTGTTCATTAAAAATGGGTGTATACCTAATATCTTGATGGAAACTGGAAATACCGAGTTTATTAAGGATTTAGTATGTAAAGGAGAAGGGGTATCATTTCTTGTAAGGCCATCAGTTAATGTTGAATTTTTGGAAAACAAACTGGTAACTGTGCCGGTAAAAGGCCATAAGATTTTCCTGAAAGTCAGCATAGCCTATTTAAAGGACCAGGTCCTCTCAAACACAGCCAGGGCATTTGTCGACCTCCTTCTTCAACTGGCGCCTAAAGATGGACCCCTCCAGGACATTGCTACTCTTTCTTCAAAGCTGTCCCCAGTGACAAAGATATTTCCATGAGAAGAGATTGATCCAGGATCAGATTTTTCTCCTGATCATTTCATCCATGACGTTTGATGCGAGTTGTGCAAATGAGGGATCATTTATATGAAGGCCTATTTGCCTGATATCCATTTCCGCAGGAAGTCCTTTTTTCAATTCATCCGTAAATGCTCTGCTGACATCTGGATCATATAAGGGGCCTCCCTCGCAATCCGCTTCGGACCAGCCTAATGTTGGGATAAGTACTGTTACATCAGAGTTATAATGTTCGACTTTTTGTGATAACTGATTTGCCAGAGAAAGAGTTTCATCCAGATTGAGCCTTATAGCAGACCGAAAATCATAAAAAAACAGTTTCCGACCCCTGAATTCCTCCGGCACGGAATCGCGGGTAAATTCGAAGACTGCACAGTCCAGCCCTCCCGGTACGACAACTCGAGGCAGATTGAGGCCAGGAACAGGATTGAGCCTGTCGTCACCTATACCCCGGCAGTAGCCTCCCATCATTTCATCTGCAAGTTCATGGGTGCCCAGATCAAGAATGCCGTCAAAATATCCCTGCCTTGCAAGTTCTTCCATGGTCTTTCCACCGGTACCGTTTGCATGAAACGGTATGACTTCATATCCCTTTTCTTCAAGAGACTGTTTAATTTGTTCAGCGGCTTTTGTGATAAATCCGAAAAAGGTCAGGGCAATCCTTTTTTTCTCATTCCCGCAGTTCCATTCCCTTTTTACCATTCCGCATATGGCGCCGGCAGCTCTGTCAAGGACATCTCCGGAAAGGCTGTTTATGCCAAGCAAATCAACAACACTGTGAACCATGACAATATCCTTTGTTCCGACTATTGCCGACATATCCCGTGATGCCACCGTTGAAATCATTACCTTTGGAACCCCGAAAGGAAGAACGTGCATTATTCCGGTAGATAGATGCGTCCCGGTTCCTCCGCCTGCGGAGATTACCCCGGAGATTTTTCCGCTGCTGTGAAGCGCAGAAACCAATTCTCTTGCCTTTTGAAGTATCTTATCTATTGCCTTGTCTCTGGACACAGGCAAGCCATTGTTTTCTGTGATTTCAGGAAACAAATCAAAATCAGCACTGAACGGACATTGGCTCATGGTTCCAACATTAATCATGATAGTTTCAAGGCCTCTTTTTTCAATTGCATCTTTTAAAAAAAGATGTTCTTCAGCCTTGGAGTCAAAGGTGCCGACAATAGCTATTGCAGAGTTATTCTTCATAAAAATTCTCCAGCAGGCAATATAGATTTAGTCTCAACCTGATTCAGTTCAAGAGCCTTTCAAGTTGATCGACAATGGCTATGGCAAATTCGGGATTATTGATGTGGTATGGCATTGAGTTGACTGAAATATCACTTTTCAGATATTTTTTAAGGGTATCATTGAAAATAGTGGGCCCCAGAGGGTCATGGAGCGGGCCATTTTCACTGTCAAAGGCCGAGAATCCCCCCATTGGTATCAGAATGCATAAAGGTCCTTCCGCTTGATTGCAAATGCCGGCGATGGCTATGGCCAATTTTTGAATCTCAGCCGGCTCAGTGCGCACAACAGTAATAGCGGCATTGTGGGAATGAAGCCTTCTGTCCGGAAACCGTTGTCTTGTCTGCTCAAAAGGCCCGCTTACGAGGAAATCGATATTTCCTGGAACCAATATTGTTGGAACCTTGTTTTGGATGGCAGATAGCCCGCGATCCGGTCCTGCGTCATAATCTCCTCCGAATGAATGATCTGCAATTTCATGGAGGGAAAGATCTACAACAGCGGTCGTTTTCTCTTCTCTAATCATCCTCTCCATAGCCTCACCGCCAGAACCTACAGTGTGAAAGGTTACTACTTCCCTCCCATTTCTTCCCAATCTTTCTCTCACTTGAAAGGCACAGGCTTCAGTTGTCCCCAGGGTAGAAAGCAGAATGAGAGGTTTATCAGAAACAGGTTTTGGGTCAGGATTATTAACCATACCTGCCATAGCCATTGCACCGTTTCGAAGAATTTTTTTGGTTATTCGGTTGAGGCCTGCAAGATCACAGACCGAATGCAGCATCAGAATATCACTCGTGCCGACAAAAGGCCGAGTATTACGGGAAGCCATCGTGGAAATCAATACCTTTGGGAATCCAATCGGAAAGGCACGCATTACTGTAGAGCCGAGAGTGGTTCCCATTGAACCTCCCAGACCGATAATACCACGTATTTTGCCTTCCCGATAAAACCGCATGGCATATTTGACAGCGCCTGAGATCATCATACCAAGGGCCTTTCCCTCATGACCAAGCGCCTGCACATCAGAAAGTGTGCTGCCTGCGGCAAGAGCCACATCTTCTCTTGATATTGTTACAGGCCTGGAACTGGACCCCATTATGCCTGCATCAATGATTATGACGTTAATTCCTGCTTCCTGTAGACAGATCTCCAGAAAATGGGCTTCCTCTCCCTTTGTGTCCATGGTTGTTACTAAAAGAATACTTTTCGATTCTTTCAAAACAAATACCTCCGCCTGCCTTCCTTCGAACAAGAAAAGGCGCTCGATACCGCCATGGTTCTATATCGGAATCATTCTTCCTTTTAACTTTTTGCCCTTGACTGTAATGCGGCCCTGAGTGCATCCCGGAATTCTTGATTCGCCACCTTCCAGGCCGCACCGAACTTCATCTCAAAATAGGATCCAGGCAGACGTTTCTGCCATGACTCCCATGGGCTTACTCCCTTTTCCATTGCAAGAAAGATATCGTTCAGGAAATCTCTGATCCTGTTGATTTCATCTTTTGGGACATAGGATGCTGCCCCCTCTTTCATGGATTTCACTATATTGTCCGGTGAAAAGGCGTGGGCAGTCAGCATGAGGGCCGGTACCTTTTTTCCCTGCGAAATTTCGAGGAGTTTGTAGCCGTTAACTCCCATGATATCCAGGATTGCGGCATCGAATGTCTCTGATTCGAGAAATTTCTTTGCATCATCAAAATTAGTTGCTTTGGTTAGCTTACAATCACTCAGGTATTCTTCGAGTACTTCGAGAATATCCGGCTCATCATCCACGATCAGGATTTTTTTATCTTTCAACAAGCTCTTTTCCGACATTTGTCCAGCCTCCTTAATCGATTTTTAGTTTTACGGGCGTCGTGGCCTTCTCAAATAATAACTCAAAACCGCTTTTTTTGCCCAGAACCGATTCCTTTTTCTTCTTGCCCCATATACTTTCCGGGCGAGCCTGAACAAGAAAGATATTTTCAGGAAAGGGAAGGCTCTTGGATATTGAAAACTCAATATCCTGCAGACAGCCGAAATGGGCCTCAACTTTCTTGGCAATTCTGGTCAATTCAATTATTTCATTATCTTCCAGACAGGGAACGTTTCTTTTTTCCTGAGGAAGTTCCTTCCATTCCATCTCCTTTGTTTCCGGATTGTAGGCGTATTCGGCCTTTTTGTCCGAGATGACCTTTTCATCTATTTCCAGGGTAACCTTATCGATAAGGTACCGGTCAGGTGTCACATTCCCGGAAACAACCGCCTCGCCGACACCATAACCTGCCTCAAGCGCCACCTTGGATTCGTCTCCATTAACAGGATTAACGGTAAGTATCACACCCGCGGCCTTTGCATCAACCATGGACAGGACTGCGACACCTATTGGATCATAATGAAGCGGGAGATTCAGCCTGGCTCGCGATATGATCGAGCGCGTGTTAAATGTGCTTGACCAAACCCTTATTATATGCCTGACAACATCCTCAGCACCGCTTATGTTCAGATATGTTTCATATTGCCCCGGATGGCTCGAAGGCCCTGCAGAGCGCGTTGCCACGAATGTGTTCTCATCTCCTGTTTCTTTGCATAATTCAGCATAATATTTACGAACGGTTTCCTCCATATCGGACGGCATGTTTATGGATTCAACAATACCCCTTATCACTTCAGCTGCTTCGTCAAATTTCGTGGTGTCTTCCACTGCTTCAGCATCAGCATGGAAATTGTTGAAGAATTCCAGCAAACGTTTCTCCGCCTCTGTCTCCTTCATAAATCTCTCATATGCCTGGACACCCAAGGCGAAGCCGGGCGGTACGTGAAAGCCGGCCTTTGTAAGTTCCCCGAGATTGGCACATTTTTTTCCAAGTATATTATTAAGTTCCTGACCGACTTCTTTAAACCAGTATATCCATTGCTCTGGCATGTTCCCCTCCTATTTTATTGATTCTTTTTGAAACTGTATGCCGGGGGTACGGGAGGATGTACCCCCGACGTTGTAAATTAAGTTATGCTCTTTTAACTATTGTTACGACCCCGGTGCTTCCATCAAGACGGATGATATCCCCCGTCTTAATAATTGTGGTTGCAACCCCGGTGCCCGTGACAGAAGGAAGACCGTATTCCCTTGAAACGATTGCTGCATGGGACGTGAGTCCTCCAATATCCGTGACCGCACCTTTGATCTTGGTGAAGACAGGAGCCCATGATGGGTTTGTGCTTGGAGTGACCATGATTTCGCCCGGCTGGAGTTTCACAACATCTCCGAGGACTTTCAGTACTCTGGCGGGGCCTTCCGCCTTGCCCGCTGAGGAGGCGAAACCCTTCAATTCGGTAACGCTTTCATCCACCACGCCTGTTCCCTTGAGCCATTCATCGACCTTATCGGTAGTGACTCCCCACAGCATCAGGGTGAAAGGCTCGGATATTTCTTCAGGGGGTATCCCGAGGGCGGGAACAGGATTCCATTTTTCAGCAGCTTCAAGGATCTTTGCGCGCTTTTCAGCCTTCTCCTGCCACATTTTTCTCGGAGGAGCACCTTCCCCAAGCGCCCAGGCCGTGACCATATCCTCCAGGATCATTGGGATTTCAAAACGGTTGAATAGAAAAATGTCATCGGTCTTTTTGAGCACATTCTGGTTTACAAGGAGTTTACCGAACTGTCTGATCTTGGCAAACCATATTGTGTGTAGCCAGTGTTCTACCCAGAAAAGATGATCCTCTGCATATCTGTAAATGGATCGAACCACTTTATAAGCGTCATCAAAGGATTTCAGGTCGTCCTCGGATTTGATCAGTGCCCTGTACTCTTTTACTATCCTCTCCCTTTCTTCAGAAATTTCATCAAAATTCCTTTCGATCTTATCTCCATTTTCAAGCCTTTGGATATAGCTTTCTATGTAACTGAAAGGGACATCCATCTTGGTAATCCAGCTGCCCTCATGATGATACCAGCCGCTTCCGCAGGATAC
>DAINAR010000028.1:0-9121 GCA_036733345.1 Deltaproteobacteria bacterium | reverse complement strand
CAATCACCTCCGGGGGAGGCGGTTCAACAGCACAGATGTACATATAGCAGCCCAGCATTCTTTGTGCGACACCCTGGGCCGGAGGAATACAGAATACTCTTGTTGTGAATTGTGAAAGGGCTATTTGCCAGGCCTCCTGGAAGATATCATCCAGCGGATACATGGGGTCGGATGCATGAATTTTATCCTGGTACCAGAAATGTCTTTTCTCCCATTCAGCTCTGTCTTCGCTGAACAACCGCTGAGGGGGATACATTTCTTCCCATCCCTCCAGTTCAGGCGGCAGGGCTACCTCTTCTGCAAACGGAAACTGCTTTTTTTCTGCCATAAAGACCTCCTTTTTGTTAAGAATAGTGTTATTCTTGATTCCAATATTCGGCGGTATTTAATCCTTCCAGAAGTCGTTCTCACCCCCTTCCCGACAACCTGTGGACATTCTGCAATAACTTAAAAAATTGCAAGGGTTAAATCTAAAAGCCTTATAAAAAAGGTGAAACTTCACCTGAAAATACGGAATTGTAAAAGCCTTTATGAAGCAAAGACAGATTAAGAAAAATTCTTTTTATATGAAGTAGTAAGATAAGGTAAATGTCAAAGCGTTTTTTTTTATGGAATCCATAACAATTATTTATGGATTGATTATACTGGCGTTTCAGGTGAAAAAAACGTACTTAAATTATGGAAAATTCATTTTCTCAAACGAATCTGTTAGGTAAGGGTATATTACTCCAGAGACAGGACAGATTCGAGGGTTGGATTATGTTTTGCATTTATTTGGTACCGTCTGCCCAGCGTCTATATCCAAAATCTCCAGTTTGAAGGTTTTATGGCATTTAGAAAAGATGCAGTACTGATTTTCGATTTTTTGCGAGTTCATAAGCTTTGGGACCTAAATTTAACGTTGGATTTAAATGTGAGGCTTAGAGCTTCTAATTTACATTATAATATGTCTTGTATATTAAAAAAAGGGGAATATGCATTCCCCTTTTTTGCTTTTCAAGATTTTTCATTTTTATGCGGCATAATTTACTTCCCTTTAACGCAATATATAGTTGCATACAAGATCGCCGACTTCTTTTGTGCCATAGCCCATTTTTCCAGCGTCCATACTCTTGAGGTCATTTTTAATAACCTCTTTTACGGCCTCAATCAGAATTGCAGCGGCCTCTCTTTCATTCAGGTAGTCAAGCATCATCTGTGCTGCGCATATAGCTGCTATCGGGTTGATTTTATTTAATCCTGCATACTTGGGGGCGGATCCTCCAATGGGTTCAAACATTGCTGCGCCAGCTGGATTTATATTGCCCCCTGCGGCAATCCCGAGTCCACCCTGAATGATAGCTCCAATATCTGTAATAATATCTCCAAACATGTTATTGGTTACTATAACATCAAACTGCTCAGGATTCTTTATCATCCACATGCAAAGCGCATCAACATGCTGATAACCTGTGGTCACATCAGGATAGTCCTTACGAACTTCATTGAACGTCCTCTCCCAAAGATCAGACTCATAGACGAGGACATTTGTCTTTGCGCAGAGCGTCAGGTGCTTTCTCTTGTTTCTCTTTCTGCAGTATTCAAAGGCATAACGGATGCATCTCTCAACACCTTTTCTCGTATTAATTGATTCCTGTATGGCTATCTCATCCGGCGTTCCCATTTTAAGGAAACCCCCGCCTCCTGCATACACCCCTTCCGTATTCTCCCTTACAACAACGAAATCAATATCCTCCGGTCCCTTGTCCTTGAGCGGGGTGTTGACGCCTGGAAAGAGGGTAACAGGCCTGAGATTTATGTAAAGATCCAGATCAAAACGCAGTTTCAGAAGGATTCCTTTCTCCAGGATACCCGGCTTCACATCCGGATGCCCGATAGCCCCAAGAAAGACGGCATCCATGCTGCGAAGTTCGTCAGGAAGTCCCTCGGGGACCAGAGTGCCGTCCTTAATGTAAAGATCACCTCCCAAACCAAACTCCTTGAATTTAAAATCTATATTGCATTTGCTTGAAACAGCCTTCAGGGCCTTGACTCCTTCGGCAACAACCTCGGGACCGGTTGCATCTCCAGGAATTACACCAATATTGTACTTTTTCTGCATCAGGATTTCCTTCCTCTAATCAATTATAATATGTCATCTGCCAGGAATGTCAGTTCCTAAGGCGGTGAAATTACTTTTTTCTATTCTCAGGCCTTAAAGCGCGGACTGCCGTTCCGGCCCTCCACAATTCGGAGTTACGCATCTGTTCGAGTTCTTTATCAAGTTTTTCTCTGTAATCAGGAGCGCTATTGGCTTCAAGAACCCTTTTCGTTTCTTTTCCGCTTAAGACACTTTCATAAAGCTCATTAAATAATGGCGTTACGGAATCCCTGAATCTGGGAGCCCAGTCCAGTGCCCCTCTCTGGGCGGTTGTGCTGCAGTTGGAAAACATCCAGTCCATTCCGTTCTCGCCGACAAGACGAATAAGGCTCTGAGTCAGCTCCTCAACGGTTTCATTAAATGCTTCACTTGGGCTGTGGCCGTTTTTGCGCAGGGTATTGTATTGCGCTTCCATAACACCCGCAAGGCAGCCCATAAGCACACCACGTTCACCGGTAAGGTCACTTAATACCTCTTTTTCAAATGTTGTTGCAAAAAGGTATCCTGATCCGATGGCTATTCCCATGGCAAGCGTCCTGTCCTTTGCCCTTCCGGTAAAATCCTGGAAAACAGCAAAGCTTGAGTTTATTCCGCTTCCGTCAAGAAAATTGGTTCGTACTGTTCGGCCTGATCCCTTTGGGGCTACCATTATTACATCGATATTGCCAGGGGGTATCACACCCGTCTGTTCTTTGTAAACGATTGAGAATCCATGTGAGAAGTAAAGTGCATCTCCTTGATTCAGGCAGGCCTTTATCTTTTCCCATGTTGCTACCTGGCCTGCATCTGAAAGGAGATAGAGTATAATACTCCCTTTCTTGGCTGCTTCCTCAAGAGAAAAAAGTGTCTCACCGGGAACAAATCCATCATTAATTGCTTTATTCCAGTAAAAAGCTTCTTCTTTCCTTTGTCCTATAATTACCTTAAAACCGTTATCTTTCAGATTAAGTGCCTGTCCAGGCCCCTGTACTCCGTAACCAAGCACAGCTATTGTTTCATTTTTCAGAACTTCTTTAGCCTTTTCAAGAGAAAATTCCTCCGAAGTAATAACTTCTTCAATAACGCCGCCAAAATCTATATTAGCCATTAAACGACTCCTTTACTGTTTTTCGCGTGCCAGAGCAATAGCACCCGTCCTTGCGATTTCCTTTATTCCCATTGGCTTTAAAAGACTGATAAAAGCAGAAATTTTGTCTTCATCACCTGTTATTTCAACAGTATAGCACTCCATGCCGACATCTACAATCCTGGTCCTGAAGATATCAACGATTCTCAGAATTTCTGCACGATTTTCGGGTTTGGCCCTTACCTTAATCAGGGCCATATCACGCTGGACAAATGCGGTGCCAGTAAATTCGATAACCTTGATAATATTAATAAGTTTATTCAGCTGCTTTTTAATTTGTTCAATGATTGCCATGTCTCCTCGCGTTACCATTGTTACCCTTGAAACAAGAGGGTCAATCGTTTCGGCAACACAAAGACTTTCAATGTTAAAGCCCCTTCCTGAAAAGAGCCCGACAATACGTGACAACACTCCCGGTTGATTATCAACCAATATTGAGATGATATGCTTTTTTTTATTTTCAGTGCTCATTTTTTTGCCTTTTTGAAAAAAATCCCGTTTCGTCTATAGTAAACTATAACCCTCTTTTCTGTGCAGCCTTGTTTTTTAAGGTATATCTGCATTAAAATGAAAAGAGGGAATCCTTGCAGTCTCTTTATACCAATAGCATGTCTGTAATTGGAGCACCCGCAGGAACCATCGGATAGACCTTTTCTTCTTTCTCAACCCTGAATTCCATTATTACTGTTTTTGGAATTGAAAGCCCCTTTTTTAAAACGGGTACAACCTCTTCAGGATGAGTTGCTCTCAAACCGATTGCCCCATAGGCGTCAGCCAGCTTTAGAAAATCAGGCGCATACTCCATGCCAGTGCAGGCATAGCATTTTTCATAAAAAAGTTCCTGCCATTGTCTAACCATTCCAAGGTACTGGTTGTTCAGTATTACTATTTTGACAGGTAGATTATATTGAACGGCAGTTGCCATTTCCTGAATATTCATCTGTATACTTCCATCGCCTGCAATATCAACAACCATTCTGTCAGGACTCGCGATCTGTGCTCCAATGGCGGCAGGCAATCCAAAACCCATAACACCCAATCCCCCGGAGGTGATAAAGCAGTTTGGGCGGTCAAAATGGTAGTACTGAGCTGTCCACATCTGATTCTGACCTACTTCAGTTGTTATTATTGCATTACCTTCCGTAAGTTCATAGAGTTTTTCAATAACATACTGAGGTTTGATAATGTCCTTTTGTTCATAGGCCAGTCGGTAGGTATTTTTCCATTCAGTTATCTGGTCAAACCATGGTTTGCGCCTTTCATTTAAATTGCCCAGGTCTTCCTTGTCCAGCAAGCTGTTCAGCATTTCAAGTGTGGTTTTACAGTCACCGACAACCGGGATGGCTACAGGCACTATTTTCTGAATCGAAGTAGGATCAATATCTATGTGAACGATCTTTGCGTTTGGGAGGAAGACATCAGTTTTTCCTGTAACACGGTCACTGAAACGCGCCCCAATTGCAATAAGGAGATCACAGGAACCTGAGGACATATTTGCACGGTAGGTGCCATGCATTCCTATCATGCCCAGCCACAGGGGTGTTTTTGTAGGAAAAGCACCAAGCCCCATCAGTGTTGAAGTTACAGGAGCCTCAATCCTTTCGGCAAAATGTTTGAGTTCTTCGGAAGCCTTTGAAAGGATTACTCCTCCTCCAGCCAGGATCAAAGGTTTACTGGCCTTTTTAATAAGATTTACAACCTTGTGTAACTGTTTGATGTTGGGTTTGTAAGTTGGTTGATAGGATTTGATCTGGAGATCCGTAACAGGTTTATAATCTGTTTTTATGCTCATAAGATCCTTAGGTAGATCTACAAGAACCGGCCCGGGTCTCCCTGATTTTGCAATATGAAAGGCCTCTTTTATAGTACGGGCAATATCTTCCACACGTGTTATGAGATAATTATGCTTGGTACAGGGCCGCGTAATTCCCACAATATCAACTTCCTGAAATGCATCATTACCGATAAGCCTGGTTGGAACCTGTCCCGTAAGTACCACAACAGGAATGGAATCCATATAGGCCGAAGCTATTCCGGTAACGGTGTTGGTGGCACCTGGTCCTGAAGTAACAAGGCAGACTCCAATGCCGCCTGAAACTCTGGCATAGGCGTCAGCGGCATGAACGGCCCCCTGTTCCTGTCTCACGGTAATGTGACGGATATCAGTTTTTTCCAATTCATCATATATATCCAGAACTGCACCACCCGGATAGCCAAAGATTGTATCCACACCTTCCTCTTGTAACGATTTTAGTAATATTTTTGCACCTGTTAATTTAATATTAACCACCTCCTTCAAATTGAGGATCATTTATCCGCGAAAATTATTTATACTGGCCATGCCGGAATAACTTTCCAGTTACAGAGTATCCTTATTCCTAACATAATTTACCAGACCTCCGGACTCTATAATATTTCTCATAAAATCGGGGATCGGCTTTGAAAAAAAACGCTTGCTGTTATCGTTAGAGACGATCTCGCCTGTGATCAGATCTGCGGATATCAAATCTCCGTCTGAGAACTCATCTGCAGCATCATTGGATTCCAGTATAGGCAATCCTATGTTAAAGGCATTTCTGTAAAATATCCTGGCAAAACTCTTTGCAATAACTACACTTATTCCAGCGGCTTTAATGGCCAGAGGTGCATGTTCTCTGGATGAACCGCAGCCAAAATTGACACCGGCTACTATGATATCTCCGGGTTTTACAGTGCGGGCAAAATCAGGCCTGAGATCAGCGAAGCAGTTTTTTGCCAATTCATCCTTGTCAGATACGTTTAAGAATCTCGCAGGAATAATCAGGTCCGTATCAATATGATCTCCGTATTTCCATACCCTGCCTTCGTATTTCATCCTTTTAAGTCTCCTGTAATTAATTGATGATTTTGAAATTTTGAAACCTGCTTATTTTCATCTTTTATAATTCCTCAGGCGTCCCGATCCTTCCAAGAACAGCAGAGGCTGAAGCTATGGCCGGGCTGGCAAGATAAACTTCGCTTTTTGGATGGCCCATGCGGCCAATAAAATTTCTGTTTGTCGTGGAAATGGCTTTTTCACCTTCGGCAAGTATGCCCATGTGGCCACCAAGACACGGCCCGCAGGTAGGCGGGCCTATGACTGCTCCGGCATCCAGCATGGTTTCAATTATCCCCTCCTGTATTGCCTTTTTATAAATATCAGGTGATCCGGGTATCACAATCAGCCTGATACCTTTAGCAACAGTACGCCCTTTCAGGATCTCTGCACTTATCCTCAAGTCCTCAATCCTGCCGTTTGTGCATGATCCTATTACAACCTGGTCAAGCTTGACAGGTTCAACCTGTGAAACAGGATAGACATTGTCAGGGGAATGCGGGAGGGCAACCTGGGGTTCAATGTTATTCACATCAATTCGCACAACTTTTTCAAAAACAGCATCTGAATCGCTGTAGAAATAAGTCCCCTGCCTTTTAGCTCTCTGCTTCACATAATCCCGTGTTATATCATCCGGCTCAAAAATCCCGTTTTTAGCGCCTGCCTCCACTGCCATATTTGCCATTGTGAGGCGCTGATCCATTGAAAGATTACTGATTACTTTTCCTGAGAACTCCATGGTCTTATAAGCAGCACCTTCAACTCCCAACTGGCCTATTGTATACAGTATGAGGTCCTTGCCTCCTACCCATGGACGAAGCCGGCCTTCATAGATAATTTTTATAGTCTCAGGGACCTTTAGCCATATCCGGCCGGTTGCAAGAATTACCCCGACGTCTGTGCTGCCGACTCCAGCTGAAAATGCTCCCAGGGCGCCGTAAGTGCATGTATGACTGTCTGCTCCAATAACAAGATCTCCCGGGACAACAAGACCTCTTTCAGGCAGTATTACATGCTCAATGCCTGAGTTGCCCAGATCAAAGTAATATTTGATATCATGGAGGCGGGCAAATTCAGTCATTATCCTGGCCTGTTCAGCCGATGCAATATCCTTATTTGGAACAAAATGGTCAAGTATAAGTGCTATTCGTTCCCGGTCAAATACCTTTTCAACTGCAAGCTCTTCAAAGACACGAATTGCAAGCGGTGCTGTAATGTCATTGGCCAGGGCCAGATCAACGTTTACCTCAATCAATTCTCCGGGGCTCACTGAAGTTTTTTCAGCATGTGAAGCCAGGATTTTTTCCGTAATGGTCATAGGCGTTATCATAGTTTGTTTATCCTTCTGTAAGTAATCAATTTTCATTTGTGTTTTAGGTTAAGCTGTCAGATGTCGAATTTAAAACTGGTCATCACTGGATAATAATCTACTCTACAGCGCAGCCTCTTCCGGTAAAACGGAAGGATTATTTTTCATATATTCAAGGTGGTTAAGTCCATTTATATATGCCTTTGCACTTGCAGTAATAATATCAGGATCAGCTCCCTTGCCAAGTGCAACAAGACCGTCTTCTTCAAGGCGAACGGTTACTTCTCCCTGGGCATCCATGCCGCCGGTTATGGAATTAACGGAAAAACGAAGTAATTTGGAACGGGTTCCCGTCATTCTTGCAATCGCGTTAAAGGCCGCATCAATGGGGCCAACACCAAACTCGGCCTTCTGGGCCTCCTTGCCCCTGATTTTCAATTTTACTGCCGCTGTTGGAACCGCGCCTGTTCCGCCTACAACGTTTAGATAATCAAG
This sequence comes from Deltaproteobacteria bacterium, assembly GCA_036733345.1. Lineage (GTDB taxonomy): Bacteria > Desulfobacterota > DSM-4660 > Desulfatiglandales > Desulfatiglandaceae > JAFGMQ01. Next base: position 1,197 of record DAINAR010000028.1, on the reverse strand, counting down.
CTGGTAGATATCAGGGACACGCAGAATTACTTCTGCCAGAAGGGCTTCTATATCCTCGTCGAGAATTTCTTTCCTTTTGTCAGCCAATTCCTTGAATTTTTCAAACAGAAGGTCAAGTTCGTCCCTGGTCAGGTCATAGCCCATGTCTTCAAGTTTCTGTTTGAATGCATGTCTTCCTGAATGCTTGCCAAGCACAAGTCGGTTGCTTAATAGACCTATTGTCTGTGCCTCCATTATCTCATAAGTCATTCTGTGTTTCAGGACTCCATCCTGGTGTATTCCTGCCTCGTGTGCAAAGGCATTGGCACCCACAACCGCCTTGTTTGGCTGGACAACAATGCCGGTTACCAGACTTACCAGTCGGCTGATGGGATAAATTTCTCTGGTGTTGATATCAGTTTCAAGGCCTAAAAGGGCTTTGCGGGTATACAAGCCCATAACTACTTCTTCAAGTGATGTATTCCCGGCCCTTTCACCAATTCCGTTGATTGTGACCTCTGCCTGTCTTGCGCCGGCCCTTAACCCGGCCAACGTATTTGCCGTAGCCAGTCCCAGATCATTATGGCAATGGACACTCAGTACTGCGCGATGGATATTCGGTGTATTCTTCAGGACATAGGATATAAGCTCTTCAAACTCACTGGGCATTGCATACCCAACAGTGTCAGGCAGATTCACGGTAGTCGCACCGGCCTCTATAACCGCTCCAAATACCCGGCACAGAAAATCCCGGTCACTGCGAGATCCATCCTCGGCAGAAAACTCCACATTGTCTGTAAATGATTTGGAATACTTTACGGCATCAACGGCTGTCTGAACAACCTGATCCCTTGACATCTTCAATTTGTGCTCAAGATGGATATCCGATGTTGCGATAAATGTATGAATTCTCGGGTGGGCAGCTTCCCTGATCGCTCCCCATGCATGATCAATATCCGCCTTTGAGGTCCTTGCCAGGGCTGTTACCTGAACATTTTGCAGCTTGCCGGCTATCAGCTTAACGGCCTCAAAATCACCAGGAGAAGCAGCAGGAAATCCCGCTTCAAGGGCGTCCACCCCAAGCCTTTCCAGCTGTATTGCCAGACGAAGTTTTTCAGGGGCATTCATGCTGGCTCCGGGTGATTGTTCACCGTCTCTCAGTGTCGTATCAAAAATAATAACTTTATCTTTCATGGGAAAACTCCTTGTAGATTCAAT
>DAINAR010000027.1:0-41661 GCA_036733345.1 Deltaproteobacteria bacterium | reverse complement strand
GTTTGATTTCATTATAACATACTTAACATCGGCTGAGAATAGTTAGGAGCCATAAAATCGAATTTTTTTATTTATCAAAATCAGGTTACAAAGTCAATTTAACCTGGATTTATTCCGCTCTGCTGAAGAGTAGCTATTGCTTAGGGTTGAAAATTCAGTAGCAGAAAGAACCACCAAAAACAAATTTAACTTTTTGCGAAAGTGCAAATATTGATGAACTCGCAAAAAGTCATAAATTACTTTTTTTCGTCACCCCGGCGAAAAGTTAGTATCGTAATTGGAGAAAATGCCAAAAAAACGTCATGCCGGCGAAAGCCGGCATCCAGAACACATTAAAAACACAGGATTCCGTTTCGCGCTCCGCTTGCACGGAATGACGAAAATGGAATTATGACACCGTCTCGAAAGCCGGGGTCCAGTGATTTCATATACTTATAAATTCCGGCTGGAGTTTATCCCGAACTTGATTCGGGGCCGGAATGACGATTGTTAGACTTTTTGCGAAAGTGCAAATATTGTTTCTTGTCAAAATAAAATATCACTGGCAGAATATCCTATAATTATTTATTTAACAAGACTTGGAGGGATAACTATTGCCAGACATTCCTTTGATCGGCATCACCATGGGAGATCCTGCGGGCATCGGACCTGAAATAATAGTCAAGGCCCTTGCTGATAAAAGCATCTACGGGTACTGCAAGCCAGTGGTGTTTGGAGATGTAGAGATTCTATCTTCAGCTATTACCAGTAATTCCAGCAATCTGTTACTTAATATTATATCCGATCCTTCAGATGCCAGGGCATCCTATGGCAATATTGATATGCTGCCCTTATCCTCCTTGAACTGCAGCACGATACTTCCCGGCAAACCTGCACTTGAGGGCGGCAAGGCAATGGTGAAATATATCACCAACTGCGTGGAAATGAACTTGAACGGTCAACTGGAGGCCATGGTTACCTGTCCAATAAGCAAGGTTCTAATGCACAGTGCCGGCTATCACTATGACGGACATACTCAACTCATTTCACATCTGACACAAACAAACTCCTATGTGATGATGCTTGCAGGAAATAAACTGCGTGTGTCCCTGGTTACCATCCATTGCGCACTTAAGGATGTCCCTCATATTCTCAATACGGATATAATATTTAATACAATAGTCATAACATCAAAGGCACTCAGGCAGGATTTTGGATTTAAAAAGCCACGCCTTGCTGTTGCAGCACTCAATCCTCACGCCGGAGAATCCGGCCTTTTTGGATCAGAAGAGAACGACTTGATATTACCAGCGGTAAAAAAGGCTTTAAATGCAGGACTCAATGTAAGCGGACCGTATGCGCCTGATACGGTATTTGTCAGGGCTGCATCAGGTGAATTTGATGCTGTAATATCCATGTATCATGATCAGGGGCTTATCCCTTTGAAGCTCCTGCATTTCTCTGATGCGGTTAATGTTACGCTGGGTCTCCCTATAATAAGAACATCTGTAGACCATGGCACCGCTTATGACATTGCAGGAAAAGGCAAGGCCGATGCATCAAGCCTGAAGGCTGCAATAAAACTGGCAGCAGTAATGTCAGAAAACAGAAAGAAAGCATCCCGGTAATCCGTAGAAAACTATTCCCATTCAATTGTGCTGGGTGGTTTCGAGCTTATATCATATACAACTCTGTTGACACCCTTCACTTCGTTGATAATTCTTGAAGATATCTTTCCCAGTATTTCATAAGGCAGCTTGACCCAGTCTGCAGTCATTCCGTCCATACTCGTAACAATGCGCAATGCGATGACATTTGCGTAGGTTCGTTCATCCCCCATCACTCCAACGCTCTTAACTGGCAGCAGAACTGCAAAAGACTGCCAGATATCATCATAATCCTCATGCTTTCGGATTTCTTCCTTTACAATTAAATCCGCATTTCTAAGTATTTCCAGATTATCTTCAGTTACATCACCTATAATACGAACAGCCAATCCAGGCCCCGGAAAAGGCTTACGTGATAACAATCTCTGCGGGAGACCCAGCTCCCTTCCCAGAATTCGTACTTCATCCTTGAAAAGTTCTTTTAATGGTTCGAGCAGCTCAAATCCAAGATTTTCAGGAAGGCCTCCGACATTATGATGACTCTTGATTATTGAAGAAGGACCTCCATGAGCTGACCTGCTTTCAATTACGTCAGGATACAGGGTGCCCTGAGCAAGGAATCTTGCATCCTCTATTTTTAATGCCTCTTCACGAAATATCTTAATAAACATCTCGCCGATAATCTTACGTTTTCTCTCCGGATCAATAATTCCTTCAAGAGCACTTAAAAACTCCTTTTTTGCATCAACAATATCAATATCAAGTGGATAATCATTCGTGAATATTGACCTTATTTCCTCAACTTCATTAGCCCTCAACAGTCCGTTATCCACAAAAATCGCTTTCATCTGATTTCCAACGGCTCTATTGATAAGTGCCGCAACTACTGAAGAATCTACGCCCCCTGAAAGTGCACATATAACGCTGGAATCCCCAACGGATTGTCTGATATGAGAGACGGATGTTTCAATAAACCTGTCCATGGTCCAGTCATGACCACACAGGGCAATATGAAAAAGAAAATTTCCAAGAATTTCTTTTCCTTTTGGAGTATGAACGACTTCAGGATGAAACTGAACCCCATAGATCTTTCTGGTATCGTTTTCCATCGCGGCAACAGGACAATTGTATGTGCTGGCTGATGAATGAAAACCTTCAGGCATAATAGTCACATGATCTCCATGGCTCATCCATACATCAATAGAACCATCCAGATTGTGAAATATTCCCTGTGAATTGATTATATCTATGTCGGCCGGGCCGTATTCACCTGATCTTCCCTTTTCGACTTTACCGCCAAGCATACCTGCAAGCAGCTGCATTCCATAGCAGATTCCAAATATTGGAACTCCAGTGTCAAGTATCCCGGGATCCATTCCGGGATGACCTGGCTCAAGTACGGATGATGGTCCTCCTGAAAGTACAACAGCAACAGGACCGATCTTAGAAAGCTCATCCTTTGATATATTATGGCCCAATATCTCACAGTAAACGCCCAGCTCCCTTATTCGCCTGGCAATCAATTGAGCATACTGTGATCCGAAGTCCAGAACCGCTACCATTTCATCCATTTATAGTCCCTTTTTTAATTTTGATTAAATGACTCCATTATCCTTGAGGCAATTACATCAACAGATTCTCCAAGCAGAAACTCGATTTTCAGGTCCCCAAGATACCTGTCCTTCCAGTGTAAATTATACTCATTAATCAGGTCGCACAGGCTGTTGTATTTATCTGCAAGGATTTCTCTTTTCTCCATTATTGAAAGTCCTTCTTTAAAAGTTACGTGTAAAAGAAGGATATAACTTATAATATGCTCTTTTCCAAGGAGGGGAATAATAATAATCGGAGCCTTGTCCGATTTACCAAGTCCTGCAAATATCTCTCCAGTGTTTGTGATTATTTTTTTTGTGCCGCTCAGGGGGCCTGGTTTTTTCACCCTTGTCTTCATCTCAAAAGATACACCGGATCTTTTTGCAATAGATATAATTGACATATTTCCTGCCTTACCTTCATCGTCAAGATTATCAATTTTATAAAGGGTAAACCCATTTATCCCTGAGATGGCGGCCTGTATTCTCACCGCACTGATCCCGACTCTGCTTGTCAGATTTTCTATGGAAAAACCAAGCTCTTTTAGAATCCCAAAAATAATGCCCTTAAGTGCAATTTCTTTTCTGCTTGTTCCGACAGTGACAGTCTTTGCCTGGTGTCTGATTGCATCAATGGATCTTGAAAGCTCATCAATAGCATGTCCCAGGCAAATATCCAGCATATCAAGGGGTGATGACGACGTCCTCTTGTCTTCAAAGTCCTGCCAGAAATCTTCTAATGGCATCTTGCCTATTGCATACTTTAGAAGAAGGGTAATATCTGAAGCCGTTTCCACGCTCATCGATGATAAAAAACCCCTGTTTTTTCGGCTGTGATATTCTGATGAAAACAATTCAATAATCCTGTGCAGGCCGCTATCTGCAACTGTTTCAAAAACAGGTGATAATCTGGCGCTCAACTCAGTTCTCTTATTAGACAGTTTGCTTCGGAAGTTGCGGAAAAAAGCGGCCTCTTCATCTATACTGCATGCAGCATAATAACCCCATAAATGACCAACAAGAGTGTTAAGGATAATCGAAACCGGAAAGACTGATTCTGGAACAGCTATTACAAAGTCCGCAATATAGTCAAATCGCCTTTCCCTTTCTTCTGCAATAACAACTACTGATCCGGCATGAGCCTTGAAGATGGAGACATCTTTCACTATATCATCAACAACCGGTTCCGGATTTCCCGCAGCACACACTATAATCAGCGGCTCAGAAGAAAGATCTATATGCTTTTTATCCTCCACTATATCAGATGATATGGTCTTGTAGCATAGCTCACTCAGCTTGATCCTTATTTCATCCGCTGCGATCTTATTAGTTCCGCTGCCTACGACAGCCCAATAATTCTTTCTCTTAGCTGTCTGCCAGGCAGATTCTTTTATCAGATCACTTTTTGAAATAATCCTGTTCATCATTTCAGGGGCCTGATTTAGCAACAACAGTTCACGTGCAATAAAATGATCAGATAATGTTCCCATAATCTGGGCAAAAAACAGCCCCAGAATATCACCTGCGACAATTTGAGAATAAAATGCCTTTGTTGATGCCACAGACATCTCTATATCTCTTCCGTCACTCGTATAAAAAACACCTGCAGACTTCTGGGCAATATCGGATTGCCTTCTGTTTACAACCGCGATCAGATGAGCACCGCGCTCCTTAGCCATTGCCACGGCTCTGTTTGTATCGGTTGTAGTGCCCGATTGGGTTACAGCTATAACCAGGGTATGCGACAGGTCAGACTCAAGACAGAACCCGCTGAATTCTGAGGCTTTTTTTCCAGTTACAGATATACCATGCCCCTTAATATATACTGAAATAGCAGCAGCAATCGCATTTGCAGCTACAGCGGCTGTACCCTGCCCTATTACAAAAATATTCCTTATATTATTGCGCAAAAATGCATCCTTTAAACTCAGAGGAACAACGTCTTCTCCAAGGTTAAAACTAACAATTACTTTTCTACCCTTTTTACGCTCAATCCTGTACTTGCCTCTAAGGGTCTTTATTATTGATAAAGGTGCCTCTGAAATCTCCTTTAATAAAAAATGTTGAAATTGCTTTCGATCTATATCTCTGGTTGAAATATCCGCTCTTTGTATAAATGATTTATTAATTTCCAAAGGATGGCCGTCATAATAAAAAGCATCTACACCGGTCGTAATATCTTCTGAAGAATTGTCTAGCACAAAAATCTGGCCCCTGGTCTTGTCATCCCCTTCAATCCTTTCCTTTTCTCCATCTATTTTAATGAAAAATGGTGTCATTTCTACAAGACCGTAAACCTCTGAAGAAAAAACATACTTATTGCCGCACAGTCCCACATACAGGGATTGCCCGCTGCCCCTGAGAGACAAAAATATCTTTCCCGGCTCCAGATTGCTATGCATTGCAATAGCCTGGGAACCTTCAAAATCATTCAGTGCCAGACGAAATGCCTCTTTGAGATCATTGCCTGCATTAAGATATTTTTCTATCTGAACCGGAATTATCTTTGTATCAGTATTAATCTTGAAATCAATTATCTCTGATCCCCCTGTTTCAAGATGTGACCTCAAAATTTTGTAATTATCAATATCTCCATTTAGCGCTGCGGTTATAGACCAGGCCCCCTTGCCATAGAAAGGAAACTCCTTTAATGCCGACGGGATGCCGGATAATGACTCAATCTCCGTATTCAAGGTGAAATTATTGACGGGGTGGCAGTTTTCTTCATTAATCGCCCCCACGGATGCCCATCTTGTGTGCCCATAACACACTTTAAGATCAGTTTTTTCTCTGATAAAGGCCTTAAGTATATTGTCGGAAGTTATGACATCTCTTAAATATCTGCAATTCTCACCAAGCCTTCCTGTAACGGATGCCTTTTTATAAGTAAACATTATTACACTGCTGTATGGTTTTCCTGTGCCGTAATCCAAATGGATGCCATAATTAAGAAGATCTCCCGGCGTTATTCTCTTGATAAAAGCATTATACAGGCCTGCTTTTTTGAGTTCATTAATCATACTTTCCAGGCTTTGTGTCTCTTCAAAAGTTATAACAATTTGTATCCCTGCAGAATCTCTTCCTCTGACTTCCAGCCTGTCAATAGAATTAATCAATGAATTTATCTTCAAATATTTCTCAAAAACTTCCTGTGACAAATTCCTGACATCATTTTCGCCTGCCAGGGAGCATGTTTTTATAATATTTTCAAGTACGTCTTTTTGAAGTGCCCAGACACAATCCTTTAACGCCAGGATATGATTGTTAATCTCTTCAAGATCGGCCGAAGATAATCTATCGGCATTCTGTTCAATTAGTTTTTCTTCCTTTTCAAGAAAGCTGTACATGTCTGAAGCAAGATCAGACAGCCTTTTTTCCCCACCATTTTTAAACAGCACATCCCCGATTCCTGTATCCTGCTTCAAATAAAGTATGCTGTCCTCAAGTTTTCGCAGTCTTTCCAAACCTCCGAGATAATTCTCTAATGAAATAGCCTTACATAACATCTTCTTAAAATCATTGGAAATTATTTCTTTTGACAGATTTAAGAGTGCAGCCAGGAAATTGTTTTTGATCTCTGTCCTTTTTTTAATTACAAGCATACCTGTCAGCCCGCAAAACAAGGCATTAGTGATAAGTGGAAATATAATTATGGATTTGCAGGGCAAATCTACAGGTTCCCTGCCGACGAATACCTTCCATTCCAGTAATGATTTCATATTACCTTGCAGGGCACATCTTATTTTCTTGGAGACTGATCCGAACATCATAAATATCTCTCTTTTAAATCAATACGTAAAGGTTCTTTATAAATCCATTCTGAATATTTCAGCACGTGTTATATCACCTCTGCAAGCAGTATTATTCTACTTTTTTTGAGAAAATACCAGCCCCCCAAATCCTTGACATGCTTTTTTACAGATGCTGCAGATTGTAAAATATATTGCAATTTTGCCTGTAATATGTTTATGGAGTCAGTGCCTTTCAATTCAAAGGGAGTATGCAGTATGCCATTTAAGATTATAATATGCAGTAATTTTGATCATATGAGCGAAGTTTCAAGCCGGATAGTAATTTCGGAGATAAAAGCAAATCTTATCAAAAAGGACAGATATGTGCTTGGCCTTGCAACTGGAAATTCTCCAACTGGTTTATACAAACACCTTGCAAAGGCGGCTAATGCAGGCGAGTTTGATTCTTCAAAACTCCAGAGCTTTAATCTTGATGAATATATAGGTTTACCAGGTGAAAACCCCCAGCAGAGAGTACTCCACCCTGAAAGTTACAGTTATTTTATGGTCCAGGAGTTTTTCGGCCTGTTAAATAAAAAATTCATTGAGACAAATGTTCCCTGGGGAACCCTGATAGACCAGGACATATTTATATCAGAACTGCGTTCGAACCCTGCCGACTGGTATGAACAGGGTACTGACAGGGGCAAGGCAGTAATAATTAAAAAAGATGGAAAATCAGAATACCTGAAATGGGTTAAAAACGAGGTACAGGATGCCTATGTTGAAAAAATCGAAAGGAACGGGGGGATAGACCTTCAGATTATCGGCGTGGGAGGGAGAGGTCATGTTGCTTTCCACGAGTCAGGGATACCCTTTAAAAACAATAGAATGCTTCTTGTTAAACTTGATGATAATACCATTATAAATGCTGTCCAGGACGGCCACTTTCCAGACAAAGAACAGAGCCCCCAATATGCACTTTCAATGGGTGCAAATCAGGTATATAAAGCAAGAACCGTGATCCTTCTTGCAAATGGAGCCCGCAAGTCAGATCCGGTTGCCGAATCTGTTCTGAAGGACCCAAGCCCTGATGTCCCCATATCTTACGGACAGATATATTCCGGGAACGGAGGCCGGATGGTATATGTCCTCGACAGGGAAGCCGCAACGGGGCTGATGGAAAATATGTCTCTGGTACAGGAACGCAAGATTCAAATAGAAGATATCAGCAATCAAACCGCCTCGACAAAGGTTGAAGACCTCATGTTTTACAGAAATCCGGAAACCTGCCGGATTGTATAGCATGGCATCATAGTGCCCTGCTGTTAACCAAGCTTCTGAGTAATAACGTCTGCTACCTTCCGGCAATAAATCTCTGTATCCTTTTCAGAAGGCCCTTCGACCATAACCCTGCACATCTGTTGAGTTCCCGAGTAACGCACCAGCACCCTGCCCTTATCGCCAAGGGCTGCCTCAACTTCCTTTATTACATCAACAATCTCTGGTATTGTATTGATATCAGGTTTATATTTTACATCTATATTAATGAGTCTTTGAGGAAACACCTTCATTATCCGTGCTAATTCAGAAAGAGGCTTGTCCTCGTTCTTCATTGCCTTGAGCATCTGTAATGCGGCGATAATCCCGTCCCCTGTTGTATGGTGATCAAGAAATATAATATGACCGGAATCCTCTCCTCCTATAACCGCTTCTTTTGCAAGCATTTCTTCAAGAACATATCTGTCTCCCACCTTTGTTGCTATTGTTTTTGCTCCGAAAGTTTTTAATGCAAGCCCAAGACCTATGTTGCTCATTACCGTGCTTACCACAAGATTCTTTCTCAGCTTACCCTGTTTTTTCATTACAGAGGCACAAATAGCCATCATCTGATCGCCGGTTAGGACATCTCCATTCTCATCAACAGAGATTACCCTGTCACCGTCCCCGTCAAATGCAAATCCGACATTAGCCCTGTTTTTAACAACCTCGTGAGCAAGGGTCTCAGGATGCTGTGAACCGCAGTCTTTGTTTATATTCTTCCCGTCAGGAGTATTAAAAAGAGGTATAACCTCAGCACCAAGCTCAAAAAATGCCTCAGGAGCTACCCTGTAGGTAGCACCGTTCGAGCAGTCCAAAACAATCTTCATTCCTTCCAGAGTATATTCATTTGGAAAAGAATTTTTCAGAAACACGATGTATCGCCCTCTTGCATCCTCAATCCTGTAGGCCTTTCCCATAAGATTCGGCTCTGCGTGCAAACTGGAAAGATTTTCGGTATTTATAAGATCTTCTATCTCTTCCTCTTTTTTATCAGGGAGTTTAAAGCCATCCTTTGAAAATATCTTTATCCCGTTGTCCTGGTAGGGATTATGAGACGCTGATATAACAATGCCGGCGTCAGCTCTCATACTTTTTGTAAGGAATGCCACACCGGGCGTTGTTATGGGACCTACGAGCAATGCATCCGCACCCATGGAACATATGCCTGAAACCAATGCATTTTCCAGCATATATCCTGACAGCCTCGTATCCTTCCCTATCAATATCCTCGCCGTATGCCCTTTTTTTCTTGAAACATAGGCTATTGCCCTGCCCACCTTAAGTGCCATCTCCGAAGTCATGGGATGCACATTGGCAACCCCTCTGATACCGTCTGTTCCGAACAGTTTTCCCATATTACTACTCCTTAATTAATGAATCAGGGCGCAGATTACCCTGTTTTGATTTTTCTGCTTAAATTGTTTAAATATTATTAGTACCAGATTTTTAATAATATATCAAAAAGCAAAGTGTTCCAAAAATCACAAAATTAAAGCCTTATACAGTGTAGAGACATGAATGCCCATAACTATTCACTGGCTAAAAAATTTTCTTGACAATATTCCTGTTAAAATCTAAAAGATCAGCATGGATTATTTACGTAGACATATTTTTATTTCAGTTAACAGAAATTGGTGGTGGCGCAGCTCATACGTAGAAGTATGCCCACCAGCGTTAAAATATTGATGGTTTTTTAGCTTAACAACCGTGGGACTGCTTCAAAAGGTCCCATGGTTTTTTAATATCTAATAGTAAAAAAAGGCCGTGGGATGCCAACCCCGCGGCCTTTTTTGTATTTAAGGGTTTTGCAAAACTTTGATCAGCCCTTATTGAGCATTACGGCAAAAGCTTTTTAAATATAAATATATTTTTAACAACCACTTAAAAAGGAGCGATTTATGAAAACAAAAAAAATTGTCTTACCAGAGTCGGAGATGCCTACCCAATGGTATAATATTCTGCCTGATCTTCCGACACCCCTCGAACCCACCCTTCATCCGGGGACCAGCCAGCCTGTCGGCCCGGAAGACCTCACCCCAATCTTTCCCATGCCGCTTATCGAGCAGGAGGTAAGCCAGGAAAGATTCATTGATATTCCCGATGAGGTACTTGAAAAATACCTGATCTGGAGGCCCACTCCTCTTTACAGAGCCTACGGCCTTGAGAAATATTTGAACACACCTGCAAAAATCTATTTTAAAAATGAAGGTGTCAGCCCTGCAGGAAGTCATAAACCCAACACTGCAGTTCCTCAGGCTTATTATAACAAAATATCCGGGACCAAAAAACTCTATACGGAAACAGGCGCTGGTCAGTGGGGAAGTGCTCTGGCCTACTCGTGTGCGCTTTTCGGACTGGAATTAAAGGTCTATATGGTGAAAATCAGTTACCAGCATAAGCCCTACCGGCGAATAATGATGGAAACATGGGGTGCGAACTGCTCTGCAAGCCCAAGCCCTGAAACAGAAGCAGGCCGGGAAATTCTGAAACGCGACCCTGACTGTCCAGGCAGTCTTGGAATGGCCATCAGCGAAGCTGTAGAATGTGCTGTCGCGGAAGAATACTCCAAATATTCTCTTGGAAGCGTGCTTAATCATGTCATGCTGCACCAGACCATAAATGGCCTTGAATGTCAGAAACAACTGGCTATTGCAGGTGACTATCCTGATGTTATTATCGGATGCGCCGGCGGGGGCAGTAATTTTGCAGGCAACTGTCTTCCCTTTGTACGCGACAAAATTAACGGGAAGGATATCGATATCATTGCAGTCGAACCCACTTCCTGCCCGACCATGACAAGAGGGCCATTTGCCTATGACTTTGGAGACACAGCTCAAATGACTCCCCTGCTCGCCATGCATACCCTGGGACATAATTTTGTGCCTGAGGCCATTCATGCAGGCGGACTCAGGTATCATGGCATGGCTCCTATTGTCAGCCAGCTTCTCCTTAGCAATCTAATAAGGGCTATTTCAGTTCCACAGCTTGAGACATTCAAGGCCGGCATTGCCTTTGCCAGAACCGAAGGGTTCATAAGCGCTCCCGAAACCAATCATGCCATAGCAGCAACGATTCAGGAGGCTGTCAAGGCAAAGGAGGAAGGAAAGGAAAAGGTTATCCTTGTTAACTGGAGTGGGCACGGCCTGGTTGATATGGCTGCATATGATGATTTTCTTGCCGGCAGGCTTAAGAATTATATCATTCCTGACGAGCAGATTCAAAATGCCCTTAAGGATATTGATTCCCTGGTCAAACCATGGCAGTACAGGGGCTGATTTTTCTTAATGATATTTTTTCTATATACTTATTTCTCCGGAGGTCTTGACGGCCTCCGGAGAAATATATGGAGATACTGAAAATGAAAACAGAAAAGACTAACCCAGATGATGATTATAAAATCCGATGCCCAAGGCTTGGGCATCAGATATCTTTTTCATATTGCCTTTCTGAAAACAACGGCCTTCCCTGTTTCATGACTATCAATTGCTGGAATGATCATTTTGATGCAGAAGAATTCCTGAGGAAAAGATTATCGCAGAAGGACTGGGAAAAGGTCTTTAACAGACCACCAAAGCCGAAGGTGGTTTCACTGGTAGAACTGATCGAAAAAGCTAAAAAAAGGACCATGGATAAAGCCTGAATACAATGTTATCAAAGACGACTGCAAAGAAGATCGGTTTTCACAGACCAGCAAAAAAATAAAACCCGATTTTATATGCTCAAGTCCACGGCTCATTGATTCAAATTGCTGAAGACATATTTAAGGCCCCATATTCAATAAAAAGCCTGTAAAATGCAACCAGCACCAGGGAATGCGTAATATCTCCATCCTTTATAAGACGCGGGATTTCACTTAATGGCTGAAGAAGTACTTCAATATCCTCCTTTTCATCCTGTTGTTGATCTCCTGCCTTGTATACATCCCTTGCAAGGAATGTGTAGCACTGGTTGTTGAGTATTGCCGGATTCGGATGAACACTTCCGAGAGGGATCATATTGGATGCGCGAAAACCTGTTTCCTCGTAGAGTTCTCTTCCGGCAGCCCCTTCCGGGCTGTCATTTATTTCCACAAGGCCGCCGGGAATTTCAAGGGTCACATCCTGCAGACCATGGCGGTATTGCCTTACCATAACGACCTCGTTTTCAGACGTTAGTGGAATAACATTGACCCATGGTGTAGACTCCAGGATAAAAAAATCATGCTCCTCTCCTGTGCGGGGTGATACGGCCCGATCCTTCCTGAGGCTGAATACTCGATATGAATTATCCCTTGTTGTTGATACAATCTTCCAGGGCTTTGGAGACATTTTTTTCTCCTTTCCGTAAATATTATAAATACAGAATCAGATTAGAAGTTTCACCTGAATACGAGTTCATTTCAATTTATGCATGCTGACTGCTATTGGTTTTCAAAAAAACGGTCGATATCAGATAAATCATGAGTTATTGGCAGTCTGGGCATGCTTTCTATAAAAAGACGCCCGTATCTGCTGGTCATTATTCTGCTGTCAAGAACGGCAATTATGCCTCTGTCAGTGCTTTTTCGTATTAATCTTCCAAGGCCCTGTTTCAAAGATATGATTGCGGAAGGAACCTGATAGTCCATAAATGGATTACCTCCCTTTTCGCGGATGGCGTCAATCCTTGCGGAGACCAAAGGATCACCTGGAGAATCAAATGGCAGTTTGTCAATTATCAAACAGCTTAATGCCTCACCTGGCACATCCACTCCCTGCCAGAAAGAACCCGTTGCCAGAAGCACTGAATTGATATTTTCTCTGAACCTGTCCAGCAGAATGGATCTTGGAGCATCTCCCTGCCTGTGAACAGTATATGGAATCCTGTCCTTCAGAATTTCATAAACAAGATTCATGTTGTTATAACTTGTAAAAAGAACCAGCGCACGCCCACTTGTCCTTATTAAAATGTCCATGATCCTTCCGGCAATCTCCGGCCCGAATCTGATGTCATTCGGGCCGGGCATGTCCTTTGGAATATACATGAGTCCCTGTTTTTCAAATTCAAAGTGAGAAGGATAGATTCCTTCCAGTGCCTCCTTCTTCAAACCCAGACACGATCGAATATAACTGAAGTTTCCGTTTGTCGAAAGGGTGGCCGAAGTAAGTATGACTGTCTTAACCTTTTCAAAAACAAAATCATTCATGTGTCCGGATATATCAAGGGGAGATGCATGAAGTGTGAGGCTTTTCGCTTGCTGTTCATACCATTTCAACCAATTATCTTCAGTTTTGACCAGGATATGATCAAGCAGGCCGTCAAGCTCACTCGCCCTGTTAGACAGGGAATTGATGGTATTATGGTCATGGTCTGTGATCCCTTCAATAAGGTGCGGATGTTTCAAGACCCTGCCGATTTCTTTTGCAGGCCCTGCTTTGATGGCAGACAGGGCTTCCTGCTCAAGCTTTCCCCTGTTACCGGTGTTATTGAACAGGTTTCTCATCTGTTCAGCAGCGTTCCTGAGCGAAATTACATCTTTCATGAGTTGGGGATTGTCTCCATACCTGTCCCTGTGTTCCCTGACCTCCTTTTCCATCTCATTTGCCAGTGATATAATCTGATTTGTGCTGATGCTTTCTCCAAAATAAGAAGTTGCTATTTCTTCTATTTTATGCGCCTCATCAAAAACGGCTACCTGAAATCTTGGGATTATTTCTCCAAATCCTCCCATCTTTACCATCGCATCGGCAAAAAACAGGTAGTGATTCACAATAATTATCCTTGAACTTGCTGCTCTGCTTCGCAACCTGCCCAGGAAGCATTCATCAAAAAACATGCAATTTGTACCCAGACACTGCTCGGATGTTGAAGACAGTGCATCCCACATGACATCATTATCAGCCAGCCAGGGAAGTTCCGCACAATCTGCAAACTCTGTTTTTTCAATCCATCTTTCCAGCTTATGCCTTACACCCCGGTTTCTCTCTTTGATAAATGAGGTCTGCGAAAAAAATTGATGATATTTATGGAGACACAAATAATTTTTTCTACCCTTCATTATTATGGCATCAATATCCATGGGCATGATCTTTCTCAAGACTGGAAGATCCTTAAGAAATACCTGCTCCTGGAGGTTTTTTGTACCGGTTGAAATAACGGCCTTTTTTCCGCTTAGTATGACAGGGATCAGATATCCAAAAGTCTTACCTGTGCCCGTACCTGCCTCGATTATTGCCGACAGCTTTTCATTTAAAGACTCTTCGATCAGCAATGACATATCTTCCTGGGAGGCCCGGTACTCAAAGCCCTGAAGTGACTTGGCAAGAAGCCCTGCCGGTCCAAGGATATCATGGATTGTCAAAGATGTTTTTTGCATGGCCACAATATATGTTTGCACAAATTGTCAGTCAACCCAAATCCACAATCTGATGCAGGGAACACTATATCAAACGCTGTCTTCATCTTGCTTAAAACTAATTGAAAACAAATACCGTTCATCTTTAAATAATATTTCTGGTTACAGGCACTCTGCAAATACCCATATTTTCAGGCATCGATAATTTTTGCTTCCATTTTTTTTGTAATATTATTATTGTTATAAATTTATGGATTCCTGATAAGGGAAATTTTCAAGCATAATCTGCTAACCTTGCAGATTCAAATGGGGAATTAGTTATTGCGCACTTTCAATCGCTGGACTTCCCGCCACAATGTTTTTATTTGTGTTTTTAAAGGCTCTTTTATTTGATTTAAAAAAATAACGGCTCAGAAAGATAAAAAACCCGGGCTTCCAAAACGTATTAGCCATTAAGCCATGGAGGAAAAATGCCGGTTAATCTTACAGGAAGGCATTTCCTGACATTAAAGGATTTCACCCAGGAAGAAATCGAGTTTCTGCTCGACCTCTCCATAGATCTTAAACAATACAAGCACTCCGGGGCCATAGACAGGCGACTGGAGGGGAAAAACATTGCACTCATATTTGAAAAGCCCTCTACGAGGACTCGGTGTGCCTTTTCGGTAGCATGCTTTGATGAGGGAGCCAATAGTGAGTATCTTGGCAAAGATGATATCCAGCTTGGAAAAAAAGAAACAGTAAAAGACACAGCCAGAGTGCTTGGAAGAATGTTCGATGGTATCCAGTTCAGGGGATTCAGGCATGAAACAGTTGAAGAGCTCGCCAGATATGCCGGTGTGCCTGTCTGGAACGGACTGACTGACAAATTTCACCCTACCCAGGTACTTGCTGACTTCATGACTGTTCTGGAGAATAAAGGATATCTGAGGGGTATTAAATTTGCTTACGTGGGAGACGGACGGAGCAATATGGCTAACTCCCTCATGATCGGTGCTGCTAAAATGGGAATGGACTTCAGAATCATATCCTCAAAGGAACTGTATCCTGAAAGCAATCTTGTAAAAGAAGCATTGGAATTCACTGAGGAAACAAGCGGAAAAATTTTAATAACTTCGGATATTAAAGAAGGTATTGAGGGGGTTGATGTTATTTATACGGATGTCTGGGCGTCAATGGGCGAAGAGGATAAAATCGCTGAACGAATAAGAATTCTCAAGCCCTACCAGGTAAACAGGGAGGTTATTGAAAAAACAGGGAATCCGGATGTTATCTTTTTGCACTGTCTTCCAGCCTTTCATAATACCGATACAGATCTTTCAAGCAAGTATCCAGATATCTGTGAAGTTACTGAAGAGGTTTTTGAAAGCAAAAATTCAAAGGTCTTTGATGAAGCGGAAAACAGAGTTCATACAATCAAGGCCGTTATGGTAGCAACCCTTAGCGATTAGTTCAGAGAGGTTATATGCCTGTTAAATATATTATTGTTACCGGAGGAGTCCTGTCCGGGCTGGGCAAGGGCATAGCAGCTGCATCAATTGGACATCTTCTTTCTTCAAGGTTAAAAATAGTTCCCATCAAGTGTGACGGTTATCTTAATGTTGACCCGGGTACCATGAATCCATTTGAACACGGCGAGGTCTTCGTCCTTGATGACGGGGCGGAAGTGGACATGGATTTTGGTCACTATGAACGCTTTCTTGGCATAACATGCAAATCCAAATGGAATTTGACCATGGGAAAGGTGTTTCAAACCGTCAGAAATAAAGAAAGACGGGGAGACTATCTCGGCAAAACAGTTCAGTACATACCACATGTAACAGATGCAATTAAATCACATGTTTTTGAAATTGTGAAAGAGGAAAATCCCGATCTCGTGATAATAGAAATAGGAGGTACGGTTGGTGACATAGAAAATGAACTGTTTCTGGAATCCGTTCGCCAGATGAAAGAGGATGTTTCCAGGGAAAATATAATCTATATCCACCTGACTTATGTGCCAATTCCAAATGGTGTAAACGAACAAAAATCCAAACCAACCCAGCAGAGTGTAAACCTGCTGAAGCAGAGGGGTATTTTCCCTGATATCATTATAGGAAGATGCGCTCAATTTCTTACCCGGGAGATCAAGGCGAAAATCTCCAGTTTTTGTGATGTAAGCCCGGAAGCAGTAATTACAGGGCTTGATGTTGATGACATCTATGAAATACCTGTTGTTTTTGAAAAGGAGAATCTGCCTGAGATTATTCATAAAAAGCTCAACATTTACAGTCCTCCAGACCTTAGGAAATGGAAAGAACTGATCGAAAACTCCAAAAACCCAGATAAAGAAATTACCGTGAGCATGTGCGGAAAATACACCAGGCTTGAGGACTCCTACGCCTCTATCATTGAGTCTTTCAACCATTGTTCCGCTCATCTGGGCTGTAAAATTAATCTCAAATGGATAGAAACAACTGATCTTAAGGACACATCTTTTCTCGATGATATAGACGGTGTGGTAGTTCCCGGGGGTTTTGGATCTCGTGGGACAGAGGGCAAGATTGAGGTAATACGTTTAGCCAGGGAACGGAATATCCCGTTTCTAGGTCTTTGTCTCGGCCTGCAGCTGGCAGTGATTGAATTTGCAAGGAACGTATGCGGACTGACAGGGGCGAACTCTACAGAGATAGAACCTGACACGCCTTATCCCGTTATTGATATCATGCCTGAGCAAAAAAATATCAGCGAAAAAGGCGCTACCATGAGGCTCGGGGCATACCCCGCTGTTCTTAGAAATGGCACACTGGTTCATTCCCTTTATGGTACCAAAGAAGTATCAGAGAGGCATCGTCACCGCTATGAGGTTAATCCTGAATATCACTCTGTTATCAGTAAAAATGGAATGGTATTTTCAGGGACATCACGGGACGGACGTCTGGTTGAATTTATTGAACTGCCTGATCTAAAATTTTTTGCTGCCACACAAGCCCATCCCGAACTCAAGTCAAGGATGGAAAAACCAGCGCCGATGTTTTTCGGGTTTATAAAGGCCTGCCTGTCTAACTGAATCTAAATCCTCAAATAAATAAAACAAAAAATACTCAGGTAAAAAAAGAGGATTTGTCTTTCAAAGACAAATCCTCTTTCCAGATTTCTTGCACCCATAATTGCAGATAAACAGGATCAGCCAAGGATCTAATGGGCAGGCACTAACTGATAACTGCTTCTTGAATCTCCTTTTTCCATATAAAGAGCCATTTTCCAGCATGGGTATGGGTTTCAACCAGTTCCCATTCGCTCTGACCTTCCTTGTCCATAATTTCTTCGAGAGATCCATGGGTTCCTGGGACACCATCAATAACACACATTCCTGTTTCATCACATGCAATAACATCAGGCGGTATTAATTTCTCAGGATCAATAATGCTTGTTTTGTACTTCCATCGTGCCATACCTTTTCCTCCTCTTTTTATAATGGTTACGCTTTTCTGAACTCTTCTGACAAAAAACAAAATTCAAGATGGAGAATTCTATCTGAACACAACATTGATATAATATAGTAAGCCATCATTTCTATGTCAAGCAGGAGCAATTTTAATGTGTCCTTTATCCTTAAATAGTTTCTATCCAGAAATGGCCCTTTTTTACAATCTCAGCCTCAACCGGCGGACTTGATTGTGCGGCGTACAGGTGTAAGCATCCTCCCAAATCCTTGATTTTCTTAATCTTGTAGAAATTTGCTCATTTCCGAGATAGAAACCCATTAGTGTCTTTTCTCGGTTTATGGATGGCCACTAAATAACTCATAATTGCATTCCATTTTTTAAAAACTAATGCTGCATTTTATTTTTTATTGAAATTCTGCTATGCACTCTATTTCCACCAGGGCATCCAGCGGATTTTGCTTGACAGCTACAGTGCTCCGGCTGGGCTTGTGACCTTCAAAGATTTCTTCATAGACTTTATTCATGCCAGGAAAATCATTCATATTTTTAAGATACACAGTCGTTTTAATGACATTCTTGAGAGACAAACCGGTACCGGCCAGAACAATTGAAAGATTGCTTAATACCCTTCTGGTTTGTTCTTCAATAGTTATTCCTTCCAGTTTCATTGTCTTTGGATCTATTGGGGCCTGCCCTGAACAGAATAAGAGATCTCCTGCCTTCATTGCATGACAGTACGGACCAATAGCATCCGGTGCATCCTTAACAAAAACAGCTTCCATTTTAATTCCCCTCTATATTTCTGGTTACTTAGCATTGATAATCGCCGTATTCACATCTATTTATGCCTTTCCAGATCATTTCTTCCGAGAATAAATCCCCTGACAGGCTTCCATGAACCAGGGAGGTCTCTGAAACATTACATATATTAAAACCAAGGCAACAATAGGTACGGGAATGATTATATCTACTAATCCCAGAACAATAAGGACAATAAGGTATTTTGTTTTTAATTTCATAATACGTTAACACCCTTCCTACTCTTTTTATTCCATCCCTGTCTGATGGAATCAAGGTTGAACAAATTAGCGAATTTCAAATTTTCATCCTATGCAAATACTCTCATCTTCGTTAATCACTTTGTGCGCCAACTGGTCTGTCATTCTAATAAGAGTCGGCATGCGGAATTTACCTGCCATTATTGAAATTCTGGATGCAGCCTCTTCCTTTGACAATCCGATGGATGTCACATAAAGAGGGCGTTTACTGTTGCCACGAAAGACCTCTATTGCATGATTCGAATGTCTGAATATGTTTTTTGCCACCCCGACAACGGCAGACCGTCCCTTTATTGCCTCATAGAGGTATGCCCCCAGTCCGGGTTCATTATGGGAAGACAGATAACAATACGCATCTATAAGATAGATATGGACATGTTCTTTGATCCGCTCAATAACGGCCATCAGCGGTTTAAGCTCACGGAGATAGAAGCTGCCCGGCTTATATGCCTCACAAGCCTGTAATATTGCAGTATATTGATTCAATGGTGTTGAGTCTGCCCAATCACTAAATATAACCGCAGCCGCGCATGCTTTATTTGCACAATAATGTACATCAAGGCAGGCTTTTATCACCTTATCTGAGACTTTTTGAAAAGCATCAGAAGAAGATTTTACGGCCCCCATCTTATTCACCGGATCTTCTATAAAAAATCAATAAATCCAAACTATCCTATTTCTCCAGTTCCTCTTAACACCAAGCCCTATCCTTTGCAACGTAAACGGCTCCCCCTCTTCAGCTTATTAAATGAATACCTGCATTTTTCAGCCATTCCTGATCAAGGCATACATGGGACATCATCTCTGTCAGGGAACCGGAAAATATCATTCAAAATCTTTTTTTTATCAGTATCCGTTATTTAAAGACTTGAAGTAAATATCTTCTATAGAATAAAACGTACTAATAATATTCTGATCATGCAAGTTCTATTTATTCCTGATATTTTTTATTCATATTAGAAATATTCTTCAGGTACTAATACAGGTTTTTTTATCAAGATACTTTTAAAAAAAATTAAATAAAGACTGGAATAAAGACTGGCATCTTCTCCACTGGAGAAGATCGATTAGGCATGAAATTATGTTTACAGCAAAGCTCGCTGTTCCAAGATTGGAGCATAATATAAATTTTTCTTTTTCATCTTCATTTATTTCTTTCAAAATGCGGATCTGTTTTTGATACAATTTATCATATTCTTTACTCTAAAAAGGCAGCTGATATCCGATTTGACTTATTGCCTTTAAACAAAAGACAAATCTGATCTTTTTTTAGTTCAGTTAAATTTTTTTGAAATGTGCCCACCCCAAATGGATAAATATTATTTAACCCGCTGGTATTGACAAATATTTTACGGTAACTTTTAGGAGTTTTTTTTATTAAATTTATTAATTCCCAAGCTGAACTGCCGTCAAAGTCACCAACTAATTTTAAGTACAGGGAATCACACCTTTGATATGAGATAATTTTAAAATTTGATGCCATAACGCTGCCTCCATTCTTTTTTAGAATTCAATAATCGTCTGTTACCTGTCACGGAATCAGATTTTTTAAGGAAAAACATGGAAGTACAGCAAAGGTATTGAGTGAACGAGTACTTTCGTTGTCATCAGTAAATTCAGAATTATTGAATTCTTCACAATCAAAAATATACTTCCCTTCCTTCAGGATTTTTTTCATTGAAAGACATTTTGATCTATAAATACATGTGTTACATATTCCGAGATCATTAATTTCTTTTAACATTGAAGCTTCCCTTGATGAATTCGAATAAGATTATTATCATCCCTTTAACATCACGTCTCTGATAAGAGGTTTTTCAGCGCAGTTTCAAAAACAGGTGGCTGTGGTGTACTTATCAGTCTTACGGCTGCTTTTCGTACCGACATGTTTATCCCGGAAGTACCTGCATTATTCCGAGTGTTTTTAAGAATTTGAAGTATAGCCTCGCCTGCAAGAATTCTTGCATCGTAGTAAATATTGTCATCTGTCAATATACTGAGTGTCTGTAAAATCAACTGAGGGGATGGAGTTCTAATTTTTCCTATTCGTTTTAATACCTCTTCACGAAGACGCCAGTTCCCCTTGTATCGAAGTACCCGAATCAGACCAGATTGACAGTCAGACAACTGGCCATTTACTGATAATTCTTCCAGTATGTCCAGTACAGTTCCCCAATCACAAAGGTTTCCAAATGGATCGTTTTTCATTGAGTTACTCTCTTCCCGCAAAGCTTCTTTAAAAAGCCTTCAATTGATTTTTCATAAATTTTGCTTACTACTAATTGTCAGGCATTAAATAATCACCGTATTCTTTGAGTTCCGAGTACTTATCTAATTGTATCTTTTTTATATCGAGCTTTTGTTCTATCTCTCCAGGATCAACTGAAATAAGAGGCCCGAATAAATGTCGCTTTAGGCGCTTTAGCTTGCCTTCAGGTGTGATTAGGAGAAAATATGTCTCTTCATTATTGTCAATAACAATAAATGTTTTACCGGAAGCTCTGTTTTTGACTAACTCCATGGAAAATAACTCCTAGTGTATAGTTATAGCCAACCAAGGCGATGACAGATATAATTATAGTTATAGGCATTCTTATTTCTGCTTTAAAATCAAAACATTGCAAATAGAATGCCAGAGTGGGCTGAATAATATAACTAGATGATATTCCAGTAGAATTAGATAAAGCGAGGTGTTATTGGAAACATCAATGGGAAAATATCGCCCCTTCAAATATTATAAATTGCCAGAACAGTCCGATTTCATTATAATTATTCGAGAGAGCGAAAACGCCCCTGGCGGGCGTTTAAGGCACTCATTGCAAGGACATTTTTCTAAAGAGTGCACGTCGGGAGATACCTAATAGGGTCGCAGCACGGGTGCGGTTACCGCCAGACTTTCTAAGCGCTTTTGAAATAAGAGCTTTTTCCAGTTCTTGTACAGCCTCACGAAGTTTAAGCTCTGATGCCATCTTAATTTTTGTGGATTCTGAAATGGGTGAAAGAAATTCGAGGTGGCCAAGGGTTATATATCGCTGTAATACATTTCGTAATTCACGCACATTGCCAGGCCAGTCATATTCAATTAAGATATCCATTGTGCGACCGGGAATTCTTTCCATACCAGAAGTAGCTTTTATTTCCCGCATAAAGTGCTCTACAAGCAATGGAATGTCCTGCCTCCGATTACGCAATGGTGGCAAATGAATTTGAATTACCTGGATGCGATAAAAAAAATCACTACGCATATATCCACTGGTGACTTTTTCACTTAAGTCTGTGTTTGATGCCGAAATAATACGAAAATCTGATGACAGGGTTTCCGTGCTTCCTATTGGCCTATACCCTCCTCCTTCAATGGCCCTTAATAATTTTGCCTGCATGTTCAATGTTAATTCGCTAACTTCATCTAAAAACAAACTCCCCCCATCGACCATGTCCAAATAACCAGGGGAATCGGCATGAGCGCTTGAAAATGATCCTTTACGATGTCCAAAAAATTCACGTTCAAAAAGTGACTCCTGTATAGCGCCACAATTCACTTCAATAAATCGCATATTTTTCCTGGAGCTATGTTCGTGTATTGCGTGGGCGACTAATTCTTTTCCGGAACCTGATTCGCCAAATATGGCAACACTTGCATCCGTAGCCGCAGCCTTGAGAATAAGCTCATAGACCTCCTGCATGGCTGGGGAACGACCAAGAATATCACCAAATTTATATCTTTCTTTTAATGAAGATCTCAACATTCGGTTTTCATTGTCTAACGAAACAGCCATACGTTCAGCCTTCATTTGCTGTTCTTTTATTTCAGTAATGTCGTGGAATGTAGATAATAATGCCGGTCGGCCCTTATAAGTAATTGGATTATGACAAACCATTATCCAGAATGTACTTCCGGATCTGGTAAGCCTTTGAACTGCCTCAACTTTGGACTCGATAGTACCATTTGCCGTTAATCCGTACAGTTTCGCTATTTCATTCACACCAGCAGCAGAATAATTTTCCACCTGCTTATCATGAATATCTTCAGGCGAAGGTATATTGAACAATTTACAAAATGCCGGGTTCACATAAATAAAACGTTCATTTTGTACAAGAGCAGCACCTTCAGCAATCTGTTCAGCAAGAACCCTATAACGTTCCTCACTTTCCTTAAGGGCTTCTTCAGAACGTTTTAGCCATAAAACCTTGCTCAGACGTTCACTAATGGCTCTTAACAAGCGGAATTCTTCTTCTAAGAAGGGGCTTCCATCAATGTCCGTTGGCGCATGTAAATAATATACATCCACTTCACCTACATGTGTGTTGTTCAAGATGATTTTTGCGTTTTGCCTCCAGTGGGTCGGCTTGAAATTGATCGAGGTATATTCCTGCCCGTCCAGCTTAATACGTGCGCAAGCATTTTCAGGATACTGCCATGCAGCTGGAATTAACTCAACAGCACGCTGCATAATCCATGATAAGGATACATCTTGATTTTCAAAAAGGTTGGAAATACCATAAAGGCAGTTTAGTTCCTTGATCCTCTCTGCAAGCGCGTTTGGGGCCTTAGAGACCGATAACAGTTCGCAAGGGGCCTTATATGTGGATTCGATTTCATTGTTCGAAACAGAATTTGACAATTTTTTCAGGTGGTTCAAAATCATCTTTCCTTACTTTGGAATTGAATTAAAAACCATAATAAATAAATATAGTTAAGTGAATTATATATGAAAAAGGAAGTTATGTCAAAAATGATTCCGTTGTCTATTTTCCTTTTCGGGAATCTAATTGATCTTTGAATCGCACTAATCCCTGTAAAAATATACGAATACTGCAATTTAGACTTGCACTATCTGTCGTTTTCGGAGCTTTCGTAAAAACTCGTGATGTGCAGGTATTGAAATAAGTCTAATACAAAAGTCATTATTGCAATCTTATTTATTTTTCATGACATTCCCATCTTCAGCTCATGAAAGTAAACGCTTTACCCTTCCCACAGCAACAAGATAAAGGAGCCTTGAATCATTGCTCAGGCCTATAAGATCGGCTGCTTCATTGTCATAAAATGCCCCTATTCCGCAACAGCCGAGCCCAAGGGAAGTTGCAGAAATATATATTCTCTGCCCCATACGGCCCGCGGTCATCATGGCATATCTGTAACCCCTTGGACCGTATTTCCTGTCAAGGAGCCCCGGGTTGCTGATGAATAGAAAATGAATACCTGCACTTTTCAGCCATTCCTGATCAAGGCATACATGGGACATCATCTCTGTCAGGGAACCGGAAGACACCATCTCAAACCGTCTTTTAATAGTATCCAGAACATATAGTCCAGAAGTAATATCTTCTATATTTTCAGCTATAAATCCAATAGATAACATGGATGAATCTATTGAGGCATTTTCCGGATTTGGATGATAATTTAAACACAGGGAATCAAGAAGTGAAAAAAATTTATTGCTACTTATGGGCGCATCCACAAAATTACGGCTTGAACGGCGCATAAAAAGGCATCGAGGGTATTCAATCTCCTGGCCGCTTGAGAATGAATCCTGCAGTCTTTGCCAGGTTTTGGGTATTAACGAAGGGCTTACAGGAAATTCATGGCTGTGATCCTTTTTCTCCTCATACATCTCTCCCGCCCTGTGAATCTCATTTATTGCCGGATAGTCTATCTCATGCCCTGATACAATACTCCTGCTAATAAGGTTTTCCGGCAATTTTTCAATACTGGGTACCTCTAAATCACGGACAGACCCGGAACCACAAACAACTGCAACCGCCAAAGCTACTTCCCTGTTATCATCCACTCCGATCAGTCTGTTTATCTCCCTATCATTGAAATCATAGTATACATCAAGAGGAAGTCTTAGTGCCTTCATGGCAAAAAACAGGTTTTCTATTACATGTCCCGTGTCAAGAAGATGATATCTATAGGCACGATCCCGGTATTTCCACGAACTTCTGAAACAAATAGCAGAAAAAATAATGACAAGATGCGGTGATTTTCCCGCAGGTCTGAAAATAAACCTGCTGATATGATCGGCAAAATCACCTGATCTCAATGTTGAAAGACTTTGCCGGTGAATTTCAAAATGGTATAGACCGTCGTCAATACCTTTTATTCCGCTGGTTGCAGCATATATCTCGGTGGGATAAAGCGCTCCTGCTGAAGCAGTGTTTCGGTAATAAAAATCTCCACCAGCAGATCGAACTTTTGCTGTAAGGCAACATGTCAGGCGAAGGATCAGAGCCAGATCCGAAATATCGATTCTTTTTGAAGCTGAATCAGCCCCTTCCTCTTTAAGCAGGGATAACAGGTTTTGTTTTAGAGGAGGTATATCCTCGGGCAGTGGAATTGGCTCTATCCCCTGGTATTCTTTGAAAACATTCGGCTGATTCTGCCAGTCAAGATAATGGCCTGCGATTTTGCCTCTAATGTAACCTGTAAAATCGTGATATTGTGAAGCGGTTTTTATCATATTCTTCAGACAGTTACTCCTTTTTTATTGATACATGAAAAGAATAAGTCCATTTATATTTGCCGGTCAAAAGATTTCTAGAAGGCTGCAACTTATCAAATTGGAATGCAGTTAGCAGGAACAGAAGAACAATGATCTATATTTTTATTATAGCCTCCTTAAAGAGATAAGCCGGATGAATTTGATCGAAATAAAAAACAAATGATGCATGTCTTAAGAAGCAATAACAGCCTTCAAAACACAGGAGCCATAACTACATTCCTGAATAATTCAATAATATCTGAGAATCAGGGACAATCCTCTCTCAATTAATTTGCAAGTGCCTTACGGGCCATTTGAATACAATCATTGAAAGCGAATTTTTTAAATGTCACAATGCATTTTTCCACAAGCTTACTCTGTTCAATTCCCTCCGATTCAGGATATCGACTTAACAGCTTGTGGATCATCAAGGCTGCGGCTCTGGCCTCTGAACTTTTTTCCGGAGTGGTAACCAGTACACCGGTTTTCCCATTATCAGCCCAGAGAGGAATAACAGCGATATTGTAATCATTGTCAATATATAGATTTCTTTTGCTTTCATCGATCCTAAAGGTAGCATGTATGAAATGCCTGGCATCAGGATCTGCATCCATAACTTTTACAGTACCGGAACCCTCCTCCACTCTGGCGTTCACCTTGAGTACCAGTATGCCTGAATCCGGTAAATTCTGATCAAATCCAACAGGTTGACGATTTTCAATAAGATAATACCTGTCATAACGCAGGGGAATCTTAACAACAAGCTTATCGCCGTTCTGCGAAAGGGGTGACAGAAAATTCATTGCTGTTTCTCCCGGTTTGACCAAAAGGACCTTATCGGTCCCAATCCATCCTAATCTGATTTTTGTAAAAGAAGATATCCCTGGAGGTGGATGACCTTTCTTTACGAAATGCTCTGACATGATGTCCCAAGGCCCCATATATATGGCGTGATGTTCCGGGGAAGGTGTTTGATTAGCGTCAGACTGACGCTCGAAGTCATACAGTCAGGGTACAAGACGTTTGTTCTTGTAAATCCCTCCAAGTGCGTGAAAAAAGTCGTGTGCAAACATGCCAAGGTGGGCATTCTCAGCCCCTACAAAAACTCCTCCTCCAAATTCCTGTCCTCCTTCTGATTTCAGCGGCACATAGTGGACATCTCTCCGGACTCCTGACAACATGCCGGGATTGGCACAATAGCAGATCATGCCATAGCCTTTTCCAGGCATTGTTAAAACACCAGGGATGATCAGCAAATGCTTATACCTTGAAAAAACTGTTTCCCTTTCCAGGGCTGTCATTGTATCTTCAATCAACTTTTTTACCCGACTTCGGTCGACCTTGAAATTATAAGGGCTCACGTTGTATTCTGAAATCGGGTCAGGCAACTTCACCCAGCCATGGAAGTCAGCCTTTACCCATGACTGCCCGTAGGACTGTTCCATTACATATTTATTCAGATAATAAACTGTCTTTTTGCGTATTTTACCCAGCGGAACAGATGGTTCAACATCCGGAAATCTGACGGCAGCCATCAATACATACTGCTCCCCTTTAGCCAGGATGGACTGCGGCCCGAGGATGTTATTTACTTCTTCCCGAGCCAATGACTCCTGGCATCCAAAAATTAGGAGAAAAAACAAAAGGGCAGGGAGAAATCGATTTTTTTTATTATTCATCATCATCTTAAGCTCCTTGAATAGAGTTTTCATCCCCCTCAGGATATTTCAAATTAAGCACTAATGTTCGTGACCGATCTTTTCCAGATTTAAACCCGTTGTCTCTATACGAAAGAACCATGTTACAACAGCGCCCATAACCGATGTTTCGACAAGACCAAATAAAAGTAATTCTGTCCCTATATTCTTTTTCAGCGGCAGACAGCCCAAATTCATTAAAAATCAATGGGCACAGTCCAGTAATTCAGGTCTAAATCCACGTTACCCGGGCCGGGCGGCGTACCACCAGGCGGGGATATTCCAAATTAGGATAGCCGAGCATGAACGAGATTGGCACATGTTGGCCTTCCGACAGTCCCATAACTCGACTCAGGTCTGCGCTGTGAAAGGCAGCATAATCCAGCAATCCGCAAAAGCATGTGCCAAGGCCGAGACTGGTGGCCATAAGTACCATGTACATGCTTGCCAGTCCTGCTTCTACCTCAGGATGAATGGCCTCATGCGGATGCACATGAACTGCCACTACCACTGGCGCTCTATGAAACAGGGGATCAAGGCCTTGTGCACTCAGTTCTGCCAGCATTCGAAAGGCTGGCGGATAATCCCGCCATGGTTCATCCCTGTCGGAAAGCGAAGGCCCACCCATGCTCTCATCTTTCAGAGCATTTTCAAGCCTTATGGCCTGCTCAAGTAAGGCTTCCACTGTAAATACGCGGATTCGTTCAATGCTAAGGACTTCCCATGATCCTCACCTTATGTTTTTTGGATAAAATAAGTTTACTAACATTTTCAAGGAGATAATATCCGTCAAATTAATCAGTTTACAATTTATTCTTTTCATTCCTATGAAAGGCTGCCAGGATAGGCTGTGACCCTGCCCCGCAGCTTATTACGGACCTCAGGGCAACTTCAGCTGATACGGGAACCGGATGCACATGTTCCTTTTTCATGTGCAGGATATATCCTGTGGTAGGATTCGGACCGCAGGGAACAAATACAGTGTAACTCCCGTCCGGATGGTTGTCTGTAATAAAGGCTGTCATAAGGCTTTCATCATCAAAGCCTCTTACAAGAGCCACCGAGTAAAAAGGGGTCGATTTCCTGTCAAAAAACTGGCTCACTGTGGTTTTGACTGCTCCATAACCCGGAATAATCTTTGAAAGACGTTTATCGAGATGCTCATGAATAAAACGGCCTACTCTTGTCCTGACCAGAACACCGACAAAAAAACAGACAGATAAAATGATGCAGATTACAATCAATATAGCAACGAGTTCCTGAAGGTTGGATCTGGCAACCAGGAGATTTGTAAGGGGTTGAATAATATTAATAATGAAATTAAAAATCCATTTGAAAATCAGGAATAAAATGGTGACAGGCAGGATAACCGCAATCCCGCCGATCAGGGAAGTCTTGACGAAATTTCTCAGTTTTTTCATTATTAGATACCACCTTGTTTATCGTAAAAGAGATTTTTACCCCGTTGCAATTTAATCGGAGACATCTTCACTGCATTTTTTAATGCCTTAACAAATTCGTACTTCTGTTCCCGCAATTCATTTAATATCCCTCTCAATACAAATCTTCCCTTATTTCACCATTGGGCAGCATGTTATCCGGGTGATACTCACCCCTTTCTTCCATCTGGTAGCGAATACATTTTTTATTCCTCACAAGGCAGTAATTTTCAATCCAGTCTCTTTCCAGTTTGGCCTCATCAGTATATTCCTTTATCGGACAGAAGTAATACCACCTGCACGGGTTGATTTTCCCGTTTCTCACTAAGACCTCCCATCCCCTGATACGATAAAAATCAAGATCCACTGCTCCCTGCTGAAAATCTTCATGCCAGCCATTGTAAGCAGGAAGCCACTCATACAGTTCTTTCCGCCAGGCCTCAAGAAAAACAGGGGTTCTTTGCATATATTCTGCCGCACATAAGACCTTTCCCTTACTATTATATCTCAATTCTTCGAGCCATTCCATACCTTCTTCAGATCTCAAAAGGTGGTGGTCAATAACAAATGTGTCAACATTCTCAGCCAGATTTACTGCATTTTGCCAGGCGTTTTCTCTCTGAGTCTGAGATGATGAAGAAGAAGAATAATGATAAAGAGGCGGGCCCGAGGTTAAAACAATATCCGGTTTCCACTCCAGAATCTTTTCTATTGTTTCCCTGTCAAGGAGCTGGATATCTGAAGCATGAACAAAAGTTATCCCGTTCCCTTCAATCCTGCTCATCATTACCGTGCGCTCCTTTCCGTCCTTCTGTCCATGGGGAACAGGAAAAGAAAACTCCAGAGGTCCATCTTTTATTCCATCAGCACTCGGCAGGTCTCTGTTGATTATTTCAGACAGCTCCCCTCTTCTTCTTTGCTGAGTTGGCGGTGAATTATCCGGGCCCTTAGCCCAAATCCGGCATTTTGACAAACTGTCTTTCACCTCGTGTATGCCCAGTTGATAAGGATTCGGATTCGCTAAAGGGCAATGATCTCCATCAAAGTGACTGAAAATAACATCACTGGCATCTCTTAATTCTTCAATAATCTTCTTTCTGACTCCTGCTCCAACCGCAATCTGAAAAGGATGCGGCAGAAACCCGTAACGGGACCAGCCTAAGGCTATTCCCGGGTCTATGATTATCTTCCTGCTGTTCAATTCAACCGAACATGAAAGCCCGCGGACTCCAAGAGATTCAGAACCCAGAATTTTAATTATCATGTCTTCTCTTTCAGCTGATTTTCATTATTGATGAACTGGAAAAAAGGCAAAAATGCTCTCTTTCCATCATTCCGGCCCCGAATCAAGTGCGGGATAAATCCGCCACAAACATTGGCGGGTAAACCCGCCACAAACATTGGCGGGTAAACCCGCCACAAACATTGGCGGGTAAACTCCAGGCTGTCCCGGACTCCTGTTCGGGGTCGGAATCCAGCGTCTTCCAGCAGTTGCGCAGCATCTGGACTCTTTTTGGAACTTGCCAGCTTGTGTTTGTGGCAGGTTAACCCGCGCTTGACGCGGGGCCGGGGTGACGACTTTTTGCAAGTTCATCAAACCTGATTACCGCAAAAACAAGTTTTTTCTTCTAAATGGTTTTGTTTAAAAACCGACGTGATGAGCCTATATTAAAAGGTTTCATATTCAGTAATTAACTGCAATTACAGAATAACCTGAAATTTGATTTTCATGCTTATGAAATTTAAGAATAATTTACATTATTATATCATAAATGCGGAGGTTGTAAATAAGGTATTTTCCCTGTTTCAGGATTGAAATCCGGGACAGGCTGTGCTTCGATTGCACATAATCCTTTACTTTCAAGTGCTCTATAGATTACGGGTCAAGAGACTTTATCGAAATTGGAAAAAGTCTCAGCCAGAGGCTGATAAAACTGCAAATCATGTTGTGCCGTGATGAGAAATCTTAATTATAAAATTCGGATACTGATAAAAGAGAAATCTGCGTACCGGTTTTTTTATTGACAATAGTTGAGAAAAGTTCGATTTTATTTTTTTATGACTTTCAAAGGAGAACCAAAATGCCAATATCAAAAAAGATTGTTTCATTCATAGAAAGAACCTCCTGGATCAGGAAGATGTTCGAAGAAGGAGCCCTGAGAAAGGAAAAATACGGCGCGGAAAACGTCTTTGACTTCAGCCTCGGCAACCCGAACCTGGAGCCTCCGCCCAGATTTAATGAAATCATTAAAGAGCTTATCAGTGATTCAAGGCCCGGTCTTCACGGCTATATGCCAAATGCAGGTTTTCCGGAAACCAGGCAGGCTGTTGCTGAATACCTGAGCAGTCATAACAGGACAAAATTCAAGGCCGAAGATATAATCATGACCGTCGGGGCAGGTGGTGGTCTCAATACAGTATTAAAGACTATCCTCAATCCGGGAGAAGAAATAATTATCCCAAAACCCTATTTTGTTGAATATGATTTCTACCTTGACAACTTTCAGGGAGTGTCCAGGCCGGTGCCGACAAAACCTGATTTTTCCCTGGACTTCAGCGAAATCGAAAAAGCCGTATCAGAAAAGACAAAAGCAATCCTGATTGATTCTCCAAACAACCCCACGGGCAGGGTCTACAGCGAAGAAGAACTCAGAGGGCTTGCAGGCCTGCTCAATCAATACAGCAAAAAACTGGGGCATGTCATATATCTGATCTCGGATGAGCCATACCGCAAGATAGTATATGACGGGATTTCCGTCCCCAGTGTTTTCGATCTGTATAATGAGACCTTTTCCGTAACATCCTTTTCTAAGGATCTCTCACTGCCGGGTGAAAGGATCGGCTATGTCGCGGCTCATCCTGATATCTTGGACAGACAGATAGTTATGGCAGGTCTTGTCCTGTGTAACCGCATACTTGGTTATGTTAACGCCCCTGCCCTTATGCAGAGAGCTGTTTCTCATCTGCTTGAAGACAGTGTGGATATTTCCGTCTATCAGAGAAGAAGGGATTTGCTGTGTGATGGCCTTGCATCCTTCGGCTATGAATTCTCAAAACCTCAGGGTGCCTTTTATCTTTTTCCAAAGACCCCCGTTGATGATGATGTAGCCTTTGTAGCTGAACTTCAGAAGGAGAATATACTGACTGTGCCAGGCAGCGGATTCGGCGGGCCAGGACATTTCAGGATTTCATACTGTGTCTCAGATGAAGTTATTGAAAAGTCGATGCCGGGATTCGAAAGGACAATCAAGAAATACTAATCCAGTTAAAACAAGTATGGAGTCTAGAAAATGTACTCGAAAGTACTCGCATTGAGATTTCCGAAAAAAATGGTCAACGAGCCCATTGCTGCAACTCTCGTAAAAAAATTCGATCTTTCCTTTAATATACTTAAGGCCACTATATACCCAAGAAAAGAAGGGCTTATGGTCCTTGAGTTGAGTGGGCACAGAAAAAACTATCAGGAAGGCATACGTTACCTGAAAAAAATTGGAGTTAAGGTAGAAGATATCGGTAACGATATAAAGCGTGATGAAGAAAAATGTTTTCACTGCGGTGCCTGTACGGCTGTCTGTCCTACCGGTGCCCTGTATATAAAAAGGCCTGAAATGGAAGTCATTTTTGATAAGGACAAATGCAGCGCCTGTGAATTATGCGTTCTAGCCTGCCCTGCCTGGGCTATGGAGGTAAAATTTAACAGGAGTATTTTATACTGATTTTTCCAGTGCCAATCTCATACACCTGCCTTAAGGGATATTTCTTTTGTCAAATCACGATGAATTATTTGCTATGAACATACAGCCTTCGGATATTGTTGTGGCCCTCAGCGGTGGCGTGGACAGTTCTGTTGCTGCCGCCCTCCTCAAAATGAGAGGATGGAATGTCCACGGGCTTTTCCTGATACTCCCTGCCACGGGTTCAACAGGAGGAAAAAGGCTTAAGGCAGTTGAAGCTGTCACATATCATCTTAAAATTCCGCTGGAGATCATTGACCTGAAGGAAGAATTCATCGCATCTGTCATAGAACCGTTTATTAGCGCCTATTCAAAGGGATTTACTCCAAATCCCTGCGTCATATGTAATGAAGAAATAAAATTCAGGCATCTTCGCTTATACGCAAAACAGAAGGGGATTCCTTTTTTGGCAACAGGGCACTATGTAAAGGCCGTAAAAAGGCAGGGAATAACTGATCTGTGGAGAGGAAAGGATTCAGGAAAAGATCAATCCTATTTCCTGCACCGGTTAAATCAGGACTCTCTTTCTATGGCTGTTTTTCCTCTGGGCGAGATAAACAAACGTTATGTGCAGAATATTGCCATTGAACTTGATCTGCCATGCCGTGAAACATCTGAAAGCCAGGAGTTATGTTTTTTATCAGACGGAAACTACCGTGAGTTTCTTGAAAACCGATTTGGTTCCAGCATTGATATGAATGGAGACATCATTGATTCACATGGCAAAAGGCTTGGTGAGCACAAAGGGATTCACAGATATACAATAGGCCAGAGACACGGCCTTGGAATAGCATCTTCGAGGCCGTATTATGTAAAGGAAATCAGGCCTGACACTCGTGAGGTTGTTGTAGGTAGAAAGGAGGAGCTTTTTTCAAAAAACGTTGATGCAGAGCTTTTCAACTGGATCGGCCCCCTTCCCTCTTCGAATGAACCGGACCTTAAGGCCCAAATCCGTTACCGCCACAAGGCTGCATCAGGCCGCCTCACAGTGACTGGTTCTAACAGGGTCAGGTTTCGATTCGAAGAACCTCAGATGGCAATCACCCCTGGCCAGGCCCTTGTATGCTATACAGGCGACAGGCTGATAGGCGGTGGCTGGATAATAAAAAAAGAGGCTGACAGATAAATGCCTGAATTATTCAGAATCATAACCCTTGGCTGCAAGGTAAACCAGTATGAATCCGCCTGCCTGAATGATAGCCTAATGGATGCAGGATGGAGGCCGGCTGGAAAGGGAGAAAAGGCGGATGCCACGATAGTCAATACCTGTGTTGTAACCCGGAGAGCAGCTCATCAATCACGACAGGCTATCAGAAAGGCCTTGAGAGAAAATCCTGAAGGAATAACAGCGGCCATAGGCTGTTATCCTCAGGTTTTTCCGAAGGAAATCGAACTGATAAAAGGGGTCAAACTGATTGCCGGAAATGTTAATAAAACAAAAATTCCGGAACTTCTGATTAATGCTTTTAACTCGCAAGGCATAATCATCTCCATTAATGGATTTGAAGCAGGAATGCCTTTTGAATCCATGCCTGTAAGGCGTTTTCCAGGCCGTACACGGGCATATCTGAAGATACAGGACGGATGCCAATCCTTTTGCACCTATTGCATCGTACCCTTTACCAGAGGGCCTTACAGAAGCCTTCCCATGAAAAACGTCCTGTCCATGCTTGAAGCTTTCGCAGCAGAAGGTTACAGGGAAGTTGTTCTGACCGGGATAAATCTCGGTAAATACGGGATTGGCCTGAAAGAGAGCATAAACCTCAAAGGCCTTCTTCAATCAATCGGAAAAGAAAACCTCTCCGTCAGAATCAGGCTGAGTTCCATTGAACCCATGGAGATAGACGATGATCTTATAGACATGGTAGGCAAAGAAGAATGGATATGCAGGCATTTTCATATTCCACTGCAAAGCGGCGATGAGAGCATCCTGAAAAAAATGAACCGAATCTATAAAGCGAGGGACTTTGCGAAAATAATTGAGACTATATATGCAAGGATACCTGAAGCAGCAATAGGCATTGATATAATGGCGGGATTCCCCGGAGAAGGAGAGACACAGCATAAAAATACCCTGTCACTCGTTGGGGATCTGCCCGTATCCTATCTTCATGTATTTCCCTTTTCACCCAGACCAGGTACTGCAGCCTTCCGCCTTGAAAACCAGGTTGAACCAGGTTTGGCAAAAAAAAGGGCATCGGAACTTAGAGAACTGGGTCAGGCAAAAAGGTCAGCATTTTATCGCAGGAATCTTGGAAAGGAATTCCAAGTGCTTGCCGAAGGATGGCATTCAGAAGAAAATTATTTTTACAAGGGTATAAGTGATAACTATTTACCTGTTATTTTTTCATCTTCACGGGATATAAAAGGACTTATTGTTCCTGTAAGCATGGATAGAATAGAGGATAACATGATTTTTGGATCAGAACAAAAGGTGGCTGATACCCAATATTTGAAAGATTTGTAGAAATGGCATATCTCAGCGCCTGGTTCTCCGCATGCTTCTTGCCTCTTCTTTCCACCCCCTTCTCTTTTTTCCCTTGGCCCTCCTGAATGGATCAGGATCCCTGGAACTTTCAAGAATAAAGGTTCCTGGTTCAGTAAAAGCCGGCACACGGCGGACTTTTTCCATTTTTTCAGTTTGCTCCTCCTTCTTTCTCCTGGCCTCCAGGATTTCCTTCGACACAGGGGGGCCGGCAATAAATTGGGGAGGTATTTCAGGACTCAGAAAAAGACTTCCAAAGGTATAAAACAAAACCCCCTGCTCCGCGGCAGTTTCAGCCATTATCTCAAGCAAAACTGGTTTATGATCGCGTCGCCTCCCGATTCGAAGGCATAGTTCCTTTTCGCCCGACATAACAAGAGGCCTGCCCTGCAAGGATTTTAATCCCTTCTCCATCACAACGTGGTGGGCTTTTGATCTTACTGCACAGTAAAGAATTACCGGAATAGAATCAGCAGGGTTTTCAATGTCAAGACTCCACCTTCTTTCCATGGCCCTTATCTTTTTTTCCTTGACCTCGAACAGATCCCTGTCCTTTCCCATAAGCACTTCGTTTATATGGGACTGTCTTACATATTGCCAGCCCTCCTCTTCATTAATGGCCTGTATCAATTCCTTATATGAAATGAAACCGTCACTGTCCGGCACAAGACAGAATTCATCCGGCCTGTGAGTGAGGATATAGACAAGAAGTCGGCCCAGGTCATTTACCTTTATCTGATGATCTCTTCTGCCCAAAAACCCTCCCTTAAAAAAAAATCAAAATCTTATTTAGACTAATTTATTGCAAAGTCGTAAGGACCATGAATAAAACGACCTGCTGTAATTGTCAACAACAGGATCACAAAAACCTCTCTCCAATTCATCTCCCTTAGCCCTTTTCATTCCAATCTAGATATTATGTCGTAATTGGATTCTTTTGTCATTTCGAGCCCAGAGAAGTCCGGTCCGAGAAATCTGTAAAGACTTTCAATGATATACAAGCACTCTCAGATCGCGGACAGAAAGCCGATTAATAATTAATCAGATTTAAGCAAATAAATTGACGAGGTGAGCATACGGTGCTATATAATAATTACCCCTTTTGGAGGTATGCCAGAAAAAGCCCTTGAGTAATTCTAATGATTTTATTTTGCATCTGTTATAAAGGGACACAGGTACAGAAATTTTACATTTCATGTGATCTACACTTAGGTTTCCAGAGGAGAAAAATATGGCTGTCATCACCATCTCAAGAGAATTCGGTGCCGGAGGTAAAACTCTTGGGGAAATAATATCAAAAAAACTTGGCTATGAATATGTGGATAAAGAGATTATCACTAAAATTGCTGAAAAAATCAAGGTTTCTTCAGGCGATGTCCTTTCCTATGAAAAATACGGGGCCACAAAACTCACGAAATTTCTTGATAAAATAGTGAGTTCAGATTTTATTGAGCGCCTTATCTCAGACAAATACGGCTACATGGACGAGGAACGTTATGCTGAGATGCTCAAAGCCATTATCAGAGAACTGTACGAGCATGGAAACGTTGTAATCATAGGAAGAGGAAGCCAGTATATCCTTAGAGGATATGAGAATGTATGGCATATCCTCCTTGTGGCTGATAATGATTATCGGCTTCGTTTCGTAATGGATAAACTTAATTATGACGAGAAAGATGCCCTGACAAATATTAAACAGGAAGATAAAATAAGGGAGCGTTTCTTAAGTCATTTCAATGACAGACTTTCTCAGAATGATCCCCGTCTTTATGATTTGGTAATAAATATGAGTCGTATCAGCCTGGAAAAGGCTGAAGAAATGATTTTAAAGCTTGTTTCTTAATTGCAGTATTGCTTTAAAGACATAATTGCTGGTAGATTGCCAAAAATTGCCTTAATTTCTAAACCTTCCGTCGTTATTTTCACTATTTATCAAGTTATAATGGTTTCGTAAAAAGCTAAGTTATGCCTCTTTGAGGCAGCCTATGAACAACGAAGCATGTCAAAAAACAAGTGAAGCGTTAAATATTTCATATTGTTATAATGCCATCGCTTCATATAATTTAAAACGACTTCGTTGGAAGTCGTCATCCCGGCCCCGCAATAAGTACGGGATAAACCCGCCACAAACATTGGCGGGTAAACCCGCCATAAACACCGGCGGACAAGCTCCAGCCTGTCCCGAATTCCTGTACGGGGCCGGTGTTCAGGGATTTCATAAGTGCTTATAAAGACTGTATGCCCGAGGATCGTGGTCCGGAGCAGGCTTATTAAGTCCGGCATGACAATTGATGTTTTTAATCGCCTGAGCAATAAAAAGGGATAAAGGCATGACGACAAATTAAATATATACGGGTTCCCTCATTATACGGCCGATTGCTTCCTCTGCAACATACGCAAGCTGAGGATGGGTGTCAGCCAGACTTGAGATCTGTCTCAGATGATCGGCAGTCCTCATTATAAGTGACGCCATATCCCCCTCACTTATACGCATCACATTAAGCAGCAGTTCCCATGAAACCCCCTTTGACCATATGAAAAGTGCTGCCGCCGGCCAGAACATAATAGGGGGGCTCTCAAAACCTCTCCTGTTCTTTAATGCCTTTAATGGTGCAATATGATCAAGAATCCGATTGAACCTTTTTTCAATCTCACTGTAATCAGCTCCCTTCTGCAGATCAACATCCACTTCCTGCGCTTTATCCCAAACAAAAGGAGCTATACTCCCTGCGATAAGATCAGGAGAAACACCCTGCATTGCGCCCTTCCTGATTGCCTCGGCGATCAATAAGGGCTGATCCAGCCTTAGCTTTGAAGCCCAGAATCCATCGGCAGTCAATCTTTCCATACCATCAACAAATCCGGTTTCCTTTAAAAACCTTACATGACGCTTAAAGCTAAGCCACAAACCTCCTGTCATCTCTTCAATATGACCTGAAATCAAACGGAGATCCCGTGTCAAATGAAAAAGCCGGTCCCTTTTATTCCTGTGACAGATTTTAACATGTCTGCAGCCTTCGCAATCAAGTGATCTTAGTTTTTGAATTATAAGGTCTTTTGTATTTGCCCTGATGTCGGCATCCTTTATATCGCGGTTGATGCCCTTTAAATCATGCAGCAATTCATCCCTTTTCTGTTTATTTTCAATAATTTGATACGGATCTTTAATGTCACACCTGGAGTCTGGAAGCAGCCTCTCAAGATCCAGTACAATGCGATCCCAGCGTGCCCTTAGCGAAGAGCCCGTCCCTCTTTCCTGAAATGCGGCAAATGAGCGCTCAAGCAGGTCCTTGACCTCCAGGGGAGTATGTGAAAGAAGGAGGTTCAATGTCATGGAGAAATTGATTCGAATCTGGCTCATGATCGGCTCGGGTGAGGAATCGGTCAACTCATGAATTAGTTTTGGATCCTGATGAACCCCTGGCAAAACAACTGCAAATCCAATATTATCCTTCCCTCTCCTTCCAGCCCTGCCTGCCATCTGATGAAGCTCTGTTGCCGTCAGATCGGTGAACTCCTGGCCGTTGTAGCGGTCACTTTGCACCAGTACAACAGTCCTGGCCGGAAAATTTACGCCTGCAGCTACTGTTGATGTAGAAAATATGGCCTCCAGGTATCCCTCGCTCATTACCTTCTCAACAAGCACTTTCCAGTAAGGTAATTGCCCTCCGTGATGTGAAGCAACCCTCGATTTCAAAATAAAAGATATTTGACGGTGTTTCCTTAGATGAGGGTATTCTTTCAAAAACACCCCGACTGATCTTTCAAAACGCTCTTTTTCCTTTTTGTCAGTGTAAACTTCAGGGCATGTTAATATCGCCCTGTCACAATCCTTTCTTGACTTAAGAAAAAAAATTGCCGGCAGTAAATCAAATTTTCTCAGGCATTCAATAACACTGCCGAAATCGACCTTTTCAGATCGCCTTCCACGAACCTCAGACTGAGATGCAAGATATTTTCTGACACGATGATTGAGGCCCCTTTTGCTTCCCAGAGGAATAATATAGCCGTCAGGAAAAAGGAACAGCATTTCCAGCGGCACCGGACGCTCTTCAGACAATACAACCCTGTTGGGCACGCCTCTGATCTCACTCAGCCAATCACATACCTCATCCGCATTGGATATTGTTGCAGAAAGCAGCAACAGCCTTACCCTTGAAGGAAGATATATAAGCACTTCTTCCCAAACAACTCCTCTTTCACTATCGCTTAGATAGTGTGCTTCATCCAGGATAACAAGGTCTGCGTTGATACTGGCACCTCTGTGCATTGCATCATACAGCTGGTTTCTCAGTATTTCTGTTGTGCCAACTATTATAGGAGCTTCGGGATTTTCTTTTCGGTCACCGGTCAGGATTCCGCACTGGTAAAGGCCAAACTCATGACAAAATTCCTGGTAAATTGAGTTGGAAAGGGCCTTAAGGGGAGATGCATACCATACCCTGAGGTCTTTTTTAAGACAGGACTGTATTGCCTGAGAGGCAATCCACGTTTTTCCCGAGCCTGTTGGAGCGCTTACAAGCAGGTCATGTTTTTCAATCAGATCAAGCGCCTCCAGTTGAAAAGGATCGGGCTTAAACGGTTCGGGTTCGGGAACGCCAATCTTTTGAAACACAGACTTGAGTGATGAGTCAACCTTTGGTTTTCCGTACTGGGATTTTCTGGAAGAAATTCTGCGCAGACCGGCTCTTCCTTTTCTGATAGGTCTTTTTCCTGTTCCAGGCCCTGCCGGCCTGCGTTGGTATTTCCTTTCTCTAATCAAATGCAGTTAAACTCATAAAATTTATTTGAATATTAATTGATGGTTTCATAAAAAATCGTCACTCCGGCCCCGCGTCAAGCGCGGGATAAACCAGCCATTGGCTGGGACAAATAACGATTGCGCCTGAGGCGCACAAGAGTTTTGCAGAGGTCTCTTTTATTTTACTAATTCCAATGAAACCATATCCATGTCTTTCAGGTTGCCTTCCATAGCTGATCCTATATCGAGTGTTTTTATCCGGCCTGCCAGATCCTCAATCACATCATCACACCCGTACGCTATCCTGAGGCCATTAGAATAAATCTTTTCAAGGACCTCCCTGGCAAATATCCTAGAAGCCGCCTTTATAAACTCAGGAGTTCTGTTCTGACCGCCTTTATATGAAGCAGCCTTTCGACAAAAGGACGCACCTATTTCCGCCCAGGTCATCATGTCTGCAAGCTGAAACATTACAAACTGATGTCTTGTCAACTTGTGTTTCCTAATGTTAGTTACTGTATCACTGACTGTTACCAGAGCCTTTGCAAGCATACCACCGCCGCATTCTTCAGGATGTTTTTCCAGTGCATCGGCCATTTCCAGATAAAAGCCTCCCTTTGTACGAACCACACTTCTCATTCGGAAAACGGAAATAATATTCTGCTGAATTTCACTTGTGCCTTCGTACAGTGGCAGTATTTTGACATCACGTTTGATCTTTTCCACCTCGTACTCACGCATATAACCATATCCGCCAAAGGCCTGTATTCCATCATTAGCCATATCGTCGCCTGCCTCTGTCGCAAAGTACTTGATAATTGAACCTTCAACCTGAAGATCATCCTCAACTGTATCCAGCCTGAGTGCGACTTCCTCAATATATGCACGCGCTGCCTCAAGGCGCACTGCATGGGGCACCAGAAGCTTATGGGTATAACCCTGCTTTTCAGCAAGTGTCTTTCCGAACTGAACCCTTTCCTTTGAATATTTGATTGACCTTTCAAGAGAAGCCATGCCGCCGCCAAGACCGAATGTGGCCACCATTAGCCTCGTATATCCGAATACTTCATTGGCCTGCTTAAGTCCGAGTCCTTCTGCCTCTCCAACAAGATTTTCAGCGGGCACAAAAAGATCTTCCAATGTAAGCGGGCATGTATCAGAAGCACGAATACCATGTTTGTCCTCGTGTTTTCCAGGAGATAATCCTTCCGCACCAGCCTCAACAATAAAAAAGGATGGACCGTCAGGGGTATCCGCCAGAATAGTATAAAGGTCTGCAACACCTGCGTTGGTAATGAACTGTTTCTGCCCGTTCAGCATATATCCCTTTATATTACCATCATCGTCCATGACACGTTCGGCCTTTGTCTTGATGGACTGCACATTTGATCCTGCTTCAGGCTCTGTGACTGCATAAGCAACAATAAGACCCTCTTCCGCAATCTTCCGCAGGTATTTTTCCTTCTGCCTGGTGGTGGCACCAACCCTTATTGGGTCCATACCAAGACAGATTGCCAGAAACGAAGTGGCTACACCCAGATCCATTTTTGCCATTCTTTCTGATATTATTGCTATTTCTGTCGCACCTGCACCCAGGCCGCCGTACTCTTCAGGAATAAATATCAGGTGCAGGGCTATCTCAGGACTTAACATGAAACGAATAAGTTCCATTGGAAACTCACCGGTGCGGTCCATTTCCAGCTTGATATCAAGAGAAACTCTCTCCCTTTCAAGCTTGGCTATTGTATCAAGAACCATGGATAATACTTCCGGATCCATCCTTTTATTTTGAATCATAAACAATCCTCCGAATTAAATTTTCAAGGTCTTAGTTTTATGAACTCGCAAAAAGTCGAAAAGTACCACTTTTCGTCATTCCGACGAAAGTCGGAATCCAGTCTTTTTAAGTAGTTACGTGACATCTGGACTCCGGTTTCCACCGGAGTGACGACTTTTTGCGAGTTCATCTAGTTTGAGCCTTTACAATTGCAATTCTTTACCAGATATTATAGTCTCAGTGCAAAGAAAATATCAACAAAAGGTGAGGCG
>DAINAR010000026.1:34109-45292 GCA_036733345.1 Deltaproteobacteria bacterium | reverse complement strand
GATCGAACCCTCGTCCGCCTTTTATCAGCCTTCGGCTGACTGGCGGATTGAAGAAGTTTCTTGCAATAAAACTATAAAATGTATATTTGTATAATGCAAAATCCATTAAGAAAGACCTTCATTGATAATGGTTGAACTGTAAAGGAGCCGGAATGTTAATGAATAAAAATATAAGTGGAATGAATCTGCTGTTTAATCCCAAATCAGTAGCAATAATCGGAGCCTCTGAAAAGACTGATAAACTTGGTTCGCATGTAATGAACAGCCTTATAAAAGGAGGCTATAAAGGTAAGATTATACCTGTAAATCCTTTTTCCGAAACTATTATGGGGTTAAAGGCCTACCGCTCAATTCGAGATTATGGCAAACAGATAGATATGGTTATTGTGGCTGTTCCGGCAAAACTCCTTTCTGAAGTATTCAGGGAATGTGCGGATTCTGGTGTCAAAGGTGTTGTGCTGATTACGGCCGGGTTCAAGGAGATTGAAGATTCATCTGGCATAGAGCTTCACAATACAATAGCCGAAATTGCAAATAAGGCAGGGATCTCTGTTATCGGGCCTAACACCTTTGGTATGATAAACTTCCATGCCTCCCTTAATGCTTCATTTACGCCGGAATTTTCCAGAGTGAAGAAAGGGACAATAGCCCTGGTCAGTCAGAGCGGCGGGATTTCTCATTTGTTCGGGTTTATGGCAATCAGGACCAATGCAGGTTTCAGCAAGATCATCGGCCTTGGAAATCGTCTGAATATTGATTTTGCCGAGATGGTAGAATATTTGATGGATCATGATCCTGATACAAAGGTCCTGATGCTCTATATGGAAGGGATAGACAATCCAGGACGATTGATGGAGATATTTAAAAAACACAGGGGCAAGAAACCTGTTATCGTTAATAAGACAGGAAGTTCGGAGAAAGGTGACCAGGCTTCCAAATCACATACAGGGTCAATGGCAGGCAGGCATGAGATATATCTGGGGGCATTCAGGCAGACAGGCATACTTGCGATTGATGATACAGAGACTCTTCTGGATTCGGCCAGGGCACTGGCTGGATGCCCGAAATTGGAAGGAAATGGCGTGGCGATTTTGTCCGGTCAGGCAGGTCCTGGAATGGCTGCATGCGATATCTGCGAGGCATATGGACTTAAAATAGTTGATTTTAATAATCATACGCAGGAACGTATAAATGAAAATCTGCCTCCGCTGGCCTTAAGGTCCAATCCGGTTGACATGGGGCCTGCATGGTACGACGCAGATGCAAGCAGGGAGATTATTAAGGCTGTTATGGAGGATGATAATGTAAATGCCATAATGCTTCTTATAATGTTCGCATCTGCAAATGTTGGCGTGGTAAATGGAATCAGCAGTCTGCTTTTGAACTGGAAACAGAAAAAGCCTCTTATTACCTGCATATTTGCTCCGCCCGGGATATGGGACAATGAGATGGAGCATCTTGAGGATTCCGGGGCTCTTGTAAATTTTCCTTCGCCGGAGAGGGCGGCAAGGGCAATGGCATCACTGTGGAAATATAAAAATGCAATTGATAAATGAAAGGTCTGCATAAAACAGTAATCCAGGGAGTGTGAAATGAAAATCATCGAAAAAGCACTGAAACAGGGAAGGAATATGCTGTCGGAGTATGAGTCAAAACAGATCCTGTCAGCCTATCAAATACCGGTAGTGAATGAGCTGCTGGCTGAAAGTATTGAAGATCTATTAATGGCTGTCAGTAAGATAGGTTATCCGCTTGTCCTGAAAGGCTGCTCCCCCGAGATTGCACACAAGACAGAAAAAGGACTGATCCGGATGGACATCAGGGACGAAGATGAAGCAAAGTCGGCGTTTGATGAGATATTTTCAAGCATGGATGGATCAGGCAATGCAGTTCTGGTTCAGGAAATGATCAAAGGGAAAAGGGAACTTGTTGCAGGAATGACGAGAGACCCGCAATTTGGACCTTGTGTCATGTTCGGCCT
Organism: Deltaproteobacteria bacterium; assembly: GCA_036733345.1. Taxonomy (GTDB): domain Bacteria; phylum Desulfobacterota; class DSM-4660; order Desulfatiglandales; family Desulfatiglandaceae; genus JAFGMQ01. The sequence continues at coordinate 43,311 of DAINAR010000026.1, read as the reverse complement.
TGGCGGTATCTTTACCGAGATACTGAAGGATATTTCTTTTAGAGTAGCGCCTCTTGAGAAAAGAGATGCAATGGATATGATGCATGAGATAAAGAGCAGCAGAATTCTTGAAGCAGTTCGGGGAATGGAGGCGGCTGATATGGATATGATGACCCAACTCCTTATCAACACAGGACGAATCGGTCTTGAAAACGAGAGAATAAGGGAAATTGATATTAATCCCGTAATAATTTCAGGGAGTAAACCAGTAGTAGTTGATGCATTAATAATACTGGAATAGCCCAAAAAAAAGAGGCGGAGAAAAACTCCGCCCCTTCAGTAGACTAATAATCTTACTAAGAAAGCTTTTTAAAGGCCTCTTTACGGCCTGTATGTTTTTCCCTCATCTCTGGTTTCATAAGCTTACCAGTGGGATTTCTCATTACTGTGTCAAAGACAACCTTTCGAGGAAGCTTATAAGTAGCAATCTTGGTCTTTGCAAATGCAATTACTTCTTCTTCTGTCATGGTTGTTCCTTCCTTAAGCTGGACAATTGCCATGACTATCTCAACAAGACGATCATCCGGATATCCGATGCATGCGACATCATCTATCTGGGGGCATTCCATAAGGGCGTCTTCGATCTCGACAGGAAAGATGTTTTCACCGCCGCTTGTGATCATATCCTTTTTACGGTCAACAATGTAGAAAAATCCTTCATCGTCCGTCTGAAGCAGATCGCCTGTATAAAGCCAGCCATCTTTAAGAGTGGAAGCGGTCATCTCAGGATTATTATGATATCCCTTCATCATACGTTTGGTGGTGAAAGTGAGTTCGCCTACCTCGCCAGGTCCTACTTCCTTACCTTCAAAGTCAACCAGTTTGCCCTCAACACCAAATGTAGGCTTGCCAATGGAACCGGGTTTTCTTAATACATCCTCAGGATAGAGGTTAAAGGTGCCTCCCCCTCCTCCTTCCGTAATTCCATAGATATTTGATACCTTGCACGGCAGGGTCTCTACGAGTTTCTTCATTACGTCAAATGGAACCGGCTGTGCGCCTATCTCCATGGATTTCCAGCTGGAAAGATCATAATCCGAGAGTTTAAGCTGGCCACTTTCAATAGAATTCAATATACCTATGGCAATCGGCACTACAAAAAGCACATCCGTGCATTTCTCCTCTGCCATGGCTTCAATTATCCAAAGAGGATCTTTTAAGTCTCTCAGGATTGTGCCTGTAGCTCCTGTTGCATAAAATGGTGCCCACAGAAACATTGTCCCGCTGTGATACAGGGGCAGGAAAAAGAGGTAATTGTCATTTTTCTGGACAAAATAACTCATGCCGTTTCCAATGGCAGTGTTATTCAATGAGTAATGGGTGTGCATAACCGGTTTCGGCTTGCCAGTCGTGCCTGACGTGAACATCATGGCCAGATCGTGCATATCATCAACATCAACTATGGCCTCAGTTGTATCGCCTGATGCAACAATTGTTTTGTAATCAATCATATCAGCGGGAACATCGCCTCCGACGCAGATATATGTTTTAACCGTTTTCAGGTCTTTTTGAACTGGCTGAACTACAGGTATGAATTCAGGCCCTATTATAAATGCTTTTGGGTCGCATACTTCAGCTGCATAGAGAATGTCAGGCCCTACAAACCTGAAATTCAGCGGAACAATTATAGCACCAAGCTTTATTATGGCATAATAGGTAACAAGCCATTCGAGGGAGTTGTTCTGCAGATGCATTACATAGTCGCCATCTTTAATCCCCACGTCTTTTGAAAGATAATTTGCTACCTTGTTTATCTCATCGTTAAATTGTTTCCATGTCAGCGTCCTTCTCTCATTTTGAGCAGGATTCCTTTCTATTAAACATGTCTTGTCAGGTAAATGCCGGGCATTAATCTTCGCGTAATTAGCGTAGTTCATCTATTTGTTTCCTCCTTAACTCATTTTATTAAATACAGCTATAAATTAATTTAAAATTTTATTCTATCGCGCGCAGGTATTAAAATGCAACAGGGCTATTCTATAAAACCCATCACGCGTGGCAGCCATAATGTTACGCTCGGTAAATATGTTATAACAGCAAGGACTGCAAACTGTATCAAAATAAACGGTAGAACAGCCCTTGATACATAAACAAGGTCCTTGTTAGCAATGGCCCCCGTGATATATAAGCTCACACCCATGGGAGGCGTGCAATAGGCGATTGCAAGGTTTACCGTCAGAATCAATCCAAAGTGCATGGGATCAATACCGAATGCTCCGAGCATTGGTAAGAATACCGGGCCCAGGATAAGTGTGGCCGAGATAATATCCATTATCATTCCTATGCCTACAAGCATCAGATTTATTGCCAATAGGAATACCCATGGGGAATGGATATATTGAAGCACTGCCTCTGTAATCTTGGCGGGTATTGCCTCAAGAGTCATATATCGGCCGAAACAGGTAGCGCCTGCAACAATAATCAGAAGGGTTGCGGATGTAACCGCTGAGCTTACAGTAATCCTGAAAACATCTTTAAATTTTATTCCCTTGTGGATAAAAAGTTCAACAAAAAAGGCGTACACACAGGCCACAACAGCGGCCTCATTTGCAGTAAATGCCCCTGAAAAAATACCGCCAAAAATAATAACAGGCAGCATAAGCGACCAGAAGCCTTCTTTAAATATCTTCAAGACTTCCCTGAAGGGCGGTACAGGGATACGCACAAAATCGGTCTTGTTCCTGTGAACGAAATATGTGTATATACACATTCCTATTATCATGAGGATCCCGGGCAGGAAACCTGTTAAGAAAAGACCCTCAAGAGAAACGTTGCTTATCATTGAATAGAGAATCATTCCGATACTGGGGGGGATAATCACGCCCAGGTTAGGGGATGCGGTCATAACACCTATGGTGTAGTCTTCATGGTACTTGTTCTCCAGTAATGCAGGTATCATAAAACCGCCAAGTGCAACAACAGTGGCGACTGTAGACCCTGAGATTGCGCCAAAAAGTCCGCAACCCAAAATTCCTGCCATTCCAAGCCCGCCGGGAAGCCAGCTTACCACGACATTGGCTACCTTCAGCAGTCTGTCCACAATTTGCCCGGAGGTCATTATGTTACCGCAGAGTATAAAATAGAGAACAACCACTAAGGCGAAGTTATCCATGCTCCTGAAAAGCGATTGAGCAAGGAGAAGCAATGGAAGATCGGTATATAAAATAAAACCGAGAACTGCCGTAAAAAAAAGGCACATGAAAACTGGTACCATAGCGGCCATGCACCCCAAGAGGATCAGAAGAATAATAAGATGGCTGAGTTCCATGTTGTATTTTGCCTCCGCATATCAATCAATATATATGGGTGAGAAATATATCTAAGCAGCATTGGATTTGGATTTTAAATCCTGTATATCCTGATAGACAACCTGAACAGTTCTTATAAACATCCCGATTCCCATTGCCGGCAATATGGCATACAGGAAAACGAGAGGGATTTCCATTATGATGGTTTTTTGAAAGGTCGCCACCTGAAGTGCGGCCATTTGCCATCCGTAATAGATCATCATTATAGCGAATATAAAGACGACAAGATTACTGAAAAATGTTAATGGGACCCTGAGCTTTGGAACAATCTGTACCAGGGCATCGATCTTTATCATGGATCGGGCCTTTATAGCAGCACTGCAACCAAAAAAGGTAGTTAATATAACAACCTCCCTTACAAGTTCTTCAGACCAGGCAAGACCTGAATGAAAGCCATATCTCAGAACGACATTTACGAACAGTGCCAGAAGCGCAGCCATGGTCGCCACAAAAAGCGACCATTCCTCGATAAAGCTCAGTATCTTATCAAGAATATTCAATATCTTGAAAAACATAGGCACCTCTTTTTGATAGAAAGCGGAGAGGGGTTTGCTTAGTTAAACCCCTCTCACTGCTTATGCATATTTGATTTTATGGTTTATATCCCATGTAGGCTTGTACCTCTGCAAGATAATTGTCAGGACGATATTTATCTCCCGGGTACAGCTTGTTGATTTCCTTGGCATAACTTTCATGGACTGTGTTTGAAGCTTTTCTCAATGTTTCGATATCAGCGTCAGACAGTTCATAAAATGTGACGCCGTATTTTTCCTTGGCTTCTGCAATACATTCTGCTTCATGAGTCACATCAAGTGCACGGTATTTTGCGCACATATCATGAACAACCTCTACAAAGGTTTTCTGCAGGTCAGCAGGAAGGCTTTTCAGCCATGCAGTGTTAAAGATGTTTATAAAGAGGCCCATTGCATAATTAAGGCGGGTATAGTACTTCGCGACCTCAAATTTTTTCGTGACATGGCATACTGTGAGGGTATGATCCAGGCCTGTAATAACGCCCTGTTTGAGTGCCACGGGAACATCCGGCCAGGGCATGACTACCCTGTTAAGGTCCCATGCCTCATAAGTCATTTTATTAACCGCCGCCTCTGCAATGCGGAATTTGACTTTTTTTGCATCTTCAATGTTCCGTACCGGTATGGTGGTTGCCCAACCGTAATTACCATAGCTGCTTATATCGATGCCGGTTATGCCCTGATGGTCCATTGCCATCAGAAAATGATCGTAGAGTTTTCCGCTTTTGGTAAATTTGTCTAACTTATCAAAGGAGTCAATAAGAAATGGAAGATTGACGAGTCCGAACCTGGGGCCCAAATTTGTTGAGGCAACCGAGCTGACAAGCATACCTTGAATAGCGCCCATCTGCAGCTGGTTCAGCACCTCGACCTCTCCACCAAGCATGCAGAATGGCTTGTAGTCAACATATATCTGGCCATTAGTGCGCTTCCACAGTTCATCCCGGATAGCAAAGCCGGTATAGGTGCCTTTTAATACCGGGTGGGAAACATTTGAAACAATACATTTGTACTTTGCAGTTGAAGGATCAAAGGCTGGTTTCCATGCATCCAGGGAAGGAGCTTTGGCCCAGGCCATACCGAAAATGAAAAAAAACGCCACCACACACATTACCAGGGAAATACCAATCTTTCTCATACGCATCTCATACTCCTTTCTTTCTGTTAGAGTTAAAAAACTGCTGTCCTTTTGCCTCTACTATTATTTAAAGAGTTAAAAAAATGCTCTCTTTCCCATTTTATATGCTGATATATGTGTATTACTTACTCAGAAATCGTGGTTTTTGTCAAGAACTTTAGCTCATATTTTTTACACACAGTTTAAATCAGGATTCAGTGGATTTCCCTTTACTTTATTAGCCTTTTAAACACCAGATATTACTTTTTTATTATGAAGCAGTCTGCTTTGTATACCTTTGCTTACGTAATATGTGCGGCTGAACTCTGACCAGAAATCTTTTTCCTTTTCTTTCCAGCCTGGACCGAATTTTTCATTAAAAAATTCGCCCAATTCATCAAAAAGCAGTTTCCATGTAGCTTTCCCGGTGTGATGTGCGGCCATAATTTGATTTAAAATCTGATCGAGGTCTGCAAGCTTCTCTTTGGGCAGAAAAGAAATTGCGCCTTTTGCGATAGACGCGAGGAGGGTTTCCGGATTGAGCGCATGGGCTGTCAGCATGACAGTTGGTATGTCTTTTGCTACAGTCTTTTCCAGAATGTTCAGGCCGTCAACCCCCATAATATCAAGAATGGCTAAATCATATTTATGCACATTTATCTTTTCTAAAGCGGTTTTAAAGTCCACAGCCACTTCGACAACGGAATCTTCCAGTACATCCTTAATAGTATCGAGAACGTCTTGCTCATCATCTACAGCCAAAATTTTAATTCCTTTAAGATAGGATTTTTTTTCAGACATATTTGGTCCTCCTTATTCGAGAAAGGGGCTGCCCCTTTAAAGTTTAATAAACTAAAGGGAAACAAATCATTAAAAATTTAAAAATTCCATTCAACTTTAGAAAAGATATTGTGATCAGTTTATGATTTATAGGTAAGCATTATTGCCTTGTCAAGAGTAAAACCTCCCTGATTTATTATTTTTGGGGATAAATCCTTATTTATGCTGAAACCTTAAAACTTGAATGCCTTCAGGCGCTATGAAGGATTTATTAATTTAAACACACACATCTTTGTTCTAAAAACATCTTAAAATTCACAATAAGCTTTTTCATATAATTAAGTCATGGGGGAAACTGTAAACCTGAATTCTTTGAAATTTATGAAAAAACTTGACACAGTTTGAATGCGATGATACCAGAAATTTTGCATCAGGGAATATGCATTTTTGGTATTGTCAAGACATAATCAAGTATGATATTAGAACACGAATGAAATTTAATTGGTGTATCCTGCATATTATTAGTTTCAGGGCATAAAAAATTAGATTAACTTAATTACCGTATGTGGCAGTGCAGTTATTTCGCTGTCAAAATCAACAGGTGAAAGGAGTGTAACGTGAATATTATTGTTTGTTTAAAACAGGTGCCTGATACAGAGGCCCAAATAAAGATTGCATCTGATGCAAAGTCAATTATGACCAGTGACATCAAATGGGTCATGAATCCGTATGATGAATATGGTGTGGAAGAGGCACTTCGTCTTAAGGAAAAATTCGGAGGCGAGGTTACTGTTGTGGGTCTTGGACCCAAAAGGGTTACGGATTCAATCCGAACCGCACTTGCCATGGGTGCTGACAAGGGTATACTTGTCGTTGACGATGCCGCAGAAGGAAGTGATTCTCTTGCAGTATCAAAGGCCCTGGCAGCTGTAATTAAAGACCTTCCATATGACATTATTTTTGCCGGCCAGCGTGGAGTTGATGAGGACCTTGGCCTTGTAGGATCGAGTGTTGCTGAGTTCTTGGGGATTCCGAGCGTTTGTCTGGTTGAGAAACTGGAAGCGGCGGATGATGGAAAGTCAGTGAAAACTCACAGGCTTGTTGAGGGTCAGACACTTGTGATCGAGTCGGCTCTGCCGGTTCTTATTACCACTCAAAAGGGATTGAATGAGCCGAGATACGCTTCTCTCCCAGGGATAATGAAGGCAAAGAAAAAACCTCTTGAGGAAAAAAGCCTCTCAGATATCGGACTCAACCCTGCTGATTTCGGAGCTGGTGCAAGAAAGCTTAAAGTAGTGGAATTGACATCACCACCAGAAAGGGCCGCAGGAAAGATTATTGAAGGGGATACACCTCAGGCAAAGGCTGCGGAGTTGGCGAAACTGCTCCATGAGGAGGCAAAAGCTATTTAGCGGACTTATTTCCTTTGTTATTTGAGTTTTTTCGTCTATTTGACGAATCTGTTAAACTCAATTGAACATGAATAGCATTTTAAAAACGTAATCAATTTATGAGGAGATATATATAATGGCACAGGGAGTATGGACAATAGCTGAGCAGAGAGAAGGAGAGATTCGAAAAGTTACCTATGAGATCATCAGTGAAGGAAGACGTATAGCTGATGCCATGGGTCAGGAACTGACAGTCGTGTTGCTCGGCTCCAATATTAAAGAAAAGGCAGCGGACTTTGCGCATTATGGCGCTGATAAAGTTCTGGTGGCTGATGATCCAAAGCTTGGAACTTACACCACAGATGCTTACGTAGCAGTTATTTCACAGTTGGCAAAGGCCGAGGAACCGGCAGTGATTTTGCTCGGGTCTTCTGTCGAGGGAAAGGATTTATCCGCAAGGCTGGCCGCCAGCCTTGATGTTGCCATGGCTCAGGACTGCACGGCATTTTCAGTTGAAAACGGCAATCTTGTTGCAATCAGACCTATCTATGCAGGAAAGGCTTATGCCAAGGTTACTTATGAAAACAGCTGGCCCCAGATGGCGACTGCAAGACCGAATGTTATGCCGATCAATGCACCCGACACATCCAGGACGGCGCAGGTTGTTGACGCCTCTTTCAGCCTTGACGACAGCCAGATTAAAACCAAAGTGGTAGAGGCTATTAAAGATGAGAGCGGTAAGGTTGACCTTACCGAGGCAGATAAAATTGTTTCCGGTGGTCGTGGTGTGAAAAGCGCCGATGGATTCAAGGTGCTGGAAGATCTGGCCGACGTTATTGGCGCAAGTGTGGGAGCTTCAAGATCTGCTGTGGATGAAGGATGGAGGCCCCATCCAGACCAGGTTGGGCAGACAGGAAAAGTTGTTTCACCCAACCTCTATATAGCATGCGGTATATCCGGTGCAATTCAGCACATGGCAGGCATGAGTACTTCGAAGGTCGTTGTTGCAATCAACAAGGATCCTGATGCTGCGATTTTCCAGAAGTCAGATTACGGTATAGTAGGAGATCTTTTTGAAGTAGTTCCTGCCCTGACCGAAGAAGCAAAGAAGTTTGCTTAATAAGTATTAAATGGCAGATAACAATTTAAAAACTGAAACTGTCAGACAATATTGACTGTTTGTTCATGGGTTGCGTGTACAAGGATCGTTACTGGAGCACGCAACCCGGAACAGCACAAACATTATGCATTAAACATGTATTAAAGGCCTAAGCTGAAACAGGTCTCTAAGCCTGACAGTCTGGATACTGCTTTCTGTCTAAAGCAACTCAAGGAATTCTTCCAGAGATAATTCCTCCATCTCTTTTATAAATTCCTCGTCACTTACCGGCTTGGAAGCAATATCGTTTTTTGAATAAGGTTTCAGCATTATATTGAGCTGCTCATCGCCAGGGCTTTCCAGCCAGGCCTTTACAAGTTCGACCGGTTCCCTGATTTCTTCCAGTTCCTGCCACATTGCAAGGGAGATATTTTCAGAATTGCCTGAAGCAAGGTGAGGTGTGCTGAAAAAGCGGTCCAATATAACCGGCAGGGGGGTATAAATTTCTTTGTCAATAAGGTTTTGTAATTTCAGCAGAAAAGCTCTTTGATAAATAGTTCCGTCCACTTTATTGGTATCAATATTTTCTTCGACCATGACACCATATTTTAATCTGAGAGATTTATCTCCCTTTACCGGCCCGGGCACCCATGGTCTCAGCCTTAATTCATCTTCTGGTTCCTGAGTGATATCCTTTGAATGTATTCCAATTTCACTTAAGGCAGGACCCATCGCAGGCCCGGGTTCCATGGCCTGAACCAGTGTGCCTGGTTTTAAAGGGTAAAAAGAGCCATCCTGTGTTGTTATTCCTATTTCATGATGTCCACAGAAAGGGCATTGTCTTGATGTGACAACTCCAATCCGCGGTAATGCTTCATCTGTTTTCACCGTTATTATTGCACCTCCTTTAATTCAATAGAAATAAAAATGGCGGA
>DAINAR010000026.1:0-34009 GCA_036733345.1 Deltaproteobacteria bacterium | reverse complement strand
GTTTTCACCGTTATTATTGCACCTCCTTTAATTCAATAGAAATAAAAATGGCGGAATTACAACATAGACACATATTATTGCCGGAGTAATAATATCAAGCACTTTTTCGGATATCAGCGCCAGTATATGCTAATAATATTCCAAAAAAACAGGCAGTTGAAATTCCTTATAATGAATATTAGATTATCGCTAACACATTTTCCAGATAAAGCCTGCTTTCATTTTTTTTTGTTAACATGGTATTATTCAATCTGTCAATATCCGTTTGATAATTGTCCTGCCGCCTGATATGGTGTATTTAAGAGGCCATTATGAACAGAAGGGTGAGTTTCAAAATCAATTGCAAAACCTGTCTGAAGATAAATTATTTCATTGACAAAATATGAGAATTTTATAATTTATACTGCAAATATTGATTAAGTGGCGGTGTAGCTCAGTTGGTCAGAGCATACGGCTCATATCCGTAGAGTCACTGGTTCAAATCCAGTCACCGCCACCATAACTATCAATTTAAATCCCTGGATTAATGATGATGGGTTTTATCAGTTGAGGTTTTCTGGTAAAGTAATTGCTTTCAGGTATTGTTTTTCCTGATTGACATTTCTATAACAAGCCTTATCATTTTCAAGTAAGATTCCAGAATAAAGATTTCGGGGTTATTTAATGGCAGTGAGTTCCTTTCAAAGTCATGATCTTATTGTTGTGAGTGATGCCCTTGATATTGCGGAAGACGCAACAACTAATTTTTACAAGTTTTCTTCAAGCCAATGGAAGAGAAATCAGTATGAAGTAAAGACCCTTAATTCACTTAAAGACGATGAAATAAGCAGGCATGCCTTTGCATTATTGAACAAAGGAACAAGAATAGGTGACGGATTTGAATCCAGGACAAAAAGTCGGGACTTTTATTTTATTTGCCTGCAGGATCATCAGATAATAAAGGCCTTACGGAGGGATAGCGAGTTGCGGCTTTTATCCCTTCTTGTCTATATCTTGACCCACGAACTGATTCATATAGTGAGGTTCTGCAATTTTTTCCGGAGATTTGACGTTTCAGATAAAGAAAGAGACAGCGAAGAAAAGATTGTACATGCAATGACTTATGAAATACTTGAAAATGTATCAATCCCGGATTTGAAATATGTCCTTGATCTATATAAAGATCACAGAATATGTGATATGGTTGTTTGTTGATTTTTCTGGCAAAGAAATGGAGGTAATTGAGTATGCCAATTTATGAATATGAATGCACTGAGTGCGGCAGTCAAACCGAGGCCCTGCAGAAATTTTCTGATGCGCCGCTTACGGAATGTGAATTCTGCAAAGGCAAACTGAAGAAAGTTATATCTCAGAACAGTTTTCATCTTAAAGGATCGGGTTGGTATGTGACTGATTATGCCTCTAAGACCTCAGCTAATTTCAGGGGAAACAATAGAGATAAAAATAAAAATGATACCAGTAGCTCTAAAATAGATAAAAAAACTCCCTCAGAAACTTCGAGCAAGAAAGATTCCTCCTCAGATAAAGCGGAGTAAAAGAGACAGGAATATTCGTTGATTTAATAGAATGATATATGGAACATAGAAATACCGGGAGAGTTCAGGACAAGCTGTTGAATCGGATTGAAAGGCAGGAGAAGCAGCTGGCTTTTCAACGTGAGCGGTTTTTCAGGTTTAAACTCCCTGAAATTCACAAGAAGTTATCCCAGACTCTGCTTATGGAAAGGATTATCGAAACGGAAAATCCGACCGCTATTTCTGAAGCCATATTAAAAGGTCTTAAAAAGGCCCTGAACAGTTCAGAGTTTGATCATAACTATTTTGTTGCCCCGATCCGAAACCTTGTGAGTCGTCCAAATCCATATTCTCTATACATGACACAGTATATCATGGAAATCCTGATCGATGATCCGAATGTGATTGATATTTATGGGACTGATCTGGAGATATACAGGGTCGTAAATAGTGTTTTCAGCCAGGTTGTTATTCAGTTTGAAAGGGCGGAAGAAGAGGTTAAGGCCCAGCTGGCAAGGAATAAATCCCTGATACTCGGTTCCAGGGAATATGAAATGGAGCTGGATCTGCTTATGCGCAAGAAAATAGGCGAACCTCAAAAGCAGTAGATTTACAGGCCGGAGATATTGCATTATGCATAAAAAGACAGGGTTTTTGTTCCCGGGCCAGGGTTCACAATTTGTGGGCATGGGCAAAGATCTGGCAAGTGAATCACAGAATATCAAAAAAATATTCCAACAGGTTGATGAGATTTGTCAGAGGCCCATATCAGAACTCTGCTTTGAAGGGCCCATGAACGAACTGACTTTAACCGTAAATCTTCAGCCTGCTGTTACCTCGGTCAGTCTGGCGTGTCTTGCCGCAATTAATGAGTCGGATGTTTTTCCGACAATTTCCTCAGGGCACAGTCTTGGCGAATATGGAGCGCTTGTTTCAGGCGGGGTGCTCAGCACTTATGATGCCCTGCGCCTCGTACAAAAGAGAGGGGAATTGATGCACAGGGAAGCCGTTCGAAATCCCGGATCTATGGCAGCCGTGATAGGAATGGATATAGATTCAGTCAGGGATATTGTGACCATTGCAAGGGAAAAAGACACACTCGCTGTTGCAAATCATAATACCGCCGAACAGATCGTGATTACAGGCGAAAATGCGGCTGTATCTCGTGCTCTTCAGCTTGTAAAAGAAAGGAAGGGAAAGGCTGTTCCTCTCAAGGTCAGCGGTGCATGGCATTCCGGATTAATGCAGCGCGCAGTAGGTGAATTCAGGCAATTCATGGAGCAGGTTACCTTTAAAAGGCCTGAGTCTTCCGTACTTTTTAATGCTACAGCTGAAGAAGAAAATGATCCTGAAAAGATAAAAGATATTATGGCGGAACAGCTTGTTACTCCTGTAAGGTGGTATGATATCATGCAAAAGATGATAGAGGACGGCGTTGACTGTTTTGTTGAGGTCGGTCCCGGAAAGGTCCTGACAGGATTATTGAAGAAAATACTCCCTTCTGAAAATCAGGTAGGCATTTACAATATTCAGGATATTGAGAGCCTGCGAGGATTCCTGAAAGAAATCAAAGTATAGCGGCTTTGCAATATAATCAGCATCCCTCAGGGACAGGATTTAATGGAATTTGGTTTAATCTGAATCATTTTTTTACTGAGCCTTCTGTTTGTTGTAAAGTTTACCCTGCCAGCTGCTTTTCTTTTCCAGCATTTCATTTATCATTATGAGAGTTTTTGCCTTATCTCTTGCCCATGAGGGTGCCAGGAGTTCTGATTTAACAGGATCGCCTGTCAGTCTCTGGATAACCATATCAGGGGGAAGAAGTTCCAGAAATTCTGTTACAAGCTCCACATAGGTATTTTGATCGAGGCAGTCAAATTCGCCTTTATTGTAAAGACAGGCGAGGCGGGTCCCTTTTACAACATAAAGCAGATGAATCTTTATTCCCTGTACCGGCAGCTCTGATACAAAACGTGCTGTTTGCATTATCATTTCCCGGGTTTCACCGGGCAGGCCGAGAATGACATGAGCACAAACTTTTAATTCGTGTGCGTGGGCCGCCAGTACACTTTGACTGAAACATGCAGCATCATGTCCGCGATTGATCAGCGCGAGGGTCTTGTCGTGGGCTGACTGGAGACCGAATTCAATCCAGACAAGACGGTTATTTCTATAGGAATTTAACAGTTTGAATATGTCTTCATTCACGCAATCAGGCCTTGTGGCAATGGAGAGACCCACCACATCATCATGTAACAATGCCTGATCATAAAGTGTTTTGAGGCGTGAAACAGGGGCATATGTGTTGGAAAAGGATTGAAAATAGGCTATGAATTTTTTAGCCTTGTAACGTTTTTTCAGGAATTTTTTAGCATTGGCAATTTGCTCATCAATAGAAAGCCCTTTATTAATGAGGGCTCCTGTTCCCGAACCCCGGCCGTCACAGAATATACAGCCCTCACTGGAAATGGTTCCGTCACGATTGGGACAGTTCAGCCCTGCATCCAGAGGAATCTTTTGAACGCGCTCCCCGAATATATCTTTCAGATAATGATTAAAGTCCCGATATCTCTTCAATGATAAAATCTCAAGATCAAACAATCAAAAAATGTTAAACGCTTATACAGAGTTGGATAAATTATAAAGTATATCACTATGCGGTTTAAGGCACAACAAAGAACAGGTTATTTTATTGCATGCAGATACCAATAAAAATATGGAAGTCAGCTGAATTGACATTTTTCGTAAATATTAATAAATATATGATTATACGAAAAGGAGAAAAGTTAATGACTGAAAAGAAAAAAACCGGGCTTTTTGAGGAGACATCGATTAATGGCATGATCCTTAAAAACCGGTTTGTGCGTTCAGCTACATGGGAAGCTATGGCTGAGGATGACGGGTCATGTACACAAAGGCTTATTGATTTGATGGTTGAGCTTGCTTATGGTGAAGTTGGGCTGTTGATAACCGGTCATGCCTATGTGGTTAAAAACGGTCAGGCAGGTCCAGGGCAGTTGGGTATATACGGTGAAAAACATATTCCGGGCCTGAGCAGAATGGTCGACTCCGTGCATAAGGCCGGCAGCCGGGTTGTCCTGCAGCTCGCTCATGCGGGCTGTCATGCTCCGTACGAATTGACAGGGGTCGAAGCTGCCGGGCCATCAAAAATGGAGGATGAAAAGGGGCTTATTTGCCGGGAACTGTCTCTAAAAGAAATCAATGAAATAATAGAGATTTTCGGAGAAGGAGCAAGCAGAGCAAAGAAGGCCGGTTTTGACGGGGTTCAGATCCATGCTGCTCACGGGTATCTTTTAAGCCAGTTTCTTTCTCCTTATTACAATAAAAGAAACGACGAATATGGCGGCTGCACAGAAAACAGGGCACGGATCGTTATGGAAGTAGTGGAATGCATAAGGGATTCGGTTGGAGTTGAATATCCACTTTTGATAAAGATTAATTCCGAGGATTTTGTTGATGGAGGTCTTTCACAGAAAGAAATGGTTTATATCGCTGCCATGCTCGAAAAAAACGGTGTGGATTCCATTGAGTTGAGTGGCGGCACTCCTTATTCGGGTAAATATCGCGCTTTCAGAAAAGGCCGGATTGGATCCGATGATGAACCATATTATAAGGATGCTGCAATAAGATATAAAAAGGAGATTGATATTCCACTGATGCTGGTCGGAGGTATCAGATCGTATCAGGCAGCTGAAAGCCTGGTCGAGGAAGGAATAACTGATTATATTTCATTGTGCCGGCCTTTGATACGTGAACCCCGTCTTATTTTGCGCTGGAAATCCGGGTTCAGAGCCAGTTCGGCATGCCTGTCTGACAACCTTTGCCTGAAAAATGCGATTGATGGGCCCGGACTTTCTTGTGTATGGAAAGATCACGTATGTTAATGGTTTTTTGATCCTTTATGGCCTGGAATAAATAAGCTTGATAGGGTATTTTTAGTCCGAATTGAGAACCATACTGGTAGAATCTGGATTTATACAACTTCTATGTCTTCAATCCGCCAGAGGCGGACGAGAGTTTGATTCCCCGCCCCTTGGTGCGTTCAATATTTTTTAAGATACCCCGCTGCTCTGCGGTGGGGTAGTTCATTATTTAAGTGCTTCTTAAAGACTCAGATTCCGGCCATTATATCTCAACAGGCAACCATACACCCTTACAATTCCATATCCTGGAAAATGGCTCTCCTACAGGCAATATTTTGTTTTCCATGTTTTTGAAATCAATTTCAATTTCCTGATATCGCATTGGGTCCCAGGGCTCTATTATTATTCCTCCATCGGGTGAGGGTATCAAACGGGGAACCAGCGGATTTCCCCATTGCCGGCTTTCGATTTGCCTCTCAAGATCATTCAGAGTTTGAAATTGCAGGAGTTCATGCAATGTAACCAAAGTCGGGGGACTTAAGGGAATCTCCCTGTTAAGGTTTCCTGAAAGACCCTCTTTTGGTGTAATCCAGATCCCGTGAGTTGTCTCCCTGTTGTCAGGAGTACACTCCTGACCATCGGGCAAAGCTGCAACAAAAAAGCGGGTATCGTATCTGCGGGGCATGAGTTCAGGTGTGATCCAGTGCGACCATCTTGAAAGTTTGACTAGATGAAGAATCAATCCCCTTGAGATTATAAGGTCTTGCAGCCATTCTTTTTCAAGTTGATGGCTAATACGTTTATGGCGGATTTCAGCAGGGTACCCATCGTTTCCTTCATTTGAAGAAGAAATCAAGACGCCGGCTTCTTCAAATGTCTCGCGTATGGCCGCGATGGCGAAAGGGAAGATTATTTCAAATGCAAGTTCATTTCCTGTTAATCTGCATACAGTCTCCGGATTAACGGGAGAATGAGCCTCAAGCAAGGCAGGATTGTGGTCTTCAAGCGATACATTGCCGCCCGGAAATACATACATCCCCGGCATAAATACGCTTCTGGAGCTTCGCTTGAGAAGATAGATCTGAAGCTCACCATTGTTTTGTCGTGCAAGTATTACCGTTGATGCTTTTTTTAATGTCTTCTGCGAACTTTCTGATACTGCCATAATAAAATTTAATTATCATACTTTTTTCAGGGCAGCAAGTACCTTAAATACTTTCTCACTAACAATATCCTGTGGCCAACTCGATCCAGGATGGCGAGACCTTTGCAAAACGCTTGTGCGCCTCAGGCGCAATCGTTGTTTGTCCCAGCCAGGGGCTGGTAAAATTTCAAGCCCCGTTTTCGTCGGGATAAACTCCGGGAGAAATCTTAACACAATTGAAGCATTAAGATTTCTCGTCGTTAACACTCCTCGAAATGACAAATTTTAAATGTCTCGGCAGGTTTGGGGTTGACTGTATTTGATTTCTGAGGTTAATAGATAAGATTGATAGTGTACGAGGTGCCTTTGAAGCTTGATACAGTGTCTATAGCTTTTTCTGGATAATATTGTTAAAGTTGTTCATAAATTAAAATAACGGGAAGGAGAAGCGTTTGTCGATAAGGACCATGGCATTTATTATTAGTTGTTTTTTAGTGTTGCCTTTTTTTATACTGTCTGCCTGTTACGCAACTAGGCCTCTAAAACCGGGCCATGATTTCGTCTGGATTGAACCGCATCGCAATCCATCAGGCGACATTGTGCCGGGGCACTGGAAACACTTGAAGCACCCCAGGTCTAATGCTGTATGGGTTCCCGGACATCATGGGCCAAAAGGGCACTGGCGGTAACAGAAAACTTTAAATTGCTAACATCCAAATTGTCTTCAAAACATTTGAGAGGGAAGGCGTTCACCCTTAACAGCATAGCGGTCTGGATTATTCTATATAAGTGACTAAGGTTCCTGCTACTTTTTTAAAGCCTTTCTCTTGTCTTCAACTTCGAGGACCTTCTTTTCAAGTTCAGCTATTTTCCTTTCAAGTTCCTCAATCTTTTTCTGCCTCTCTGTTTTTTTGGATTTTGCCTTTTTTGCCGGCTTTTTTGGGGCTGACTGGATTTTCTGAGGGTTCTTTTCATTTACCACTCTGCTCACGCTTGAGAGACTTATTCCATATTCCTTGGCAATTTTTCTCATTGGAATACCGCTTGCATGAGCTGTGCAAACTTTTTGTCTTGTTTCTTCATCAATTTTTTGTTTTGCCATTTTCATTTCCTCTCATGATTTGTGTTATAATCTCAAAAAACCGCAAAATTTAAAATTATTTTGTTCAATTCAGATGAACTCGCAAAAAGTCGAAAAGTACCACTTTTCGTCATTCCAACCCCGAATCAAATGCGGGATAAACCCGCCAAAAACATTGGCGGATAAACTCCAGCCTGACCCGGATTCCTGTTCGGGGTTGGAATCCAGTGTTTTTAAATAGCTACGTGTCATCTGGACTCCGATTTCCACCGGAGGGACGACTTTTTACGATGGCATCAAATCAAAAAGTTTCTATCCTTTATAGTTTCTGATTAAAGAAACCTTTTGATGATATTAGTGAACAAGGGCTTAAATCCAAACTGTGAAAAGGGCTTTAATAATATATTTTTAGAGTAAATAGGCAAGACAGAAAAACTGTCAAAAAAACATTGTCTTATTAATACAGATTTTTATTCCTTTTTGTAAGACTTGTCAAGTTACTGCAAAATCCATGATTTTATAACTTCAATAATAATCCATGGAAATGCACGGATAAACAAATATAGTGGATAAAACCTGTTTTTTCATTCAAGAACATGGATGTTCTTTTTTCTGCATATATCCTTCAATACCTTCGGCCAAACTGTTACGCTGACTTCACCAATATGCGCCTTTTTCAACAGAAGCATAAAGGTGCGTGACTGACCGATACCGCC
This sequence comes from Deltaproteobacteria bacterium, assembly GCA_036733345.1. Classification (GTDB taxonomy): domain Bacteria; phylum Desulfobacterota; class DSM-4660; order Desulfatiglandales; family Desulfatiglandaceae; genus JAFGMQ01. The sequence continues at coordinate 25,670 of DAINAR010000026.1, read as the reverse complement.
GCCGATGCTGAGCGGAACATCGTTATTAATGATTGCCTGGTGGTACGGGTATTTCAGAAAATCAAGCTGTCCTGTAATCTCCAGTTGTTTGGGGAGGGTCCTGGCATTGACTCGTATGCCCATGGATGAAAGCTCATGACGGCGTTTTGTTACAGGGTTCCATACAAGAATATCCCCATTAAGTCCATGCATAGGCCTTCCTTCCTCTGATTTTGTCTCAGTAAACCAGTCATCGTAATCAGGAGCCCTTAGTTCGTGGGGGTAGCCGTCATTCAGAGTCCATCCTATGCCGCAGATAAAAACAGCAGGGTGTTTTTTTACCAGCTCTGTTTCACGCTGTTTGCGAGGAAGGTCAGGATACATCTCAAGGATTTCTTCTGCATGAAGGAAGACAAGCTCTTCAGGAAGATCCGGATATTTATCGGATTTCAGTTTCGGAAATAGTTTCTGAACATGTGACTCAGCACCCTTAAGGACCTTCCATAGCTTATTCACTACCTCCTTTAAAAAATGCAGGTTTCTTTGTTCTTCAGTAATTGCCAGCTCCCAGTCCCATTGATCCACATAGGCGCTGTGGTCATGGTCCAGGAAATAATCCTTGCGAACGGCATGCATGTCTGTGTACAGGCCCTCACCGGGCTTCATATCAAACTGTTTCAATGCGACTCTCTTCCATTTGGTTGCAGCCTGAACTACCTGTGCATCTATTGGATTTTTATCCCTGTCGTTTGAGATATGAAACTGAACAGGAGTGCGGGAACCATCACGGTCCAGATAATCATTCACTCCGCTTTCAACATCAACTATCAGGGGAACTGTTACCCTCATCAGGTTGAGTTCCCTGCAGAGATTATCCTCAATATACTCTTTTACCGCGGTAATTGCCTTCTGTGTTTCTTTCGGGTCCAGGAAGGATTGGTAATCATGCGGGAGTATTTTTTCAATTTCATTATAATCGCCTATTCCGGGTCCCGCCAGGTCTGCTTTTTTATCAGACATCTTAAACAACCTCCATGTTTTAAGTTTTTTTAAAGATATTTCAATACATCATCAAATAGCGTCTGATCTTTTTGTTAGAAATTAATTCCATAATACAAGAGCGGATTTAAATAATCAAGATGTCCCGGATTTCCCTGTTTTCATATCAAGGCATCAATTGTTCCTCGTTTCGGGGGATTACATTTCGTTTATGAAGACTTTGGTGTAAACGATCTTGCATTTTTGAAGCGTGTTGATTAACGCTCAGCTTTTAAGTTAGAGGCTTTTTCTACCCTTTATACTATTACCCCTTGTCTCGATTTAGTTTATTCATGCTTGCAGTAAATATTTAATCCTAGTAAAATTGTGCACAAAAAGATCGTATCGTGCCCGTTAATAACCGACATATATAAGTCAATGCTTCTTTCAAACCAGATCTTAATGAAAAACGTTCCATAAGAAGACAGCGGTGGAGGAAGAACTTATGGACATGATTAAAATTGGAATAGTTGGTATAGGCAACTGCGCCAGTGCATTGATTCAGGGGATAGAATATTACAGGAACAGATCTGAGCATGAAGCTATCGGTTTTATGCACTGGGAGATCGGAGGATATAGACCTGGCGATATCGAAGTTGTGGCCGCCTTTGATGTTGACAATAGAAAGGTCGGTAAAGATATTTCAGAGGCCGTTTTCTGTCCCCCCAACTGTACAAAGCCGATTTTTAGAGATATTTCGAAAAAGGGTGTAAGGGTGGATATGGGGTGCGTATTGGACGGCGTTGCAGGCCATATGAAAAATTATGATGAAAAACACACTTTTGTTCTATCCGCCCACGAAGAGGCAGATAGGGGACAGGTTATTGATATCCTGAAGAAATCAGGTGCTGATATGTTGTTGAATTATCTGCCTGTAGGGTCTGAGAAAGCAGCGAGGTTTTATGCGGAATGCGCACTGGAAGCTGGCGTTGGACTGGTTAATAACATGCCTGCTTTTATTGCCAGCGATCCTCAGTGGGAAAAGCGTTTCAGGGACAGAAATCTGCCCATCATCGGAGACGACATAAAATCACAGATGGGAGCCACAATTGTACACAGGGTCCTGGCAAACCTCTTCAGAAACAGGGGAGTTAAACTGCACCGGACATATCAGTTAAATACAGGGGGTAATACTGATTTTCTCAATATGCTTGATAGAAACCGGCTGGTCTCTAAAAAGGAGTCCAAGACCGAATCGGTTCAGTCGCAACTTGGTGTTGAGAGGCTGAGCAATGAGAATATACATATCGGACCAAGCGACTGGGTAGCATGGCAGAAGGATAACAAGATCTGTTTTATCCGCATGGAAGGGAGCATTTTCGGTGATATACCCATGGATCTGGAGCTTCGCCTTTCAGTAGAGGATTCCCCTAATTCAGGCGGTGTGGTAGTTGACGCCATAAGGTGCTGCAAGCTGGCGATTGATCGCAAAACAGGCGGTGTTTTATATGGCCCCTCCGCCTATTTCATGAAGCATCCCCCTCAACAGTTTACAGATGAAGAAGCGCGCCGCATGACAGAAGATTTCATAGCAGGGACTCGGAAGGGCTGATTTATATTGCTTCGTTCAAGATCCTGTGCCGTTCTTTTTTGTTGTTCTGGACTTGATTATAATGAGCGCAATTACCGAGCCGGCCAGGAGCAGGGTTGAGACAAGCTGGGTAACGCTCATTCCGGCGCCTTGAAGTATTCCTCTGTCATCTCCGCGGAATTTTTCAATGAATAGCCGTGCTGTGCTGTGAAGGATCAGAAACCACAGGAATATCTGTCCGTTAAAAAGCCGTCCAGGGCGCATCAGCATAAGTATTATGAAAATACCAAATCCGCTTATGGAAGAATATATCTGAGTCGGATGAAGGGGAATATTAAGGGGCGCCAGGGAATGAGGATGCGTAAAGACTATACCCAGTAATGAATCTGTCGGCCGGCCGTAACAGCAGCCCGCCATCAGACACCCTATCCTTCCAATAGCCTGGCCTATTGCCGCCGCAGGTGCCCATAGGTCAGCCGTCTTCCAGAATGGAAATCGGTGCCTTCTTATATACAAGGACATCACCATTACGACACCGATTATCCCGCCTGAAAAGACAAGCCCTCCCTGCCATATTTTAATTATATCAAGCGGACTGTTGATGTAATAGCTGATATTCATCAGCACATACAATAATCTTGATCCGATTATGGCAGAAAGGACAATGATAAAACCCATGTCCATTATCTGCTGTGCTGAAAAGCCTTCTGGCTTTCCGATCCTGATTGTTATTATGAGACCGGTAAAAAAGCCGGCCGCCACGAACAGGCCGTAGGTATGAAGTGTAAAATTGCCTATTGAAATAAGATCAGGGTGCATGAATTCTTTCAGACTCTCTATACTGGCCGGCCCCTCACTTTGCCGGAGAACGTTTAAATAAAAGGCATATGGCTATCAATAATGTGCCTGTTGTTATGGCTGAGTCAGCTATGTTAAAGGCCGGCCAATGGTATTTGCCATAATAGATATCAATGAAATCTATAACTTCCCTATGAAAGACTCTGTCGATGAGGTTTCCCAGTGCCCCTCCAAGAACAACAGAAAGCCCCATTGTCATTAATTTTTCTTCTTTTTTCAGCTTCAGGAACCAGAACAGCAATACAGCAGTTGCCCCTATGCTTGCTGCCAGGAGCACAAAAAACCCCAGCCCGATACCAGGCCTGTTCATGAGGCCGAATGCCATTCCGCGGTTTCTAGTATGAACCAGATTAAAAAACCCGGTTATTACAGGCACAGTCTCGTATAACCTGAGACTGTGGGCAACAGCATATTTGGATATCTGATCAAGCAGGACAACGGCCAGTGCTGGCCATACCATCAGATGGTAATTTCTTTTAATACGTTCAGGCATCGCTTGCATACAGTCGGGTGATTATCGTCATGGCCAACAGTGGGGTCATGAATCCAGCATCTCTCGCACTTTGGATCGCTTGATGGCGCTATACGAATTTTTAAACCTGAGATATTTTCATTCAAAACCTCTTCAGGGAGGTCGTCAACTGGTACGGTCTTTACAGAAGAGACAATAAAAATCGTCCTGAGCTGATCTTCCGGAGGAAGCTTTATTTCTTCAAGAAGCCCATCTGATACCCCCAGGGTTACAGACGCATCCAGAGAATGTCCGATCCTCTTTTCCTTTCTAGCCACCTCAAGGGCCTTAGTCACCTCCTTGCGTATCGAAATAATGCCTTCCCAGCGGCTGGCGAGTTCGGGATCTTTATAAGAGTCTCTTGCAGGAACAAAAAGATCGGCATGCACGCTTAAAGGCCGGTTCTGTCCTTTCATGTAACTCCATATCTCATCAGCTGTATAGGAAAGAATAGGCGCCATGAGCCTCACAAGCACCTCGAGAATTTCGCTCATGGCAGTCTGTGCTGAACGAACGGCGACCGAGTCAGGAGGAGAGGTGTACAGCCTGTCTTTTATGATATCAAGGTAAAAGGATGAAAGATCAAGGACGCAGAAGTTGTGAAGGTTATGATATATGAGATGAAAATCAAAATTTTCATATGCGTTGAGCACCCTTTCATTTAATTCCTGAAGCTGGTGCAATGCCCAGCGGTCAAGTTCCTCCATCTGTGAATAGTCAACCCTGTCTTTTTCAGGATCAAAATCGCCCAGATTCCCCAGAAGATAGCGGCATGTATTTCTAATTCTCCTGTAGGCCTCTGTCAGACGCTGGAGGATTTCCTTGGAAAGGCGGATATTATCTCTGTAGTCTTCGCCGGCCACCCAGAGCCTTATGATCTCGGCTCCGTAGTTCTTTATCAGGTCTTCGGGTGCGATGACATTTCCGGCTGATTTGTGCATGGCCTTGCCAGAGCCGTCCACAACAAAGCCATGGGTCAGGACGCTTTTATACGGTGCTTCATTTCTGGTACCTACTGAGCAGAGGAGTGAGCTGTGGAACCAGCCCCTGTGCTGATCACTTCCCTCAAGGTAAAGGTCTGAAGGACTGTCAAGATACTCCCTGTTTTCCATAACTGCGGCATAGCTGACGCCCGAATCAAACCATACATCCAGGATATCTGTCTCCTTTTCAAATTTATCTGAACTGCATTTCGGGCATTTATATCCCTCAGGCAGCAAATTGGTCTCAGTTTCTGTAAACCATATATCCGCACCTTCCTTTTCAACCATTCTGCAGATATTATCTATAATTTCCTGGGATATTATGACCTCGCCGCATTCACTGCAGAAGAATACGGTTATAGGCACACCCCATGACCTCTGGCGTGAGATGCACCAATCCGGGCGGTTTTCAATCATTGAATAAATACGGTCCATGCCCCAGGAAGGTATCCATGACACCCTGTTGATGGCATCAAGGGCCTTTTGCCTCAGATCGTTTTTTTCCATTGAAATAAACCACTGTTCGGTGGACCTGAAGATAACCGGCTTTTTGCACCGCCAGCAGTGCGGATATTCATGGGTAATATCCTGCTCCTTGAGGAGAGCGCCGACGTCCTTGAGTTTGTCGTTAACCACCCTGTTGGCTTCAAATACGTTCATGCCGGCAAAAAAACCTACATCTTCTGTAAAACAGCCCGAACCATCAACAGGCGAATAAGCGTCTATCCTGTATTTAATGCCCGTTTCATAGTCTTCTCTTCCGTGGCCGGGTGCAGTGTGCACGCATCCCGTTCCTGCGTCAAGAGTTACATAAGGGGCCAGGACAATAACAGAGGGCCTGTCATACAGAGGATGTCTTGCCTGGAGATTTTCAAGTTCAGAAGCCTTAATCTCAGCGATCGTTTCATATGTCTTTATGTCAAAGGTGTCCATGCATATATCAAGAAGCCCCTCGGCAAGGATCAGAACTTCTTTGTCCCCGGTTTCAACAGCTACGTATTCAAAATCAGGATGCAGAGCAATTGCAAGATTCGCCGGTATTGTCCATGGTGTTGTTGTCCATATCACGATTGAGACCTTTTTCCCCTTCAGGGCAGGGTATGCCTGACTCAGGTCGGAAATCATCGGGAACTTTACATATATTGAAGGAGAAGTATGATCTTCATATTCAACCTCTGCTTCAGCGAGTGCTGTCTTGCAGGATATACACCAGTAAATCGGTTTTTTGCTTCTAACTACACTGCCGTTCAGGGCGAATTTTCCGAATTCCCTGACAATGGTGGCTTCGTAAGGATAATTCATTGTAAGATACGGGTTGTTCCATTCGCCTAAAACCCCAAGGCGTTTGAACTCACTGCGCTGGATGTCGATATACTTCTCAGCATACTTCCGGCAGAAACTTCTTATTTCCGCCTGGGTCATATCCAGTTTCCTGCGGCCAAGCTCCTGATCCACCTTATGTTCAATTGGGAGGCCGTGGCAGTCCCATCCGGGCACATAGGGCACATCAAATCCCGCCATCTGTTTGGACTTGATAATAATGTCTTTCAAGACTTTGTTGAAGGCTGTCCCCATGTGGATATTTCCGTTTGCATATGGGGGGCCGTCATGAAGCATGTAGCGTTTCCGGCCCTTTGATGAATCACGGATTAATTGATATAGATTCAATCTTTCCCATTTTTCAAGGATTTCGGGTTCCTTTTTAACAAGGTTTGCTTTCATGGGGAATTCGGTTTTGGGAAGATTAAGAGTTTGTTTATAGTCCATTAAATGTGCCTCCGGTTAATAAAATCAAGATGCTTCGATGTTGTTTGTATGGCTCTCAGGCCTAAAAATACGAAAATTGTATCGGTGATAACGGGATAAGCCTTTCCCCATATTGTAGATACAAGATTTTATCTGAAATGATAACTGGTAAAAATACCATTTAGGTATCTCTAAGTCAAATCCAATATTGATGATTCTGGCACACTTCATTCAGTTGCGATGAATTTGTTCTTTATCAGTCTCTGATCTTCTGGTATATCTTAAAATAAAATCGGAATTAATATCAGGTCCTGGATTATAACCGGTTTTATTGATAACCGGGTTTGATGAATCAGAGGCCTTTGTTATATTAAATTGTTAACTTGTAAATTCATAAAAAAAACATACGGGCCTGTATGTTATTGCTTTTCTTGTTTTTGAATAAAGAACGGCCGGCATCAGGAAATATAATCAGTATTTGAAACACCTCTCATAATAAATAATCAATAGTAAAAGGGTATTTTGATGCATAACGTGCATTGTAAAAGTCCGCTGCGCCATATATATTTTGTAACTTTGTGGTAGTATTATGGTCCAAGAAATCTGCAGGCAATATCTTGATGCACTTAATGAAGGAAGCCTGGAAAAGATTCTGTCGCTTTTTGATCAGGATGCTGTGGTCGTTTCCCCATTATATGGAGAGATGTCTGCCGCCAGGTTTTATAAAGACCTTTTCGCTGATACCGGTCGCTCTGAAACCAGACTTCTTAACATCTTCCATTCAGTAAGCGGGACTCCCGATCTGGCACTTCACTTTCATTACCTCTGGACGCTTAAAAACGGGAAGACAGTTGAATTTGAGTGCGTTGACGTCTTTGAGATTTCATGGGACAGTAATAGAATAAAAAGATTGAAAATAATATACGATACAGCAGCAATTAGGGCCGATTTTCATGAGAATCAATCCTGATGCACTCGAAAAAAGTCGTCACTCCGGCCCCGCGTCAAGCTCGGGGTAAACCCGCCACAATGATTGGCGGGTAAACCCGCCACAATGATTGGCGGGTAAACTCCTGTCCCGGATTCCTGTTCGGGGCCGGAGTCCAGATGCTTCGTAATTACTTAATAACCCTGGATTCCAACAGGATTTATCAGCCTTTTACCAGCCTATGGCTGGTTGGCTGGTCGGAATAACAGAGGATGGTGATTTTCGATTTTTTCCAGGAATATCAATATTCGGTATGTTACCGGATCGAAATTATTAATAGCGACGGTTGGGGTAGAATGTCTGCTGATTAATGGTCTGTTACGAAAGGAGTATTTCTATGGCAAAAGAAAGTCTGTTTACCGTATTGATCAAGGAAGGACTGAATCGATTCCAGATTCATTATGACTGGCGAACTGATCAGGCTGTGCTCTATTCAGCCAGGGAATGGGATGACTACATCCAGTGGTGCGAATACAATAAGTCCTTTACGGTTTTTTCCCCTTTAACCAGGGATGCGCGTTTCTGTAATGACCTTGAGACGCGCGGCCTTTTTCAGAAATACGGGCTGATGGATTATCTTGAAAGGGTAATCGGTCTAATGAGGAAAGGACGCCATATCATGCTCGACGGCTATTACCTTAAAAGCAGGGATATCAGATTTATCTGTCATGTCCACAGCGTCAAATGCGGTATCAACAACAGGAGTCAGGCCGTTGTCATGGGAGGTATCCGAAGGCATGAGCCTGAGGAAGAGGAAATAGATGTTATTATTGACGGTATGAATCTCGCGAGAGGCATGAGTTTCAAAAATGTTGCCGCCATGGTGCCCTGCGGGGGGTGTAAGATCACTGTTCAGGCAAAGCCGGTTGATTTAAGTGATCTGGATGAGGTCGGCTTTCTGGCCTATGCAAATGACCGATGCAGGAATACAACCGGACCGGATATGCGATACCCTCCTGAATTGGCGGATGTTGTTAAGAAACATTTCTCGCTTGGATTTGCCGGTGCGGCAAACGGGCCTTTGGGACCAAGCGGAGGCCCCACGGCATACGGGACATATCATGCCATGAAACAGGCGGCAAAATTCGTTTTCGGCTCCGAGTCCCTGAAGGGTAAAACCATTGCCATACAGGGTTTGGGAGCAGTTGGCCATGTCCTGGCAGAGTATTTGATTCAGGAAGATGCACGGCTGATTGTCTGTGATTCTGATGAGAAAACAATTCGTGGCCTTAAAGAAAAATACCCGGAACAGTCCATCAGTGTTGTTGATCCTGAAGATATCTATTACGTGGATGCTGATATTTTTTCTCCATCGGCCATTGGAGGCATTATCACAAAAGAGCGGATTCCAGGGATGAAATTTAAGATCATCCTGGGCGGCGCCAACAATCAATTAAAGGCCTCGAGTCAGGAGGAGGAGTATGATCTTGCCCGTGAACTTGAAAAGGCCGGCATTACCTTTCAGGTAGCATGGTGGCACAATATCGGCGGTGTAATGTCTGGATACGAAGAATTTGTTAATCAGGAAAAAGCAGATATTAAAACACTTTATACGAAGATCGAGGAACTTTGCAGTAAACAGACATGGAGTAATCTGAGCATGGCTAAAGAGCTTGGGATTACCCCTACAGAGATGGCCTACAAAACGGTGGAAGACAAGATCTATAAATAGTTACCTTTAGGATGTTATTTCTGCACGATTTAATACTTAATCACAACTTACTCCCAATCTTATTACGGCCTTTTTCGAATATGGTTAATAAATGTGACTGAATTTGCCAGCTAAATTTTCTTAAGATCAAAGAAAAGGTTCACGCAATGTTTGCTTGAGTTATTTTTTTCACTGTGCAAAAATATTCATATGAAAACTGAAGTTCCGACTCGCTCATACCCTTGGCGAAAAAGTGGTAATTCAGTCCTCAACCCTCAGCATTTAGAATGGTTAACTTAAAACCTGCTTTATGAGCAGCGGGAGAACCATGGTATGTCTGAAAAGCCCACCCGTGATGACCTGGAACAGAGAATCAGAAAACTCGAAGAAGAATTAGCCGGAATCAGATATGTTGAAGCCGCTTTGCGTCAGAGCGAGGCTCTATTCAGGAATCTGTTCGAGCAACACGCCGCAGTCAAACTGATCATCGATCCCGATAACGGCAACATCATTGACGCCAATAACATGGCAGCAGAGTTCTATGGGTGGACACGGGAACAGCTGCGAAAAATGAAGATTCAGGACATCAACATCCTTTCGCCTGAACAGATAAAAATGGAGATGGAAAAGGCGAGAACACTCACAAGGATCAATTTTGAGTTTCAACACAGGCGGGCTGACGGGTCCATCAGGGACGTTGAGGTTTTTGCCAGCAGGATTGATACAGAGGGAAAAGAGCTTATCCACTCCATCGTTCACGACATTACCGACCGAAAAACGGCGGAAAAGGAACTGGCAAATAAAAGGCAGAGGCTGGCCTACATTCTCGAGGGAACCAACGTCGGCACATGGGAGTGGAATGTCCAGACGGGAGAGACCATATTTAATGAACGGTGGGCTGAGATAATCGGATACAGTCTGGAGGAAATCAAGCCGTTATCCATCGAGACCTGGAAGAAATTTTCACATCCTGATGATATGAAGGTGTCAAATGATCTGCTGGAAAGGCATTTCAAAAAGGAATCTCCCTATTATGAATGCGAGGTGCGCATGCGCCACAGGGATGGAAGCTGGGTCTGGGTGCTCGACAGAGGGAAGGTTGCAACATGGACTCAGGACGGGAAACCGCTCATAATGTCCGGTACCCATCAGGACATAACCAATCGCAAACGGGCCGAAGAGAAATTGGAAAAAGAACGTTCCCGACTGAGGAAGGCGCTGGATGAGGTCAGGACGTTGCGGGGCATTTTACCAATTTGTTCGAACTGCAAAAAGATCCGCGACGACAAGGGTTACTGGAATCAGATTGAATCTTATATCCGTGACCACTCCGAGGCCGACTTCAGCCACAGTCTATGTCCCGAATGCGCAAAAAAGCTCTATCCGGAATTGTATGACAAATGATGAGTTTTACCTATGGTCAGGGTTTAAATTAGGGAATTAGATGAAAATAAATTCCTGCAGGACTTCTGGTCAAAAGAATGGAAAACAGGAGGAGTTGATCTATGACTGATAAAAGCCAGGAAAAACAAATAAAACATCCGATGCTTGACCCGATAAGAGCCACAAGAATGAAAAAGGGGAAAGTTGTAACGGCTGAAGAAGCTGTGGATCTTATCCGTGATGGCGACACGATTGTAACGGCAGGATTTGTGGGAGCAGGGTTTGCTGAGGAAATTGCCATCCATCTTAAAGAACGTTTTCTGAAAACAGGCAGGCCAAGAAATCTGACACTGACGTATCCCGCCGGGCAGGGAGATGGAAAGGCCAAGGGCTTGAATCATCTTGCCATTGAAGGCCTGGTCGGAAGAATCATCTGCGGACATACCGGGCTTACACCAGGGCTTGGAGAACTGGTCAACGCCAATAAGATTTTCGCCTATAACATCCCAATGGGCGCTCTGGTTCAACTCTACAGGGACATCGCCGCAGGCAAGCCCGGAAACCTTACGCATGTCGGTCTAGGCACCTTTATTGATCCCAGGATTAACGGCGGCAAGCTCAATGAACTAACCAGATCCCAGGGAGAAGATTTAATTAAAGTAATGAATGTTGAGGGAAAGGATTATCTGTTTTATAAGGCATTTCCTATCAATGTGGCCTTCCTCAGGGGCACGACTGCAGATACGGACGGTAATATTACCATGGAAAAGGAGGCCCTCACCCTTGATGCCCTGGCTATGGCAATGGCTGCAAGGAATTCCGGAGGGATTGTGATCGTACAGGTCGAAAGGACGGCCGAGCGTGGGACCCTCAATGCCCGTCAGGTAAAGATCCCCGGGATACTGGTTGACTGCGTTGTAGTGGCCAGGCCTGAAAATCACTGGCAGACCTTTGGCGAGCCCTACAGCCCGGCATACAGTTGCGAAATCAAGGTGCCTATGCAGGAGATACCGCCGATGGAGATGAGTGCCCGAAAAATAATTGTCAGACGCGCAGCATTCGAACTGAAGCCGAACAGTATTGTTAACCTTGGTATTGGCATGCCCGAAGGCGTCTCCCAGGTGGCCAATGAAGAACGAATACTGGAATACTCGACACTGACGGCGGAATCGGGAATGATTGGCGGTCTTCCGATGGGAGGGTTGAATTTCGGTACAGGTATAAACATCGATGCGCTTATCGATGAGCCATATCAGTTTGACTTCTATAACGGGGGAGGGCTTGACATAGCATTTCTGGGTATGGCTCAGAGTGATGAGGAAGGAAATGTGAACGTGAGTAAGTTCGGGCCGCGCTTTACCGGTCCTGGAGGATTTATAGATATCAGCCAGAATGCTAAAAAACTCTGCTTTGTTGGCATGTTTACGGCCGGAGGGCTCAAGACTTCTGCGGAAGACGGCAGATTGCGAATTGATCAGGAAGGACGGGAGAGAAAGTTCGTGCGACAGGTGGAACAGAAAACCTTCAGTGGCCGATATGCATCAGACAACCAGCAGACAGTGCTTTATATAACAGAGCGTTGTGTCTTCTCTCTGTGCGAAGAAGGTCTGGAGCTTATTGAAATCGCTCCGGGTATAGATCTCGAAACACAGATCCTTGCACTCATGGATTTCAAGCCTGTCATGCGCAGGCCACCCAAGCTCATGGATTCAAGAATATTCCGGCTCCCGCCCATGGGTATTAAAGAAGACCTTCTTACAATTCCTCTGGAGGAGCGTTTTACTTACCAGGAAGCGGATAATGTCTTCTTCATCAATCTTGAAAACTATTATGTGAAGAGCAGTGAAGAAGTTCAAAAGATGAAAGAGCTGGTTGAGCGGATACTGAAACCTCTTGGAAAAAAGGTCCATACCATTGCCAACTATGATAACTTCAATGTCGCTCCTCACCTGGTAGACGAATACGTGGAAATGGTGAAATATGCGGCGGGATTCTACGAAAGCGTCACACGTTATACGACGAGCACTTTCCTGAGAATGAAGCTCGGTGATGAACTCGAGAAGCGGGGTGTGGCTCCTCATATTTATGAAAGCAGGGAAGAGGCACGAAAGTCGTTAAACGCAGGTTGAGTAAGAGGGGTTAACCTTCCTTGACCATCGTTATGGCACCTTTGGGGCAAATCAGGGTACAGATGCCGCATCCTTTACAGTAGTCAAGATCGATAACAATTGCTCCGCTCTCACTGTCCCTTGTAATAGCAAGATCAGGACACATGAAACGACATAAATCGCAGGCCTCGCATGTGCAGGAGCCAAGGCAGCGGAGGGCTTCCCTGACGGCTTCCTTCTGGGACATCGGAGCTTTTTTAGCAGCTTCCAGATTTGAAGGGATTGTGCTGATCTGGTTATAACGAGTGCAGTGGAGATTTAAGTTTTTTTTCATATCGCCTGTTGTTCATTAAAATATCTTATTATGTTCCGTGCAGCAGCCTTGCCCGAGGCCATTGCCTGGACTACGCTTGAAGGCCCTGTTACCACATCTCCCGCTGCGAATATACCCTGATAATCTCTTATCCGACCTTTGCCGTCGATAACTATTGTTCCACGGGAAGATATGGCAGTCTTATTCATGAAAGACAATTCAGTTCTCTGGCCTACTGCTGAAATAACATGCATGGCGCTTATGCTGAAATCCGATCCATTCAAAGGCTCCGGCCTTCTGCGGCCCGATTCGTCAGGCTCGGCCAGACTGGTCCGGATACACGTCAGACCTGCAACTTTGCCCTGGGTGGTTTCAATATGCAACGGCGCAACCTGGAAATGGAATTTGACCCCTTCATTCTCAGCATTTTCAATTTCCTCTGAAGATGCAGGCATTTCATCCCTTGAGCGACGGTAAATGACCAGGACCTCGTCGGCACCCAGGCGCAAGGCGGTCCTTGCTACATCAACAGCAACATTGCCTCCTCCGACGACAAGCACCCTGCCTTGAAGTTTATCAGCCTTTCCCATATTAAAGTCCCTCAGGAGACTCAACCAGTCGGAAACGCCTTTAGTGCCTTCTCCATGTATATTCAAAGGAAGGGCATGATGGTTGCCAAGTGCCAGAACCACGGCCCTGTTTCCTTCTGCCTGCAGGTTTTCAAGAACTGTATCTCTGCCTAATTGAATGCCAAAGCTAAAGGTGATACCCAATGATCTGAGCATGGTAATTTCGTGATCAATGATTCTTCTCGGGAGGCGAAATGTGGGAACTCCCACACGAAGCATGCCTCCTGGCTGATTTAGAGCTTCCAGAATTTCCACTTTAAAACCTGCAAGAGCCAGGTCATAAGCGCAGGCAAGACCGGCGGGCCCTGATCCCACCACAAGAACCTCCTGATTCCGGGCAGGCTGCATGCGTGATTTGAGGATCATCTGAATATCAGAAGGGTGGTCCATTTCATATTGAACGGCAAAGCGTTTCAACTCGCGGATAGCGACCGGCTTTTCCCATGTTCCCCGCAGACATGCCTCTTCGCAGGGATGGTAACAGATATAGGCACAGACACTCGGAAGAGGATTATCCTGTCTTATCAAGGCCAGTGCTTCACTAATCTGACCTCGTGCCAGAAGACCGATATAATCGCGCGCCTTCTGGCCAACAGGGCAGGCAGCAGTGCAGGGGGCTATGCCCTGCCTGTCTTTCCACCGTTCCAGACCATAGATATAGCCCCGAACGGTTTCCGGATCCCTGCGGTATTCAGGAATAATCTCTGCCGGGCATTCCTTGAGACAGATACGACATTGCTGACAGATTTCATGGTTGACCACAGGCCTGTGTGTTCGCCCTTCTATAGCCAACTTATTCTCTCCCTGAAATTAATTCCCGGCCCAGATCACAGCCGGTGTGGAAGGCCTTCAGGTCATGTTCCGTGAAACGCGCTGAAACATCTTCCCTGACAGCAGATTCAACCGCTTCCGGACTTACGATCCGCGTGATGAAAACAGCGGCGCCGAGGATAATCATATTGGCCACCTGGCTGCTGTCATAAATTTTAAGGGCCGTATCAGTAGCGGGAACAGGATACTGGGTAACATAAGGCAAGTCCCCTGGCCTTATCAGCATATTATCATAGATTACGATGGCATTGGAACTGCTCAGATCCGAAATGGACTGGTCGTAAGCAGACTGGGACATGACAATGAGAATATCGGCCTTCATGACATGGGGAAATCTGATAGGCTGCCGCGCAATTACCACCTCTGATCTGGCTGAACCGCCTCTGGCCTGTGCTCCATAGGCATTGGAACCTGAGACCCAGTTACCGTCGTTGATTGCTGCGTGACCCAGAATAGTGCCGATAAGGACAACTCCCTGTCCGCCAAACCCGGCTATTCGAATTTGACTAACCTTTTTCATTCCAGAATTCTCCGGTAATAATCCTGTTTTTAAGGTCTTCCTTGCTCAACAAAGCTGCCTCCTCCCTTGAGATGCACTTTCCCTGAAGCATCCCTATCATATCGAGTGGCGTATCACAGCTGTTACGGCGGCCGAACTGGGTAGGGCAGGGAGACAGTACTTCCACAAAAGAAAAGGCATCAACCCTGAATGCCGTTTTAAACGCTTCCATAAGGGCTACCGGCTGGGTAACTGAATATCGGGCTACATATGCTGCTCCCGCTCCCTTGACAAGTTCGCAGAGGTCAAAGGGCCTGTAAATATTCCCTTTGACGGTAGTTGCGGTTAAGGCTCCCAGAGGAGAGGTTGAGGCTGCCTGGCCTCCGGTCATACCGTAGATCATGTTGTTGGCGCAGATTACTGTAATATCAAGGTTTCTGCGTGCAGCATGAATAAGATGATTGCCCCCGATCGAGGTAAGATCACCATCGCCGCTGACAACCATGACATTAAGCCCGGGATTAAAGATTTTTACCCCGGTGGCAAAGGCCAATGCCCTGCCGTGCAGGGTATGGAGGGTATCGGCATTGAAATTGGGACTCGGAATCCAGGCAGCGCACCCGATGCCTGATACAAAAAGCATATTTTTCATATCGACCTTCAGGTCATCAAGTGCACGCAGCAGGAGGTTCATCAGGATTCCATGACCGCAGCCCGGGCAAAAGGGTGTTGACTTTATCTCAGGGCGCAGATACTGCTCCAGATCCCTGGCCATTAGAATAGCCTCCTCAAATCCCGAATGATGGTATCCGGATGAATAATCTCGCCATCGGTCTGATTGTATGGCATCACATCACATTCAGCATATTTCATGACCTCGCCCTTGATCTGTCCCCGGTTCATCTCCGGTACGAGCATGCATTTAACTCCTGCGCCTATTTTTTCAATAAGATGGTCAGCAAAGGGCCAGATGGTTTTCAGCCTCAGAAGGCCGGCTCTATGACCCTCCTCTCGAATCTGATCAACGGCGAAGATAGCGCTTCTGGCTGTAAATCCGTAAGCCACAACTACCACTTCGGCATCATCAAGGTAATGCCCCTCTGTCTGGATTATCTTTTCACGATTATTGAATACCTTATTATTTATCCGATCGACCAGCCTGGCGTGAACCTTCCCGTCATCGGTCTTGCGGATGCCCCACTCATTATGTGTGGAACCGGTTACCAGCAGCCGCTGTCCTTCTCCAAAGGCCGGCATGGGAGGGACTCCGTCATCCTGATCAGTTCCGAATGGAGGCGCGGCCGGCAGTTTAAAACGGTTCCAGACCTTGAGCCTGGGTTTTACATCTACCCGTTCCATCAGGTGGCCGATGGCTTCATCTCCCATAAGGAACACGGGGGTTCTATACTGCTCCGCAAGATTGAATGCTAAAATGGAGTGGTCATACATTTCCTGCACCGACCATGGGGAGAGGGCGATTGGCTGATAATCACCATGAGAACCCCATTTGGCCTGCATCAAATCCCCGCTTCCCACACGTGTTGCCTGGCCGGTGCCCGGGCCGGCGCGCTGGACATCCATTATAACAAGGGGGGTCTCCGTAAGGGCGGCATATCCGATTGCCTCCTGCATAAGGCTGAAGCCAGGCCCGGAAGTGGCAGTCATGGCCTTGGCCCCGGCCCAGGATGCCCCTATTACAGAACAGATCGAGGCTATTTCATCTTCCATCTGTATGAATGCCCCCTCGACTTCAGGGAAGCGTACTGAAATGCGTTCCATGATCTCGCTGGAAGGTGTGATTGGATACCCTGCATAATAACGGCAGCCAGCTGCTATTGCACCCTCGGCTGCTGCCGCATTACCGGAAAAATAATAATTCCCGGGGGGAAGGATACTGTCAATTTCTTTATATGCCATTGAAGTGCCTGATATTTTAATCCCCTCAAGTGGTTAAATCCGGGATTTTTTATTATTAGTTATACAACATATTATTTAGATATACATTTATTAAATAATCTGCCCAATTTACAGGCATGGCATTTTTTAATGTTGAGTTATATTCTTATCACAATATCTCATTATTGAAAAGTTAAGAAGGATAATGAAATAAATGTACATGAATATATTTTCAGGCACGGGCCTCCTTTTTCCAGAAAGGTGAAAAGCTCCTGAGCCTTTCAATTATCGGTGGAATTTTTTCAAGGACAAAATCAATCTCCTCCTCAGTATTATAAATACTCAGGCTGAATCTTATGGAACCGTGGGCCATTGTGAATGGAACGCCCATCGCTCGAAGAACATGAGAGGGCTGGAGAGAGCCCGATGTGCAGGCTGATCCGGACGATGCACAGACCCCGAATTCATCCATGAGAAGCAGGATTGCCTCTCCCTCAACAAATTCAAAGCTGATATTGCTTGTGTTGGGAAGTCGGTCAGCTTCACCGCCATTTACGCAGCTGTTTGGAATAACTGAAAGAATACCCTTTTCGAGCTTGTCCCTGAGATCTTTAACCCGTGTTTTTTCAACATTAACGTTATTTCCCGCAAGCTCACAAGCCTTGCCTAAACCGATGATGCCTGCGGTGTTTTCCGTTCCGCCCCGGCGGCCCCTTTCCTGGTGGCCTCCTATAATAAAAGGGGAAAATTTGGTCCCTTTTCTCACGTACAACACACCAATGCCCTTGGGTGCATGAAGTTTATGCCCGGAAAGAGAAAGCATGTCAATGGAGCTGTTCTTGAGATTAATGGGGATCTTCCCGACTGCCTGCACTGCATCGGTATGAAAGATAATGCCTCTGTCTTTTGCCATCTGAGCCGCCTCCTCAACAGGGAAAATCACCCCTGTTTCATTGTTGGCCCACATGAGACTGACAATGGCTGTGTCCGTAGTAAGGCTCTCACTGTATTTATCCATATCAAACCTGCCTTCCCTGTCTACAGGAATCTCCGTGATTCTGTAACCCTTTTTGGAAAGATGGCTGCAAAGGGCCTTTACTGCCGGGTGCTCCACTCTGCTCGTGATAATATGCATCTTTTCCTTTTCAATATTTAAGGCAGACATTATGGCCGTATTGTCACTTTCAGAACCGCAGCTTGTAAAAATGATTTCTTCAGGAGAAGCGCCAAGGATAGAACTTACCTGGTCCCTTGCATTATTAATTTTCCTCGCGATCTGACCGCCGAATTTATGGGCGCTCGAAGGATTTCCGTAAAGGTCATAAAAATAAGGGAGCATCTCTTCAAGTACTTCGGGTGCGACCTGAGTGGTGGCATTGTTGTCAAGATAGATCGTTTTCATTCCGGCACCTCTTCAACCACGAGATCGGGCGAGACAAGTTCGCGGAGCTTTAACTCAACAAAGTTCTTAAGCGTTTGCTGGGAGGCCTTGCATACAGCACATGTTCCACGTTTTGCGACTAAAACACGATTCCCGATCACATCGATAAGTTCAATATCGCCTCCGTCATGCTGAAGGGAAGGCCGGATTTCCCGGTCTATTGTCTCCTCAATCATTCTGATCTTCTGTATGTTTGAAAGCCTTGGTTTAATGACAGGAAATACTTCAGCCCAGACACTGGCAATGATCTTACTGATAACTTCATGGCAGCTCTCGCAGCCACCCCCTGCCTTGGTATAGTTGGTTACCTCTTCAATCGTGGTCAGTTTGTTTTCTTTAATTGCTTTCTCAATTTCAAGGTCTGTCACACCAAAGCATTCGCAGACAATTTTTCCTTCCTGCTCCTTTGGGGCCTCCCCCTTATATCTTGAAATAGCCTGTTCCAGAACCTGCTGGCCGAGAACAGAGCAATGCATTTTTTCTTTGGGAAGTCCCCCAAGAAAGTCTGCAATATCCTGATTGGTTATTTTCTCAGCCTCTTCTATGGTTTTTCCCTTCAGCATCTCCGTAAGTGCGGAGGCGGAGGCTATAGCGCTGGCACAACCGAATGTCTGAAATTTCGCATCCTGAATTTTACCGTTTTCATCCACTTTCATCATGAGCTTCAGGGCATCCCCGCAGGCCATTGAACCCACTTCACCAACTGCATTAGCGTCTTCAATTTCTCCTGCGTTTCTGGGGTTGAGAAAATGGTTTTTAAGTTTATCCGAGTATTCCCACATGTTTTTCTCCTTATTATTAAAACACAATGATAATCAGGAATCAAAGTTTCGATTAAGCAATAATGACTGATTCCTGAAAATTTCATCAGCGATATTACGTATCATTCTCCGCAGCGGTTTGCTTGATGCCTTTTTGCAGTGTCATCCATATTTTGCTGCTTTTGTGAAGGCAGGATAAAAAGTTGAATCTATTTTTCGAAGTATAGGATAAACATTCATTTTACGTCAAGGAGAACCCTTATTCCCTGATTAAATACTTTTTTATCTCTTTTCAATGGACAGGGCCTGTAGGAAAGATATTATATATAAACTTTTTTAGACACAAACACCTTATATTTGGTGGAAGGAAAATTATGATAAAAGATAAAGATCGGACACCAGTTGCCCGAGACCTGGTTACAAGGTGCAACAGATGCAAGATTGAGACGATGCATGTGGTTGTTGTCCACACTCAGGAAGGAATCGTCGACAGGGTAAAGTGCAAGACCTGCGGGAGTGAGCATAAGTACCGCCCCGACAAAATAGCGGCTCCTGCGAAGACCGCTGTAAATAAAAAGAGCAGAATCATTAAAAAAGAGGATTTCGCAAAAGAGTTTGAAAGGCTGGCTGAAAAGTTCAAGGGAAGAGAGCCTGTGCCCTACAATATGTCGGGATCGTATAAGAAGGAAGAGGTAATTAACCACAAGACCTTCGGGATGGGGATCGTGACAAGAGTATCATATCAGAAGATGGAGGTGTCTTTTTACGAAGGACCACGTATACTTGCCTGTGACAGGTAGTAAAAGGCGCATTATACTCTTGATCCTTACTCTAAATTTACAAGAGTCAAGAGCAGCCTTGACCTCTAAATTTCTATCAATGTTTTTTCAGTTGAGTTTTTAAAGAGTGCTGCCCGCATGTCCCTCCGGATGTCAATTGATATTGTGAAGTACGCGTCCTAATCCTTTTTGGTCTTTTTGGCTTTTTTTTCAAGGCGCTTTTCTTTCAAAGTCTTTTCCGGCTTTTTCTTAACTGTTTTCTGGGTATCTCTTGATTTAGACATGACCTTCTCCTTTGTTTCGGTTAGCTGGTTAAATATACTTATGAATTGTATCTCCATTATAACTGGACTGCAAGTAATCATTAAACAGAGTTGCGGGGAAAATCTCCCCCTTACAGCTCGGACTCCAGCATTATCCTGAAGGATTCGAGGATTTGTCTCATTTGTGAATATACACCGGGCCGAGCAAGTTGCGCCGAATTTGGATTGATCCCGGCAGTTCCGCCTCTGATGATAAATTGACCGACTTTCGCTATATGGTTGTAGGGTCCAATAGGATTGGGGGTGTCGGGTGGTGTAGTCGTTTCAACTTTGGGTGACATGCTGTTCTTCTGAATTCATTGTGTATTCGATATGCTGCTATTCTTGAATAATTTCTTTGACACGTCCAATTTCACCGCTTTCCAGGCGGACTTTAATCCCATGATGGTGAACAGGGGATTTCGTCAAAATATCTTTCACAATGCCTTTAGTGAGTTTGCCGGATCGCTGATCTTTCTTTAACACAATAAATACCTGCGATCCTGGATGTATCTGTTCACGCTTTGTTCCGTTCATATGCCTCGTTTTCCTTTTTTCTCGAACTCCTTCTATGGGTGTACATTCAGGTTAGAGCTAATCGTGACAGGGAGGGGCCTTTCAGTTCCCCTTAAGAAGTGACAAGTAAACTATCTTCGACGAAGTCGCCAACAAACATTAATATTTTTTTCTGTGCCGTAACGTCCTCCATCAAATTTGATAATGGTTAAAAAAATCATCTAAAGACATCTGTTCTGCAACGACTGAATTAGATATGTTCAAATGTGGTATAATCGCCGCGGATCAGATGAAAACACTCTAACCTCACCTCAATAAATGATTTAGCCCCGGCACCTTGCGGCTTTATTAAGCGGAACTTTTTGATATCAAAATTGCGGATTTAAGCCCAAATAAACACGGGAATTTCTGACTGTAATGTCAATATATCAACTGATTGTCCTGGTTCGACCCAATCCACACATCTCTATAGATATTTTAAGAATAAAAGAGCTAATAGGAGACCCCTTTACTGAGTTCGCCTTTGCGGCCCTTGTATTGTTTAAGGCCTGTGCCATCAGCCATGATCCCTGATAAATCTGTCGGAGAGACGGGCTCCTGAAAATTTTGGCCAATATCACTGCCTTCGACAATATTATGAATGCCGCTTAATGATATGTCGATAGATATTCCATCAATGAGCCGCCGGTAATTGGTATCAATTACAGCTTCAATCACGCTATATTCAAAATTAGATTCCCTGCGGGCGTACCGGCCTATTTGTAAAGCGCTCAAAAGAGGAGAATAAAATGCCCTGCAAGAGCGACATTGCGCCATCCTTAACCGTAAATCTAATTTTCCAAACACTGTGGAAAATTGTCGTGTCCTACTACGGTAACCATGTTTTTTAATCTTACGACCACGACAAAATCGCTCTTCAGGATCGCCTTTCCTGACGTGTCGTCCCAGGCCCTTCCTGGCTTTGCTGGGATATATATCTGTACGGCTTAACCGTTCTGATATGAGATCATCGTAGCTCATAAGAACTCTCTCTAAAATCTTTAACATTAAAGGATCTCTGAGTTCTTTTAATTTATAAACAATTTCGTTCAGATTCACTTTACCAGTTGCAAGATTGAATCGGAGTGTTATATGTATTTCTTGTTCCATCACGGTCTCTTTCTCCTGGTTTTTGTTGTGAAACTCTAACCTTAGAAAGAGATCGTGATTAATTCAATATCTAGACCATGTAAACACTTTTGAACGTTACCAAATTATTAGGGGTACCTGTGTCCCCTGGAATTTCTTTAGCTATCATTATATTTATCTGGTTTATCATGCCTTAGGCTTTTCCACCTGTCATCAAGTCCAGGCTCCTGGTTCCACCAGTTTGGAAGGTCTTGCTCTGCTTTGGGTAGAATGACTTTTTCAAGTTCCTTTTTGTATAGGTTTTTTATTCCCATCAGCTTGATTTTTGCCGTCCCTTTAAATACCTTTTCATTTTCATCATTCAGTTTTCCGGTTATTTCTATATCATATTTTTTATTAGGCTTCATATCAGGGAGCGTGCCCATGGATTTGAACATGTTGAACCTTACCAGGATGAAAGGCATTCTAGTGTTTTTGATAAAGCTTTCATTTCTATTCCATTCGTCAAATCCCCTTTTCAATTTAAGTTTTTCGTTCAATTCAGAGTCCTGGACTATTGCTGTCTTTTCCATCCCCATAACTTTCCACGTCTGAGGAGGAACAATTCCGTTTAGGCAGATTGACTCGAGGATTGTGTCATTAACATTGTAGAAATTCCCGTCTTTGTCTTTTATGTCCTTAATAATGCACAGGATCGTCAGTTTTTCCGCAAGAAATTGTGCTAATCTGCTTGTCTCCAGATTCTCCTTTATCCAGTTGTACAGGTCAATGCTCCATATTTTCGGCTGTATTTTTACGTTCGCTGTCAGGGTCGGGGGAGGGGTATAGTCAAGATATTCGTGTAATGCTTCATCTGAACCATATTTGTTGGTACTTTTCCATTTCCCATCTTCAATAATAAAGGTTGCGGGTATATCCCTAGTGGATCCATCTTTAACGATATGCTTTATTTTTAGCAACACAACGTCCTTATAGGCAACCTTTTTGATTATGAAAACATCTTTTACATTTTTTTCTATTTCAAAAATCTTCCTGGGATCAATACCTGCTTCTTTAAAGAGTATTCTCTGTTCTTCTGCGGATTTTTTAGTCAAGGTTTGATCAGACCATTCAAGATCTGCTTTTTTCAAAGCAGAATGTAGAGCTATAAATGCATTTTCCGGCGTATCATATCTTGCCTGCTGTTTATCAATAACCTCTACTTTTATGGGATATTGACTATCATCAGAATAACTATCATTTAAAAAAGCGATTAAGCAGAATATAAATATTATAATAGACTTAAAGATTGCTGATTTTGTTATTTTCATATGTTTTTGCCTCTAAACTGAAAAATTGGATTTTTAAAAAGGGAGAGGGATTGTTACAGGCAAAAGATTATCCTGCTCAAAATATGATTTACTCGTTTTGTGGTAATGGGGTCGGCTCTTGACTCTTTATGATGCTTTCAACCAATTCTTCTATCCTCATTCTTAAACCCCTGTCAGCCTTCAGCCCTGATTTCATTCTTTCAACTATGCTGCTGACGGAGCTGCTTTTCCTGATATTGAATTGTAAACCCACTTCCTTCAAAGTATCATTCCTTAAATGCCTTGTCAGGTAGACGGCAATATTCCTGGGTTCATTAAAATACCCTCTCCTGCTTGCATACAGCTCGTCATCATTGATATTATAAGCCTTGCATACAATCAGTTTGATTTTATCTGTATCAGGTGCAAGTCTTCTGGCTTCAGGGATTTCCTCAAAATCTTCCGGACTGAAAAATCTTCCCTTTATTCCGTCAATGAATCCCTTGCTTCCAAGGACTGAAGGCAATTTATTTCTTCCGAATATCCGGTTGATCTCCTCAGGTGTTTCCTTGAGGACAAACCGTTTGTAAAGCCTGAGACTCTCCTTTCCGCTGTCTGAAAACAGCTTCAGGATATAACTCTTGTACAGCCACTTCCACTTTTTCGCATCAGACATGTATGGTTTATGGCTGCTCCACGGGTATTTTTCCAGGCTGTCAACAATCCCTGCTTCAAAAGGATTCCTGTGGATATATCTGACCAGCTCAAGCGCATAACTGTCAGACTCGACCAGAATAGATTTGTAACGCCCCCTGAAAAGCGGGCCGTCATAACCGTGCCTTCTGTTATATCGCTGGGTATACAGGCTGTTCAGGTGTCTCATGGATCTGGACAGGTTGGCATCCGGTGTTTTGACAAGGAGGTGATAATGATTGGTCATCAGGCAATAGGCTGCAATATTTACATTGAA
Organism: Deltaproteobacteria bacterium; assembly: GCA_036733345.1. Lineage (GTDB taxonomy): Bacteria > Desulfobacterota > DSM-4660 > Desulfatiglandales > Desulfatiglandaceae > JAFGMQ01. The sequence continues at coordinate 1,540 of DAINAR010000026.1, read as the reverse complement.
CACTTCGGCAAGCTCTTCCAGAATTTCCACAAAGGACAAATAATCATCCTTTCCCTCGAAGATCTTTTCCCCGCGCCTGCCCCGGTTCATTACGTGGTACCATGCGCCCGGATATTGAACTACCCCGTAGCTTGCGGCGGGTAGTTCATTTTATGGTTTAGGCCCCAGTGATCCATTCAAATATTTATGTATTATACTTGAAATAAATGTCTGATAAGGAATCCCTTCTTCAATGGCTTTTATCTGAATGTGATGATAGTCTTTTTCACTTATACGGAGATTGATTCGTTTGTCTTTTTTCAGAGTCTTTCGAGCTGCTGCTATGGCCTTTTCTTTTTCCTCTTTTATGTCTTTAACCGGCTTCCACTCATCCCGTTCAATTGACTCCATCAATTCTTTTTCTTCTTTATCAATCGGCTCAAATGTTTTTATGTTTGTTCTTTTCATACTTCCCCCTTCAGGCCATAACGCTTTGTATATTTCCGACTTGGAAATGCTGTTTTAAGAAAAATTTCATTACCTTCTTCCACATAAGGTACTACAACGGCATAATCCTCAATTTCCAGAATATAGATTTTTTGATTAGGTCGCTTTGGGTTTTCTTCAATACCAAGTATATGACCTGACTCTATTAAAAGAGCAATTTGCTCGAAAGAAATCCCGCGCTTGGCCTTCAATATTGCGTTTTTCTCTAAACTCCAATTTAAATATTTCATGTCAATATATTAAGCTATTGTCTGCCTTTTGTCAATATAGGGCTGGCCAGTAAATTTGATGAAAGAAAGATATAATTTATGAACAGAATTGGGTATCTTTTATCTTAAGTTAACCGAATGTATTTTCTAATAAGTGCTCCTTTAACTTTTTTGTTGAAGGATCACTAAGTTTACTATAGTTAACTCAATACGTTATCACCTATTTGCGTTGCACTTATGATTTGAATTCACAAAGGAAAACTTACGTATCGTTATTAACTCAAAAGGGGTATTGATCTCTGCCCGGCACCAGGTTGGGCGCTGGATTCATTAAATGTAATTTTGTGATGCGATATTGGTTTGATATTTTTTAGATCTTCTGTTTCAGATTCCTGTGCAAAATATAGGTCCCATCTAAGTTGCAGGTTCATCCAGAAATCGGCTGAAACACCGAAAAATTTGGAAAGCCTCAGGGCAGTGCTTGGAGTTATTCCTCGCCGACCGTTGATGACCTCGTTTATCCTCTGATATGGCACGTGAATTGCGTCAGCAAGTTCGCGTTGGGTAAGGCCCATTGGCTTTAAAAATTCTTCAAGAATCATCTCCCCGGGGTGGGTAGGCGCTCTATGGGTTGGTATACGGATCATTGTAAATTCTCCTATAAAACCAGGTTCAATGATAATCAGGAAAAGAATGAGAGTAAAACCTTCATTCCTGACAGATTGTCTCATGTCATAAAGGGGAAAGAGTCAAGGGCAGAGTTGATCCCTTTCTATAGATCCCTTCTTATATGTATAATCCACGCCAATCCGGATACCGATTCCACGGGAAAGCGGATGATGATT
>DAINAR010000025.1:0-47633 GCA_036733345.1 Deltaproteobacteria bacterium | reverse complement strand
AAGATATAACACTATATTGAGGTATGTCAACTACAAAATACAATATATTGATTTTCATTTCCCTGAGAAATCCTTTAATCCCATGTGTTATTTAAAAAATACACATCTCACCATTGCAACTTTTTTTCCAAAAATATATATTTGATGGCCTCGAAAAGAACCCCGCTATGAGGATACGTTGCCATTATAAACAGGGCATATCCACTGCAGCTACGAATTGATATATCTCGAGTATCATAGATAAAAACTCGTCTTTCCCAGCGATCTAGGGCAATACCCGGCATAAAAAGTCTAAACGCCTATCCCGTACTCCTTTAATTTATTGTAAAAAGTAGAGCGTGGCATACATAGAAATTGAGCAGCCTTCCGCTTGTTTCCGTTTGTGGTTTCTAAGGCCTGCAGGATCAGCATCTTTTCCGTCTTTTTAATCGTTTTCTTGGCCATTGTAGATAAAGGAGGCTCCCTGTGAGAGGAGGAGCTAATAGAGAGTTCATTGGGCAAGCAACTCATTGATATCTCTTCTCCTTCCCATTGCTGTAAGCTTGCCTGCTCGAGCACATTTATGAGATCACGAATATTTCCAGGCCAGTCATAACGCATAAAACAATCAAGAGCCTCATCTGACAAGCTTCTGAACCTGGTGCCAAACTGTTTGTTGATAATCTTTAGAAAATGATTAATGAAAACGGGCAGGTCCTCTTTTCGTTCTCTTAGAGGAGGTATATGAATAGATGTCCTGGTGATACGGTAGTAGAGGTCTTCGCGGAATTTGCCATCTACCACTGCCCGTTTTAGATCAGTATTGGATGTTGCTATTATTCGGAAATCTATCATCTTGATTTTTGACCCGCCTAACCTCTCCACCTCTCTTTCCTGCAGGACACGTAGCAGTTTTCCCTGAATGGAGAGCGGCAAGGAATTTATTTCATCAAAAAAGATGGTCCCCTTGTCCGCCAGCTCAAACTTACCCTGCTTTCCTGAGGAGTTTGCCCCGGAAAAGGCGCCTTTCTCATAACCAAAGAGCTCCGACTCGGCGAGTTCAAAAGGTATCGCAGGGCAGTTCACACGCACAAAAGGCCTTTCCGAATTGCTGAAGTTGTGAATAGAATGCGCGAAGAGTTCTTTTCCTGTTCCGCTTTCTCCTGTGATGAGAACATCTGCTTTTACCACAGCTATTCTCTTAGCCATTTTTACACATTCCTGTATAACCTGACTTTGTCCGAGGATGCTTTCAAAGGTATGAATTGCTTGATGTTTTAGCCTTTGGTTCTGCTGGAGAGTTTTAACTTCTCTTTTTAATTGATTCATTTTATCGGTTATCCTCTCTATTTCTTCGAGGGAATGGAAAAGTACATGACCTATGGCTCCCACAACTTCTCCATCCTTTAATAGCGGATAAGATGAGCTGATTTTGCGTACGCCTTTTACATTTATCACAGTTCCTATCGATGGATATCCAGTTTCCAAAACCCTTGGGAGTATTGTGTCAGGTAAAAGCTCTTCTATATTTACGCCCTTTGCACCTCCTTCAGAAAATCCAAACAACTTCTCTGACCCCCTATCCATGAACTCAAGTTGTCCCCTTTTATCTACGATTATCAAGCTCTCATAAGCATTGCGGAAAAAAAATCTTAACGCCCGTAAAACTGCAGGTGAGAAACCATAACCACCCAACATTTCATTCAGGATTTTCACAGCATCTTCTTTTCTTCTCACAATAACCTACCTCCATAGTAATATTTGGACATGTTTAATTATTGGACATAAATTGAGATATTAACGTAAAGGATATAGCTTGTAAATAAAAAAGAATCGGTTGCCTTTTCGAGTTTTAGACGGAAATATGACAATGAATTCAAATGAATCGTATAAGAAGCTGCCGAGACAAAATTACTTGGCATAACAATTGCTTTAATATTTAATCAAACTTACTTCGTTAAATGATTTTGAACGATTTATACATCTTTTTTTGGAAAAGGAGGAATATAGAGCATACAAGAAGTATAGCTGAAGGCAAAAATCCTTTCAGAATGGTAGTGCTCTGCAGTTGCTGTAGTAACCAAGAAAACATTTAAAAAAATTTTTTGAAGGAGAAAAATATGGGAACGGAATACGAGGATTTAAGAGAGTGGATACAGAAGGCCCAGAGTATGGGAGAAATTAAAACGACGAAAGCTATTGAATTGGAAGATGTGGGCAGAATCTCTGAACTCTCAACCAATTTTGAGAGTGCCCCTGCCATTATATTAGATGAGTTTCCGGGTTACAAACCAGGGCATCGCATTCTTATAAACCCTTATGGAAGTACCCGTCGCATGTGTTTATCTTTTGGTTTTCAAACAGACTTGGATCGAATAGAACTGCTCGAAGGTTTCAAAAAACGAGTAACCGACGTGCCGCTCCTTCCCCCAGAAGTTGTCGATACCGGGCCTATCCTTGAAAATTGCTTAGAGGGAAATGATGTGGATCTGCATCGTTTTCCTGTTCCTAAGTGGCATCTAGGAGATGCTGGCCCATATATAGGGACCGGATGCTTGGTTATTACAAGAGATCGTGATGAAGGATGGGTAAATCTTGCGCCCTACAGGAATCAACTCCATGACAAGCAGACAGTAGGATTTTATGTGTCGAGAGGTCATCACGGATGGGCACATAGGGATAAGTACTTTAACCGGGGCGAACCGTGTCCTGTGGCTGTCACATTTGGTTGTGATCCTCTGTTGTTTTCTGCTGGAATGACTGAACTGCCATGGGGCGTCTGCGAATATGATTGGGCAGGGGGATGGAGGGAAAAACCTATCAAAGTTGTTAAAGGCCCTGTTACTGGTCTGCCTATTCCAGCCCATGCTGAAATAGTAATTGAGGGATTCTCATACCCAGGCAAAACCAAGATGGAGGGTCCTTTTGGTGAGTGGACAGGCTATTATGCTTCAGATCGTAGAGAAGAGCCATTTATAGAGGTTCAGGCTGTCTACTTTAGAAACGATCCTATCCTCTTGGCTATGCCGCCTCAAAAACCCCCTTATGATGCCGATAAGGGAAGACAATACATAAAATCAGCTCAACTATACAATTACTTGACACAGCTCGGTATTCCAGGGATTAGCAATGCCTGGTGTTATGGCTTGGGAGGCTGTAGGCTCCTTGTTGCTGTGGCCATCAACCAACAGTATTGTGGTCATTCACGTCAGGTTGGCCACGCTGCATATGCTACGCCAATTGCAAACTATGCTGGTCGTTATGTGGTAGTAGTAGATGACGATATTGATGTTACGGATATTAATGACGTTATGTGGGCACTTTTAACACGTTCAGATCCAGCAACTTCCATCGATATAGTGGAAAGAGCAACTTCAACCCCTCTAGATCCGCGAATGTCACCGGAGGATAAGACTGCAGGGTTATTCTTCAACTCTCGTGCCATTATTGATGCAACGAAACCATTTGAATGGAAAGATCAATTTCCCATGGTTGTTCGTCCGGATTCGGAGTATAGAAGGGAAAGCATGAAAAAATATGGCCATTTATTTGATTTCTAATTGCGACATTCAAAAAAATGCCGCTTATTTCACATGTAAACCTCAAACAGATCCAAGAAGTAATGATGTGAAAAACATAAAGTCAACAACAGGTTATTTGTGCTTATTTAACATCCAATCTAAAGTATAGGAGAAAAAAATGGAAAGATGGAATATTCCGAAACTTATGAAAATTCTTTGCTTTGTTTTTTTATTGACAGTTTCAACCTTCCAAAGTGCTGAAGCTAAAACCTCATCCCTCCCGCCAGTGTTAAGCATTAGTACACATGGAATAGGAAGCAAATACTACGCATTAGGTTCTGGACTCGCTTCAGTTCTCAGCGCTCATCTTTCGACCGAATTTAAAGTTATGCCTACAAGCGGTCCTGGAGAATGGTTACCTATGATAACCACCCAAGAAGCCGATATGGGAATGGCGAACAACTATGATTGCATGTTTGGATGGCTGGAAAAAGGATCTCCAATTCGCCTAATTACCAATGGGACACCAAACATAAATGGCATAATCGTATCAATAGGATCAGGGATTAAGACTGGAAACGATTTGAGGGGTAAAAGATATGTCGGCATCTATCCTGGCAGTGCGGCACAAACGGCTCAAGCACATGCAGCCTTGGCAAACTTTGGCTTAACACCGAATGACGTTAAAATGATGTCTATGCCGGGTGCTAGTCAAGGAATAAAGGCTGTTACTGAAGGTCGTGCAGACGCTAATGGCGCAAGTGTCATAGGGATGGGTGTCATTACGGAATTGGATGCTGTTAAAGGTGCACTCTTTCTTTCCTTTGACCCTTCCCCGACAGCCGCTAAGAGGTATGCAGATATTTTTCCGGCTGTACCCATTAAAATTGTTCCTGCCCCGGACAGATCAGGAATAAGAGAACCTACGTATTTAATGAAGTATGAGACATATTTGGTGGGAAGTAAATTAATCCCTGAAGACGTCGTTTATGAAATAGTAAAAACCCTATGGGAAAATAACAAAGAACTCTGGCCAATTCATGCCGGATTAAAGGAATGGAAAACAGATCAATTCGTTACAAAATATGCGACCGTTCCGTATCATCCCGGTGCAATCCGCTTTTATAAAGAAAAGGGAGTATGGGGTAATGAAATGGACAACATTCAACAATCACTCTTAAATAAAGAGAAGTAATTTGAACGTGGCATGGCCTCATGATTCGTCTGCCATCCCACGTTCAAATCAAGTATTTACAACTGGAGAACAACATGAATAAACAAATAATATTGCAGTTTGTTCAAAAATTTTTAGGCATATCTATTCCAATAATTGCCATTTTTTTTATCATAGACATCCCCCTTTATTTATTCAATATTTCTTTATTTAACCAGCAATACCTATCTTTGCTTTGGACATTGGTTACTGCGCTCATTTTTCTCACAATCCCTTTTTCCAATGACAAAAAGAGTGGTAAACGCAAGTGGTACGATATCCTACTTGTTGGCATGGTTTTTGTTGTTGGTCTTTATGTAACGATCTGGTACCCCAAGATTTTGTTGCAATTGGGGGCTCCGTCGAAGTTCAATTTCATTATGGGTATATTGGCATTCTTTCTAGTTCTTGAGAGCGTGCGCCGCGTAGCGGGTTGGCCAATAGTTATAATCGTTTTAGTGTTTGTCCTTTATGCGAAATTCGGAAATATCATTCCTGGAATTCTTCGAACTAGATATATTACTTGGTCTCGTCTTTTTACTCAACTCTATCTCGGCTCAGACTTCATGTTTGGAATACCTCTTAGGGTGGCTGCTCTTACGGTTTTTGGCTTCATCCTTTTCGGAAGTACTATAATGAAAATTGGCGGAGGCGACTTTCTTTTTAAACTGGCTCAATCCCTGATGGGCAGATATTGCGGTGGACCAGCTAAGGTATCAGTCTTAGCAAGCAGTTTGTTCGGCTCCCTTTCGGGTAGTGCTGTAGCCAACGTAGCCGGGACTGGCATGATCACCATTCCTCTTATGAAAAAGACAGGTTTTTCATCGTCTTATGCCGGAGCTATTGAAGCAACTGCCTCTACAGGAGGGCAAATTGTACCTCCAGTAATGGGTGCAGCTGCTTTTATCATGGCCGAGTTCTTGGGAATATCCTACATAAATATTGTTGTAGTGGCATTACTACCTGCTCTGCTTTACTATTTGGGGCTTTTCGTTCAAATACACCTTCAGGCGAAACTTCTTGGCATGGTGAGGACGCCACGTCACGAAATTCCCTCCTTCAAGGAGACCCTCAAAACAGGATGGATTTTTTTAATTCCTCTTGCTGTTCTGATTTTTGTTCTTTTCGTTCTTTTTTTGGAACCTGGATTAGCTGCTCTTTACGGTACGGCAACAGTGGTATTAGTTACTATGGTGCCGAAAAAATTTAGATCGCTATGGAGCTTGGGTAAACTTGTAGAAATACTTATGCAAACCAGCAGAGCAATCTTTGAATTAATTACTGTCTGTGCGGCAGCTGGATTTATAGTTGGTTTAGTCGGTTATACAGGAATAGGCCTTTCATTATCGCGTGTTTTGACCAATATCGCAGGAGGGAGCCTATTAATTTTGGCAATCCTGACCGCCATTACCAGCACAATTCTGGGGATGGGTATGCCAACTACGGCAGCTTATATCCTCCTTGCAGTTCTAGCTGCTCCAGCTCTTATAAACTTAGGAATAGAACCTATCTTGGCCCATTTGTTTATCTTTTATTATGGAGCCCTATCCATGATTACCCCGCCTGTATGCTTGGCGGTATATGCCGCTGCATCCATATCCGAGGCACCATCTCAACTTAAATTGGCTTTTAAAGCGATGAAACTTGCAATTGCGGGATATATTGTCCCTTTTATATTTCTTTATGAACCAAGTTTTGCACTTATAGGGTCCTTTGGGAAGTCGATTTCAAGTATATTCTTGGGGGTGATAGCAATAATAACCTTTGCCATTGGAATTGAAGGATATTGTTTGAGTAAGTTAAAAATATTCGAAAGGTTGATCTTTATATGTGTAGCAATCTTGCTACTTATCCCGTTATGGCAGACACACCTCGTTGGACTTATAGCAGTAACACTACTGCTATTTACCCAAATTATCAAAAAGCAAAAGATAGGCAGGCAAAGTTTATGCGGTTCCAGCGAAAAATAAAAACAGAATTTTCCTTTCCCAATGGACCCTATTTTGGGAACAGGGTTAAAGAACCTACGCATGAATTTAAAAGTTTAACATATGTAGGTGGGATTAATAAAAAGTTAATTAATTGATTCAAAGCACCTTGAAAAGTGAATATTTGGGAGATTTAGACGGCATATTAAAGACTTTATAAATACCATCTTCCGTCAAAGCGGCCGGTGCTTTATATCTTTCATAATCATTTGATTTACAGGCCTCTAAAAGCATTATTAATGCAGAAATTCATCGAAAACAGCTTGTGATTATTGACTAGGAAAGAGAGATATATTTTTACAGAAGAGCAGAAAAGGAAAAAGGAGGGTTTTATGAATGTTCTTCACGGGTTACAGGCGACGGCAGATAGGGTCCCGCAAAAAGTGGCATTTATCGACGAGAGCAGGTCTATAACTTACCGGGATTTTGATTTGGAAACCACAAGGCTGGCCTATTCATTTAGAAACGAATTGAATCTCAAGAAAGGCCAAAGGCTTATTTTAGCCGTGCCCAATAGCATTGACAGCGTCATCGGCATGTATGGAGCATTTAAGGCAGGGCTTACCGTCGTTCCAACCAATACAATGCTGAAAGATTTTGAAATTGACCACTTATTACGGGATACCCGGGCCCCTATCATTATTACCACTTCGGATTTCATAAAACAATTACCGCCAAAGGAGAAATTTAATAGCCTTAAATATGTTGTTTTAGAAGATGATACAAAGGAGTGTTTTAAAAATGTGCAGACACACCTTCTTAGAGATTTAATAGATGCTGGTAAAGAGGAATTTGAACCTCTACAGCCAAAACCGCAAGATATTGCTGCTATATTCTATACTTCAGGTTCAACGGGGAACAGGAAGGGCGCAATGCTCAGCCATAAGCTAGTATTTGATCATAGTGCATCAATTGTGCAGGTACTTTCCATGACTGAGGTGGATAAACACCTTGTTGTCTTGCCGATGTCTCACTTGTTTGTCCAGGGTGTGGTTGTCATGCCGTCCATATTGAGCGGCGGAACAGCTTTTATCGTAAGGCACTTCGATGCCGAAGCAGTATTATCAATGATTGCAAAGAACAAAATAACCATGATGGCAGGAGTCAGCACCATGTATGCCAGAATGATCGAGGTTCCCAACGCTGCCTCCTTCGATTTACATAGCCTGCGTGCTGTAATTGCAGGTGCTGCAGCATTAAATCCTCAAGTTGCAAAAAGATTTTTTGAAATTTTTGATATCGATATTCTCCGTAGCTTTGGTTCCTCTGAGACTGGAGTTATAGCAATAACTCCCCCTGAAGGTGCTAAAAAACACGGATCGATTGGTAAAGCAATCCCTGGAATAAGCATTTCAATTCAAGATGAAAGTGGAAATCAGGTTCCGATCGGAGAGCCGGGTGAACTGGTGGTTCACCGTTCCTGTGTGATGTCAGGATATCTAAACCTCCGAAAAGCAAATGAAGAAGGTTTTCGTGGAGATTGGTATCATACAGGGGATATCGCGAGAATGGATGAGGATGGCTACGTTTACATAGTAGGAAGAAAGAAAGAAATGATTAATACCAGCGGCTACAGCGTATTTCCAAAGGAAGTCGAGACAATCATAAGTAAACTGGATAAGGTATTCGAGGTCGCTGTGGTCGGCTTGCCTGACGAGGAGAGAGGGGAGATTGTAGGGGCGTTTATTGTTCCAAAAAATGGCGAGTTGAGCGAGGAAGCCGTATTGGCATATTGCAAGGAGCACCTTGGAGGTTATAAGGTCCCAAGAAAAATACTGTTCCTGCGCGAGATGCCAACGACACCTACTGGTAAGATTGCGAAGAAGGTCTTGTACGAGAACTATGTTGAAACTCAATCTAATTAATTTAATTCAAATGGAGATTTAAAAATGAAAATTGATATGAATGCACATATTATTCCGTTGAAATATCGGGAAGCACTTTATAAAGCAGCTCCGAATGGTTTCTATATCCAGGACGTGGTTGAAAGTCTGCCAACGCTTTTTGATTTAGACTACCGTTTCAGGATCATGGACAAATTCGAAGGTATGATGCAGGTCTTAACTCTCAGCTCTCCACCGGTAGAGGTTATTCAAGACCCTGCTGTTTCTATAGATTTGGCGAAAAGGGCGAACGACGAGATGGCTGAACTTGTCATGAAATACCCGGACAGATTTGCTGCGGCAGTTGCGACACTGCCTATGAATGACATGGATGCAGCCATGATCGAACTCGACAGGGCTATAAGAGACTTGAAACTGAGAGGTGTTCAAATATTCGCTCCTGTCAATGATAAATCTATAGATTCACTTGAGTTTTTGCCACTATATGAAAAAATGGAACAATATAATCTCCCAATTTGGATCCATCCCCAAAAGCCTGTTGAACACGCGGACTACAAAACAGAAAAGAAATCTAAGTACATGATTTTTCATATCTTTGGATGGCCTTATGAGACAACAGCGGCTATGACGCGGATTGTCATGAGCGGAATACTCGAAAAATACCCCGCTCTTAAAATCATAACTCATCACTGTGGTGGCATGGTTCCTTATCTGGTGGAAAGAATTAAAGGGGCTTACGACCATGCTGAGATGCTCCGAAGGGCCAAATATAAGCTTAACTTGACGATGCCTCCCATAGAGTACTTCAAGAAATTCTATTACGACACTGCTATTTATGGAAACTCCCATGGTTTGATGTGTGCCTTCCCCTTCTGCGGTGCCGACCATATGCTCTTTGCTACAGACGTCCCCTATGACAGCCAGATGGGGGAAAGGTATACCCGTCAAACGATAGAATCAATAGAGCTAATGCCTATAACGGATAAAGAAAGGCAGATGATATATGTAGAGAACGCTATCAAGGTTGCCCAATTACCATTGTAGGAGTTTCTTTATATTTCAGATATATTCAGATTCCTTGGCAGGATTTTAGACCTGGAAAAAGACCTGATAATTTTGCCGCTATTCTCTATATCTAAACATATTTAAGGTCATCTCGGGGAACCGCACAGGATAACCTGATCAGGCACAAAATCCACTGGTTGATAATCAAACAGTAAAGCAATAAGGAATCTAAAATTTGTTCACAAGAAGGAATTGCGTACAATTAATTTAAAAATTGGAGTTAATTTTAGGCGTTGTGTTAACATAATAAGCTTCTTTGAAATTACCGCAGAACGAATTTTTTGCCAGCCAGCATGTCTAGGTAAAGGCGGTATTCTTTGGGACAACCCCGAATCAAAGTCAAGAACAGGCTTATTAAATCGAGCATTATGAAAAAGTTGATTTAATCAGATAATTTGACTTTCAGTCGAAATTATATCGATTAGGGAGTTAGCAATCTTTGATTGTTTTAATATGAGGAGTTGTTATGGAAAGGAATTTATTGAATTACAAAAGAGTTCTAATCGTAGATGATGAACCGGATGTATTGGAAACACTTGAAGAATTACTGCCGATGTGTGATGTCGTAAAAGCTGGAAGCTTTGATTCAGCAAAACAGCTGTTAGAAACTCAATATTTTGATATAGCTGTTTTAGATATTATGGGGGTTGACGGCTATAGTCTTTTGGAAATTGCCAACAAAAAAGATGTTACAGCCGTAATGCTGACCGCCCATGCATTGAGCCCCGAAAACACGGTAAAATCTTTTAAAGAGGGAGCAGCCTTTTATATACCTAAAGACCATCTTGGCTATATCGCAACTTATTTAAATGATGTTCTGGAGGCCAAAGAAAAAGGAAAAAGCCTTTGGTGGCGATGGTTTGACAGATTTGCCGCCTACTATGACAAGAAATTTGGCCCTGACTGGCGAAATAAAGACAAAGATAATGAATTCTGGCAGAATTTCACTTATTATGAGTAACAGGGCTGATTTCTAAACCTAATAAAATGCTCACATTTTTGGGTGCTGTTTCAGTCGCACAGCCATGACCAAACCCCAGGCATCCCAAAATCATATTCAGAAAGAAACATGCGGAAAGGAGACATTATATGACACGGAGAATTATCATTGGAATTGCAGGGGCAAGTGGTGTTATCTACGGTGTGAGGTTGCTCGCTATTCTTAAAGAAATAGATATTGAGACCCATCTTGTCATATCTGAAGCAGGAAAGAAAAATATCGAGATCGAGACGGGGTATAAGTCCAATGAAATAGCTGGCATGGCCGACTATGTTTATGACAACAGGGATATTGCTGCAGCCATCGCCAGCGGTTCATTTCTGACTGACAGCATGATAGTTGTTCCATGCACTGTAAAAACATTATCAGGAATTGCCAATTCCTATACGGAGAACCTACTTGTTAGGGCTGCGGATGTGACCTTGAAAGAAAAGCGAAAACTAGTCCTAGTAGTGAGAGAAACACCTCTTCACAAAGGTCATCTCAAGCTCATGACCATGGCTGCGGATATGGGCGCCCATATCCTGCCCCCTGTGCCTTCTTTCTATCACAAGCCCAAAACCATAGATGACATTATTAATCAAACCATTGGAAAAATATTTGACTATGTGGGTATCAAGCATGATTTGTTTAAACGTTGGGGTGAATGAGCCATGCAATGCATTAAAATATCAAGTTTAGAGACAGGAGATCTATTAGTGCATCTTCATACCAAAAACTATGAGTTTTTACCAAATCTGCGGGGCCCATGGAGGAACATGCCTACCGCAAAGAAGAGATGTATACCGGTTATCTTCCAAATTTGATTGATTATCTGGTAGCTGCCTACCAGCATCTCCGCCTACATAATTAGTGACAGCTTGGTAAAAAGTGATAGTTTCAAGGCAAATGAAACAGGATAGTCTGCCCAAAGTGTTAAGATCATATTAATATCGCCCGGATTCCGATTCATAACTGCTACAGATAGCTACAATAGCAATAAAAAAAGCCCCCGCCAAATAAAATAAAAAAAATCTGTATTAAAATAATAAAAGTGTGATATGGATTCATATCAGTCTATTTTCCTTTCTGAGGAGTAATTCCATTTATGGTTTTTTTTAAGTATCTAATATCTTTTTCTGTATGCGTTATTTTTGATCTTCTTTTTTCAGAAAATGCATTCGCCTGGGGGCCCGGCATTCACACAGCTACTGTTCTGAGCACGCTCAGTGATGCCACCGTGCTTTTGCCATCCATTGCTAAAATCATTACTTCCTTTCCACGAGAATACCTGTATGGTTGTCTGGCTGCCGATTTTTTTGTAGGCAAAAGCAAGAAAAAAAACGCAGGCCATCCTCACAGCTGGGAGGGCGGATTCAGATTTTTAAATGAGGCAAACAACGACAAAGAAGCGGCCTTTGCTTACGGTTTTCTCAGCCATCTGGCCGCAGATGTCGTAGCTCATAATCTATTTATCCCGAATCTAATTGATTCGTGGCACACACAAAAAAAAATCGGGCATTTATACTGGGAATTTAAGGCTGATTATCTAATCGGGCCTGCCTACACAAAATTTGCAAAAAAAATTCTTGCCATGGATAACCAGGTCTGTGACGAGCTTATCAATATTACTGCAAGGAAAAGTTCTAATAAATTGAAAGCCAATAAGCTGCTATATTCAAATTCTGTAAGGATATCAGACTATTTTTTTTCTACGCATGATTTTATTTTCTCCGGAAGTTATGCAAGAAAAAAGGTATTTCACAGATTTCTGGGCCTTATGATTGATCTCTCCTGTCGCCTTGTCAAAGATATATTAAAAAATCCTGCAACATCGCCCTGTCTTCTTTATGAACCCATGGGAGACAAGGATCTTCACCTCACCAAGTCCAAAAGGTTATTTAAGAAAATACTCTATAACAGCCGTCCATCAAGGTCTTTTGCGACTGCTCGTAAAACATTTTGAAGTATGAATATCATAAGGATCCTTCCAGAACAGGTTGCTTCACAGATCGCAGCCGGTGAAGTCATTGACAGGCCGGCCTCAGTTTTAAGAGAACTCATCGACAACAGCATTGATGCCTCTGCTGACAGAATTGTTATCACTGTAGAAAACGGAGGTAAAAGACTAATAAAAGTCATTGATAATGGCACAGGCATGTCTAGAGATGACCTCCTCCTGTCGGTTGAAAGACATGCAACAAGCAAAATAGAAAATGCGTCGGATCTCTTTTCCATAAAGTCTCTTGGGTTTAGAGGAGAAGCATTGCCAAGTATTGCCTCTGTCTCAAGAATGAAGATCACATCCCGGCCTAAAGACAAGCTAACAGGCCACAGGCTCAAGATTAACGGCGGAAAATTGATTGAAATTGAAGAAACCGGATCTCCTGCAGGAACAATAATTGAAGCAAAGGGACTGTTTTTCAACGTGCCGGCAAGGCAGAAGTTCTTACGCACTTCACAGACTGAATTAAATTACATTATTGACTCTTTTTTCCGAACAGCACTGGGATTCCCTGGAATTAACTTCAAACTGGATGATTCTGCAAAAAACATAATAAACCTTCCGGCTTCAAAGGAACATCTTTCCCGGCTCTCCGCTTTGATGGGACTGAAAGTAGTTGAATCAATGAAGCAGGGAAATGAACAATTTCCGGACATGTCTGTTAACAGTTATCTTGCGCCTCCCGAATTTTCCAGAACAAAAGGTGACCGTCTTTTCATCTATGTAAACGGCCGGAACATTAGAGACCGTCTTGTTACCAGGGCTGTAATAGAAGGATACGGAAAGCGGCTAATGAAAGGACAGTATCCTCAAGCTGTTGTCTTTATTGAGATTGACCCGTCAAAGGTTGATGTTAATGTCCATCCAGCCAAACAGGAGGTTCGATTTCATGAAGGACCTGCTGTTTTTAAGGCAATTGCATCTACCATTGAAAAGGCATTTTCGAACTCCTTTAATACATTTCCAGGCAACTCACCCAAAAGGTATGAGAAACTGGAAAGCATGGAGAAAAGCTTTGAGTCGGTTTCAGAGCCTGGATTAATGTATTTTCCAACACCTGAAAATACTACCGGCAGATTTGAGACACATAAAAATGAGAATCTGGTTTTTACAGATAATTCAAAAATCATAGGAC
The DNA here is from genome assembly GCA_036733345.1 of Deltaproteobacteria bacterium. Lineage (GTDB taxonomy): Bacteria > Desulfobacterota > DSM-4660 > Desulfatiglandales > Desulfatiglandaceae > JAFGMQ01. The sequence goes on along the minus strand of DAINAR010000025.1, from coordinate 33,904 downwards.
AATTGGGAAATACATACATACTATGCCAGGTAAAAAATGGACTTCTAATGGTTGATCAGCATGCTGCTCATGAACGAATTGTCTATGAAAACCTGAAAAAAAGCCTTGGATCTGCTGTTATCGAAGCCCAGAATCTCCTGATCCCGTTTGAGCTCGAAATGACAGAAAAAGAAAAAAGAATTGTTCTTGAAAAAGGAGAGCGTCTTTCTGATTTCGGCATAGAGCTCAGCCATTTCGGGGGCAACACATTTCTGTTGAGATCAGTACCGGCCATTCTTAAAAATGTTAAGTGGGATTCTTTTATCTCAGAGCTGATAGCAGAACTGGACGAGGGGAAACTGCAGGATGATACTGTACTTGACAGGGTCTTAACCGTCATTGCATGCCACGGCGCTATCAGGGCAGGCTACATTATGAGCCATGAGGAGATGACAAATCTCATAAGTGACTTAAATAGTACTGATTTACCAACAAACTGCCCTCATGGAAGACCAACATTCAAGGAATTCTCCTATGCAGAGATCGAAAAAATCTTTAAGAGAACATTATGAAAATTCATGTAAGTTAACTTGCGGCTTATGGACATTATTACTCCGGCGATTAAAAACATCAATCGTCATGCCGGACTTGATAAGCCTGCCCCGGATTCCTGTTCGGGGGCATCCAGTGGAAATCATTGTGGATTCCGGCTTTCGCCGGAATGACAACATTGACATATATTATTGCCGGAGTAATAAAACCTGAAATTTTATATCGTATTTTTGATGAACTCGCAAAAACGATCTAAGGCCATCGTCATCGCCGGACCAACCGCCAGCGGCAAAACTCAACTGGGCATTGACCTGGCCCTTGGTTTAAAAGGTGAAATCATAAACGCAGATTCCATGCAGGTTTATCGGGGTCTGGATATTGGCACGGCCAAACCGGGAATTGAAGAAAGAAAGGGTATCATTCACCATCTTATAGATGTTGCTGATCCTGATGAAGAATTCAATACTGCAATATACCGTTCCATGGCCCTCCCTGTAATTTCAGACATAAACTCAAGAGGAAATACATGCTTTATCGTTGGAGGCAGCGGGCTCTATATAAAAGGCCTAATCAAAGGTCTTTTATATTGTCCCCGGACAGACCTGAAAATAAGAGAAAAGCTAAAGAAGGAATGTGAAAAACTGGGATCAGATGCACTCCATCAAAGACTGGGAAAGCTGGATCCCGAATCTGCTGATACAATTCATCCGAATGACCGGATAAGAATTATAAGGGCACTTGAAATTATTTTTCTTACGAACAGGCCTCTTTCGGATCTGAAAAAAAATCATGGTTTCAAAGATCAAAATCTGCTTACGCTAAAATTATGTTTGAATGTGGACAGGGAAAACCTTTATCAGCGGATAAACGATCGCAGTGTGGCCATGGTTGAGGCCGGGTTGCCGGAAGAAACTGAAAAAATTTTAAAAAAAGGGTACTCACCTGATCTCAAACCCATGAAGTCAATTGGGTACAGGCATATGATAAAATATTTAAAAGGTGAGTGGTCTATCGAGGAAGCAACCCATAAACTGCAAATGGATACACGAAGATATGCAAAAAGACAGATTACCTGGTTCAGGTCTGACCCGGAATTTATCTGGATCGATCCTCAAAATTATGAATTTGCATTAGATACAATTCGTAATTTTCTTATTGAAACATCTCAATCTAAACTTTAAAATAGCAATGCAGTTTAAGAACAACGGGCTTATCTGACGGTGCATTAACCTGGAACCGGCATTGGGGATAAAAATATCAATACCTAAGAAATATTGAGGCAAAGATGAAAAATAAAATCGTATTATTAATAATATGTTTCTTTTTATGTCTTTTCTTTTCTGCTGCAGACTATCCGGGTGCCGAAACAGGAGAAAAACAGGGACAGAATGAGGTTATTGTCTTTGGAACATGTTCTATGGCAGATGGCAACCTCGCTCAGGCAAAGGCATGTGCCATTTCAAACGCATTAATAAAGGGTATTGAAAGGTATCTCCTTGTCAGGATTGGAAAAAAGGGAGTTGTTAATAATTTCCAGAGACTTGTACGGGATATTATCCCAGGTTCTAAAGAAGGAATTGAGAGCTTTAATATATTGTCGGAATACAGCAATGATAATGAATATAATGTCCTTGTCCATTTAAAAATTAATGAGAATCTAATAAACGATACGCTTAGAGATGCAGCGCTTGTACTGAATGATTATCCGGACATCAAGGTACTCTTTCTTGTTTCTGAGGTAAATCATGGGTGGGAATCTTTCTGGTGGCAGGATCCTGAATCACATACTGATTTGAGTCTAATAGAACTTGCCTTGCACCAGGAGTTTCAGAAAAGAGGTTTCATTGCGGCAAACAGGACATCAGGCATTCCAGCTAATGAAATCACTGAAGATTTGAGGTCGCATGATCTTTTGGATGAAAGCATATTGCGCTGGGGCAGGCTTTTTTTTGCTGATGTCGTTCTTTATGGCAAATGCGAGTCAGTCAATAACAACTACATTTCACTGACTCTTAAGGCCTTTGATGTAAATAAAGGAGTTAAAATATGTGAAGGGATGAAGTCCGGAAATATAAGTCCGGAAATTGAAAACAGCAGCAAGAAGATGGATACGATTGAGAAAATAGTTAACCTTCTGGCTTCAGAAATAAGCCCATTAATAATCCGTTCAGTTACGTCAGATAAAGCAAAGATCCATACCTTCACAATTATACTTGAAAATATAAGTTCCTTTAAGCAATCAAAAATCTTTAAAGATTTTTTAATCAAAGATATAAACGGATTGAAATCCGTTATTCAGACAAATGTAAGGGGAGATTCCATCTATTTTAACGTTGACTTTCAAGGAGATAAGGATAAATTCATACAAAATGTTTTGAATCACGAAAATCTTCCGTTTCCATTATATTTCAAAATAACTGAGGATGGAAAAATTTTATTTGAAATTGAACAGGCCACGCTATGAGGCTCTGGCAAGCGCACAATGACTGTCTTCATTTCGAGTGCTGTGTCAACAGTTTATTACTCCGGCAAATGAACTACCCCACAGCAAGCTACGGGGTATCAACCGTCATTCCGGCGAAAGCCGGAATCCAGAAACATGCTTGACTGGATCCCGGATCAAGTCCGGGATGACAAGACGAAGCAAGCTTCGGGGAATTTAACCCGAAGAGATTAAAAATACAAATCGTCATGCCGGACCTGATAAGCCTGCCCCGTGCTTGATTCGGGGCTCGAAATTTTACCAGCCTGTGTTTTTGGCTGGTTTATCAGCCCCTGGCTGGGACAACATTAATACATATTACTGCCGTGTTAATAATAATTTTAAATTTTGCAGTAGTGCTGTGTCTGCGAATATCCTGACATAAACAATGCAATAAAAATGCAGGAAGCAAAATGAAGAGGCAGGCAGAAACCAGACTTATTACCATGCCGTTAATCTTGAAAAAGAAATTTCTATTGTCGGGGATTTATGACCATACCCAATCTCATTACAACCATCAGAATAATTCTGGCACCTATCTTTATTATATTTATTCTAGATGAAAGATTCCCTTCTGCGCTGGTTGTCTTTATACTGGCCGGCATCAGTGATGCCGCTGATGGATTAATTGCCAGAATGTTTAATCAAAAGAGTGAACTGGGAGCATATCTTGACCCTCTTGCAGACAAAATTCTTTTGATCGGAGCCTTTGTTGTTCTGCCTGTAAAACACTTTGTCCCGCCCTGGCTGTCTGTTGTTGTAATCACCAGGGACGTCATGATCCTTCTGGGCGTATTGATTATCTTCCTTAATAATTCAAATTTCACCATAAAACCATCTATCCTGAGCAAACTGACAACATGTCTTCAAATCACCACAGTATTTGTTGCCCTTGCTCAAAGCATATTCCATGTTCTTTCAATATTCTCAGATTATCTTTTCTGGATCACAGGAATCTTGACAATCAGCTCAGGTCTTCATTACATGCGTTACTGGTTTCGCATGATGGGCGAAGGTCCTCTTGACGATTAATTGGATATTCATGGGCGCTTAAAAAATCATTTCATTCATAGCAGAATACGACTTGACATACTGTTTTTCTATTGATAATTAGAGCACAAATAAACAGGCACGTAGCTCAGGGGGAGAGCACTACCCTGACACGGTAGGGGTCAAGGGTTCAAATCCCTTCGTGCCTACCAGAAAAATCAAGGGGTTGCGATAGTTGGCACAATCCCTTTTTTTATTTCTGAAAACTTTTTTCCTTGCTTTTCTTTTTGCTATTATTTATAAGTACAAAGTTTTATTTGGGATATGGCATGCTTGGCAACTAAAAATTCTATATGCAATACCTTTTTAATTTGCTGCTTTTTTTATATTTGTAAAGTGTATAAAAAGATATAAAATTCTATGAGATAAGGCTGTTTATTATCTCCGAATTTAACCAGCGGCAGTTATATCTCCTAAATAAAACAGGGAGACCTTTTCAAAACTATCGTTATTTGTAATTTCGGCCTAAGGGGGAAAACACCCCTCCCTGCCTGTGCCGCGGCAGACAGGGAAATAACAAATTTCAAAGGTCTCACAGGAGTAACTTACAAGCATTTATTGAATATATTGATGACTGAATTTGGAACATGAGGCAAAGAGTGGAAAAAAAGGGGCATTTTGAAATCGCCTCTGAAATTATATTAAAAGGATTGAAGAACATCGTAAAAAGCAAACAATCATGAGGCATCTGAGTTATTGTTTTGTTTAATTCGGATGCCTTATTTTCTTTAGGCAAATAATATGGCAAAACCTTTTGAAATTCATTTGAAAGGACAAACCTCTGGAAGCATCCTTGTGGATCCATTACCAGTTATTGATGCATTGCACCTTTTCAAGGTTAAAAATATTGATGGAGTTGTTGCTGCCAGGGTTAATGGTATTCTGCGTGATCTTTCAGGTACAATTGACAACGAATCAGAACTTGAACCGGTTTATATCAATTCTGAGGAAGGGCTTGAAATACTGAGGCACAGCACGTCTCATGTAATGGCTATGGCTGTTAAAGAGCTGTTTCCCGGGATAAAAGTAACCATTGGCCCTTCCATACAGGACGGATTTTATTATGATTTTGATTACGAACGTCCATTAAAAGAAGAAGATCTTCCGATCATTGAAGAGAAAATGAAAGAGATTATCGATGCTGATCTCCCCTTCTCACGAAAGGAATTGTCAAGCTCAGATGCAGTTGATTTTTTCCAGAGCCAGGGCGAAGATTACAAGGTCGAATTAATCAATGACCTGGGTGCTGAAAAGGTTTCTCTATATTCCCAGGGGACATTTACTGATTTATGCCGGGGTCCTCATATCCCATCCACCAAAATGGTCAAGGCCTTTCACCTGACCAAGGTGGCAGGTGCTTACTGGAGGGGTGATGAAAACAGGGCAATGCTCAGCCGCATTTATGGAGTAGCCTTTGCCGACAGGAAGAGTTTAAAGCAGCACCTGAACAAGCTTGAAGAAGCACAAAAAAGGAACCATGTCAAATTAGGCCCTCAGCTCGGTCTTTTCAACACTTATGAAGAGGTTGGAGCAGGAATGATTGTCTGGCACCCGAAAGGTGCCATGCTGAGGCATATTATTGAAGAATTCGAGATACAGGAACACCTGAAAAGGGGATATGAGCTGGTCAAAGGGCCGACGATTTTAAAAACTGAATTATGGAAAAAATCCGGACATTTTGAAAATTACCGTGATAACATGTACTTTACTGTGATTGACGACAATTCATACGGCATCAAGCCAATGAACTGCCTCTCGCATATGCTGATTTACGGCTCTAAAATCAGAAGCTACAGGGACCTGCCAAAACGTTATTTCGAGTTGGGGACTGTCCACAGGCATGAACGTTCCGGTGTCCTGCATGGACTTATGAGGGCAAGAGAATTTACCCAGGATGACGCGCATATACTCTGTACACCCGGGCAGCTGAATGACGAAATCAAGGGAGTGCTCGACTTCGTAAAAGAAATTATGTCCATATTCAACTTCGACTACGAACTGGAAATCAGCACTCGTCCTGAAAAATCAATAGGTTCAGACAAAGATTGGGAACTGGGTACAACAGCCCTTATTAAGGCAATGGAGGAAAATCGACTGCCTTATGATATCAACGAAGGGGATGGTGCCTTTTACGGCCCTAAAATTGACATAAAATTGAAGGATGCCCTGGGAAGAAAATGGCAGTGCGCCACAATACAGTGCGATTTTACTCTTCCCGAAAGATTCAACCTGGTTTATATTGATAAAGATGGGCAAAAACATCGGCCTGCCATGATTCACCGTGTGGTTTTAGGGGCCATTGAGAGATTCATAGGGGTTTTGATCGAGCATTATGCCGGAGCCCTTCCCACCTGGCTTGCGCCGGTCCAGGTTAAAATACTCACTGTAACTGACAGGAATATTGAGTTTGGTAAAAAAGTGCTGGAAAGACTAAACAGCATGAGTATAAGAACCGAAACGGATTTCAGAAATGAGAAGTTGAGCCTTAAGGTTAGAGAGGCACAGTTGGAAAAAATTCCTTACATGCTGATCATTGGCGATAAGGAGTGTGAAGAAGAGGGAGTAACTCCAAGGCAGAGAAGCGGTCAAAATCTTCCTTTCATGAGAACGGAGGAATTTATTGACCTGATTTCCGGTGAATGTAAAAAAAGGAGGTAATAGCCATAGTAAAAAAAGTCGATGAAATCAGGATTAATGAACAGATTCGTGCTAAGATGGTCAGGCTAATTTCGTCTGAAGGTGAACAGCTTGGCATTATGAGTCCCCAGGAAGCACTCAACCTTGCAGTAAAAGAAGGATTAGACCTCGTAGAGGTTGCACCAACATCCAATCCCCCTGTCTGCAGGGTGATGGATTACGGAAAGTTCAAATATCAGGCAAGTAAAAAGATTCAGGAGGCCCGCAAAAAAAGCCGGTCTGCACAATTGAAAGAGATTAAGCTCAGGCCAAACACTGAAGACCATGATCTAAACTTCAAAATAAAGAATCTAATTAAGTTCCTGGGAAAAAAAGACCGTGTAAAGGTCAGTATATTTTTTAGAGGCCGAGAAATAGCCTATGCTGATGCCGGTTTTGAATTGCTTGCCAGGGTGGCTGAAGAAGTAAAAGATATTGGAACAATAGAACAGCCTCCCACCCGGGAAGCCGGAAACAGAATAACAATGGTCATTATTCCAAAGTAAACTGTTCCCGTTTACGGCTGCAATCTGTCTTTAGTTGCTTCGGATGACGACCTTGTTAAATTATGATAAGATACTGATGGGGTTCGGTTATCATTTTTCTGTTTTATAAGCCGCCATTATTATCAGGCATCAGGGTACTAATGATCATTAAATCCCTAACGGGATAAATTTTATATTCTTTTTCAGCGGGGAAATTCGGACGAATTCTGTACGATTCTTATAATTTTGATAAATATAATTTGATCCTGGCACAGAAATAGATCAAAGTCAGATATGCTGAAACTGCCATAGCATACACTAACTCATGGAGGTTGTAGATGCCAAAAATAAAAACAAACCGTGGTGCAGCCAAAAGGTTCAAGACCACAGGAACAGGAAAAATAGTCAGACGCAAGGCTTATTCAAGTCATATTCTTACTACTAAGAGTACCAAAAGAAAGAGAACTCTCAGAAAATCATGCCTTGTGGACTCAACTAATTTCACACAGATATCCAAACTGATACCATATATTTAATTTATATTATTTTAGTATTAATGATTAATCATTGATGATATCGTAAAATATCCACAAATAACATTTTGCGTTATTCCGGTTCCGAATCAAGGGCGGGGCCGGGGTGACGACTGTATACAAACTCATCATTATTGATTAAATCGAAAAAAAGCGATAACTGCTGACAAATTGCAGATCGAAAATAGACGATCACAAGGGGTTTTCAAATGCCAAGAGTAAAAAGAGGCTTTAAAGCCAGAAGAAGAAGGAACAGGATTCTTAAAGAGGCAAAGGGTTTCCGGGGAGGTCACAGCAAGGTTTTCAGAACTGCCAGTACAACTGTGGACAGGGCGGGAATGTATGCCTACAGAGACAGAAGGGCGAGGAAAAGAGATTTCCGGAAGCTTTGGATACTGCGGATCAATGCTGCCGCACGTGAAAACGGATTATCCTACAGCAGGCTGATAGGCGGTCTTTGCAAGGCAGGCATCGAGCTTGACAGGAAGATACTTGCGGATATGGCTGTTCGTGACAGTGCGGCCTTTTCTCAGCTCGCAGCAATGGTTAAATAGCATAACATCAATCACCGGCGACCAGACCAATGATAGGACAACTTACTGAGCTGAAAAAGACAGCTCTTGAGGAACTTGCTACTGTTAATGACCCGGCTGAACTTGAAAAGCTCAGAATAAAATATCTTGGGAAAAAGGGGCTCCTTACGTCCCTGATGAAAAAGATTGGAACCCTGCCTCAGGATGAAAGAGCAGATGCAGGCAAAGTATCCAATCTTATCAAGAGCAATCTATCTAAACGCTTTAAAGAAGAAAGCCAACGCATTGAATCCCTAAAGGCGGCTCAGTCTGCCTTTCTGGATGTTACATTGCCCGGAAGGGAGCCGCTTCGAGGGCATCTTCATCCCGTCACTCTGGTAATCCAGGAGGTTTGTCAAATCTTCATAAAAATGGGATTCAGGATTGTTAAGGGCCCTAATGTCGAATCAGATTATTATAATTTTGAGGCCCTTAATCTCCCGAAAGATCATCCTGCAAGGGATATGCAGGATACCTTCTATGTCTCCGATAATGTTGTACTTAGAACCCACACTTCTCCAATCCAGGTTCGAACCATGGAATCGCAACGCCCTCCTGTGAGCGTTATAGCTCCCGGAAAAGTTTACAGGAGGGATTCGGATGTATCACACACACCCATGTTTCATCAGGTGGAAGGACTGCTTGTGGATAAGCATGTCACTCTCGGGGACTTAAAGGGGACATTGACAAGCTTTGTACATCAGATGTTTGGTACTGATACAAGGATTCGATTCAGACCCAGCTTTTTTCCCTTCACTGAACCAAGTGCCGAAGTCGATATTCAATGCGTAATCTGCGGAGGAAAGGGCTGCCGCACATGCTCTCAGAGCGGATGGCTGGAAATCCTCGGTTCAGGCATGGTTGATCCTGAAGTATACCGATTTGTTGACTATGATCCCGAGTTGTATAGCGGTTTTGCCTTTGGAATGGGAATCGAAAGGATCGCTATGCTCAAATACGGAATAGACGATATTCAGCTGTTTTTCAAAAATGATATGCGATTTTTAACGCAGTTCTGATGCTCTCATAACAAACGATCCCGCATCAGGTTCATGAAATACTCCTAACAAAGACAGTTAAGGCTTGTAAAACCAAAAGCCTTTGGCCTGCAACCTGTTTAGCTGACATATTTACTGAGTATAAATAATGAAAATTAGTTTGAACTGGTTAAAAGAATATGTAGACATCCAGATGGCCCCGGAGGAGCTTGGGAATCTCCTGACTATGACAGGGCTTGAAGTCGAAGGTATTGAGCCTGTGGGACAGGGGCTTGATGATATTATCGTTTCAAGAATACTTTCAGTAAAACCCCATCCGGGATCTGATCATCTGTCACTTTGCCAGGTAGACACCGGCAGAGACATAATACCTGTAGTATGCGGGGCATCCAACGTTGAAGAAAATGCCCTGGCTCCTGTTGCCCTGCCTGGATTCAGGCTGCCTGACGGCTCGGTTATTAATGAAACAAGGATAAGGGGCGAACTGTCAAGCGGAGTGCTGCTTGCAGAAGATGAGATAGACCTTACTGATGATCACACAGGCATAATGATCCTCCCCCCTGATCTGGTTCCCGGCACTCCCCTGCCTTCCGTCCTTCCTGTTTCGGACTGGGTGTTTGATATAAGTATTACCCCTAATCGATCTGACTGCACATGTGTTCTTGGCGTCGCAAGGGAGGTCGCTGCAATTACAGGACAAAGGATTAAAAGGCCTGAAACAGAAATTGATGAAACGGGCCCGGCAATTGAGACCCTTACAAGCGTTACTTTACTCGACCCTTCCGGCTGTCCGCGTTATTCAGCCGGCCTTATACAGAACATAAAATTAGGGACATCTCCCTTCTGGATGAGATATCGCCTTCATCTTTCCGGTGTACGATCAATCAGCAACGTTGTTGATGTCACCAATTATGTTATGCTGGAAACGGGCCAGCCACTGCACGCATTTGATTACAGACGCCTGAGAGAAAACAGGATTGTTGTAAGACGTGCTCAGGAAGGAGAAAAATTTACAACCCTTGACGGAACAACCCATACACTGAGCAGCGAAAACCTTATGATTTGTGACGGAGAAAGGGCGGTTGCACTGGCAGGAATAATGGGAGGCCTCAATTCTGAAATCTTTGCAGGGACAAATGATGTGTTGATTGAAAGTGCCTTTTTTGACCCCTCGACAATTCGCAAGGGATCAAAACGTCTCGGATTGTTAACAGAGGCATCCTATCGTTTTGAAAGAGGAGCTGATATTGAAGGCACACCATACGCCCTTAAAAGGGCAATTTCCCTTATTTCAGAACTGGCCGGCGGAGAAAACGCAAAAGGTTTTATTGACAATTATCCCAAACCTTATGTCTCTCCTGTCATTAAGGTGAGAGTAGATAAAACAAATCATGTTCTGGGCACTGAAATTCCAAAAGACAAAATGATCAGCCTGCTGGATGCCCTTGAACTTGATGTAAATGATGCGGGTGACAATGAACTGAAAGTCAAACCTCCTTCTTTCCGTGTTGATCTTACACGTGAAGTTGATATTTTTGAGGAAATAGCAAGGCTGAACGGATTTGAAAATATCCCCGTGACCTATCCGAGAATCACGCCATCTGAAGATGTGACGAATCCGTTACTTGCTCTCCGCGACAGGGTCAGGGCAGCAATGGCTGGATTCGGATTCAACGAGGTTATTACCTATGCGTTTATTTCTCCTGATTCTGCCGATATACTCGATGCTTCTGAGGAAAGCCATTTAAGGTCCTTTGTCAGGCTGTTAAACCCCCTTTCAGTTGATATGTCTGTCATGAGAACTTCCCTGCTTCCGGGTCTCCTGGCAATGGTAAAAAATAATATTGCCAATAATGAGAAGGATTTGAAACTCTTCGAATGGGGAAAGATATTCATTCACAAGGAAAATGATCAACTGCCGGTTGAGAAAACCTTTTTAGCAGCAGCAATAAATGGTCTGTATCAGCAGAAAACCTGGCACAGCGAAGAGAGACATGCTGACTTCTATGATATCAAAGGGGCAATTGAAGCACTTTTAAAAGAGCTTGGAATTCAGGATGCTGTTTTCAGGAATGAAGGTAAATTCCCCGGTTATGATCCAGGCCTTTCAGCCGGGATTTACTGTTCGGATGCCTTAATAGGGCAGGCGGGCAGAGTCAGTTCAAAAGTCATGGAAGCCTATGACCTTAAAAAGGATGACACCTATATTTTCGAGCTTGATATTGAACAGGTAATGAAAAACATTCCGCTGAAAAAATCATTTCAATCATTTTCTAAATTTCCCGCAGTTTACAGGGATATTTCAATGATCTTTGAACGAAGGCTTGAAAGTGCAAAGATTTTTGATATTATTAAGAGCGAGGGCGGGGAACTGATCGAATCAGTAAATATATTTGATTCCTATGAAGGCGAAAAAGTAGCCCCGAACGAAAAGGCCCTGGCCTTCTCAATTTGTTACAGATCCATCCAGGGCACTCTGGATGGTGCAGAAGTTAATCGTATGCACGAAAATATTATTGGCAGGATAGTGAAGGAGACAGGAGGCAGACTAAGGGAGGGCTGAAAATGGTCCCAATTCCTGATCACAAGCGATTCTTCCGTATTGGCGAGGCAAGCCGTATTGTCGGTGTAAAACCTTATGTGCTGAGATTCTGGGAGAATGAATTTCCACAGGTTCGACCCAGGAGAGCCGATTCAAAACAGAGGACATACCAGAAACATGACCTTGAAGCCTTTCTTGAGATAAAAAGCCTGCTTTACGAAGAGAAGATGACAATAGAAGGTGCCAGGCAGCGCCTGAAACGAAAAAGGGACAAGGAATCAGAAATAGATCAAACTTCTTTTAAAGACATCCGTAATGAACTTCAGGAGATACTGAAGATTCTCAAATAACTGCATACCTCATACCATTCCGTATTATTTAAATAATTAGGATCAAAATCTTCCCGTCTGATGCAGAAAATGATAGGCAACAATCCCGGCGGACGTGGAAAGATTCAGGCTGCGCACATTGCCCCAGATAGGTATTTTATAACACGGGATTGCCTCCCTGATCTCAGGAGGCAGCCCCAGTGTCTCCTGGCCGAACAGGAGATAATCCCCGCGCCTGATGTGCGCCTCTGTATAAGGCTCTGAAGCATGCCGGCTCAGGCCAATTATGCGGCCATCGGCATCTGTATTCGAGAGAAAAGACTTATAATCTGCATGGTGACGGATATCAACCTCGTGCCAGTAGTCCAGACCAGCCCTCTTCAGATGCCTGTCATCCACCCTGAAGCCAAGAGGATGGATCAGGTGCAGCCTTATTTCGGCTGCCCCGCAGAGGCGGGCGATATTTCCCGTATTTGCAGGTATCTCCGGCCTGAAAAGGACAACATTCAGCCATGGGTCTTCAATTACCCGATGTTCTATCTTTGAGATATCACGCGTCACTGCATTTAAAACCTTTCATTAATCTCTCGCCCCTTACAAAAAAACCCTGGCATATAATCAGTCATCAGGGGACATCCTTAAAAAATTAAATAAATCAGTTTCAACAAGAAGTTGTTTACTTTTTTAAGGACGTGCCTCAGTGCCTCCAAACTGCATAGCACTCTGGTAATAGGACAAAGTAAGGTTTTCAAGTTCTATAAAAGCGTTGCTATTTATCTCTATCCTGTAAAAACCTCTTGACACCTCTTGCCTCCCTGGCCACAAGGCCCTTCTGATAGTCAACTCAGCGAGACTAATGAAGGATCGGTTTCTAAGATCATCTTTTCGAAGGAATCCCGAATTAAAATGATTTTTCATTCGACAAAAAAACACGCCACCCCGAATCTGGTCTTGCCGGATTTCTTCGCCATTGATGAATATTTCCGGTCTCTCATCCTCATTCGCCAGGTTTCCAATAATCGTAAAATCCAGATATTTGCTGAATGAAAAAAGAGTAACTTTTTTTGCAGTCAGGAGTGTCGACTGCTCGAGTTCTGCAAAGACAAGGTATTGATTCTTTTCTTTCTGTTCCTGCTGAAATCCCAGGAAATATACATGACGGGATGTTTCGGAGTCCTGACAGCCAGGCATATCCGCAGGTGTCTTAACAACATAAACCGATTTTCCGCTTTTTTGAGATACGTAATCCGTCCAGTAGCCCGGATGAAGCGCAACGATCCCACGAGCTTTCCAAAGAGATGGGGCATAGATAACACTCCTTTCCGGGATATTTTTGAATTCAGCGGTATTAATGAATCGATCCACTGTAATCCACTTGATTTGCGACAACTGCTGATCCAGGGTCACATAATGATTGTAGTATGAGGTCATCATGGTGAACAATATAATTGTACAGAAAACAATAAATACGTATGCCCTGGAAATAATCCTCCTTGAACGCACAATCCCGTTAATATAAAAAGCTATGGAACTGATCATTATAATTGTGCCGAAATAGGAAAAGAAAGATGTCGTGTAGGCGAGGCTCCCCCGCGAAACCCAGTCCTGATACTTGGGGGTCAACCCTAAAAGGACAAAGGGTGTTACTGTGAGAAATGCCCCTGAAATCAATGCCCCGAGAAAACCGTACCCCTTCAGCACGGCTCTTTTCTCCCGGAGAACAAGCCAGCAAAACAAGGCCGATATGACGGCCTTGGCTATCCATTCAACCCGGCTGTATTGAAAGAACGATAAACCGACTTGATGGATTCCGAATCCGTCAAAGGTGGCATTGATCGACATTGAATCCGCGAAATAGAATATGCCCGGAAAAGTGCCGACGGAATACTGAATGATTACCCTCAGGGTCTTTCCAGGTGACCATTGGGCTATCTTTACCCCTGAATAGTGGCCGGGATAAAATGACTGAAACAGGAAATAGCAGAAAAGAAACAACACAAGAGGGATCACGACCGGCAGAAGGAGTTGCGCTGTCCGTTTGAGCCTTTTCTTGCCTGAGTAATCACTTCGAGCAAGGTAAATTACAAGCCCTAAATAAATAAGGGCATAGAGGACAAAGGCCTCATAAATAATCATTGAGAGGAAAAAAAAGATCCCGCTCAGAAAGGGCCATATCCCGGCCTTTTTTTCAATTCCAAACCTGTAATAACACAACAATGATAATAGAAAACAGCTGAAGGCAAAATTATGGACAAAAGGATATGAAGTGATAAGATTGTGCTCCCAGTTGTTCTGCAGAAAACTCCAGGACAAAACGGTTGCAAAATACGCATATGACGATGACTGAAAATAGGTCTTCAATAAAATGAAAAACAATACAAAATTAGCTATAAGAGGCCCCAGCCTCAATAACTGATAAATAATTTCACTATTAAAAACATATGGGAGCAAACCCAGATATATCCTTAAGATATTTGTAATCCGGCCTTGATCCTTTGTGTATTCAAACAGATCCCTTAGTGAGTAGCTGCCACCCGCACCCAAGAGCGCTGTACGAACGTCATCGTTGGTTGTATATCCGGTCTGCAGATGGGGAAATAGAGTAAAGAGGGTCAAAAGGCTGAATACGGCCCAGAACAGTGATGGAATACTCACCGTCTCTGATTTTTCTCCTGAGGCTGTCTGCCTTGCTATCTTTTTCATAGGGTTTGAAGGGTCATGGATTCTTTCTTTGTAACGCCGCATTTTTTATAAGACACCAGCTTTCAATTGACATCTATTAGTCCTTATCAAATTTTCGGCATAGTCTTCAATCCTTTTGAAAGTGAAATCATATTTTTTTAAGGAAACCAGGGACATCCTTAAAAAATTAAATAAATCAGTTTCAACAATAAGTTATTTATTTTTTTAAGGACGTTACTCACTACGACTTACCCTCGGTCTTTCCGTCATCTGTCCCTCCGTCATCCGTCCTTCCGCCGTCCGTCCTCCGCCGTCCGTCCTCATCCCCCTTCCCCTGTCTTTTCTCCGCAGAGCTTAAAGGATAACCAATAAAATCCTTGACTAATATTCAAAAACCAGACTATTAATTCTTAATTTTAGAAATATTGAGAAACAATGGTTTTTTTCTATTAAATTGGTGAACCACTAAAGAATGATAGTTTTTAAATTCTTGTCTTCCATTTGATCTCTAATATAAGAAAGTTACAAATGACCTGACCCGGAAATAAAATCCTTTTCCTTTATAATGGAGATTGGGGCTCCTTTGTTTGAATTGAATGAAAGGAATTAAAAACGCATTCAGGAGGCACCATGGGCGATCATCTCACACTGGAGAGATATTACTGGTTCCACAACCAGATTAAGGACGATTGTTTCCCCAACGCTAACAGTCTTGCAAAACGGTTCGAAATTTCCTCTAAGACAGCCCAGCGAACAATAGAATTCATGCGCGACCGATTCAGGGCCCCAATGGAATATGATCAGGTCAAACGAGGATACAGATATACCGACCACAGTTTCTGTCTCCCAACCTTCCAGGTAGCTCAAGAGGAATTGGTATCCATCCTTCTCGCCCGAAACCTTCTCTCCGAAAGCGCAGAGGGTATAATCAGTGAGACGATCCAATCCTTCGGACAAAAATTGATGGCGGTTATGGGAGAAATCGGATATCCCCCGGACAAACTTCGAAACGCCTTTTCTGCTGTCTGGAACGGGCACTCTCCCGCCCCTGCTCTAACCTTCCAAATCGTTACTGAAGCACTCCTTAATAACCGGGTCATGACCTGCCGCTATATTTCTCCCACAGAGTCTGTAGAAACCGACAGAAAGATCGCGCCACACCATCTTCAGCACTATATGGGTAGTTGGGTGCTGATCGGCTGGTGCCTACTCCGTAAGGACTGGCGCAAGTTCTATCTATCCCGTATGTCTGAGCCCCTATTGATAAAAGAAATTTTCGAACCCAGACCTATGGAAGAATGGGAACCCCTTATACACTCAAGTTTCGGCATCTTCCAGGGAGGAACTCCTATACCCGTAATACTGCACTTTAATGCCTTCCGCGCTCCATGGATACGTGAGCAACTGTGGCATCCAAATCAGAAGACTAAAGAGCTACAAGACGGCGGCCTCCAACTCACTATTCCAGTAACCGATTTCAGGGAACTGAAGATGAAAATTCTACAGTTCGGATCAGATGTAGAGGTGATTGAGCCGGAGGCATTGCGCGAGGAAGTAAGGAAGGAAATTGAGATAATGGGAAAAATCTACCAAAACGAATAATTTTTTTGGAGGTATGACGCTATCTGTCCAAGGTGGGGGTGTATAATAAAAAATAGTTGTCTTGAATTTTGCATTTCAAAAAGGCATCGCCATAGGCTCAAGATCAGACAAGATCACTCAGCTACAAGACTCTTTTCCACATTGAATAAGATTGAAAAATAATGACTGAATATCCATCATATTTCCGCTATTGGGGCAAGACTGAAAAAGACACCGGAGCATATCATCTTCTGCCTTATCACTGTTTGGACGTGGCGGCGGTGGGATGGTTTTTGCTGGCTCCTGAGAAACCTCTCAGCGAACGCCTGGCAAAACAAATAAAAGTCTCAAATTCTTGGCTACGAGACTGGTTTGTTTTTTGTCTTTGTCTTCATGATATTGGCAAGTTTGCCACTGCGTTTCAAAGTTTGGTTCCCGATCTGTCACCGTTGTTGATACTGTCAAACACAAGGATGCCCTATTCTGAACGCCACGACTCTCTGGGATTTGCTCTCTGGCAGGATGTACTGAGCACTGATTGGCTTCAAGATAATGAGCTTAACTTGAACAATCAACGTTCTGACCTGTCAAAGTTGCTGCGTAACATTGACCCATGGATGGAGGTTGTCACCGGCCATCATGGAGAACCACCAAAGAGAATACCAATTCGTCGCCAGAACTTTTTTACTATTGCTGACGAACACGCAGCATGCAATTTTCTAAAAGATGTTACAGTTCTTTTTCTCAAGGATTTTGACAAATCAATTCTTGCTGACAAAATCCTTAAAAACCATTTTAAGCTCATTTCGTGGATCTTGGCTGGTATTGTTGTACTGGCGGATTGGCTTGGGTCGGGACGTAAACCCGAATCGTATTGTCACCATGAAATATTGTTAAATGAATATTGGCAAGACTATGCATTGCCGTTCGCCGAACAGGTTATCACGAAAGCCGACTTTTCTCATTCATCCATAACCTCTTTTGCAGGTACAAGATATTTGTTTCCGTTCATTACATCACTTACACCACTTCAGGATTGGGCCGAGAAACAACAACTTGGACAAACCAATCAGCTATTCATACTGGAAGATGTCACGGGAGCAGGCAAAACCGAAGCTGCAATGGTTATTGCACACCGTCTTATGGAAAGTGGTTTGGCTGATGGGATTTATGTAGCTCTTCCCACAATGGCAACGGCAAATTCCATGTACGAAAGGCTTGGAAAGGCTTATCGAAAGCTATTCAAAGACGGGGTTCAACCCTCGCTGGTTTTGGCACATGGCGCACGTCATCTATATGAAGGCTTTCGCCAGTCTGTCGGCTTACCCGAGAAAGCACCTGCAAAGCAACGGTATGAAGATAACGAGGAATCTACAGAATCATATTGCAGCGCGTGGCTTGCAGACAGCCGTAAAAAGGCATTGTTGGCTGAAATCGGTGTCGGAACATTGGATCAGGCATTGTTGGCTGTTCTGCCTGCTAGGCACCAGTCTCTCAGGCTTCTGGGATTGGCAAATAAGATCCTTATTGTTGATGAGGTTCATTCATATGATCCTTATATGAATCAGTTACTGCAAACTCTTATTAAAGCCCATGCAAGGCAGGGAGGAAGTGTTATTCTTCTTTCCGCAACTCTGCCCCGCCATATGCGTGAGAAATACGTTCGCTCCTTTTGTGAAGGAATAGATGTTGATATGCCGACGCTGGATGAAATGCCGGGCTATCCCCTCGCAACACATGTGCCATCCTTTGATCAACAGGAAACCACACTGGCAACACGTAGTGAAATTGAACGAATGATTAAGGTTACTTTCATAGAGGATTTTAGTGATGTCCTGAAAGTCATCCAGGAAACCGTCGAAAGAGGACAATGTGCTTGTTGGGTGCGGAACACTGTTAAAGATGCCCGTACTGCCTATAGCATGCTTTCAAACCAAAGATGGATAGATAAAAGCAAACTGATGCTTTTTCACAGCCGATTCACGATGGTTGATCGACAGAGAATAGAGGCGGAAACACTGGAACTATTCGACAAGAATTCCACTGCGAAAAAAAGGCATGGACAAGTACTTATCGCTACCCAGGTTGTGGAACAGTCACTCGATCTTGATTTCGATGTCATGATCACAGACCTGGCTCCTATCGACTTGCTCATACAAAGGGCTGGACGCCTGCATCGGCATACGCGGGATTCAATCGGTAATCCCCTAAAAGGAAAGGGGGACATGGAACAACGCGGAGAAGCGTATTTATATGTGTTCGGACCGATGCCTACAGAAACGCCTGCTGAAGATTGGTTGAAATCAAAACTGCCGGGAACTCAGGCTGTTTACCAACATGTGGGACAGTTATGGCTGACCCAGCAACAGGTTTGCAGATCCGGAAGTATCTGTATACCTAGTGATGCCAGAACGCTGATCGAAGGAGTATATGGTGAAAAGGGACAGGAATTGATTCCCGATTCGTTGCTCGGCCTATCCTGGAATGCAGAAGGAGAGGCTGGAAGTCGGAGAGGAATGGCACGACTCAATGCACTCAAGCTGGAGAAGGGATATACCCGGTCAAGCGCTGAAGACAGCGGCGGTTGGGACAAAGAAACACGAATCCCGACCCGCCTCGGCATCGATACCGTCACTGTCGCCCTTGCCAGCCTAGATGGCGAGTGGTTGAAACCATACGCTGATGTAAAAGAATTTGGATGGGAACTGAGCATGATCGACTTACCAAAGACCGAGTGGAAAAAGTTTGAGAACAAAATTTCTCCTGTTTACTCTAAAATAATTGAGCAGTTAAAGGATGAAATAAAGCTATTGAAGTGGGTCGAGTTATTGCCCGTGACAGATGATATTGCCCCTTACTATGATCCGCATATGGGATGGGGATTAAACAAGGAGGAAAAGGATGAATCTTATTACTGATAGATGGTTGCCGGTAATCCGGGCCAGCGGCAAATTGGATAAGGCTGCTCCCAGTCAGATAGCCGAAAAAGACGATCCTATTATCGAGTTGAATGCTCCACGACCTGATTTTCAGGGCGCACTCTATCAGTTCCTGATCGGATTGCTCCAGACATGCTATGCACCGGTTGATCATGATGAATGGCTGGAGTACTGGGAAAATCAGCCTGATGAAAAAGAATTAGAGGAAATTTTCATAGCAGTGGCACCAGCATTTGAATTGTTTAACAAATCCGGCCCAGCCTTTATGCAGGATATTGCCCTCAAAAACGGAGAAATAAAAAAAATTTCTTCATTACTCATTGAAGCCCCTGGCGAGAAAACAATTAAAGACAATCTGGATCATTTCGTCAAACGGAACACAGTCAATCGTTTATGCCAATCATGCACTGCCATGGCATTATTTACACTTCAAATTAATGCACCTTCGGGTGGGGTTGGACACAGGGTTGGCCTCCGAGGCGGAGGTCCCTTAACTACACTGGTAATGCCCGATGAAAGAAAAGCTCTATGGCATAAAGTTTGGCTTAACGTTTTGTATGATGAGGAATCATTTAAAAGCATTACTCGCCCATCACCTGATATCTTCCCATGGATGGAAAATGTACGGATATCCGGTAAGGGAGGGGTAGATACCCGTCCAGAGGATACACATCCATTGCAGGTGTATTGGAGTATGCCGAGACGAATCAAGCTTGTTCCGTCGAATGATGCCTATGGGACATGCGATCTTTGCGGCATGCAGATCGATGTAGCTACCAAGGAATATGCCACCCTAAATTACGGTGTAAACTATGTAGGTGAGTGGGTCCATCCGTTGACTCCTTACAGATTCGATCCTCAAAAAGAGAAACCGCCTTTGTCATTGAAAGGACAAAAAGGAGGTCTTGGTTATCGTCACTGGATTAGCTTGACTCTTGCTCATTCAGATAATGGTGACTGTGCTGCAAAAGTTGCCACCACTTATATGTCTGAGCGTGCACGAGACATAGGATCACAAAAAATAGCCCGCCTTTGGTGTAGTGGTTATGATATGGATAATATGAAGGCGCGATGTTGGTATGACCATAAATTACCCTTATTCTATTTAGAAATGGAACAAAAAGAAAATGTGCTTTCTTGGAGTAATGATCTAATAAATTCTGCATGGGATGTTGTTAGAAATTTGAGCCAGCAGGTAAAGGCTGCGTGGTTTCGACGGCCTGGAGATATAAAGGGTGATATGAGCGCTGTTACATTGGAATTTTGGCAACGGAGTGAATCTGATTTCTATAATCTATTAACTCGACTTGCCGAACTACCGGGAGACCTACGAATGCCACCTCCAGAAATTTATGCTATTTGGGTGAAAAAAATACAGGCTCTTGCATACAAGTTGTTTGATGAATGGGTATTGGAAGGGCCTGCTGAAGATATGGATATGCAACGTATCACTGCTGCCCGTAGAGAGTTAAAGAAAAAACTGAATAATAGTAAACAAATGAAGGATCTGATTATTAAAGCCAACTTAGGAAAGGGGGTAAAAAATGGCTCAGCAGCATTACCGATTCCTTAAAGAACAGGAGAATCATGTGGAGTTACTTTCTTGGTGGGAATCACTTGATAAAAACCGAGGAGATCGAGCTCGACTGAAAAGAGTAGAAAGGCCTGACGATGTCCTGCTGACAGCACCTTTTTTTCGATTTCTCCAACAGATGCCGAGCGATTGGTCCGATCCCGAAAGACTCATTTCGTCGGCCATGATTGCTGCAGCGGCATCACATGTTAAGGAACAGCAAGGTAACGAAACATTCGCTACCCAGCTTGCATTACCCAAGCAGGGGGGCAAAAAAGCCCGCGTGAGTGAGCTTCGTTTTCAACAATTGCAAAAAAGCCGTGATCCTGAAGAGTTTTTCAGACGGCTGTTACGCACTATCCGACTGGTGGAGAGCAAAGTCAATATTATTTCATTAGCCGAAAGCATCCTGCACTGGATGGAAGAATATCGATTCGGCGCTAACCGGGAACCCCAAAAGCGACTTGCCGTGCGCTGGGGCACTGAATATTACGAACAGACATTGAAAAATAATCCCTAATATAAGGAGGTATTAAAATATGAGTCGATTCGTACAAATTCACATATTAACGTCTTATCCACCTGCAAATCTTAATCGTGATGATCTTGGCCGTCCCAAGACCGCAAAGATGGGAGGAGTTGATCGTCTCCGCGCTTCCTCTCAAACACATAAACGATCATGGCGAACATCTGAAATTTTTGAGAAGGCGATGGGTGAACATATCGGTAAACGCACAAAAGAGATGGGATTAAAGATTTATGAAAAATTGCAGGAAAAGGGTGTTGAACATAAAGATGCCGTTAAATGGACTAAGCCTATCGCGGGTGTCTTTGGAAAGCTCAAGGAGCTTTCAAAAAAAGAGAAAGAAGGGCTTAAGGATTTAAAGCAAGAAGAGCGTATCAAAAAGGAAAAGGTTGAACTTGAAATAGAGCAATTGGCATTTTTTGATACGGAAGAGGAAAAAGATATTTTTTCGCTTGTCGATGCAATTGCAGCAAGAAAAGAAGGGCCGAGGGAAGAAGAATTAAAGCTTTTACGAAAAAAAATGCATGCCGTCGACATTGCACTTTTTGGGCGAATGCTTGCGTCTGCTCCGGCCTATAATATTGAAGCCGCATGTCAAGTAGCACATTCTATCAGTGTTCATCCCGTAGTCATTGAAGATGATTATTTTACCGCAGTTGATGATCTCAACGATGGTAGCGAAGATGCCGGTGCCGCACATATAGGCGAAACAGGCTTTGCGGCAGGCCTTTTCTATTCCTATCTATGTCTTAACAGGGAAT
The DNA here is from genome assembly GCA_036733345.1 of Deltaproteobacteria bacterium. Taxonomy (GTDB): domain Bacteria; phylum Desulfobacterota; class DSM-4660; order Desulfatiglandales; family Desulfatiglandaceae; genus JAFGMQ01. Next base: position 11,644 of record DAINAR010000025.1, on the reverse strand, counting down.
TGCTAGAGGGAAATCTTAATGAAGACAAGGCGCTCACACAAAGAGCTATCCATGCATTAGTGGAGACTGCCGTTAAAGTCTCACCGGAAGGCAAGCAGAACAGCTTCGGAAGTAGAGCCTATGCGAGTTATGTTCTTGCTGAAAAAGGTGATCAACAACCACGCTCATTATCTGTTGCATTTTTGAAGCCGATTACCGGAATCGATTATGGTGCCGATGCAATCACGGCATTGACGACTCAATTGAATAACATGGATTTAGTGTATGGAAGCTGTGCGGATTCACGGTTCTATATCAATGCTCTCAATGGTACTGGAGGTAATTATCCTGGTCCCGATAGTGAACCTAATAAACCTGAAGAAAAAGGCAAAAAAGCATTGTTTGATCAGTTGCTTGATTTTGTATCGGAATAGGAGGGAACCATGGAGTATTTGCTCTTTCGTCTATATGGTCCCTTGGCCAGTTGGGGCGAAATTGCGGTTGGAGAATCCAGGCATACCGCATCATATCCGGGCAAGTCAGCGCTTCTCGGATTGCTGGCGGCAGCACTTGGAATCAGGCGTGATGAGGAAGATCGACAACTCGCTTTGGCTACAGGTTATCACTTTGCCGTGAAAGTAATTAGTGTCGGTAGTCTATTGCGGGATTATCATACCACTCAGGTTCCAAATTCTATTGGCTCCTCTGCGTATCATACAAGGCGCGATGAAATAATCATCGGCAGAGCACGCCTTGGCACAATTTTATCCAGCCGTGAATATCGTTGTGATTCGCTGTCACTGATTGCAGTTCGCCCTTTGGAAAACGCGCCATACACTCTTGAAGAACTTTGTGATGCATTGCTCAAACCGAAATTTCATCTATATCTTGGCCGCAAGGCATGTCCTTTGGCCGCTCCGCTTAAACCGGTGGTCCGCACTGCCAAAGGTTTTCGACAGGCACTTGATGAGTACCCGTGTGGTCCCTTGTATATATCTGATCGTTTGGTTCGAGTTGCCCGGAAAGAAGCAGGAACAGGTGTTTTGTCTGAAGCACCCTCCCTTGCAAATTTATCGCAGGATGATGCGCATACTTTATCTACCGATAGGCAGCAAGTACGCTATTATTGGGAAGGGGATACCTATGATCTTGAACCTCAACAGATTCTTACGAGGCATGATCAGCCTCTTTCTCGAAAACGTTGGCAATTCACGCAAAGGGTGGAGCACCTTTTTATGAAGGAGGTCGACTAATGTATTTCTCCAGAGTCAGGGTAAAACCGGATATCCGTGAGTTATCGCATTTACATCATATCCTTCGCGGTGACGGTTATAGTGTCCATCGGTTGCTTTGGGATCTCTTCCCGAGAGATCAAACACGAACATTTCTCTTTCGTGAAGAGATTGCAGGGGAACAGATTCCTCATTATAGGGGCGCCAAGGGGGAGCCAATTTTTTATTTAGTGTCTCAAAATGAACCGAAAAATGGACATCCCTTGTTTATTGTTGAAAGCAAACCATACAAACCACGAATCATCGTTGGCGATCAATTATCATTCAAGTTACGGGCAAATCCAACGGTGGCTCGCAAAGAAAATGGCAGGAAGAATTCCGTGAGGCATGATGTTGTCATGGATGCCCAGTACCACTATTTGCGAGAATTAGCACATGCGGCCGGAATAAGAAATATGGGCAAAAAATCTGATCTAAAAAAACTGATTATTGAATCATGGCTTGAATCAAAAAATGCTGGGATCAGGGTTAAACTTGAACAAATGATGGGAGTGAATGAACGATATCGGGAACTTCTTGACCAAACATTACCTCCGGCAAAACTCTTTGAATTGGTGCTGAAGGCCGCTTCTGATTGGAAACTAGAAGAATGGTTAAGCAATAAAGGAAAAAATAGTGGTTTTGTTATTGCGATCGATGAAAGGCAAAAACGTCTCAAGTTTCAAGCAGAGGGATATCACTGGCATGCTATTCCCCAAAAAGGACGTTCAGCTGGATTTAGTTCTATCGATTTTGAAGGTGAAATCAAAGTGACCGATTCCACGCAATTTGTCAGCGCTCTCTTTACTGGAATTGGTTCAGCCAAAGCCTTCGGCTGCGGGTTGATGCTGGTTAAGCGGATATGATTGCCGTTAATTTTCTAGGGGATGATAATGACCTACTCCCGATTTGAAGACCTTCCTGTGTGGCAGGAGGCAATAAAGCTGGCCGAAGATATTTATGACATGACTGAGGCAAAGGACTGGTCGGGTAGTTACAGCCTGCGTGATCAGCTTGAAAGGGCCGCACTTTCCGTCTCCAACAATATCGCCGAAGGTTTTGAACGGGGTACTACAAACGAGCTTCTGGCCTTTCTCTATATCTCGCGTGGCTCCGCAGGCGAAGTCCGTTCCATGCTTTGTTTTCTTGAACGCCGCAGGGGCTTTACCCATTTCAAATCTCAAATTTCAAATTTGAAATCCATTGCGGAGAGCTGTTCCCGCCAGTTGCGCGCCTGGGCGGATCATTTACAGAATACGGAGATTAAAGGTCAGCGTCATCTGAATGAAAAGACACGTTCAAGCTATCAGTCAAAAAAAGGTGCAGAGGAATTTGAAAAGGAACTGCATGATAAATTACCTCCGGGGCATCCCTTGCGTAAAGGAAAAGCATGAATTCAAACTGAATGCATGTTTGATAGTCATGATATGAATTAAGCACAATAATATTACTTAAGTAACCGAAATATAAAAATCTATATTTAACTATTTGATAACATTTAAAAATGGCTGAACAGATTCTTCCAGCATTGAAACCCATCCCGATCAAAGACCGGATTTCCGTTCTTTACGTAGAAAAAGGTAATCTGGATGTACTAGACGGGGCCTTTGTTGTTGTGGATAAAATGGGTGTGCGAACTCATATACCTGTTGGTGGTCTGGCCTGTCTGATGTTGGAGCCGGGTTCAAGAGTCTCTCATGCTGCGGTCACCCTTGCATCGAGAGTAGGATGCCTGCTTGTATGGATAGGAGAAGCAGGAGTAAGGTTGTATGCATCAGGTCAACCGGGAGGGGCACGTGCTGACCGTTTGCTTTATCAGGCAAGGCTAGCACTGGATGATGATGCCAGGCTGAAAGTGGTTAGAAAAATGTACGAAATGCGCTTCAAGGAAAAACCTCCTGAAAGGCGCAGTGTGCAACAATTACGCGGGATTGAAGGTGTGCGTGTGCGCAAGATGTATGAATTGCTGGCCAAACAATACCGCGTACCCTGGAAGAGCCGTAATTATGATCATTCCGAATGGGAAAGTGGTGACATCCCCAACCGCTGCTTGAGTTCTGCAACTGCCTGTCTCTATGGTATTTGCGAGGCTGCAATACTCGCTGCGGGATATGCCCCGGCTGTAGGATTCATTCATACGGGCAAACCACAATCTTTTGTATATGATATTGCCGATATCTTCAAATTTGATACTGTGGTTCCTCTTGCCTTTCGTATTGCTGCAAGAAGACCTTTTGATCCTGAGAGAAAAGTTCGCATTGCGTGCAGAGATTCCTTTCGTCAAACTCGTTTGTTAAAAAGGATTATCCCGACTATTGAAGAAGTTCTTGCTGCCGGTGGTGTAGAAATACCGAAGGCCCCAGAAGAATCAGTTGAACCTGCCATTCCTAACAAGGAGAATATTGGCGATGCTGGTCATCGTGGTTGAAAATGCCCCTCCCCGTTTACGGGGACGTCTTGCCCTGTGGCTTCTGGAAGTGCGAGCAGGAGTATATGTTGGAAAGGCTTCAAGAAGGATCAGGGAGATGATATGGAATACGATTGAGGCTGGCATTGAAGTCGGAAATGCAGTAATGGCATGGAGTACCAATACTGAGTCAGGATTTGATTTTGTAACCCTTGGATCAAATCGACGTATTCCCGTTGAGATGGAGGGAATAAAATTGGTTTCATTCATGCCCGAAAAATGATGCTCCCGTGGAGCAAGAGGATCGTTGAAAAGTGTAATATCACGTTAAACCTTCAATTATCGATAAACTGTTACTATGCCCAAGTATCGGGATAAAATGAGGCTTAGGAGATATCTTGCAAAATATGGTGAATGTGACTCACTGACCGAATATCTAATCCTCGAAGGCTATCCCGATGAATATATAAAAGTCGGCTTGGAACCGTTCGTTTCATCGTGGGAAGATTCGGTACAATGGATTGTAGAATCAGTTGACTTGGAAGATTACGATAACGATCTCTTTGCAAGAACTTGCTTGCACTTGGCCTTACAGCACGCTTCTCCTGAGCAAAAGGCGATATTTTCATCAAGGATAAAGAAGGCTGATGAAGTTTTTATCCAAAATACAATAGAAGAGGATTCGCCTTGTGGAACCTATCCTGAAGAAATAAATGAATCGAATAAAAATATGCATTGGTGGCTTTATCGCATTCCAAATGGTAAAGGATGATGGTCAAATTTCAGGGGCATTATTGGCGAGAGAGTTATCGGTAAGATTTGAGGGTGGCAATATCGGATGTAATTTTATATAGATACGTGAAGTGTGTTCCCCGCACATGCGGGGATGAACCATAGGGAATGTGCACGGGATGCCTATTGCCAACGTGTTCCCCGCACATGCGGGGATGAACCGCTATATTCTAATCCAGGGGAAACAGTTTTAACGTGTTCCCCGCACATGCGGGGATGAACCGGGATATGCTGAGGCTTTTGAATTTGATGACCCGTGTTCCCCGCACATGCGGGGATGAACCGACGGTTATATTGGAGTAAAAGACTTTCCTGGGGTGTTCCCCGCACATGCGGGGATGAACCTTTCGATATCAACATTTGGACTTGACCCATAAAGTGTTCCCCGCACATGCGGGGATGAACCGCGAACAAATACAGGCATTGCAAAATGCCGGAAGTGTTCCCCGCACATGCGGGGATGAACCGCAGTTACCTTGCAGAACACAAATGCGGAAGAGGTGTTCCCCGCACATGCGGGGATGAACCGCTCATTTTTAGATTTTTTCTTAATCGGCTTTGGTGTTCCCCGCACATGCGGGGATGAACCGCCCTGTCCGATTTCTCGGAAAACCCGTTATGAGTGTTCCCCGCACATGCGGGGATGAACCGTTTATGGCGGGACTGATTATGATAATCCTGAAGTGTTCCCCGCACATGCGGGGATGAACCGGGCTACATTCTAATGACGAGGCTTATAAGATGGTGTTCCCCGCACATGCGGGGATGAACCGGTCAGCGGGTATTAATCGGCAGGCATGTTGATGTGTTCCCCGCACATGCGGGGATGAACCGGCTCATATTTTGATATTGCAGTAAATAATTTAGTGTTCCCCGCACATGCGGGGATGAACCGATTGCCATTGCTACCTCATTCAGTCATCCATAGTGTTCCCCGCACATGCGGGGATGAACCGACCTGACGAACCAACAGGGTACGAATTGGCAAGTGTTCCCCGCACATGCGGGGATGAACCGGACCTATAACGGTGTTTCGGACGTTATAGCTGGTGTTCCCCGCACATGCGGGGATGAACCGTAATCATCAAAACTCATTGCTTGTCTCGAATCGTGTTCCCCGCACATGCGGGGATGAACCGATATATCTATCCGGCGCAAAATCATCAAATCAGTGTTCCCCGCACATGCGGGGATGAACCGCTGCTGGAATTGCCGATGTGCTTGAGCAAGACGTGTTCCCCGCACATGCGGGGATGAACCGCTCTAACATCTTACTATAAAATAGAAAAAGACGTGTTCCCCGCACATGCGGGGATGAACCGATATATCTATCCGGCGCAAAATCATCAAATCAGTGTTCCCCGCACATGCGGGGATGAACCGCCACTTCTATGCGTTTTTCTATTTCATCAAACGTGTTCCCCGCACATGCGGGGATGAACCGTTCTGCTTCCCATTCAACTCTAAATTTCATTTGTGTTCCCCGCACATGCGGGGATGAACCGCCATCCGGCTTGTTTGACTCCTCGTAAACCTCGTGTTCCCCGCACATGCGGGGATGAACCGCCATCCGGCTTGTTTGACTCCTCGTAAACCTCGTGTTCCCCGCACATGCGGGGATGAACCGAGACGCCTCATCATCAAATATGCTGTTCCATTGTGTTCCCCGCACATGCGGGGATGAACCGGTATCATCTGCCGTTGCAATTCCTGACATTGTGTGTTCCCCGCACATGCGGGGATGAACCGGGAACTCTGAGCAGAATTCCTCCGCTTTTTTTGTGTTCCCCGCACATGCGGGGATGAACCGCCGTTAGCAGTAAACTTGGCATAGTCGTTTTCGTGTTCCCCGCACATGCGGGGATGAACCGACCACTTGACAGGTTTTTTTTGGCACGTCAAAGTGTTCCCCGCACATGCGGGGATGAACCGTCTCTCAGGGTTGGTCTCTTATTGTCTCTTTGGTGTTCCCCGCACATGCGGGGATGAACCGGCTCCAGCAGGGCGCTCGAAGGGAAACTGAAAGTGTTCCCCGCACATGCGGGGATGAACCGAGGAGCGTCCCGCCGAATCGGGACTCAGGGAGGTGTTCCCCGCACATGCGGGGATGAACCGGCCCTGATAGATTTCCATTGGAAACTTATTAAGTGTTCCCCGCACATGCGGGGATGAACCGTTTTGAAAGCGGGCTTTACAGGGACAGGAATAGTGTTCCCCGCACATGCGGGGATGAACCGTTGTAAGCGAAATTTATGATCTCGATAGGCTGGTGTTCCCCGCACATGCGGGGATGAACCGTTAACAATATAGCAAACTGATATTGGAGACTGGTGTTCCCCGCACATGCGGGGATGAACCGTAAGGAAAAATACTATAAACCATAAATTGAATGTGTTCCCCGCACATGCGGGGATGAACCGCACCGGGATAAGAGGAGGATCGAAAAGGAAAGATGTTCCCCGCACAAGCGGGGATGAACCGAAACATGCCCAGGAACGGGAATTTTGGGAATGATGTTCCCCGCACAAGCGGGGATGAACCGGTTTGTGCCTTGGTACTTCACAACCTCTAATGATGTTCCCCGCACAAGCGGGGATGAACCGGTAGCATTATTATATCAAGATGCAAACGATGGATGTTCCCCGCACAAGCGGGGATGAACCGGCTGAGTACCGAATCCCATTGATTGAGAACTCATGTTCCCCGCACAAGCGGGGATGAACCGAATTTGATAGGGTTAAAAACACAACCTATAAAATGTTCCCCGCACAAGCGGGGATGAACCGATTTCGAGGGTTGAGGCTGATGAAGAAGTTGTATGTTCCCCGCACAAGCGGGGATGAACCGCGTATGCCGGATGGGACTCTTCTTGAGAGAGGATGTTCCCCGCACAAGCGGGGATGAACCGTTTTAGCATTTCCTTGGAATTCTCTTTTAGCTATGTTCCCCGCACAAGCGGGGATGAACCGGCTGTTTTCCCAACCGAAGGACGTGCAGCAATATGTTCCCCGCACAAGCGGGGATGAACCGCGGGATAAAGAAGCCATGAAATTATGCCGAAGATGTTCCCCGCACAAGCGGGGATGAACCGCATTGGAAATGGTAAAACCCGGACTGGCCAATATGTTCCCCGCACAAGCGGGGATGAACCGTAAATTTGAATTCCAATAACCAGCTCGGTAATAAAGAATTGAATAGGGTCAAATCTCCTATTAGCTCTTTTAAGTATAACACCTTGTGTTTAGTAAATATCCGGGCACAGAGTACCCGGCTTTGAATTAACCCCTAAAAGGGGTAAAATGCCTTGCCTCCTGAGGAGGCAAGGATGAGTTGCCCTCGTTTTGATTAGTATTTTGGAGTCTCTGACTCTCGTTCTCTTTTTTCTTGATGCTTTATATATTTTCGAATCATTTCTTCGTCCAGACCTACGGTGTCTACGCAGTAGCCCCTGGCCCAGAAATGATTACCCCAATAGGGCTTTTCTTTCAACTTGCGGAATTTATTCAGAACACGTATTGCTGTTCTACCCTTAACCGCTCCAACATATCCTGATATCGATACCTTCGGAGGCACAAGCACAAGTAGATGAACATGGTCAAACTGAATATTTAATTCCTGAATTTCGCAATTATGTTGTTCTGAAAACATTCGTATACATGTTTCAACTTCTGTCGCAACTTTGTCTGTAAGCACCCGAAATCTATATTTTGGGACCCACACAATATGATACTGACAGTACCATATCGTTTGTGATAGTTTTTTAAATCGACTCATTTGTTTCTCCTTGCCTATGTTGTTGGGACAACTCGGCATAGGATATAACAAATGGGTCGTTCAGATGGCAAAGCCACTGAACTCTGACCTTGCCCTAAGGACAAGGATTTCTATATTTGATTAAATAAATTACTTCGAATTAGCAAATACCAATAGCAGTTTCTTTCGGCGTTTGACACTTAGATTAAAAATAAGGCATTGGTTAAATATCAATAAGACAGTTTGGTTAGACCCCGTGGAGCGCCAGATTAATTCGTGTGGCTTTAGGGTAGAGTAGGAAACTGACAATGCACAGCCACCGAGACTTTCAATTGACGCCTTGCCGCACGCGGCTACTACGTGTCAATCAGTAGGAATGCAGAATCAGCCTCCCCTCATCAAACCGTGCATGCGATTTTCCCGCACACGGCTTTCCGATGTTCTTCACCGCAATGAGCTTTAACGTCCTTAAAAAGTAAAATAAAATGATATTGAGTGTTCATTTTGGTATGCATGAGACCATGCCAAGGACAGCGAGATTAGATACTCCCGGCCTCCTCCATCATGTTATGATCAGAGGAATAGAGCGCCGTAAGATATTCAGTGACGATAAAGACCGCGAAAACCTCATTGAACGGCTATCTGTTCTCGTCCCTGAAACGAAGACCAAATGTTATGCATGGTCATTTTTATCCAATCACGCCCATTTTTTGTTTCGAAGCGGCCCCCAGGGTATTGCCGGCCTGATGAGACGGCTGCTCACCGGCTATGCGGTATCTTATAACAAACGGCACCGGCGCCATGGTCAGCTTTTCCAGAACAGATATAAATCCGTCATATGCCAGGAAGATATCTATTTACAGGAATTAGTCAGATATATTCATTTGAATCCTTTAAGGGCAAAGGCAGTAAGTGATTTAAAGGATCTGAATCGCTATTCCTATTGCGGGCATAGTGCATTTATGGGAAAGAAAATAAGGGAGTGGCAGGATATTGAATTAACATCACGAATCTGATAAACAGAATTATTCCGAAAAGGAAAAGATCAGCATCATAGAGACGATCTGGAAGGTTGTCTATCCAGACGGCACAATCGAGAGGCACGAATACTACCCTGTGCACCAGTTCGCAAAACTGCTTCGCCTGACCCATTCGCAGCTTATTCAGGCAAATCTGAAGGTGAAAGACCAGCCCTCGTGAGGTCTTCGGATTAAGATAATAGAACCTTTTCGAGGATATCGATAAAAAGACGTCTGAGTCCCTTATCGCTAATAGGAGTCGAATATGGAAAATCCCAAAAACAGTATTGAAGACCTGAGCCCGGAAGATCTGTCGCGCTTTGTAATGGACATGCTCCACAGGATAATTGTCCATCACACGCTCTGGTTCAGGGAGGTCGAGCACCAGTTCGGTTTTGATAAAGCCCTCGAAATAATGAAGTCAGCATACAGAGGCAGCTATGCCGTTCAAATGAAAAGGCTTTCGCAATTCTTTGATTTTAAAATGATTGATGGCATACCGAAACCCCTCGTTGATATGCCTCGGGAAAGGCTTCTTAAATTGATAAGCTGCCTCGGCACAAACTGGATCGCCGGCGACGGCGTCTGGTTCCAGGCAGTTGAGTCAACCCACGGTATGAACGATGCCAAGCGCTGCAACGATACGTGTTGGACGCGTTTTTCCCCTTTCGAGGCATGGTCCATTAAGGAATTCCTCGGGCTGCCCGAGCATCCGGGCATAGAGGGTCTTAAACAGGCATTAAAATTTAGAATGTATGCAAGCGTAAATACACAAACCATCATTGATGAAGGACCTGATTGCATTGTTTTCGAAATGAATGACTGCAGGGTTCAGTCCGCCCGCAAACGCAGGGGACTGGATGATTATCCGTGCAAGTCGGTCGGTCTTGTAGAGTACGGCCGCTTTGCCCAGACTATTGACCCCGGAATAAAAACCGAGTGCATAGGATGCCCCCCTGATCCACATCCTAAAGAATGGTTTTGCTCCTGGCGTTTTATAATGAACAGGGATAAATAAACAAACTGACGATAAACCTAAATAATCATACAACCTGCCATCATACAAATTAACAGAGGCGAGTTTGACCCGGCACTGCAAAAAGACTGCTGCTTGAGATTCAGCACCAAATATGATAACGATATTATTATACATCTATTAAAATGGAGGCTGATATCAAACCGGTGAAATTGGCATTTTTAATTACATTGACTTTTTTGTTCACAGCCATTCCTGTACTGGCGAATCAGAAAACCACAGATGAAAAGGTGACCGGAGAAAAGCTTTTGAGACAATTATGGAATAATATAGAAAAACTGGACATGGATATGATAGAAAAAACAGTTGCCGGGGGTTTTCAATCCGTGCACCAGTCTGGCGCCAACAATCGTGAGCAGGAGATAGAACTTATAAGGAATTTAAAACTTGGTAAATACAACCTGAGCAACATAAAGATCACCAGGAACGGACCGGTTATTGTTGCGACCTATCTTGTTTCAGTATAAGAAACAATTGAAGGAGAAAGGCTTTCAAAAAAGCCCGCACCCAGGCTCAGTGTATTTTTAAATACCGACCATGGCTGGAAATGGATAGCACACGCCAACCTGAAGCCTCTGAAATAATTGGATCAGCTAATAGCAAGAAGCTAAAAATCTACGACTTCGTTGGAAATCGAACTTCTGCGTTACGCTTAATCCTTCGTCACTGCGAGGCAGCATAAGGACATGCATGTATTATCAGGCGGTTTGACAAGTCAGCATACGGCCTTTGTTTAAAAGAATCCTTTGTCTGAGAGAAAAAAATGAAATTAAAACCCATTGGTATTATTCATACGCCATTTAAAAAGCTTGAAGGAATGCCGGTTCAGCCACATGGTGCCATAGGTGTAAAAGGACAGATCGATATATTTGACGAATTCAGAGACGGGCTGAAAGACCTTGACGGCTTCTCTCACATAATCCTTATTTACATGTTCCATCGCAGCCGGGGATTCAAGCTTGAAGTTGTCCCTTTTCTGGATACTCTGCCTCGAGGCCTTTTTTCCACCCGTGCGCCCAAGAGGCCTAATCCTATTGGCATTTCAACGGTCAAACTCGACAGGATTGACCAAGGTAAACTACATGTTGAGAATGTAGATATTCTGGACGGAACGCCTTTGCTCGACATAAAGCCCTATATACCTGAAATTGACGGTAATTCTGAAATACGTATAGGCTGGTTTGAGCAGGGCTGGAAAACCGTGAGCAGACTCAAATCCGACAAAAGATTCAAATAGAACTGGATCCCCCCGAAACGAGGTCCGGGGCAGGCTTATCAAGTCCGGGATGACAAGACAAAGCAAGCTTCGGGGATACTTGTCCGCCGTGTTTATGGCGGGCTTGTCCGCCGTGTTTATGGCGGGCTTGTCCGCCGTGTTTATGGCGGG
>DAINAR010000024.1:41783-49590 GCA_036733345.1 Deltaproteobacteria bacterium | reverse complement strand
TTGTGGCGGAGGGAGTAGGATTCGAACCCACGATACCTCTCGGTATAACGGTTTTCAAGACCGCCGCCTTCAACCACTCGGCCATCCCTCCAATAATATACGAAATCGAAAATACTGCTTCGTATAAAGCCAATAGTGGCAGCGCTTTTCCTGTTTCCCCCTATTTTTTATTAAGGATTTTTTATTTTGCGCGCCTTTAACAGATAGCTTTCGCAAAGCTCCTGTTAATATTATTTAACAGTTAACCGTTGTGCTTGACGACTTGCTTCACTGTTTTTATAAATCAACGGACAACTACATAGCACTCCACATTAAAATAGTCAAAAGTTTAATTCCAGTAGTATCCAAATTCAAACAAAATACAATTGCTAAAAATAGCGTTCTTCAATAAACCATTTACGATATATTTTTTCATAGACACCGTTGTTTATAATTTCCTGTTGCCCGCGGTTGATCAATTCCAGAAGCTCCTTATCTCCTTTGCGAACGGCCAGATACATGGTGCTTTTGAAAATTGGAGTTCCCACTTCCTTCATATCTCTATACCCATAAATCTTAATATTAAACCTGGCCGGCTTGACAGTCCCAACAAAGGCTTCAACAGTACTATTATTAAGGACCTTGAGCGCATCAGTTTCAGAATTAAAGAGGTGAATATTTATATCCCCGGTATTCTCCAGAAGACTTTGGTATGAGGCGCCTTTAAGGGTTGATACATTTTTTCCCTTCAGATCATTCAGGCCATTTATACCTTTTTCTTCTTTAACAAATATCCTTACATCATCTGATACCAGGGGAAATAATGCAAAATCATAGATTTTTAGTCTTTCAAATGTCTTGTCGACACCAGATGTTATATGAATACTGCCATCAGCCAAAGCCTTGAGTACATTGTCCCAGGGCATAATTTTAAATACCAAGTCTATATCTTTGCCTTCAAAAATCGCTTTAATGACTTCGACATCAAATCCGGAAGGGATTCCGTTTCTTAGATATACAAAGGGCGGAAATTTAGCATCAATGCCATAGATTACTTCTCTTGCTGATGAAGGGGGTGTCCATGATATCAAATTCATTAAGCACAGGGACAATACTATTAAATATATTTTTTTCATGACATGTCCGTTTTTGATTAAAAACCCCTGATTTTTTGAAGGTGCCTCATAACCAGTGAGAAATATCATATCTTAAAAGGTTCAATAGCGAAAAATTGCTGCGATTTGTTCTCTATCTGGCATATCGTTTGGATCAAGAGCATAAACTTTGCCTCTATTCAAAAATGTTTGTATTGCGGCAAAGTCCAGTAAATCCTCCTGACCAGCTGCGGGTTCATTGTTTAAAAATACTTGATCAGAGTCCGGATAAAAAGATCCCCACTGCTGGACTCCGACTGGAACAAACAATACTGCAACTCTTTTATGATAAGCTGCCCTTACAATCTCTTTAACATCGGAGGAAACGAGACCGGTACCTGCATTCTGCTTGTATTTGGAAATAGCATCATCCATATCTTTGTTAAAAAAAGGATGAACAATCGGCCAGGCAAGTTCATGTAATTTGTTGTGATCCAGTGTATCCGGGTTTCCAGAAATAGCCTCTTCAAGCAAATTTGAATAAGTGTTTGCCTCCTTAAAAATTGGAAAGAGATAATCAACTCCTGCAAAGACGAGAGGCCCACGCCTATCTCTAAAAAATTCATGCAGACCTTTATCGACCTGCTGCAGATAGCGCAGTATTTTTGTCTTGGTGTCCTCGGCTCCCGTATGCAGCTGGAGATGCTTTTCGAAATTATCAAGATTGAGGGCGTCATCAAGACCTTCAGGAATACCTTCCAGCTTGATTTGCTCAATGCTGTATCGAAAGCACTTGAATAGTTTTACATTTTTTTGACTGACCGCAAGAATGAAGAATTCCATACTGCCTTTGAGTAGCGGGATTAAAGGTTTAATATGAAAACGGTCTGTTACAACGACTAATTCCTCAAAAGTTTGTGGAATCCTATAGTGCAAAAATACTTCCTGAGATATAAATAACGCAAGCCCTGCATATTGCTTTCGCCAAAATGCCGGATCAGCCATGAGCTGTTGTGCAGGATAAAGCAAGGCCGTCACTTCAGAGGAAGTTAAGTCATTAGAAATTAATTTTTCCTCTGCATTTCTTAATAGATTTTTGAAAAGGATTTGATTTTGCTGGGCTTCAACCCCCTTTCCGAGCGCAGGCATATAAATTGAGATACAAATTCCGACCTGTTTTTGCATCAGAGACCTAAGTTCGTTTGCGGATAAAATATCCATAAAACTGACCTCCTTCGCATGTTATAAAATTTATAAAAATGTTCATCATTATCATTCTTAAAAACTGGGCTTACAATAAAACTTTTAACCATAAAAAATCGCTAAAGATTATAGTTAAAAAAACAGTAGCTGTACTCAAAGACTTTGCCAATAATAAAATTTCAAGAATGTAAACTTTTGTATAATGGTATATTGACTTTTTTTCTTTTCTACAATTTCAAACAGATTTTATGGACTATTTAAGACTTAGTTATTTTTTGCCAGGAAATCCAGTATTATGTTTTCCAGTTGTGGCGTTTTTCCCCAGTAAAAATGATCACCACCATGGATAATTTCAAATTGCGCCTTGGGATTCCATACCGGCAGCATTTTTTCAATCATGTAAGCAGGCGCGATATCGTCTTCCGATGCAGTTATCACTAATCGTATTTCAGGGCTGAAGTTAAGAAATGAAAAATCCATGGATTGAACAGGAGGAGAAACCATGATCATGCCATCTATGCGGGGGAAGGATTTAAGGCAATGTGCATTTACCCATGCGCCAAAAGAGTATCCCGCCAAGTTTATCAAGGAGTTACCGTTTTCATATAAGAATTTGATGCATGCCTTAACATCCTCCTGTTCACCGATTCCCTGATCAAAGCTGCCGCCACTCTGCCCCACTCCTCTAAAGTTAAATTTCAAAGTGCTGTATCCATTTTCCATATAGGCCTGAGCGATAGATTCGACTACATTATTGTTCATATCTCCGCCATAAAGAGGATGCGGGTGTGTAATCACGACTGCCTTGTCACCTGGCAAGTCATTAAAAATACCCTCAATTTTTAACTCCTGGGATTTTATAAAAATTTTTTCTTCCATTATTTCCGCTTTTTTAATGAATTGAAAGTAGACTGTTTTGTTATATTAATATGATTCATTATATTCTTCAGGTTCGGGTACCTTGTGATTCCTGATTTTTTCTAAGCGCTATTTTTTGTCTTGCAATAGTTTACAAGGCGTCCAAGCTTCTCTATTTCCACGATAACTTCATCCCCCCCTTTCATATAAACAGGAGGCTTTCGAAATGCACCTACGCCATGTGGTGTGCCTGTTAAAATAACATCACCGGGTAACAAAGTGAAATGTCGTGATAAAAAAGCCACTAAATAAGGAATTTTGAATATCATTAAACCGGTATGACTGTTTTGCATCAGACGTCCGTTGAGCCAGCAGCGAATTTTAAGAGAATGAGGATCTGGTATCTGATCGGCAGTTACAATCCACGGACCAAGCGGACAGAACGTATCAAGTGATTTTCCCCTTATCCATTGGCCATCGCCGAATTGAAGATCTCTGGCACTAACATCATTTGCGCATGAGTAACCGAATACTGCTTCGAAAGCTTCTTTTTCAGTGCAATCGTGAACTTTTTTCCCTATTATAACAGCCAGCTCAGCCTCAAAGTCTACTTTTTCGGTGGTATTCTCATCCCACATAATTTTATCGTTGTGGCCTAACAGGGTACTTGGGAATTTTGCAAAAACAAGAGGAACTTCGGGTATATGCCCTTTGCTTTCTTCAGCATGATCTTGATAATTCAAACCTATAGCAATTATTTTGGAAGGACGTGAAATGGGAGGCGCAAAATTGATTTTGTTAAGAGAAATAGCTTGTCCGGAGATTTCAGGAAGTTTTTCGCTTCGGATAAAATCAACCATGTCCCCTTTAAAGGAAAAGGGGTTTACGCCATTCTTCCCTATTGAGCCTAAACGAATGGTTTTATCATCATAAAATTGAACGATTTTCATAGAAAACAGAGATGAAAGATAGCTGTAATGGAAAACTTTCTGATTAAAATACTTTGAGACCTTTGAAAAAAGCTCAATTTCGCTCAATCTTTGTGTACATTAAGATTTTATTTCCGTTTAAAGATTGTATAATCAAATAAAAATGCCTTATGCTTAAATACCATATTACCATACTAATTCTTTTATTTTATTTATCGCATATTTAACATTTGCGGTCAAGACATAAACAGAACAATTGTGATATCCTGTCATCATGTCCTCATACAGGGAATCTATAAGGATAAGGTTGATTGTTTTACTTAAGCACCTAATAGATCGCTTTTCCTTGCGGCATTTTATCCGATGTATTTTTGGCCGGTTTCTGCATAAGCTTCAGTCTGATGCAGTTCCCGGAGCATATTGAAGCGGATAGCCGGATGCAGTGGTATCGTCCTTTTTTATGGGTATTTCGCAATCTGAATTTACAGCACTTAATATCTTGCTTTTTGGCATGGATACTACATCTGGAATTGAAGTTAAATTCCTTTCAATCCGCCAGCCAGCCAGAGGCTGGTAAAAGGCGGACGAGGGTTCGATCCTGCCTCAGGCAGACAAGCCGTGCCTAGCGGCAGACAAGTCCCCGCCCCTTGGGGCGTTCAATGCTTTTTAAGATACCCCGTAGCTTGCTGCGGGGTAGTTTATTTTCAGAAAACCGAAAATCATTTGAAATATAATCAATCTTATTTTAAAATAATATATCGTTAATCCGATTGTATGAAAGGAATGGGAAATATGGCAGCAAGAAATAGAAACAAGAATTTTATGTCAGCATCAAAAGAAGGTTTTTGTCAAGCCTGTCATCTCTTATATGAGAGACGTCTTGTCACGGGGTCAGGAGGAAATCTTTCTCTGCGGATTGGAAAAAAGATATATCTTACTCCAACCGGCTATTCGCTGCGGGATATGCATCCAGATATGGTGGTAACTGTAGATATGAATGGCCGGGTGCTGGAAGGAGAGAATCCAACAATGGAGGCCAATATGCATCTTGGCATCCTCAGGGCAAGGCCTGATATCAATGTTGTCTGCCATGTTCATGGAGCTTATATCATTGCAGCATCCAGCACTCTATTTCCTGCTCCTGATACATTTCCTCCTCTTACACCCGGATTTGTCTATCATGCTCATCCCCTTGCTATGATACCATTTATGGTTCCGGGAACAAGGGTGCTTGCAGAGACAGTCACAAGAGAATTGTCAATGCAGAAACGCAAGGCACTTGTACTCCAGAATCATGGTCTTGTGACGATAGGTAAAGATTTAAAGGACGCCCTTTATGTAGCTGAAGAAATTGATGATGTGGCACGAATCTGTGTTTTTACCAATGGAAAAGCAAGGGCCATTCCCCGTGAAGATGTCGAGAAAATCTGCTCTAAAGTTTAGGCATTCCGGTTTAAAGCTCAAGCGGTTTCAAGAATTTTTGAGAAGTTGCAGCCTTTATTTCGACATACAAGAACAGGCTTTGATCCCCTCTTCTCTTTTACAGCTAAAACAGGGCTGCCGCATTCGGGACATATTTCGTCAACCGGTTTGTCCCACATGGCAAAATTACAGTTCGGATATTGGTTGCATGAGTAGAATTTTCTGCCTTTTTTGGACGTTTTTTCTACAAGCATGCCCGGGCATGCTTTGTTTGGACATGGAACATTGGTATTAACCGGCTCAGCGCTCCAGATATTTTTGCATTCAGGATAACCTGAACATGCAACAAAGGGCCCGAATTTACCATTCTTTAAAACCATGGGCCGGCCGCATTTCTCGCAAATACCTTTTTCTATTCTTTCATTGGGGGCCTTTTCTACGATAATTTTTCCTTTTTCATCGCGTTTGAAATTCGCCGTATTTTTGCACTCCGGGTAGCCTGTACAAGCCAGGAAAAGCCCGTTTTTGCCTGATTTAATTACCATGGGTTTATTGCATTTTTCACAGGAGATGTCTGTTAAAACCTCCCCTTTCATCTCCCTTGCTGCTTTTTCAAGATCCGTGTTAAATGTGTCATAAAAGTCCTTAAGGACTTTTGACCATTTTACCTCCCCTCGTTCAATCTTATCAAGGTTGCTTTCCATCTGAGCAGTGAATTCAGTGCTGAGGATTTCCGGAAAGCTTCTGACCAGCAGATCTGTAACCAGAAAGCCTAATTCTGTCGGTTTAAAACGTCTTTTTTCAACCGTTACATATTCTCGTCCGCTGATATTCGCAATAATTGCCGCATAGGTGGAAGGTCGTCCGATCCCGTTGCTTTCTAAGGCCTTTATGAGAGTTGCCTCGGTAAATCTGGGCGGGGGCTGGGTGAAATGCTGTGCAGGTTCCAGTTTGATAAGTTTCAATATCTGGCCTTCCTTCAATGCAGGCAGTTTAATTTCTCCGTTATTTTCTGTTTGAGATTCCTTTGGGCCTTCTTCGTATAATGCAGTATGTCCCTTGAAGATAACCACCGAGCCGGAGGCATTGAAGGATGCCTTTCCTGAAATTATTTCAGCTTGTGTTTGGTCAATTACGGCCGGATTCATCTGGCAGGCGATAAATCTTTTCCATATAAGCCCATACAGAGAGAACTGATCTTTTGTAAGAAAGGGAGCCAGGATTTTCGGATCCAGCTCTACTGATGTGGGACGTATGGCCTCATGGGCTTCCTGCGCACCTTTACGGCTTCTATAATGATTTGGTTTATCAGGAAGATAGTCTTTTCCAAATGTTTTGCTAATAAAAGCCCTTGCCTGAGAAACAGCGTCATCTGAAATTCGGAAAGAATCAGTTCTCATATAGGTAATGAGACCTGTCTGGCCCATATTACCAAGTTCAACGCCTTCATACAGGCTCTGTGCTATTGACATGGTTTTTTTTGCCGAGAACCTCAATCTGTTATATGCCTCCTGCTGAAGAAAACTGGTAATGAATGGGGGTTGAGGGTTTTTCAGCTTCTTTTTCTTTGAGATACTCAGCACCCTGAACGGCAGGGTCTCAATTTCTTTTACAATTTTGTCAGTCTGTTCTCTGTTCTTAAGTTCGGCTCTTTTTCCTTCATATTTCCAGAATTTTGCCTCAAATGATGGAGGCTCTTCTGCTTCAAGCTGGGCTGTCAGGGACCAGTATTCCTGAGGTTCGAATGCCTGTATTTCCTTCTCACGATCGCAGATCATTTTAACCGCCACTGACTGAACTCGACCAGCACTTAACCCCCTTTTAACTTTAGACCACAATAGCGGGGAAATCTGGTATCCAACAAGACGATCAAGGATTCTCCGCGCCTGCTGGGATTCATATTTATCTTTATTAAGTGTCTGAGGGGAGGCAATTGCATCTTTTATGGCTTTTGCCGTAAGTTCATTAAAAAGTATCCGAAATATTGTTGATTTTTCATTATCCAGTTCCTGAGCGATATGCCAGGCGATTGCTTCCCCTTCCCTGTCAGGGTCTGGAGCAAGATAAACAGTTTCGGCCTGTTTGCCTGCATCTTTCAGAGCTTTAAGGATTTTACCCTTTCCTTTAATAGTGACGTATTCAGGTTGGAAATCTCTATCAATATTTACTCCAAGTTTGTTTTGTGGAAGATCTTTTAGGTGGCCGACAGAGGCCATAATTGTAAAATCCCGACCAACATATTTTTTAATAGTCTTAGCCTTAGCTGGAGATTCAATAATAAGCAGGTTTTTTGACATTCTTATATCCAATTTTTGATTTTTT
>DAINAR010000024.1:0-41683 GCA_036733345.1 Deltaproteobacteria bacterium | reverse complement strand
AGATTCAATAATAAGCAGGTTTTTTGACATTCTTATATCCAATTTTTGATTTTTTAGTGATCAATAAATAAATTCAAGCGTAAGTTAATCCGCCAGTCAGCCGAAGGCTGATAAAAGGCGGACAAGTCCGCCATAAACACGGCGGACAAGCCCGCCATAAACACGGCGGACAAGCCCCCGCCCCATGGGGCGTTCAATGCTTTTCAAGATACCCCGCCGCAAGCAGCGGGATAGTTCATTTTCAGAATTATACTTTTTGTTTAAATTTTCTATCTTCTTTGCCTGGCATTATCTGATAAACATTTTTCCAACAATTTGTTTGACAATTCCCCGTAATTCCATTTTCATCAAAATACCCGATACTACACCTGTGTCCATAGAGACTGTTCTAACGATTTCATCTATATGAATAGGATAATCTCCCAAGACCTCATAAACTTTTTTTTCTGATTCATCCATATCAGATAGTATACTGGCGTTGTTTAGTAAAACATTGGTGTCTCTATTTCCATCTGAATAAAATCCAAATTCTTCAAGGATGTCATCGGGTTTTTCAATAAGCCTGGCTCCCTGCTTGATTAAAAAGTGTGTTCCGATACTCTGAGGAGAATCAATACTGCCGGGGACGGCAAATACTTCACGATTTTGTTCCAGCGCGAAAGAGGCTGTTATCAAAGAGCCGCTTCTCTTTGTTGCCTCAACTACCACAATTCCTTTGCAGAGGCCGCTTATAATACGATTACGTATAGGAAAATTCTTTGGCTCAGGAGGTGTATTTACAGGGAATTCGGAGATTATTGTTCCACTTTCGCTTATCTGGTCAAACAGCCTCCTGTTGCCTGAGGGATAAACAATATTGATTCCTGTGCCTATGACAGCTACTGTGAAGCCTTTCCCTCGCAGGCAGCCCTCATGAGCTGCTGAATCTATCCCTTTTGCAAGACCACTGACCACGCCAATATTGCGTCTGGCAAGCCCGAGAGCAATTTTTTCGGAAGACCTCAGTCCATAGTGTGTAGGATTTCTCGATCCAACTATGCCGATTAGTGTTTGTTTGACAGGGAGGTCTTTTCCCTTTACATACAAAAGCATGGGAGGAGAAGAAATCTGCTTTAGCAGTTCAGGATAAGAGGGTTCCTTGTAGGTGATAATCCTGGCATTGCATTTTTCTGTCTGCCTTAATTCTTCATTGGGATTTGAGACAAATTCCTTTTTAATAATACGTTGGGCAACTTCTTTTTTGAGACCTTCAATTTTCATTAATTCGGGGAAATCTGCATCAAAAACAGATCGAGGGCTGCCAAATCTTTCCAAAAGTTTTCTATAAACACTGTTGCCCAATCCTTGAATAAGGAAAAGTGCAAGCCAATATAATTTTTCATCTGACCAAAGTTTCATGACAAGGATTAAACTGTGGTTACTCTTTTTATGTCAGTTAAATGTTCTCAAAAAAGAAACCATGATTGATACAGCATGAAAAGGGCACATAGTGCCCTGAATCGTCAAGTTAAAGTTAAAAAATGGATGGGTGAAATATAAAACAGAAGTGAATAAGGTTAGTCAAGGTTTTTCTTTGGTATGATCCATATGGAGTTTACAAATTTATCTTCCAGTTCTTCAGTGGAAATCCATTTAAATTCATCCCTAAATTCATTCCATATCAGTGAAAGAGTATCTTTCAGCACTGAACTGTTAACTGTTTCATCGGGATGGGGATATTTTAGAAAAAAGGCTGTAAATGCCTTTTTAAAGCCGGACATTTTATAAGGGGGGGATATTTCTTTGACCCGTAGATGGTTTAGAAATTTTTTTGCCTGCACAAGGGTAAGTCCTGAAAAACCTTTTTCCAGTTTCAATAAATCCCTTGCCCAGAGATTTATAAGCAAAGGTTGAAAGGTTAGATTGCGAGCCCGTATCATGTCTTTATCCAATGGATAAATATCGCCCAGATCTTTAAAAATATTATCAAGAAACTTAAGCTTTTTAATAAGATTACTGCATCTATCTATTTCAGAGAGGCTTTCGAAATCCCTGTAATCTTCTTCCTCACTATTGCCACAAAATAATTTTGGTCTTTTTTTTAAAATGCCGGCAATTGTTTCACCCCATTCCTCACCCCAGAAATTGAACTCCAGCCCATTGTTATAAAACCAGCTATCCTTTATCCACTGGTTTGCTTCCCGCTTAAGCTCTATTGCTTGACCATAGCCCGCACGAAAGACAGAAATGAGAGGATTATTTTTTAATATATCAGCTGCCTGGGAGATGTCTCCATTAGATGTTTTTTCAAGAGCAATGTTTATATACCCTGCAGCCTTTCGACATGTTCTAATCAGGATATCAAATTGATTGATATGGAGGCCGTCAGCCGAAATTATTTGATTACAAAGACCTGCAAATTCAAGTTGCAGCCTTTCCAGAAGGATATTGTCCAAAATTGAGGAAATTGTTTCACTCAGGATATTTTTACTCATTGCATGGTATAGGGGTGAGAGAGGTATTAATCCACGAATCTCTTCGTAAGGCAGGTTCCCGACTCTATTTTCAGCCTTTCCGAGTGTTAAAAATTCAGTATTTAGCGGGGCATAAACAGATATAGCCTCCTCAAACGGAAGAAAACCATGTTCTGCAAGTCGAACATTTTTTAAGCGGTACATTTCTTCCTCGTTTTCAGCAGGTATCAGGCCGGCTATACCTGTTAAAATCCCCTGATACTTGATAAGGTTTTCATCCGCCAAAATGCGAAGGATATTTTCTATTGTTTCCCGGTGCTCCTTATCAATTATCTTGATAAAAAAGACACCGTCCAGTGTAAAAAAATCATCTTTAGGATCATAAGTTTCATTATTTTCAAATATCTCTATTTGAACACTATTAAAGAGATAATGATAGGCAAGTGAACTGCTTTTATTAAGCAACCATTTAGCCAGTCGTTGCGGATCAGCCTGCAGGAGCCTTTCGAGCCATTCAGATGTTTCTTGAAGGCTTAAACGGTCCTTTTGCCAGATCTCCAGATCAAGAACATACTGCCATTGATGTTCAGAGGCTAAACCAAGCAGGGGGAGGCAATCCTCTTTATCTATTTTTTTTAAAAGCCAGAAAAAATCTTCAACAGGCAGACTGCGAACTAATTGACCTGGACTGTGATGTTCTAAAATAAGGTTCAGGGTTTCTTGAGCTGTCATTGAGTATGAATTTTTGATAAAAGGCTTCAAATTACTCGCAGAAGCTATTCGCTTAGTTTTCTTGATGGTTGGGGATATTTTTGACATTTATAAAATGAATACCTCATACAGAGTTTTAAATACTCGTCAGTCAATAATGAAAGGCTCGTAAAAAGCTAATATATGCCGTGCGCGGCATCCTATGAACAATGCCCTTGATTCGGGGCCGGGATGACGGAAAAAAGCAATTTATGACTTTTTGAGAGTTCATTAATAATAAAAGACTTAAATAACAGTTCACTATGTTAACGATGGATATATATGAAGATTTTGAAGCGTAATTCGACTATCTGCTGATTTGCAATTTTTACTACTAATATATTTTATGCGATAAAACCATTTGATATTATTATTAAATCCTGAGCAATTGTCAAGAGTAAATTTTGAGGCTATGCTGTAATTGCAAGGTCTGTTGTTTAATAGAAAAGATCTTTTTGGCTTTTTCATGAACATGGAAATGTGATAATATACCATAAAAAATTAACTCCATCATAATCATATTTTTTTTATCTGGGGGAACAATGATTGATCTGATCGTTAAGGGCGGGATTTTTATGTATCCTATTATTTTTTGCTCTATTGTGGCTTTAGCTGTATTTCTGGAGCGTTTATGGGTACTCAGAAGAAACCATATTATTCCGCAGGAATTTATTCAAAATGTAGAAGATCTTCTTAAAAAACAAAAAATCCCAGAGGCAATATTTTTATGTCAGAGTGATCTGTCATCGATTGCCAAAATATTTTTGGCAGGCCTGAAGAACACACGGAGGGGTATGTGGCTTGTAAAGGAAGCTATTGAGGATAGAGGTGGACGCGAGGCCACTATTTTAGAAAAAAACGTAGGAATACTGTCAACTATTGCGAATCTGACTCCCTTGCTTGGTCTTCTGGGGACGGTTTCCGGAATGATAAAGACCTTTAAAGCCATCTCAATTCAGGGTATTGGTAATCCAGCGCCTTTGGCAGGAGGAATTGCAGAAGCGCTGATTACTACTGCTACTGGTCTTTGTGTGGCCATACCTGTTCTAGTGTGTTACAGATTTTTAAAGGATAAAGCCAGCAGGCTTATTTTCGAAATGGAAGAAAATTCTATTAAAGTAATAGAACTTATTGAGAATTATAATAAAATTGAATAGTATAGACTATGAGATTTAAAAAAGCCAAAGAAGATGAGACGATACTGGGCATTACACCTCTTATTGATATTGTTTTTTTGCTTCTCATTTTTTTTATGATGACATCCCATTTTGGTGTTGTTTCAGGAATTCAGATTAACCTGCCAAAGACAGGACAACAGGTTACTCACAGAGAGTCTGAAAGGATAATTCTCCTTATCGATAAAGAAGGGCGCATCTATTTAAAAGGTGAAGTGATTGATATTAAAAATCTTGGCTTAAGGTTGGAGAACCTTGTCAAGAATAATGGTCTGACAAGTCTTGTGTTGGAAGCAGACAAGGAAGTAAAACATGGAAGAGTTGTTCATGTAATGGATTTTGCTAAGCGGGCCGGGGTCTTGTCTATTTTAATCGCCGCGCGGTGCGAGACTGAAAAAGGTTTTTAGTGGGGATACTCAGCCTTGGAGCCTAATAAGAAAAAATTATGGAAAATACTATTGATTATTTTCCTTTTTTTTCTGCCTATCGTTGTACTATTGGGTTATGGTGGAGATCGAGGACTTATTCGTCTTTACCATGCCGAAATGGAACGGCAGGCATACATTGAAAAAATACGTAATTTAATTAAGGAAAATGAAGAGCTTCAGAGAGAGGTTCAACGTCTTCGAAGTGATATGAAGCATATTGAATCTGTGGCAAGAAAGGAACTTAACCTCATCAAACAGAATGAAATAATATACAGGTTTAAAAAAGACGAAACCTATTTTAATTCACTCGAAAGTGAAATACCAGAAAACAATGCCGGCAATAAAAACAAGCAACATAGCGATGGAGTTGCCAAAGATGGAGACATTGAATGATTCAACGGAAGGCATGTTAAGATACAGCCAATCTCAAGGCGCTTTATTCCTTTTATTAAACAAGATGAAGGAAGAGGGGAGACTGGACGATATAATTCAGATATGTTTAAAGGCATTGGATGTCCTTCCTGACTATTTTCCTCTTAGACACCTGCTGGTTGAGATTTACTTTGAGGAGGGATTTTTTGACCAGGCTGAAGCGGAATTATTAAAAGTTGTTTCAGATATAGAAAGACTGATTTCAGTCTATAAACTTCAGGCAGAACTCTATACGCAGCAAAAAAGGCATAAGGAAGCCTTTGAGGCATTGAAACGTTATCTTGCACACAAACCTGATGATCGTGAGGCTATTGAGCTATTGACGAGCATAAAAATCCCAGTTGAATCACCATCAATACCTCTTGAAGAAGAACATGATTCAGGCATATCCGAGGTTTCCAGCGGACTTGCTGCGGGTACAGGAGATGAGGATGAGTATTCCGAATTCGCAACACCAACCTTGGCCGAGATATTCTTTAGTCAGGGGCAGATTAATAATGCAATTCGAACCTATGAAAAAATTCTTTTAAACGACCCGGATGACAATGAATCCAAACTGCGCCTTGATGAACTTAAGGCCTTGAAAAGCGAAGAGCCTGGCATGAAAGAAGATAAAGACAGTGTTATAAAGGTTAAAATGATTTCATTTCTTGAAGGATGGTTGACGAAAATTAGGGAGTCAAAAAATGGCATATAGTACATTAGATTTTCATTTCCTGGCCACTGGAATAGGGAGCGTGCCGTTTCAAAATGTAAAAGCCACATGCAAGGAAATTTTACATCATCTCCCTGTTATGCCTTTCTGGCCACAATTAGTTAAACGCAGCTATGTAGAGGATATGTATATACAGTATAGCGAAGGTTTACCCCTTCTCGAAGTAAATGAAAAAAAACGATGTCTTGAGGTATGCTCATCGGGGGACAGGGAGGCCGAACTTGTATCCTTTTATGATCGATTTCTAGCGCATGATATTGATTACTTTGAAATAAGCAGGGATTATGCACCGGGAATGTATGAACTTCTTGAATTAATTGATAAAGGCAATGATCATGAGCAGCAGTTTATAAAAGGACAAACAGTTGGTCCAATTACCTTTGCGGCTGGAATTGCTGACCTTGACGGCAAGTCGTTGCTTCATAACCCCGAGCTTTTGGAAGCAATGGTAAACGGTTTGGCTATAAAGGCGCTTTGGCAGGTACGTGAGCTTGGCAAATCAGGGAGAATACCAGTTATTTTTCTTGATGAACCTTATCTTTCAGGTTTTGGTTCCGCCTTTTCACCAATTCAACGGCATGAGGTGGTCTCTCTTATTGGTACAATAATAAAATATTTAAGAGATAATTCTGATACCCTGATAGGCATTCATTGCTGTGGTAACACAGACTGGTCAATGCTTATTGAAGCAGGTCCTGATATTATCAACTTTGATGCATTCGAATTTATGGATTATTTTCTCCTGTATTCAGATGATATTCAGCATTTTCTAAAAAAAGGCGGAACGGTGGCGTGGGGTATTGTTCCGACATCAAACTTTACTGGGAATGAATCTACTGAGAGCCTTTTGGCAAGGCTTGAGAAAGGTTTGGAGAGGATGTATGAATGGGGGCTGGACCCTGATGTCGTCGCCGAAAGATCAATACTGACACCTTCCTGCGGGATGGGTACAATGGCTCCTGAGGCTTCAGAGACTGGAATAAAGTTGCTTTCAAGCTTGTCCAAAAAGTTGCGGAATACTTAAACTCTCTATTTCAGGTGGTAAACTGCCTGTCCTTTTAAGTGTGGCAGTTTATTCCCATGAATTTTTTCACATCGAAAGACCTTTTGGCATATAAAAATTTTTTGTTTTCAAATTCCAAAACTAAATGAACTACCTCGCCGCAGAGCAGCGGTGTATCTTAAAAAGCATTGAACGCCCCAAGGGGCGGGGAATCGAACTCTCGTCCGCCTCTGGCGGATTGAAATGATAATTGACTCCCTTTCAATTAAAATGGGAATTTGCTATCATGCCTTGCAGGAAGAACAACTGGCAGCAGTGCAACCATTACAAGACGAGGTTCCACCAGTGGAAACAGAAACGCCATCTGCTCCCCTGGAAAAAGATGCGAATGGGGAAAGCATTCGACCGCACTCTTTTTTGCAATGAGGACAAGAGGCCTTATTATCTGCCTGGCTCAGGGGTCGAATCAGCTCAAACATTAGATCACAGTGCTCACATTTGTATTCATAAATAGGCATTTTTTCTCCTTATATATAGAAGCAGCAAACAGTTCTTGATCGAATTTTTTCACTGTAATAATTTTATTTTGTTTGCTGGAATTTTAAAAGGTATTATTTTATATTTTAAGTGCAAAAGTTTATCTGTCAAGAAAGAGGAAGGCCCTTTTTTGACTTGATTTGCTTGAAATATTGTATTACATTCCCTGACTTATTAAATATACTTACCGATAATGAAAGTTGATTTCTTTTCAACGACGGGATTTCGGTCATACCGACTAAAGCTGGTTTAAGAATTCAGGCCTCAGAACCCAGGATGCTATATTTTTCAAGTTATTATACTGGTATGAGGCTAATTAATTTCTATATTTAGGCCTTCCTAATCAACTCAACAATAAGTCGGCAAAGGTTTATGCCTTAAAGGTAAAGGGATTAATATTTTTGAAATATTATGTATGGATATAGTTGAGGTTTTTTTATGATTGATGAGATTAAAAAATTAAGAAATATAGGGATCAGCGCTCATATTGATTCCGGAAAGACTACTCTGACTGAGAGGATTCTTTACTACACAAGAAGAATCTTTGCTATTCATGAGGTTAGGGGAAAAGATGGAGTTGGCGCAAAAATGGATTCCATGGAATTGGAAAAAGAAAGGGGTATTACCATTGCGTCAGCCGCCACGCATTGTGAATGGCAAGGGCATAGAATAAATATTATTGATACTCCAGGCCATGTTGACTTTACTATAGAAGTTGAACGAGCCTTAAGGGTTATGGACGGTGCAGTCCTGATATTATGTTCTGTGGGAGGAGTTCAGTCCCAGTCAATTACTGTTGATCGGCAGATGAATCGATATAAAGTGCCCCGAATAGCCTTTATTAATAAGTGCGACAGGGCTGGTGCAGATCCATATAAGGTCGTACAGCAGTTGAGGCAGAAATTGAATCATAATGCCGTGCTTATGCAGATCCCAATAGGCCTGGAAGGAAAGTTATCAGGCGTTGTGGACCTGATTTCCATGGTGGCAATCTATTTTGAAGGGCCAAATGGCGATGAGGTCAAATCCGGCCCGGTTCCTCCAGATTTAATTGAAGAAGCTAAAAAGAAAAGGGAGGAAATGCTGGATAATCTTTCCATGTTTTCGGATGAACTGACAGAGGCCATTCTTGAGGAAACGATAAACGAGGCAATTATCCGGAAAGTCATAAGAGAAGAAACGATATCAAGGAAGATAACACCGGTCTTTTTGGGATCTGCATATAAAAATATTGGCGTTCAAACTCTGCTGGACGGGATAAACAGTTATCTTCCAGCGCCGGTGGAGGTAAAAAATATCGCCTTGGATATGAATAATAATGAAAAAGAAATTTGTCTCGAAAGTAATCCGGAAATGCCTGTTGTAGCCCTTGCCTTCAAGTTGGAAGTTACGCCCTATGGACAGCTTACCTATATAAGAATTTACCAGGGGACCATAAGAAAAGGTAATGATCTGGTGATTACCAGAACAAGGAAGAAGATAAAGGTTGGAAGGCTTGTCAGGATGCACGCAGACGAGATGGAGGAAGTTGTATCGGCCAATGCAGGAGACATTGTAGCGCTTTTTGGCGTGGAATGTTATTCCGGAGATACTTTTACCGATGGAAGTCTTATTTGCAGTATGTCTTCAATGTTTATTCCGGAACCTGTGATTTCCTTATCTCTTACCCCAAAAGATATTAAGGCCCAGAATAACATGTCCAAGGCCCTTGACAGGTTCACTCGCGAAGATCCTACGTTTAGATCATATGTGGATCAAGAATCAGGCGAGACGATTATTTCAGGCATGGGTGAACTGCATCTTGACGTTTATGTGGAAAGGATGAAAAGGGAATTTAATGCACAGGTGGAAACAGGTGCCCCGCAGGTCGCTTATCGCGAGGCTATTACCATTAAGTCCGCTTTTGATTATACACACAAAAAGCAGACAGGGGGCGCAGGTCAATTTGGACGTGTTATGGGTTTCATGGAGCCATCTGAAAAAGGTATCTATGAATTTATAAACCAGGTAAAAGGAGGCACCATTCCAACCGAATACATCCCTGCTGTGGATAAAGGTTTTCAGTCCTGCCTGAAAAAAGGATGGATGCTTGAATTTCCTGTTCTTGGTATGAAGATAACTGTCGAGGATGGTAAGTCTCATAGTGTTGATTCGTCAGAGATGGCATTTACTCAGGCAGCAATAGGAGCTTTCAAACAGGCATATATGAAAGCCAAGCCGGTTATTCTTGAGCCTGTCATGAAGGTATGTGTTGAAGTCCCATCCGAGTTTCAGGGGAATGTAATGTCTTCAATTAATCAGAGAAGGGGGCTTATTATAAGCTCAGCGGAAGATGGAGTATTTACAACCATTGAAGCTGAGGTCCCTCTATCTGAAATGTTCGGGTATGCGACCGTACTCAGGTCTATTACGCAAGGAAAGGCTGAATTTACCATGGAGTTCACAAAATATTCAAGGCTTCCTGAATCTTTAGCTGATGAATTAAAAACAAGAATGAAGGAAAGTGCAAAGGGAGGAATAAGACAATGAAAAACTTTATTTCGGTAAGTCCGCTGAAGATCCTGGACAAGTCTTCTCGGAAGGAATTAGGGCCTGGCAATCTTGGCGTTCTTATTGCACGAGCTGGGGTCGGTAAGACAGCCTGTCTTATTCATATTGCCCTTGACAGAATATTTCGTCAAGGGAAGATAGTGCATGTCTCACTTGAAGAAGGACCGGAAAAAGTAATGTCCTATTATAATGTCATATATTCTGATTTGGTAAAGGCACTTAATATAGAGGATTCTAATGATGAGAATAGGATGATTATTGATAGAAGCAGAATGATATTAGCCTATTTGCATCAGAGCTTTGATTTGGATCGCCTGCGTCTTAATCTTAATAACCTGCAAGAAAAGCTTGATTTCAAACCGGATGCGTTAATTCTGGATGGACTTGATTTTGAAACAACAGAGACATCTGTTTTTGAAGGTCTTAAACAAATTTCACAACAATTCGGGTTTGAGTTGTGGTTATCAGCTCTTTCTCACAGACATATTTCTGACGCTAATGAAAGGGGTGTTGTATATCCGGTCAATAAAATTGATTACCTGTTCAGTATCATTATTCAGGTTCAGGCTGAGTCATCCGGTGTTTTTTTGAGACTGTTAAAGGATCATGATAATGCTATAATTTCAGATACCAGCGTAAGGCTCGATCCTAATACATTCCTTTCGCTGGTTTAGGCAATCCGTATCTTTTATTTAAGATGATTATGATTACCAGTTAATGAAAAAAGTGATCATATTTGGTGCAGTCCCGATATGCAAGCTCAAAAACCCAAAAAAAAGAACATGTCAGCTCAGCCCATATCAACTATTGGCCTAACCTCTGTGATTTTAAAAAGAACTGCTGCATGAACCATCTCCGCTGCCCCTTTGCCGGCTACCTTTTCAAGCTTTTGCTTAATCTGGTTATAAAAATCACCTTCAGTTTCCATACTAACTGCCTCAAGATATACTCTGGCGCCTTTCCAATCCTTCGCAGTTTCACCTGGCTCCATAACAATAAAAACCGCCTTTGGATTTCTTTGAAGGTTTTTATAAGATCGATTTTGGCCTATACCCATGACTACGGTATTTTCATCTACCATTTGTGGAGAGCCGAAGACAGCTACATTTACATCGCCCTCTTTATTTGAAGTGCTGAGTGTTCCGATCCTTGGATACTTGTTAAATAATGTCATCAATTCCTGCCTGTTCATATTGTGCCTCCTCATAAATATGGATACCAAGAGAAAAAAACAGAATTTTTTTAACATATTTTTCCAATTAAAGTCAATTAATGTCCTTTATTTCTGAGATGCTGTCAAGACTTTCCGCAGTAATTTTATTCGCTATAAATTTTTGTGAATGGACAATCTATTCAGCTGCTCCAAATTCTCGGTTCTGGACAAAAAGGTAAAGGTATGGCAGATTATATTTGGTCATATTCTTTAGCTGAAAAAGATTTTTTTAATTTTAAGGACCTTTGAAGAAGGGGTGAAAATGGAGATGCGATTATTCCTGACGGTTTTTACAACTGTTTTTCTCGCCGAGCTCGGAGACAAGACACAACTGGCGACCATACTTTATGCAGCTGACAAAGAAGTAAGTAAACTTGTCGTTTTTATTGCTGCATCTGCAGCTCTTGTAGTTACATCGGCAATAGGGGTTGCAGCAGGAGGTGTTATTTCCCAAATTATCAACCCAAGATACTTATCGATTGCTGCAGGTATTGGTTTTATATTAATAGGTATATTTACTGTTATAAAGGCATAATTAAGCTTCAGCCTGAATTTTGTCCATTAATTAGGGCAGTTAATTTGATAAACACATGATAAATCCAAAACCATATATGCAATGAATGCAGTATCTTTCAAGAATACTTTATTGAAATCTTTTTTTTCTAAAAGATTTTTTGTGTTTTCAACAACGATATTTTTAGTGACTATCGTCTTTATAATAATCGCATTTGAAGTCTATAATTCAATCCCAGCCGAACCGGTTGGAATTGATCAGGTTTTTTTAGTCAGGTCGGGGACCACGCTTAGTGAGGTCGCCGGAGATCTTCAGGAAAAAGGGATTATTAGAAGCAGCCTGCTTTTCACTATTTTGGCCAGAGTTAAAGGCTTGAGCAGGCAAATTAAGGCAGGAGAGTATTGTCTCAATTCCAGTATGCCACCATCCAACATACTATCAGCATTGAGCAAAGGAGCAATAATTACATATCCAGTTACAATCCCGGAGGGATTTTCGAGGAGACAGATAGGGGAATTGCTTGAAGAAAATGATCTGTTGGACAAAGAAACATTTTTATTACTTACAGAAAATGAGGATATAGCAGGCCGATACGGTATAAAAGGCCATGGATTGGAAGGTTATCTTTATCCTGATACCTACAGATTTGCCAGAAGCCAGTCCGCCATCTCTATTATTGATACAATGGTGAATCGTTTTTTCGAGGTTATTGAGCCGTTCAAGGAGAGCATAGAAGCCTCGAATATGAATCTGGATGAAATTGTGACCCTTGCATCAATTATTGAAAAGGAAACAGCATGCCCTGAGGAAAGGCCTGTTATTGCAAGTGTATTTCTTAACAGGCTGAACAGGGGAATGAGACTTGAAAGTGATCCGACTGTGATATACGGTATCAAGGATTTTAATGGTAATATTAAAAAAAAGCATTTGAGTGAAAATACGCCCTATAATACTTATGTTATTCGAGGACTTCCTCCAGGACCAATAGCAAGCCCGGGATTTGATGCAATTAAGGCAGTCCTTTTACCTTCTAATACCGACTACTTTTATTTCGTCTCAAAGAATGATGGAACTCATTATTTTTCGGAAAGTCTAAAAGAACATAACAGAGCAGTTCAGATTTATCAAAAAAACAGGAAGCGTATAAATAAAAAATAGTTATAAAGTCATGATCAAGCTTCTGCCTTGCGCCACATGGGGCCTTCCCTGGTATCAATCACGTCTATTCCCATTTCTTTCAATTTCAGTCTCAAGTCATCTGCTTTATCCCAATCCTTATTTTTTCTGGCCTCTTCCCTTTCTCTAACAAGCAACTCAATATCTTTATCAGTTTCAATTGGTTCAAGGTCTATTACCGCCAGCACTGAATTGATACGTTCAAGCTCATTTAATATCTTTGTTTTGTCAGAGTCGGATATGCCTTTAACATCCATCATCTTGTTTATCCGACGTGTGAATTGAAACA
Organism: Deltaproteobacteria bacterium; assembly: GCA_036733345.1. Classification (GTDB taxonomy): domain Bacteria; phylum Desulfobacterota; class DSM-4660; order Desulfatiglandales; family Desulfatiglandaceae; genus JAFGMQ01. The sequence goes on along the minus strand of DAINAR010000024.1, from coordinate 28,448 downwards.
GGGATGCCAGGGCTCCTGCAATATTAAAATCATCATCCATGGCCTCTTCAAATTTGTGCCTTAAATCGTAAATTGCCTGGTCCGTATCAGCAGTTGCGGATGCAGATTTGCAGAAGAAGACCTTTTGTACAAAATTATCCAGATGACTGATTGTATTTTTGGCTGCATGTAATTTACTAAGGGAAAAGAATACTGGTTTTCTATAATGTCGGCTTAGTAACCAGTACCGAATTTCGCGTCCCGTGAATCCCTGACTTAGAAGTTCCCTCAGACTGTGAGTTTCAGTTTGGTTTTCCTCTGGCCCTTTATTTTTATATGTCATGACCAATTCGTTGTGGATCCAGTAGTTGGCAGGAAGGCTGTCTGTATTGGCCTGACTGATAGCAATTATGTTCTCATGGTGCGGGAAAATAAGATTGACTCCGCTTGTGTGTATATCATACGTTGGCCCAAGATATTTCATGGCTATGGCCGAGCACTCCAGATGCCAGCCGGGTCTGACATTTCCCCATTTTGTCTGAAAAAATATTCCCTGCTTCAGTTCATTGAGAGTTGATCTCTTGAAAAGAGTGAAATCACGCGGATTATCTTTTTCATATTGGTCCAGGTCAACAGTTTTGCCGATCCTTATTTTTTCCAGGTTTATTTTTGATAGCCTGCCATAATCCTTAAATCTAGAGATATCAAAGTAAATTGATCGAAATTTTTCATATGCATATCCTTTTTCAACCAATTTTTGGGTTAGATTGACCATTTCCTCTACATGCTCATTTGCCCTGGGATATTCAGTGGCCCTTTTTATGTTTAATTTGTCCAGATCTTCCATAAAGGCCTGGTAATATTTTTCAGTGAAATCTTTTAATGGTTCACCAGCCTTTTCAGAACCCTGAATAGTTCTGTCATCAAGATCTGTGACATTTATGATATGGGTCACTTCGTAACCCTTTAATTCCAGGTACCGTCTTATAAGATCAGAGAAAACGAAATGCCTGCATTGCCCTAAATTAATCCATTTATAAAGGGTGGGGCCGCAGGAATACATGGATACCCTGCTTTCTTCAATGGGTACAAATTCTTCTTTAGTGCGAGTAATAGTATTATAGAGTTGCAGACCTGATGTCCTTTTGGTCACAAAAAGAGGAGTGCTTAAATACCTCTCTCCTCCATCTGGTAGTATGACTACTATCTGACCCGTCTTTATTTCTAACGAAAGCTGGATAGCCGCGGCCATAGCAGCGCCGGAACTCATTCCTACGAATATACCTTCCTTTTTCGCCAGCTTGCGTGACATCTGGTACGCTTCCTCATCGTCAATATGAATAATGCGATCCAGGCGCTTTTTTTCATAAATTCCAGGTTGATATGATTCCTTCATATTTTTAAGGCCCTGGATTTTATGCCCCAAATATGGTTCAACACCAACAACCTGAATTTCAGGGTTAAATTCTTTAAGTCGTCTGCTTAATCCCATCAAAGTACCGGTAGTGCCCATAGTTGCCACAACAAAATCAATTCTGCCATTTGTCTGTTCCCAGATCTCCGGAGCCGTACCGTAATAGTGTGCCATCCAGTTTGCCTCATTGTTGTACTGATCGGCAATCCAGTATTTTTCAGGATTTTCTCTGATGAGACCGTATACAAATTCAATAGCCCCGTCTGTTCCAAGTCTCGCAGGTGTAAATTGTATTTCCGCACCCATTGCTCTCAGGATTTTTACTCGCTCCTCGCTGACGGATTCAGACATAGTAAGTAGAATACGATATCCCTTGACAGCGGCAACAAGGGCCAGACCTATCCCAGTATTCCCGCTTGTGGCCTCCAGGATGATTTTATCTTTAGTCAGGCTGCCGCCTTTCTCAGCTTCTTCAATCATATAAAGGGCTGGCCTGTCTTTTATGGAGCCACCCGGATTAAATGATTCGAGCTTGGCTAAGATCGCAACTTCTTTGTTGGGATTAATCCTGTTTATTGAAACCAAAGGAGTTTTTCCAATCTGGTCCAGGATGCCTTGCTTCTTATTCTTCATGCCAACTCATTCTCCAAAGTTGAGAATAATTACTTTCAGTGTAATAAGGAGGAGTTTTTCTTATCCTATATTTAAAAGAGATATTTTTAAAAAAAGTGGGTACAAATTTAAATTTTTTAGCTGCAATTGTCAATTTGCAATTAAGGATGATGTGGTAATTATTTCCTGAAATTATGGTTACTGACCGATATTCAAAATAGAAAAGGCCTCAGGTTTTTATGGCATCTTGACAAGCTGATATTTGGGTGGTAGTTAACGATCTTCTGGATTACGATTGATAGTCAAAGGAATTTTTCTTTAAATAAAAATGACCAGCCCGAAATAAATTTTTTATATTTATAATATTTAGAAGATTATTTTTATAAATTGCCAGATAATTCATATATAATTTTTCTGTAGAGTTACTGTTAGTTATTAAAAAATGTTTCGAGAGGGAAGGATGACTTTTCAGGATTTAATTTTTACACTTGAAGGTTTCTGGGCGGAGAAAGGCTGCTTGATCCAGCAGCCATACGATATTGAAGTTGGTGCAGGGACTTTTAATCCTGCAACCCTGTTGAGAGTTCTGGGCCCGGAACCATGGTCTGTAGCATATGTTGAACCTTCAAGACGCCCAACGGACGGCAGGTATGGAGAAAATCCAAACCGCCTGGGTCATTATTATCAGTACCAGGTGATAATAAAACCTTCTCCAATTGATATTCAGGATATCTATCTTAATAGCCTAAAAGCTTTGGGGATTGATCCTCTGGATCATGACATTCGTTTTGTTGAAGATGACTGGGAATCGCCAACACTTGGTGCTTCCGGTCTTGGCTGGGAGGTATGGCTTGATGGCATGGAGATAACCCAGTTTACCTATTTTCAGCAGGCAGGCAGTATCAGGCTTGAACCGATCTCTGTAGAGATTACATACGGGCTGGAAAGAATAGCCATGTATCTTCAGGAAAAAGACAGTGTTTTTGATTTAAAGTGGAACAACAGGGTAACATATGGTGATGTTCACAAAAAAGGTGAATGGGAGCTTTCTGTATATAATTTTGAAATGGCCGATGTAGATATGCTTATCAGGATGTTTGATATGTATGAAAATGAATCGATCAGGATCAGTGGAAAAGGACTGGTTCTTCCAGCTTATGATTATTGCCTGAAATGTTCACATACGTTTAATATACTGGATGCCAGAGGGGCAATCAGTGTTACAGAAAGAACTCAGTATATCGATCGTATAAGAAACCTTGCGAGACTTGTTTCCAAGAATTATCTAATACAAAGAGAAGAGATGGGATTTCCACTATCCTTAGAAAAAAAAGAATGATGTCTCTTATAATTGATTATTATATATCGAATAGTTGCAGGAATTATATACTAAGGAAGGAATACATTAAAAAGTTAGGATTTGAAAATGGGTGCTGAACTTCTTTTGGAAATTGGCACGGAGGAGATTCCCTCCGGCTATTTAGAAGATGGATTGAATGAGTTTAAAAAGCTTGCAGAGGCTTGTTTAAAGGAAAACCGGATTGAGGTTTCGGATCCTATTGAAACCTGTGGGACACCAAGGCGTATTGTGCTTATCTGTAAAGGTATTTCCGATAGGCAGGAGGATCTGGAGATAGAGATGACAGGGCCTCCAAGGAATGTTGCCTATGACAGTGAAGGAAAGCCAACAAATGCCGCATTAGGTTTTGCTAAAAAGCAGGGAGTACCGGTAGACGATCTGGAATGTATAACAACACCCAAAGGGGAATATTTGTATGTTAAACGCCGTGAGGCCGGCAGATCAACAAAGGATGTCCTGGCGGAAGTCTTGCCTGAACTTATTGCTGAAATTCCGTGGCCAAAGTCCATGCGATGGGGGGATGTGGGCTTTTCCTTTGCCAGGCCTATTCACTGGGTGCTGGCAATTATAAATGGCCAGGTAATCCCCTTTGAAGTTGCCGGTGTCAAGAGCGGTAACATTACACAGGGACATCGAATTATGTCGCCCGATTTCAGGGAGATTAATAGTGTTGAACAATACCTGACTATTATAAAGGAATGTTCGGTCTTGATTGAAAGGGGGGAAAGAGAGGAGCACGTTATATTGGCAGCCGAGAAGGCCACTGAAATAGCAGGGGGCAAACCGGCAATTGATCCCGAGTTACTTGCGACGGTAACCAATCTTGTAGAATTTCCTTCAGCAGTTTGTGGAAGTTTTGACAGGCAATTCCTTGAATTGCCTGAATCTGTTTTGATTACGCCTATGAAGGAGCATCAAAAGTATTTCCCGATATATGATGACAAAGGCAGACTGATGCCAAATTTCATTGCCATTAATAATACTGATTCAAGAGATGAATCAGTAGTACGTAAAGGACATGAGCGAGTTTTACGAGCGAGACTTTCCGATGCTGCCTTTTTCTTTGAGGAAGACAGAAAGCGGCCTTTAAAGGAACGCCTTGAAGATTTGAAAAAGGTTATTTATCAGGCAGATTTAGGGACTTCCTATGATAAGGTAAAAAGATTCTCCAAATTGGGTGAATATTTGTCCGAAATACTGATGCCCGAAATAACTGAAGATGTGTTAATGGCAGCCACACTGTGCAAATGTGATCTTGTTACCCATATGGTAACAGAGTTTCCCTCCCTGCAGGGTATAATAGGAAAAGAGTATGCTCTTATGGATGGTTATTCTGAAGAGGTTAGCAACGCAATCAGTGAGCACTATCTTCCATTAAGGGCAGGCGATGAGCTTCCGTCCTCGAAAGTTGGTGCTATTGTAGGTTCGGCAGACAGAATGGATACTATTTCTGGTTGTTTTGCTGTTGGGCTTGAGCCTTCAGGCAATACTGATCCTTTTGCGCTTCGCAGGCATGCGCTTGCCATTATCAGGATAATTCAGGAGATGGGATGGAATCTTTCTCTGAACGAATTCATAAAGAAATCCATTTCTTTTCTGGCTGAAGATATAACATTTGATAAAGAAAAAGTTTTTTTAAAGGTAAGGGATTTTTTCAGAGAACGTTACAAACAGATGTTGCTGAGGTCGGGTTATGAACCAGAGTTGATAGAGGCTGTTATATCCGCCGAATTTGATCGCATACATTTGCTTGCATCTCGAATTGATCAGCTCAGGAGATTTATTGCAGATTCCGGGGATTTTCAGGCCCTGGCCTCAACTTTTAAAAGGGTGAAAAATATCTTGAAGAAACAGCAGGATAACTTTGAAGTTGTCCCTGAACTTTTTAAGGAAAGTTGTGAAATTCTATTATGGACTACATATAATGGAATAAAAAATGATTTTGACAGGTGCCTTACAAAAGGCGATTTTTATGGGGCAATTAACCTTTTGGCAGAGCTTAGAAAACCAGTCGATGATTTTTTTGATGGAGTTGAAGTTCTTTCGAAGGACGACGAGGGACTGCGGAAAAACAGGGTTGGTCTCCTGCAATACCTTGAAAGGCTTTTTTTAAGCGCAGCCGACCTTTCAAAGATTTCTGTTTAAGCGTGTTTGTTATGGTTTCTTGATGAGGATATATAATTCTCCATCATGTTTCAGGTGGCCTGCGGCCAGTTCAGCATATGGGCCACTTCCCCAAAAGATATCAGCCCTTCCTGCACCCTTGATTGCTCCGCCCGTATCCTGATTAAGAACAAAACGAGAAAAATCCTTCCATTCTTTTATGTTACCATAATCGTCCTCAATGGGTTTGCGGCATGAAAGAAAGCATAGCGCACCTTTCGGAAAAAGTTTTGAATCAAGGGCTAAAGATCTGCCCGGGGTAAGAGGAACGTTGATATTCCCCAAAGGCCCATTCTCAACTAACTGAAAAAATACGTATGATGGATTATAATTAAGAACATCCTGGATGACTTCCGGATTCTCTGACAAATAGCTTCGGATGCTTTGCATTGAAATTTCATCAAGTGTAAGAAAACCCTGCTCGAGCATATACCGTCCGATACTGCGGTAAGGGCGCCCATTTGATCCTTCATAGCCAACCATAATGTATTTTCCATCAGGCAGCCGTAATCGCCCCGATCCCTGTATGTGTAAAAATGCTACGTCTACCGGATCTCTCAGCCAGGCAATTTCAAGACCTCTTCCATGAAGTGCGTTTTCCATCTCTATATGGTGCCTGGCATAGTAAGGGATAACCTTCTCTCCTTCAATTCTGGCTATAATTTTTTCACCTCTGTATTTGTCATTAAAGTCAGAAAGGTCAATCTCAACTAAATCATCAGGCTTTCTATAGACTGGAAACCTGAATACTTCATCAGGAGTCATGCTTCCATCAAAGACAGGTTCAAAGTATCCTGTAAAAAGTACTTTATTATTACCAACACGGCCTGCAGCGTGGTAAATTTGAAAATTTTTTTTGATTATGTTATTCAATTGTTCCAGATTGTCATTTTCGATTATGAGACTAATAAAATATTTCTGGGTTTCAATAACCTGTCGGCATTTAATTTCATGGGGGCCATATTGAAACACAGCCTCTGGATCAAGGCGATCCAGATAGGCAATATTTCTTTCAATAGCCAATATGAGTGAACCGATATCCATATCATCATGGAAATGGGGCTGAAAAAATCTGACTGGCACAATAGCTTCATTCGGGTATTGGACTTGCTTTTCCAGGACTGGAAAACAGGCCAAAAGCCAGGAAAGAATAAAAAGGAGAAGTGATTTAATCAGATTTTTGACAAAAAACATAATACCTGTTTCTGACTGCTTCGCAAAAGGGCAAAGTTCCTGTTCACTTAGCAAAAATTCGAGCGGGCGATTTTATTATCAAGAATAAAGAAAATTTCAAGTAGAAAATGAGGAAAACCAACCTATGGTTCAATAAATCTGTAACATAAAAGCAGCATTTTTTCAAGAAACTTGTCGCATTTATATTAGATAGTAAAATATGGAACGCTATGATTCTGTAAGTGTGGTCTCTTTTCAAGATAAGCGTGTCCTTTTTAACACAGTTTTGTTTTCACATGTGTTAACGTTTGTTCAGGCTGAACAGCCATAGCAGAATAATGCAATTATATCAAGTCCATGAGGCTGTCTGAATGGTTTTTCTGAAATGCGATGGTTGTGGCATGCTATTTGCTATCATAACAACAATAAAGATGGATCCAGCGTTTCATAACAATAAGGAGCTATAAGTGGACTACAGGCAGCGGACTTTAAAAAATCAGGTTGAGTGTACAGGCATTGGTCTTCATTCAGGGGAAAAGGTCAGGCTGAAAATAAAGCCCGCACCATGCAATACCGGAATAAGATTTATCAGAACTGACCTGGATGGAAACCCAATGATTAAAGCATGTGTTGAGAACGTATCTGATACTGTTCTTGCAACTACTATAGGATTGAATGGCTGCAAGGCAGCGACCATTGAACACTTAATGGCTGCTTTTTTTGGATTGGGTATAGATAATGCTGTTGTTGAGCTTGATGGCCCGGAAGTTCCTATTATGGACGGAAGTGCGGCCCCCTTTATTTTTTTGCTTCGGAGTGCAGGTATAAAGGAACAGAAGGACCCTAAACAATTTATTGTTATCAAAAAACGCCTTAAAGTTGTAGATGGCAATCGATCAATAGAAATTTTGCCATCCAGAGAACTTAAGATCACCTATATGATTGATTTTCAGCATCCTCTTTTAAGAAATCAGGAATATGAGCTGATTTTTTCGGGCGGGGATTTTATAAAAGAAATAAGCACAGCCAGGACCTTTGGATTCCTGAAAGACGTTCAAACACTTCAGGAAAACGGATTTGCAAAAGGGGGATCACTTGACAACGCAGTTATCATTGACGAGTTTAGAATAATCAACGAAGATGGCCTTAGATTTAAGAATGAATTCGTAAGGCATAAACTTCTTGATTTCATTGGAGATCTTTCTGTAATTGGGTCTCCAGTAATTGGTCATTTTGTAATTAAAAGGTCCGGCCATTTTCTTAATCAAAAAATGATTCATAAGCTGGTTAGAACACCCAAACACTGGAAGATGGAAGTATTTGGCAAACCCGAAGAATGTCATGAAAAAAGTGTAAAAATACCAGTATTTGGTAAGCTGGATCCTGTTCCTGCATAACCCGAAGGATTTACCTCCTGTATTTGCAAGCCTTCTCTATCCCGCACAGACTTTAAATTCAATCAGGCGTAAGACTATTAGCCGATATCAGCAGCAGAGATTTCTCTTTTTTAAAAGCTTAAGATATAGGTGACTCTTTATAAATACAGCATATTTTTCACTGTCCTATTGCCCTTGCATTTAAATAGACGCTAACGTAATATACATTAATGCTGCCAATGGTCATTTTTCTGAAAGGAAATTTGAGCAGTAGCTAAGGAAGGAAAGGTTGAGACATCAGTTTAAAGGCCAAGTAAATTAATATAGTATCATGAATATCGCTGAAATATTCTATTTTTTATGAAATACTACCTAGAGGCAAAAAATAATGACTTGATGAGGCGGCGCCGTGAACGGTATCTTGTGATTTTTCTGTTTGTGGTGATTTGCTTCCTGACTTTTTTTGGCATCAGAGTCTTTGATCTGGGCTTAGATCTTCCAATTTCCAATAGTATATTTATTTTTGCCTTAATTAATATCAATGTAATTCTTCTTCTACTGCTTCTTTTCCTGACTGTAAGAAATCTGGTAAAACTTCTCTTTGAGAGGAAAAAAAATATAATGGGGGCCAAGCTAAGGACTAAGCTGGTTTTGGCCTTTGTAACACTCTCGCTTTTACCTACAGTTATTCTCTTTTTTGTGTCGGTTAAATTTATATCTTCCTCTATAGAATACTGGTTCAATCTTCAGATAGAACAATCTTTAAAGAATTCACTCGAGGTTGGCCAGGATTATTATAATAGACTTACTGATGAAGTCCTTTCTTTTGGAAACAACTTAAGTCGAATAATATCTTATGAAGGATATCTCCTGCTTACAAAAAAAGAAACTCTTGAAAAATTTGTTAACGAGAAACAGAAAGAATATGCTTTGACTTCAGTTGAAATCCTATCATCTGATCTGGGGCAGAGGGCACTCTCTAATGATCACAGGATTGATTTGAGTTTATTTAAAGGTCCTAATAAAGAAATATTAAATAAGACCTTTGAAAAAGGGATGGACAGCCAGGATATTCAATCTGCTCCTCATGGAGATCTGGTAACCGGAATAGTACCTATATTCTCAAGGACTGAATCAAAAGCTGTGGTTGGTCTTGTTGTATTGGGAAAATTTGTGCCAGGCTCTTTTGTGAATCGTCTAAAGGCTATTTCAAGGGGACTTCAGGAATACCGTCAGCTTAAGATGCTTAAAAAACCAATAAAAATCAGCCATATGATCGCACTATCGATTGTTACTCTTCTTATTATCTTTTCTTCGGTGTGGTTCGGTTTTTATCTTTCCAAGGAAATAACCATCCCTATTCAGGAACTGGCAGAGGCGACAAACAGGATTGCATCAGGGGATTATGATTTTTTCATTGATTTAGAGGCCAAAGATGAGATCGGTGCTTTAGTAAATTCCTTCAATAGAATGACCCTGGATCTGAAAACAGGTAAAAATAAGCTTGAAAAGGCAAATGAGCAGCTTATAAGAAGTAATTTCGAGTTGGAACAAAGACGTATATATATGGAGATTGTTCTGGCAAATGTGGCTGCAGGGGTTGTATCCGCAGATGCTAAGGGTAGAATTCTCACTATAAATAAATCTGCTGAGATCATGCTTAATATAAAAAACAGGGAAAGTATTATTGGTAAAAACTATAAAGAAGTGCTTTCCGAGGATTACAGCAAAATTATAGATGGTTTTATCGATGATGAAGCACTTTTTAAAAAAGGCTTTTTAAAAAAGCAAATTAAGATAGCCTTTGAAAACAGAAGACTGGCGCTCCTTGTTTATCTTAATGTGCTGCGTGATGATCGACAAAACTATCTTGGACTTGTTGCTGTTTTTGAAGATTTAAGTGAGATTGAAAAGGCACAGCGTATGGCTGCATGGAGGGAGGTTGCAGCACGTATAGCGCATGAGGTCAAAAATCCTCTAACACCGATACAGCTTTCTGCTCAGCGACTCAGGAAAAGATATGGAAATATGCTTGAAAACGAGGAAGGCAATATATTCCATGAGTGCACCGGGATGATTATCAGACAAGTAGAGGAATTAAAGAAATTGGTAAACGAATTTTCCAATTTTGCACGCATGCCTGCATCCAATCCAGCTCCGGCAGATATCCGAAATATTATTATGGAGGCATTGAGCCTGTACAAGGAGGCTCATAAAGATGTTAGCTTTATTTTTCGGCCTTCGCTTGATGTCCCGATTTTTAATCTGGATAGAGAACAGATAAAAAGGGTAATTATTAATCTTCTTGATAATGCTATTGAGGCGGTTGAAGCCAAAGGCGAGGTGGTTATCAATCTCAAATATGATAAGGTACTTCAGATGATACGCATTGTAGTTGGAGATAATGGGAGGGGAATATCTCCTGAACATAAATCTCGTCTTTTTGAACCTTATTTTTCTACAAAAAAGGAAGGTACAGGTTTAGGTCTTGCGATTGCCAACACCATAATCACCGACCATAATGGTTTTATAAGGGTTCAGGATAATAAACCTAAAGGGACTAAATTTATAATTGAATTGCCTGTCAGGGTTTGATTCATTAAAGAGATGAAGAAAAAAGGTTTTGATAGAATATAATAATCAAAATCAGGCAACTTATTACTCCCGCGATTTAAATGTCAATCATCATTCTTCAGGGATGACAAAAAATGTTATTTTTTGGATTTATTACGAGACGATAATTATGCTAATTTTTTATAATCTTTTGTGGTTTTTCGCACTTTTTTTTGTTATTCCAATCATACTGGTTTTCAGAAAAGAACAATTCAATAAAAAGCTGTCATTAACATTTCCCTCAGTTATCCTTAAACAAGGCAATATATGGATACATGCACTTTCGGTTGGAGAAGTGATTTCAGCTGTCCCACTGGTTGAATCTATTAACCATAAATTTCCGGAAAGAGACATTGTTTTTACTGTGACTACTACAAAAGGCATGGCTGTTGCACAAGACAAGCTGGAGGGTAAAGTTAAGGCATTACTCAGTATGCCATTAGATTTTTTCTGGTTCATACGCAGGATTTTTAATTATATAAAACCCTCAATCTTTATTCTGGTTGAAACGGATATATGGCCAGGCCTTACCTGTTTTCTAAATAAGAAGAGCATCATAACTATTCTGGTTAATGGCCGGGTTTCACCGCGTACATTCAAGGCGTACAAAAAGCTTTCTTTTGTTACACGAAAACTCTTTGAACCGATCAGCCTATGCCTTATGCAGTCGGATCTTGACAGGGAAAGACTATTGCAGGCAGGGGTACGTCCAAAGGAGAAGGTCATTACGGTTGGGAATATAAAGTTTGATCGTCTGTGGGTTCCTATGAATAATGATGAGCGCCGCAAATGGTTGAATATTTTGGGGCTTGATCCTGAAGACCTTATATGGGTAGCAGGTAGCACGCATGATGGCGAGGAAGAGATCCTGTTAAGTGTTTTCAAAAGACTCAGATCTTTTTTTCCTGATCTGAGACTTATAATTGCCCCTCGGCAGATAAAGCAGTCACCTGAAATTATTAAAAAGGCTGAATTTAGTGGGTTTAAGGCCATATTAAAAACAGAGATAAAGGCACACGAAATTTCAAATGATATCATAATTCTAAATACCGTGGGTGAGCTTAATCGTATTTATGGTCTGGCCCGGATAAGCTTTGTGGGAGGGTCTTTGGTTCCGGTCGGAGGGCATAATTTACTGGAGCCTGCAAGCTTCGGCATCCCTGTTATTTTTGGGCCATACACCTACAATTTTGCTTTGATGTCGGAATCATTAATTGAGTCAGGGGGGGGATTGCGGGTAAAAGGTGAAATCGAGCTTTATGACGCTATTAAAAGAATCTTGACAGAAACTGAAATACAACAAAATATGGGCAGTCACGCAAGAGAATTTGTTGAGTGTAATCGTGGGGCATTGGGTAGGGTGATATCGCATATTGAAGATTGCCTGACATAACAAACAATTTATCCGTTACGAAAGTCTTTGTAGTTTTTACCCCGCTGCAGAAAGCCCCCAGTTCCCGCTGGGGGCTTTCTGCTAGTCGCGGGATGTCGCGTTGTAGAATGGAGCCTCCGGCTCCTGCCGGAGGGGCTCCACTAACAAGTCTCTGTTATGACTCCTGTGGGTGATGTTCCATATTTGCCCCGGGATGCAATGCCTTTTGGCTCTTGCCATCGATTATCGTTAATAAGCTCTTTTTGACCCTGAAAAGTTGCAAACAGGGCTGAATTATGGGTTGTTTTACAATCGATTTTAAATAATATTCAATAGTTAACATGGCACGACCCCATTCGCCCATTCGAAGAGCTGTCAAGCAAAGCAAGGACTCTTTTCTTATATAATAACCAGAATATTAGAAGGAAAATTGAGCAAATTCATTATTTTCAAGATCAATATGAAACATGGCATTCCTGAAGATATTTCCTCGTTTTAAGATCAGTTTTATAACCTCCGTTGCCTGCAGAGTTGCAATAATGGATGGTGTTAAGGCCGGAATTCCAAGAATAGCCTCTTGAGGTTTTGTGTGGTCTTTTACTGCCGGGTCTTTTCCGTATAAATAGCTCAGCCCCTTATCTCCAGGCAGAATGGTCATGATCCGGCCTTCGAAACCGGATAATGCCCCGTGCACAAATGGAATTTGCAGGATTTTTGCCGTTTTTTCAAGCAAAAACCGGTCGTGTATATTGTCAAGCCCATCTACAACAATATCTGAACCCGATAAAAGGGTTTCAGCATTTGATTCATCAATCATCGACTTAAAAGGTGATACTTTCACTCCGGGGTTCAGCATGGAAACTATGGCAGCAGCCTCATGAGCCTTGGCCTTTCCGAGAGACGAAAGGGTGCACAGGGCCTGGCGGTTTAAATTAGTCTCATCAAAGACATCATTATCAATTATGATTAAATGTCCTATTCCGATACGTGCCAGCAGCAATATAACATGACCGCCAAGGCCCCCTGTTCCGACAACTGCAACAGTTGATTCCGCAAGGCTGAGCTGCTCCTCATTTGAAATTGACTCTCTGTCGCGAATATACCGATACGGAGAGATTTTAATTTTCAAGGCCTCGCGATATACATGATTTACAGTACAATGGCAAAGATCAGCTATTTGTATTGCCTGCCGATCTTTCAAGACATTAATTTCCATTCCGCCAGGATGAAGCACGCTGATTGATTCTTTATATATCAACTCAGCAATATTATCACAATGGCTGTTGTTCATTGGAGGCTCTGTTTCTTTTTCTTTTCAATATCGCTACGCCTTAGGTTTTCCTTTGCCAGGCCCAGATAAACCCGGTAGGGTCCGGGTGTGCCGTAAGGGAAAAATGCAACACGATCCCCCGGATATAACGGGTCATAAATATTGATTACCTTGCCGTTACGGAACACCGCCTCAATCTTATCAGGAGAAAGACCAAGCTGGAGGGCAATATCATAACTGGACTCTCCTTCATGGCTGATTTTTCTTGTCAGTTCGTAAGGCAGCCCCATTTTATCCATATATTGACGCAGATTCCCAAATATGTGAATGGTAATAAAGTCATCGCTGCTATCCATATTAACCTCCTCCTATGGACGGGAACAGTCCTATGCGTTCGTTGCCTTTGAGGACGAAGTCAAATTCTGCATTTCGGCCGTTTACCATAATAACCTTTATCTGCTCGACAGGGACATTTATTTTCCTGCAGATTTCGGCCACAGTAGACTTATCCTCCAATTCAAATTCAATTCCTTCGACTGGATTGTATTGGGATACGTATTTTCGAAGGGAGGAGCTTAAAAAGACCTTTAGAGGCATAAATCATTTCCTTTAAAATTTTTGCATGGTTTCCTACCCATCCATAAAAATTGACAAAAAGGAAAAAATTGATTATAGACATTATTGATAATTAGTCATCTAATGTCAACAAATCACTCAAATACTCAAGCCAATATTCTGTTCTTTTATCACGATATCATATAATAACCTTTTTTCTGAAAAGGAGGCCATCATGTTTAAGATCTTAAGAATTAACATGTCCGATCTTTCTATTAAAAAGGAAGATATTCCGGAAAAATATCAGGGACTGGGCGGCAGAGGTTTGACATCTGCCATTGTCTCAAGTGAAGTTGATCCGACCTGTTCGGCAATAGGTCCAAATAATAAACTTATATTTGCGCCCGGTTTATTGGGTGGAACAAATTGCGCAAATTCGGGCCGGGTCTCGGTAGGCGCAAAAAGTCCTTTGACCGGAACAATAAAAGAAGCAAATTCCGGCGGTCAGGCAGGCGGTTATCTGTCAAGGCTGGGAATTGCAGCACTAATATTTGAAGAGCAGCCTTCAGACAACAGGCTTTATAAACTCTTTATCAGTAAGGACAAGGTCGAAATTTCGCCGGCAGAAGACCTCAGGGGTCTTGGAAATTATGATACAGTTGAAAAGCTTAGGAAGACCTTTGGCGATAAGGCAGGTTATGTGAGCATAGGAATGGCGGGAGAGTGGAAATTGGCCAGCTCAAGTGTTGCATTCACTGACCAGGAACTCCGGCCTGCACGCCATGCAGGTCGCGGAGGTTTGGGTGCTGTAATGGGTTCAAAAGGTTTGAAGGCTGTAATAATTGATCCAACCGGTGGAGAAGCTGCACCTATTGTTGACACGGAAGCGTTTAAAAGTGCGGCTAAAAGATTTGCCAAGGCTATAACAGATCATCCCGTCACCGGCCAGGGGCTTCCAACTTACGGTACTGATGTACTTATAAACATAATAAACGAAGCAGGCGGGCTTCCTACCCGAAACTTCAGTTCGGGAAGATTCGAGGGTGCTGATAAGGTCGGAGGTGAAACCCTGAACAAGGTCACTGTTGAAAGGAATGGAAACCCGACCCATGGATGCATGTCCGGCTGTATTATCCGGTGTTCAGGAATTTTCCTGGATGAAAAGGGCGAGTATGTATCAAAGTGGCCTGAGTATGAAACAGTCTGGGCATGGGGCCCTAACTGCGGAGTTGACAACCTCGATGCAATAGCCCGCATTGACCGTAACTGTGATGATATAGGCCTTGATACAATTGAAACAGGTAATGCGGTTGCTGTGGCCATGGAGGCTGGCGTTAAGGAATTCGGAGACTGGGCCGGTGCCGAAGAACTGTTAAACGAGGTCAGGAAGGGCACACCTCTTGGAAGGATTATTGGATCAGGGGCAGCGGCAACAGGAAAGGTCTTTGGCGTAAGACGGATACCGGTAGTCAAAAACCAGGCCATGCCTGCTTATGATCCAAGGGCTATTAAAGGTATAGGTGTAACCTATGCAACATCCACAATGGGGGCTGATCATACTTCCGGTTACGCTATAGGAACCAATATCATGAAGGTGGGAGGCTATGTTGATCCTCTGGTTACAGAGGGACAGGCTGAGTTATCAAAGAACCTTCAGATAGCTACCGCAGCCGTTGATACGGCAGGGCTTTGTCTTTTTGTTGCCTTTCCGGTCCTGGACAATCCTGATGCCCTTGTTGCCATTGTGGACATGCTGAATGCCAAATACGGTATTTCCCTTGTTGTTGACGATGTCTCTGCTCTTGGTATACGAGTATTAAAGATGGAGCGTGATTTCAACGAGCGGGCCGGTTTTACCACGGCTGACGACCGGCTGCCTGAATTCATGAAGACTGAAAAGATTGCTCCCCATAACAGTGTTTTCGATGTTTCTGACGAGGACCTGGATTCTGTATATAAATTTTAGATATAATATTTCGAGTATTTAAATCTTTATGGGTTCAATTCCCTGAAGCTTGCTTCGGCTTGTCATCCCGGACCTGATCCGGGAACACTGAATCCGTCCCTATCTCCGTCATTCCGTGCAAGCGAAGCGCGACACGGAATCCAGTCCCGCCTTGGCGGGATTCATTAAGTTCTGGATACCGGCTTTCGCCGGTATGACGACACAAGGGCATATCGGATTCCTGCCCCGAATAGGAATCCGGGTCAGGCTGGAGTTTACTCGCCTGTGTTTTTGGCTGGTTTATAAGCCTTAGGCTGGCCGGAATAACGGTTGATAGTCGGCGGGAAATATTTTTCTTGCCGACTTTTCTTTTACTTTAACCATATGTAAAAGAGGATTCTTATTTTTATATATGGGCAGAAAGGGGTACAGATAAAATGAGTAAGCCAAGGGTATTTATAACACGCCTGATACCTGAAGCGGGCTTGAAAGCAGTTATGGATTCCTGTGAAGCAGAAATATGGCCGGATGAATTTCCTCCTTCACGCGAAATCTTGCTGGAAAAGGTTAGAGGGGTAAAAGGGATTTTGTGTCTTTTGACTGATAAGATAGATGGCCCGATAATGGATACGGCAGGTCCAGACCTGAAGATAATAAGTAATTACGCCGTGGGATTCGATAACATAGATGTAGAGGCTGCAACTGCTCGCGGCGTTTTAGTGGGAAATACGCCTGGTGTCCTGACTGAGACTACTGCTGATTTGGCCTTTGCCCTGCTGATGGCAGCGGCCAGACGTATTGGGGAGGGGATAGATCATATCAGGTCAGGCAAATGGAAGACATTCAGGCCCATGGAACTCCTGGGCCGTGATATTCACCATACGGTTCTTGGCATCATCGGGATGGGAAGGATAGGGTTTGAGGTGGCGCGAAGGGCAAATGGATTTGATATGGATGTCCTGTATTATGATCCCTTTGCAGATTCTGAAAAAATAGGGCATATCGGTGCCACAAAGTGTGCTACACTCGATGAATTGCTTAAACGGGCGGATTTCGTAAGCCTTCATGTCCCGCTTACGCCTGAAACATATCACCTGATAAATGTTTCGGCCTTCTCCATGATGAAGAAAACGGCCATCCTTATAAACACCTCACGGGGCCCGGTTGTTGATTCCGATGCCCTGTATGATGCCCTGAGCAATAAAAAAATCACCTATGCAGCCCTGGATGTAACAGATCCCGAACCGATTCCTTCCGGTCACAGGTTAATGAGCCTTTCCAATTGTCTTATTTTACCGCATGTTGGAAGCGCTACAATTGAAACCAGGGGCAAAATGGCAATTATGGCTGCAAAAAACCTGATTGCCGGAGTAAATGAAAAGGTTCCTGATCATCTTGTAAATCCGGAGGCCCTTGAACACCAGAAATGGAGAGGCTTATAAAAGTAAGTTGGAAATTTATACTGAGACTGAAGGAGTTTGCATCATTAATGTATAAGTATAACACCTTAAACCTTAGACCTTGAACCTGCCATTTACATGACTGGAAATATCTCATCTGTTTAAACGGATATTTCAGCCTGGCAGGATTTTTTTTAGTCACTTAATAAGGAGCCACCGGTATTCACGGATATGATCCAGAAGCTCAAATATGATTTCCTGCTCTTCAGTTGCACAGGCATGTGAAATAAAAATGAATTTCATTTTTGGCGATTTTTTTATTCCTACAAGATCAATCAAAGATCCAGTAGCAATATCCCTGCCCCAGGCCTGAGCTACCTTGACCAGGTGAGAGAACCTTATGGTAAATTCGGAATGTTCTTTCAGTTTGATTTCCCTTGGGAATCCGTTTATTTCAAGACCCCTTTGTAAAAAATCCATATCATCAGGTAGTAAAGGGTCGCTTGAATGTTCAGAAATAAAAGAAGCCAGAGGTTTTTTACACAGCTCTTCGGCAAGCAATACCGCCCCCATATTGAAATTGAAAGTGCCTTTTGATGGAATATCAAGTTTATATTGACTGACCAGATCAGCAACCTCATCAGGGAGTTTTCCAGCATCTATATCCTTCCATGTATCAAGATCTCCAATTACCTCATTAAGAATAACCACATCCACATTTGATAATGCAGGCACCAGTTCCATGGCGTCAGAATTAACAAAGTCAACAATATGTGACCATTTCTTCAGTCTATCTTTCTGCTTTTTCAATAATTTTATTGATAGATCTATCATGCACACATGATCTATCTGAAAAGAATATGGTTCCAGCAGGCCGGCCATAAGGTTTCCGTAGCCGCCGCCTACTTCGCATATACTCAGACCCGGATTTATCAAATTGTTTGCCTTTAGCATATCACCGATAACAGCACCGTATGGTCTGGGAGTTTCCAGCGCCACCATGTAAGGGGAATTCAATGTGGCAAAGGACTCGCAGATGGTAAATTCCGTCATAAGGTCTATTGGATAGTCCCTGTGGTATTTTGTTGTATTATTAATAGTTACCATAAATAATCTTTTTTCAGTTATATAGAATATGCCGTCTGATACTCTTTTTATTATATTTGATTATTCTTGCTAAAGGCAATGAGCTGGATCAAAAAACTGCGTCTTTTAAATGAAAGCTATACTATATTCCTGATGTTTTTAAGACAACATTTTTGATTTTATATTGAATTTGAATTACACATATTGTTATAAGATTCGTTTAATGAAAAGTAAGCTGAATGAAATTCAACAATAAAAATGCTGCGGCACAGGGTTTATTTAAAAAAGGAAAACAGACGTGTGGATATTATATGAAAGGATTCCCTGGTTTCTCGCTTCTATTTATGAGAAGGCGACCAGAATGGTTGTAGAGACCTATTACAGCCAGGTCGCGGAGGAGGTTGTGTCATGGCAGAAGCAAGGCAAACTCCTTGATTTAGGCACCGGACCGGGGTATCTTCCAATAGAGATAGCAAAAAGGTCTTCTTCTATTAGAGTAACAGGAATAGACTTGACGCGAAGGTTAATAGAAATAGCAAAAATAAATGCATTAAGCGCAGGAGTGTCTGAAAGACTGGACTTCGAAGTCGGGAATGCAGGAAGGCTGCGGTTTGAAGACTGTTCTTTTGACATGGTAATAAGCACAGGAATGCTGCACATGCTGAGAGAACCTGTAAAGGTATTGAAGGAATGCTATCGGGTCTTGAAACCCGGGGGAGAGGCATGGATATATGATCCTGCAAGGGTTTCATCACAGATAGATAAAAGAAAGTGGAGAGCTTCCTTTACACCTGTAGAAAGGATATATTATTTTATTTACAGCCTGTTGAGCAAGATCAATCCTTTGAGAAAGTATAGCAGGAAGCAGGCAGTTGCTATGATTGAGTCTGCAGGTTTCAATGACTATCGAATTCAGCAGTATAAAAATGAAATAAGAATAAAGCTGAAGAAACCGGTTGCTTAAAACAGCTTAAAGGAGGGAATGGTATGATTATAGGTTTGCCCAGGGAGATCAAAGATAATGAGTACCGGGTGGCCATGACTCCGGGAGGAGTTAAACAGCTTTCGGAGGCCGGGCACAGGGTTCTGGTTGAGGCAGGCGCAGGAGATGGAAGCGGTTTTAGCGACCCGGAGTATAAGTCGGCGGGCGGGGCTGTTGTCCCGGGCGCTCGCGAAGCATGGTCAGCAGATCTTGTCGTCAAGGTCAAGGAACCTCAGCCCTCTGAATACGGTTTTTTTCGCAAAGGACTGCTTATATTTACCTATCTGCATCTGGCCGCAGAAAAGTCCCTGACTGTGGAAATGATAAATACCGGGGTGGCTGGAATAGCCTATGAAACAGTTGAGCATGCTGATGGAACTCTGCCTCTTCTTATCCCCATGAGCGAGGTGGCTGGCCGCATGGCCGTACAGGTAGGAGCACATTATCTGGAAAAGACATATGGCGGGCGCGGAAAGCTTCTGGGTGGAGTTCCCGGTGTGAGGCCTGCAGATGTAAGCATACTCGGAGCCGGAGTGGTGGGAACAAATGCCGCACAGATGGCCCTGGGTATGGGTGCCAATGTCACGCTTCTTGATATAGATGCAAACCGTCTTCGTTATCTTGAAGAGGTCCTTCATGGCAGATTTACAACCCTCAGCGCAAATCCTTTCACTATTGCTGAGGCCGTGAAAAGAGCTGATTTGTTTATAGGTGCGGTTCTGGTTAAAGGCGCTAAAGCTCCCCGACTGGTAACACGCGAGATGATCAGCCAGATGAAACCGGGCAGCATAGTTGTAGACGTGGCCGTAGATCAGGGAGGATGCGTTGAGACAATCCGTCCCTCAACCCATTCGGACCCGATATACCTTGTAGATGGAGTTTGCCACTATGGAGTAACAAACATGCCGGGTGCTGTTCCCCGAACGAGCACCTATGCACTTTCTAATGCAGTCCTTCCTTTTCTTATGGAGCTTGCAACGGATGGATTTCCTGATGCAGTTCGAAAAAATGAGGCCCTTTCAAAGGGCGTCAATATTTATAAAGGCAAGATTACTTATAAGGCTGTGGCAGAGGCTTTTGGGCTGGAATATACTGCACTTGAATCAATGATTTGAAATCTACCTGATTCACTTTAAAGGCAGCAGACTTGGTTTGAATAGCTTATGGCCCTGAGAACAGGGGAAGAAATGATTTCAGTCCTTAAATATGATTTATGAGCAGGATTTGGGTGGGTATCTACTAAGTATTTTGCCTGCTTGTATTTTTTTGTGGTTTCCGACTGAGCGGCCTGAAAAGTATGTTTTTCTGCTTTTCTTTCTCGTATTTATTTTTTTCCACAAAGATCGCTCTTCCGGTCTCGGGGTCTGTTTCCATATAATACATCAGGGTCGCGCAGGTTGACGGCACAGGCGTAAAAATTTGAACCTGTTCAGGGTTGAATTTTAATACCCTGTTTATGAATTTTCTGAGGTTGTACATATCGCTCAGAGTGCAGCCAGGGTGGGCTGCTATGAAATAACAGGTCAGATACTGTTTCTTTTTGAGGACAGATGTCAAGCGGTCAAAATGCATTTTAAATTCTTCCAGGGCATTTGAATATGGTTTTGCCATCAAGCGAAGGACATGTTCCTCCGAATGTTCCGGCGCTGTTTTAAGCTGTCCGGAGATGTGATATCGCACAATTTCCTCAAGATATTTGATCCCAAAGGCCTTATCCTTCAAAACAAGGTCATGCCGGATACCGGATCCGATAAAAACCTTTTTAACCTTCTTAACTTTTCTCAAGCGGCGCAGAAGCTTTATCTGGCGATTATGACTTACCGGCAGTTTATCACATATGAAAGGGGTTAAGCAGTGTCTGTCCGTGCATGATCCGCGTTTGAATTTCAGTGGGCACTCGATTCCGTACATATTTGCGGTCGGTCCTCCCACATCATTGATAATACCTTTGAAGTCTCTATGGCCGGAAATTACTTCCGCCTCTCTGATAATGGATGATTCACTGCGGTCAACCACTGCCCTGCCCTGGTGTATTGAGATTGCACAGAAACTGCACTCCCCGTAGCATCCCCTGTGGGTGGTAATGGAATACCTGATGGTTTCAAGGCCGCGAACAGGTCCATCTTTTTTATAATAGGGATGGACATCGCGCTCATAATCTAACTCATAAATACTATCCAGTTCATCGGTTCCAAGCGGAAATTGAGGAGGGTTATGAATGAGGTAACGTGTATCCTGCTTCTGGCAGAGACCATTTGAGTTGAAGGGGTCTGTATTTCGAAAAAAAACCCTCGACATTTCAAGGAATCTGGCTTTATCCATTGCCGTTTCGGTGTGTGAAGGGAGTTCAATATATTCCTTTACCGGGTCTTTTGAAATGTAACAGATACCCCGTATATCGCTTAAATCCTGCCTGTAGAGGATCTTTTCCGCCAGTTCAAGAATTGTCTTTTCACCCATACCATAGACCAGGACATCGGCCCTGGCGTCAAAAAGGATTGAACGCCTGATTTTGTCCGACCAGAAATCATAGTGGGAGATGCGTCTCAGGCTGGCTTCAATACCCCCGATGACAATCGGCGGGGTATCTTTGAAATAGCGCCGGATCAAATTTGTATATACAATAACTGCCAGATCGGGTCGTCTGGTATTTTTACCTCCCGGTGTCAGATCATCACGATTGCGTCTTTTTTTGGAAGCTGTATAGTTGGATACCATGGAATCCATGCATCCGGCGGTAACCCCCCAGAACATTACCGGAGCACCGAGCCTGGAGATGTCCTTATCGCTTGAAGTATCCGGCTGTGCGATAATCCCTACTTTATAACCGGCATTAAGCAGTACCTTGCCGATAACTGCGGCGCCGATGTATGAAGAATCAATATAGGTATCACCGGTAACAAGAATTATGTCCAGGGAATCCCATCCAAGGACTTGTAACTCTTCAGGTGTGGTGGGCAGGAACATATGTTTCACCTCGATGCTGAATCCAGGGTTTTCATTCAGGGTAATTTTGTTCCAGCCTTTTGTCTTTTCTCAATTCGGTAAGAATTTCCTCTATATCTTTTGAAAACTCCGGAGGAGCACTGATATATCCCCACCCTTTCTGAGTCTGAAATAGCCCATCGAAAGCCGTGTCATAATAAGATCTTAAAAGATGAGGGATTCCCCGTTCCTTCAAAATCGATTCCAGAAGTTGAGCCTCAAACTGGTCATCCAGAACAGCGATTTTTTTATATTTTTCCATATACGTTATTGATATCGCAGATTCTCAAATATCTATCAATACCATCATAAAACAGCATTTATTTCAGTACTCTTTTATCCTGTTCCAATATCAGTGAATCAGGTATGATTTATCATTTCCTTAAAACGTTTAAGACTCTCTCCGGCATATGTCCTGTCATCAGTAAAAACTTCAAATGTCACTGTTTCTTTATAGTCAATTATTTCTAAAGCCTTTATTACTTCCCTGAAATTAATCTTACCAGCTCCAATGGGTAGATGATCATCTTCTCTGCCCTTGTTGTCACTTACATGGACATGACTTATATGATCGCCTAAAATCCTGATAAACCGAGATATCCTGTTTTTTTTCTGATCGCCAATATTCGCATGACTCACGTCAAGGGTAACTTTTAGCGACGGGAAGCGCTCTAAAACATCCAGAAACTCATCCGGTTCAAAAAAGTATCCGTATTTGGGAAACATATTTTCAATGCACAGACACACATTAATTTTTGCAGCCTGTTCAACAATTATTTCCAGGGCCTCATTTGCATATTCTTTTACCTTTTCCATGAAAAGAAATCCAAGCCAATTGGTCATTGCCGGGTGAAGAACTGCTTTTAATGCCCCAAGTTCCGCGCATACTTGAATTGAGTTGACTGTTTCCTCAATAGAAGCCCTCCTTATGCTTTCGGTCATATCCGCTGAGAAGACGAAGGTGGGAAGGTGGCACACAAGTCCCATTGAGTGGTTTTCCAGTGCATTTAGAATCTCCGTTTTCGTCTCACGAATTACCGAATAGTGCCCGATTGGGGCATCTAATCCCAGTTCAAGATAGTCAAAACCCATTTCCGCAAAATTCCTTATTTCGTCCAGGATTGGAAGAGAAGGAAGATTGGTCGCTCCATATTTCATTTCTTTCCTCTATTCAATATTATGGTTTAAATATTTTCACAGATAAAAAGCTCGCCGATACTTTCATTTTAATCAACAGGCTGATTTCCATCATCTTTCGGGTATGTCTCTTTCATTACAAAGGTACAGATCAACGACACCAGTGAGGCTCCCATTAATATGAGTATGATAATGGAGTATGCCTCTTGAGGGAATGCCCCCGTTGGGCTCTTTGGGTATGCATCGAGAATTCGTCCCAGAATGGGCATAAAAACAGCACCTCCCAGAAAGGGAAAAAGATTAACAGTACCGACCGATGTCCCTGCAATCTGTACAGGGAATAATTCCTTTGCGGCAGTAAATCCAACAACAACAATGGATGAGGAACATAAGGCAAAAATAAAAAACAAGATATAAAGTACTGCCCTGGGTAAACCTGAAGGAAAGATATAAAGAAATATCATCTCAAGAGTTAAAATCGTTGAGGTGATTATAAAGACCTTTTTTCTGCTTTTTAAGACTTTGTCTGAGACAAGACCCAGAAGGGGGCTGCCGATTATCATGCCCCATGCAATCATGCTCAAAATGGCTCCTGCCTCGGCTTTTGTCATATTATATACGTGCATCAGGTATGGCCCTCCCCACAGACCGCCGAATCCAAAAAATATTCCGCAGTCAAAAAAGAACCATATTGCAATCGGCCAGAAGAACTTTTCTGATACTACTATTTTTGCCCCTTTTAATAGAGGTATACTTTCGGGAGGAGAAACAGGAATATCTCCCCTGTTGTCAATTTCGTCAATTGAGGGCCATCCTTTGTCCTCAGGCTTGTCACTTACGATAAACCATACTGCAACAACCAAAACTAATGTGCTGACTCCTATAACCACAAAGGATGCCCTCCAGCCGATCCATGCAGCCATCAGGGCCAGCAGCCAGGTGCCCGATAGAACCCCCATGCCGCCCATTGCATTAAGGATGCCCGCCATCAGGGCAAACTCGCGAGCCCGGAACCACTGTGCAAGTATTTTCATCGTGGGAATAAAGACCATTGATACGCCTAAACCAACCAGTATTCTTCCTGCAAATGCTACAGTAATATTGGGCGCAAAACCGAAGATGATACTTCCAGCCGATGCTATCAGCAGAAAAGAAGTTACACATTTGCGCGGACCAAGAGAATCCGACATCAATCCGGCAGGAAATTGCATCAGTGCATAGATGTAAAAATATACCGAACCCAGAAGACCCATCATGCTGGCCGATGTATTAAAATCCCTGACAAGGTCATCGGCTACAACCGAGAGCGAGAGCCTGTGAAAGTACACTAAAAGGTAGCCAATTGAGAGAATTAAAAATATTATAAATCTGAAATTCAGCATTTTCTTTTTTGGATCATCTTTCATTTTTTTTCCAATACTTGAATAATGAGCTGCTGCAAAACTTTAAATTATTAAAATATTAACTCACAATTCACCTGGTTTGAACTGTTTATTGTAAAATATTGAATTTTATTTTTTATAAAGGGAAATATATGGTAGAATGTCTTAAATATTTCAGGGAAGTATATGAAAAAAACATGGAGAGGTCAAATCATAATATGGATTATTAGGCATAACATTTTTTCAGATAGAAAGTTTATTACTTGAATGAAATATTGTAAGATGTTTTATCCTTGCTTAGAATCCCTAAGTTAATATGTCTATTTACTATGCAGGGGCATATTGCCCAATCCGAATTAACAATTTTTCAGGAGGCATACAATGACAAAGACAGAAAAGAACCTCTGGGAGGCTTTTTCAGGCGAGTCCCAGGCAAACCGGAAGTATCTGGCATTTGCAGATCAGGCGGACAAAGAGGGTAAAGCACAGGTTGCAAGGCTTTTCAGGGCTGCGGCAGCGGCAGAGACTGTGCATGCCCATGCACATCTCAGGGCTTTAAAAGGGATAAAGACAACAGCGGAAAATCTTCAGGAGGCTATGTCAGGAGAAATTCATGAATTCAAGACCATGTATCCTCCCATGATTGAAGCTGCAAAAGAAGAAGGCAATAAAGCTGCCCAGCGCAGCTTTGAATATGCCAATGCAGTTGAAGAGATACATGCATCACTTTACAAAAAGGCCATGGATAATATCGATAGCCAGGAAGATGGAGATTATTATGTATGTCCTGTGTGCGGTTTTACCTGTGAGAATGAACCCCCTGAGAAATGCCCCGTGTGCAAGGCACAGGGAAAGACATTCATTAAGATAGACTGATTTTCAGGGTTTTTATGAGAAAATGCCCTTTTGCCCGAAGAGGGCTAACGCTCTCAGGAAACCGCTCTAAAAAAAGGCTGACTGCAAAAACAGTTAGCCTTTAATATATCTTGCCTTTCCCAGGGGGGTTTGAAATTTGATCTTGCTGGTGATTTCCGCTATGAGGCTTTTAAATTAAGCCTTACTTTTTTGGCACATCTCTCCCTATGATTCTGACATTTTTTCTATGGATTTGCGGTGATTTTCGAAAAACAACGTGACAACCCGGGATAAAGAGGGGGAAAATGAGAACGGTCATTAAAGCGAATGTGGTTTGCTTGTCGATTCTTTTGCTGATAACTATGATGGCGGTCTCTGCCTGGCCGCTGGAGTTGACCAAGAGCTTCACCGACGACCCGGTTCATCCCGGCGACACGGTCACCCTGGAATTCACGATCCAGAACACGGATGCTGCCGAGGCCACGGATATCACCTTCACGGATGACCTGGACGCCGCGCTTTCGGGCCTCGTGGCCACCGGTCTTCCCATGAACGACCTCTGCGGAGCCGGTTCTCAGCTCGCCGGCACCAGTACCCTCACCCTGACCGGCGGGACCCTTGGACCAACCTCGTCTTGTACCTTCAGCATGACGCTTCAGGTGCCGATGGGAGCGAGCCCCGGCACTTACTCCAACACGACGGGCCCGTTGACGGGAACCGTGGGAGTGACGCAGGTGACGGGGAACCCGGCGAGCGATGGCCTCACGATTACAGTTCTGAAGTTCTCCAAGTCCTTTGACGGGTCGACCGTCCCGGGCGGGACGACTACCCTCTCCTTCACCATTGAAAATGTGAGTTCGACAGAGACCGTGACCAACCTGTCTTTCACAGATGATCTCGCCGCCGTGCTTTCAGGCCTCACGGCCATCAGCCTGCCCGCCGATGGTTTTTGCGGTGCCGGTTCCAGCATCAGCGGAACCAGCTTCCTCACCATGACCGGCGGGACCCTCCCGGCCGGCGGCTCGTGCACCTTCTCCGTGACGCTCCAGGTTCCGGCGGGAGCGAGCCCCGGAAGCTACCCCAACACGACAAGCTCGTTGTTCTTGGTAGGGATCCCGGTGACGGACCCGGCGACGGCCTCCCTGAACGTGGAACCCCCGCCCGCCTTTTACAAGGTCTTTGCGCCCAACATCATCGCCAATGGCGGGACCAGCACCCTGACCTTTACCATCGACAACACGGCCAGTTCTCTGGCCGCCACGGCCCTCGCCTTCACGGACACTCTGCCCGCCGGCGTAGTCGTGGCCGACCCCCCAAACGCCTCGACCATCTGCACCGGCGGGAGCCTGACAGCCACGGCTGGATCATCGATCATTACCTATTCCGGCGGTTCGGTGGCTGCGGGGGCCTCCTGCACGATTCAGGTGGACGTAACCAGCAACGCCGTGGGCATCCACCAAAACATCACGAGCGATCTGACCTCTTCCTCGGGAAACAGCGGACACGCGTCGGCCGATCTGACCGTGGAACTTCCGCCCGCCTACCCCGTCACATACGACGCCAACGGAGCTGACAGCGGGACCGCTCCGGCAAATCAGACGAAAATCTATAATGTGGCCCTCACCCTGGCTACCAACACAGACAGCCTGGCCAGGATCGGTTATACCTTCAACGGATGGAATACGGCCACTGACGGCAGCGGTACCCATTATGATGAAGGGGCGACCTATACGGAAAATGGGCCCCTGACCCTCTATGCCGAATGGACGCCCGTTCCCTACACCGTCACCTACGACAGCAATGGGGCTACCGGCGGCACTGTGCCAGCGGACGGAAACACATACCATATCACCGACACGGTCACGGTCCTGGGAAATACCGGTACCCTGATGAAGACCGGGTATACGTTTGACGGCTGGAATACGGCGGCCGACGGCAGCGGCACTGATTACAGCGGGGGCGATACCTTTGCCATGGGCAGTTCCAACGTCACTCTGTACGCCCAGTGGATGGCCATCGACTACACGGTCACTTACGACGGCAATACCAATACCGGAGGCTCTGTGCCAACGGACGGAAACACGTACAACATCACCGACACGGTAACGGTCCTGGGGAACACCGGTTCCCTGGTGAAAACCGGGTACAGCTTCACCGGCTGGAATACGGCGGCCAACGGCAGCGGCACCTCCTACAGCGGGGGCGACACCTTCGCCATGGGAAGTAGCAATGTTACTTTGTACGCTCGATGGACGGAGCCCCCGCCGATATTCTCCAAGAACTTTTCCCCTGAGACGATCCTCAGCGGCGGGACCAGCACCCTGACCTTTACCATCGACAACACGGCCAGTGCTCTGGCAGCCACAGGCCTCGCCTTCACGGACAACCTCCCTGACGGTGTGGTCGTGGCCACCCCACCCAATGCCTCAGCCGCCTGCACCGGCGGGAGCCTGACAGCCACGGACGGATCATCGACCATCACCTATTCCGGCGGTTCGGTGCCGGCCGGGGCCTCCTGCACGATTCAGGTGGACGTAACCAGCTCTACTGCAGGCATCCAAACTAACACCACAGGCGATCTGACCTCTTCCTCGGGAAACAGCGGACCGGCGACGGCATCCCTGACCGTAGGCGATGAACCTGCAACTATCCCTACTCTGAATGAATTCGGAATGCTCGTGCTGTTTCTGTTGACAATCGCCATCGGCTTTGTGTTCATTTACAGGCGGCATGCTTAATTTTAATTAGAAATGAATATTTCATTCCCGAAGTGAAAGGTCCAGGATCGC
>DAINAR010000023.1:0-54494 GCA_036733345.1 Deltaproteobacteria bacterium | reverse complement strand
CCCGAAGGTCGATGGTTCGAATCCATCCCCCGCTACCAAGCATATCAAGGGTTTTGGCGTTTTGCTGAAACCCTTTTTTATTTCCATGCTACCCTGTAGCTACCCTTTTTTAATTTTTTGGTATCAGAAATAAGGAATCGGGCCTTTTCTTATCCTCTTTTAATTAAATCACAGAAACAGGAATAGCTGATTATCCTGATGCAACCAAATACCCATATGTATATAATAGTATATGATTTCAAAAAATTTTTCTTTTTTCAAATAAAGGATACTTTTAGCCAGGCAAGCCCATTTGGCCAATATTTCTGACCACTCCCGGAAACCATGTTGGCGGGCATGAAAAACTTAATAGTGGTTCAAAATCCGAGTTTATTTCCACTTTATCAATCTCTGATTTTCTGGTATGGTCTT
The DNA here is from genome assembly GCA_036733345.1 of Deltaproteobacteria bacterium. GTDB lineage: Bacteria > Desulfobacterota > DSM-4660 > Desulfatiglandales > Desulfatiglandaceae > JAFGMQ01. The sequence goes on along the minus strand of DAINAR010000023.1, from coordinate 54,083 downwards.
CTAAATTTCCATCCTTAAAAGAATCAATATGGACATCGGGTCTTAGATTAACTCTTATGCAATTCTTTTCATGACCTGTTTAATCTAAGACCTTTTAGATATCAAACTGTTGATTTACCGATTCTTAAAATTATCTTTCGATTATGCGCGCCACCTTGTTAAAAAAATGTTGACAATCATGCAACTATATATTAGTTGCAAACTTTACTGTCTTTATGGTAGAATTTAATGTCTAAAAAAGAAAAGCTTTTGGCAAAACTTTGTGCCAGTCCTCAGCCGAAGGATTTTTCCTGGCACAATTTTGTTACGCTAATGGAAAACTTTGGTTTTAAAAGCTCATGCAGTGGTGGTGGTTCTCATTATATGTTTGAACACACGAGCGGTTTTCGTTTCAGCATATCAAAATCTCATCCATCAGGAATATTAAAAGCTTATCAGATTCGCGATGCTAAAAATGCACTTAAACATATAGGGGTAATTCCGTGAATAAACTTTCCTACAAGGGCTATAATGGTACAATTGAAGCAAGCATCGAAGATAGTTGTTTGCATGGCAAAATCCTTTTTATTGATGACATTATTACCTACGAAGGTAACACTGTCGATGATATTAAAATCTCTTTTAAACAAGCCGTTGACCACTATCTTGCATATTGTAAGGAGTCAGGAAAAGCTGCTAACAAACCGTTCAGTGGCACTTTTAACGTAAGAGTTGGGCAGGAACTTCACAAAAAAGCTGCTGAGACTGCATTTCATCGTGGTATTACATTGAATGAATTCGTTACTCAATCAATTCAAGCAGCAATAGAACAGAACGAAGTTGTAAAATTTGAGTATACTCATAATTATAATATTATCTTAACCGAAAAACAAACATCGGCAACCATGTTTGCACCTACGGAACAACCGCATAAATGGGAGACATTCAATGCGTTCAATTAATGAAAATCCGAATCTTATTGCTGAGTTTTCACTTATCGAATTGACAGAAATACTTGTTAAGAACCAAGGGCTTCACGAAGGCCTTTACAACCTAACCGTCCAATTTCAAATAGCAGTTGGCACTGTAGGTCCTTCCCCTGAATCAATGTGTCCTGGAGCCATGATGGGTGTGTCACGCATTGGATTGTCAAAAACAGCTGAAGGAAAAGAAAATGTTCATACAGTTAACGCCGCATTAGTCAATCCACCACCTAAAAAGAAGCAGACAACGACAAAAAAATGAAATTTAAGTTATGGCCAACAAGACGCTGCAAATAAACCGCAAGGGGCGCGGGCTTACTGACTGTTGACCCTTTGCATTTCCGTCTTTTGTCGCATAGTTTGGCATACCATTGAGGCAAGGGAATTTCGGGAGGAATGGAGACCCCACCCCACCAAGTACCCCCCTATTGTGAGGTCAGGTATATATACCTATCTACCTCTGTCTATATATATGCGTCGGTTGGCGAATATCTAAGGATTCTACCCTACCGGTAACCGATATCGTTCTCATAGTGTTGACTATTTATCAATTCTGCTAATTTGCCTTTAAATAAGAAAATATCAGATAAAATTCTTGACCAATATGAAATAAATGACTTATTCTTTCTAAGTTTAAAATAGTGATAGCACTGAAACCTATCTTTTCTTCTTTATATTAAGAGCATTAATAATATTTGGATTTAATAGAAGTTCGGATATTAATTGTTGGTGATAAGAAGATATGAAAGAATTCTCACACTGGGTTAGATAGCATGATAGGAAATCTTTACCTGATTTGCAATATCAGGGTGTCTATGCCATAGCCTTATCACACAACGATATTTCGGGAGAGTTGTTTTCATGGCGTTCCGAAATATTCTATATCGGAATGACAAATTCTAAAGGTGGACTAAAGTCACGTCTGCAACAGTTTGAAAACACCATCATCGGCAAAGATGGGCACGGTGGTGCTCACCGTGTCAGATTCAAGCACCCAGATTACAACACCTTAGTTCCAAAGCTTTATGTTTCAGTTTGTTCTTACAAGTGCAACGTTCTATCAAATGCTCCAGAGGACTTTCGTATCATGGGTGATGTTGCCAAGTTTGAGTACGAATGTTTTGCAGTCTTTGCAGAGAAATTTGGAAAGCTGCCTGAGTTCAATGATAAAAAAAGATCACCCAAGAAATAGAATCACCAATCGGGCAAGGAGAAATTTCAACTCCCCCTCCCCACACTACGGGTCCGCAAAGGGCGGTTCACAGAGAGAACCGGACCGTAGTCGGGTGAGGATAAGTCCAACGTGCTAATTCAGCCGACGCAATAAAAACAGTGTGGCTTATCATCCGCGTTATACTGGAAAATCATAAGACAAAGGCATGAAATGAACACTGATCTATCATTTATCACAAACGAAGAGAATCAAAGTCTCAAAGAACGGTTCAGAACTTTGATCAAGGACACCTCTTTATTTGATTGTCTCGTTGGATATTTTTACTCCAGCGGTTTTTATGCTGTTTATCCGGCTCTTAAGAATACGGACAAAATACGAATCCTGATCGGCATCGGCACAAACAGACAGACGTTTGACATGATCGAGCAGGCCAATAAACAATCCCGGCAGACACTTGATTTTTCTCATGCCGAAACCAAACAGAAGATTGAGAATCTTATCGAAAACGAAATGGCCGATTCCGAAGACAACAGAAACGTTGAAGACGGCGTTCATACCTTTATTGACTGGATAAACAAGGGAAAACTGGAAATCAGGGCTTACCCTTCACAGAAGATACACGCCAAATTGTATATCATGACTTTTCAGGAAGGCGACCGCGATACCGGCCGTGTTATCACCGGTTCCAGCAATTTCACCCAGTCCGGCCTGGTGGATAATCTTGAATTCAATGTGGAATTACAGAGGCCCGAAGATTACAACTTTGCCTTGAAAAAATTCAACGAATTATGGGCAAACGCTGTTGATGTCAGTGAAAAATATGTGCAGACCATTCAGGACAAGACCTGGCTGACCCAGAATATATTCCCTTATCAGCTCTACCTGAAATATCTTTACGAATACTTTAAAGATGAACTCAGCCAGACAGACGAGGTCTTTGCCAAATATCTGCCCCAGGAGTTTAAAAAACTGGAATACCAGGAACAGGCGGTTTTGAATGCCAAGAAAATTCTATTGGAATACGGCGGTGTGTTTGTCTCAGATGTCGTCGGTCTTGGCAAAACCTATATATCCGCCATGCTTGCCGGGCAACTGGACGGCAGAACATTAGTCATCGCGCCGCCCGTTCTTCTGGAAAAATCAAATCCGGGGTCCTGGCCCAATGTGTTTTCGGATTTCAGGGTTCCCGCTGATTTTGAGTCACTCGGGAAACTGGACGACCTGTTAAACAGGGGAATGGAAAAATACACCAATATCATCATAGATGAGGCACATCGTTTCCGGACGGAAACCACCATCACCTATGAAAAGCTGGCGGAAATATGCCGGGGCAAAAGAATAATCCTGGTAACGGCGACGCCCTATAATAATACACCGCAGGACATCCTCAGCCTGCTGAAGCTGTTTCAGAAAGCAAAAAAAAGCACCATCCCGAACCTACCCGACCTGGAGTCTTTTTTCGGCAAGCTCGACAAGAAACTGGGGAAGCTGGACCGGAAAAAGGATTACGCCGAATACATCAGCACCGTCAAAGAGAACGCCCGGGAAATCCGGGACAAGGTTTTGAAATATCTGATGGTGCGCCGCACCCGGACTGAAATCGAAAAATACTTCAGAAAAGACATTGAAGAGCAGGGGCTGAAATTTCCACGGGTCGAAAAACCCGCCCCGCTTTTTTATGAACTGAATGACAAGGAAGACGAAGTATTCACTAAAACCATTGACCTGATCGCCAACCAGTTCCGATACGCCCGCTACATGCCCATGCTGTATTATGAAGGCAAGATCGATCAGCTTGAAGCGCAATCCCAGCGCAACATGGGGCGGTTTATGAAAATCCTGCTGGTCAAGCGGCTGGAAAGCAGCTTTTTCGCGTTCCGCAATTCGGTGGACCGGTTTTTATATTCCTATGAAATGTTTATAAAGGAACTGGGCAACGGTTCCGTGTATGTCAGCGCAAAACATACCAACAAGATATTTGAACTGCTGGAAAACGACGATGACGAGGCGATCCAAAGACTGATCGATGAAGGCAAGGCGGAGAAATACGAGAGCAAGGATTTCAGGGACGATCTGAAAAAAGACCTTGGGCATGATCTTGAAATCCTGAAAGAAATCAAACGCCTCTGGCAGCAAGTGCAGCGGGACCCCAAACTCATAAGGTTCAAAGAGGAACTGTCAAAAAACCGCATTTTTAAAAATAACCACCTGATCCTCTTTACTGAATCAAAAGAAACCGCCAATTACCTGTTTAATAATACGGATCAGCAATATCCCGGCAAAGTGCTGCTGTTTACCGGCGATTCAGGAGAATCCGTCCGCGATAGAGTCATCGAAAACTTTGATGCCCGGGCACGTCATAAAAAAGACGATCATCGCATATTGATTTCCACTGAGGTGCTTTCTGAAGGCGTCAACCTGCACCGCGCCAATGTGGTGATCAATTATGACATCCCCTGGAACCCGACCCGCATGATGCAGCGGGTGGGCCGTATCAACCGGGTGGATACCCCTTTTGACGTAATCCATACCTTTAATTTTTTTCCGACGGTGCAGTCCAATGACCAGATCAAATTAAGAGAAGCCGCGGAAGGCAAAATCAACGCCTTTCTGACGCTGCTCGGCGGGGATGCGGAACTGTTAACCGAGGGCGAACCCATCGGCTCCCATGAGCTTTTCGACCGCCTGACTTCGAAAAGGACACTGGAAGGAGACGGGGAAGCAGAAGAAAGCGAACTAAAATACCTGCACGCCATACGAGAGATCAGAGAAAATGATCCAGACCTGTTTGAAACAATCAAGCGTCTTCCCAAAAAAGCCCGCACCGCCAAAGAGGACAAAGCCATCCCGGACGCGCTGATCACCTACTTCCGTCGGGGCAAGTTGCAAAAGTTTTTTATAGCTCAGGCTGAACATGCGGCCGCAGAACTGGACTTCATGACCGCTGCCGGAATTCTTGAGAGCAAGCAGGATGAAAAACAGAAAAAACTGCCGGCGCATATGTATGACCTTCTGGATAACAATAAGGAAGCCTTTATCATCGCCACCACCGAGGAAATGGCGGAGCCGCAGAAACGAAAGGGCCGGGACAGCGCCGCCAACATCCTGCGGATTTTAAAAGCGACATTCAAAAACACCCGGACATTTACCGATGATCAGGAACTCTACTTGAAAAAGGTTTTGACCCAGATCGAAGAGGGCGGACTGCCCAAACAGACCTCCAAGAACACCTTAAAAGCGCTGAACGATCTGGGCGATGAACTTGTCAATCCATTTAAGGTCCTAGCGGTTCTCCAGACGCATATCCCAGAGCGGCTGCTGCAGAGCCATTACGCGGAGCAAAACCCGGCCGTATTCGGCAAGCGCGAAGTCATACTCTCATTATATCTGGCAGGTAAATAACTATGGATAAACAACAAGCACAGAAAATCATCCGGGATACTTTTGAAAACCCTTTTGATAAAGGCCGGTTCACCGGTTTTATTAAAAATCTCCTGAACCGCATTGATGAAGGCTCTTTTACCTATCAGGGCAGCTACATCCCCGACGCCTACAGACAGTACATCAAAACCCTGGAGCGCATCGGCAAGTTCAGTGACGGTGAGAGCCGCCTCGACCTTCTCATCATCACCCTGCAAAAAGAGACCTCCCTGGAACGCGCCCGCACGATGCAACGCAATTTTATCGCCTGGTACCTGAACGGCAGCCGCGGCGGCGACATGAAGGACGCGGCCCTGGTTGCCTATGTGTCGCCGGATCAGGCGGACTGGCGCTTTTCCCTGGTTAAGATGGATTACAGGTTTGAAAAGACCAAGACCGGGAAAATGAAGGTCAAGGAAGAGTTTACCCCGGCCCGGCGCTGGTCGTTTCTGGTAGGTGAACATGAAAAAAGCCATACCGCCCAGAGCCGGCTGGTGAACATCCTGGCCGATGATGAAGAGGCTCCCACCCTGGCGGAACTGGAAAAAGCATTTGACATCGAGACCGTCACCAAAGAGTTTTTCCTGAAATACCGGGAACTGTTCCTGCACACCAAAGAGGCTCTGGACAAGGTCGTCAAAAACAATCCCAACGTCAAAGCCGACTTTGAATCCAAGGGCGTGGACACGGTCAATTTTGCCAAAAAACTGCTGGGCCAGATCGTGTTTCTCTACTTTCTGCAGAAAAAAGGCTGGTTCGGTGTGGGCCTCGATGATGACTGGGGCACCGGATCAAAACACTTTTTGCGGCAACTGTTTAAAAGATATAAAGGTGAAAGTGACACAGGCATTCCTGCCTGTGGTTCTCAATCCACAGACAAGAATGTCTGTGCTACAAACAATTTCTTCAACGATATTCTGGAACCGCTGTTTTATGAAGCCCTCCGCATCGACCGCAGCCATGATGACGATTATTACAGCCGGTTTAACTGCAAAATACCCTTCTTAAACGGCGGGCTCTTCGATCCCATCGGCAATTATGACTGGGTGCATACCGACATCCACCTGCCCGATGAACTGTTTTCCAATTTCCGCAAGACCAAGGAGGGCGATGAAGGCGACGGCATCCTGGATGTGTTTGACCGCTACAATTTTACCGTGCGCGAAGACGAGCCGCTGGAAAAGGAAGTGGCCATTGACCCGGAACTGCTGGGCAAGGCCTATGAAAAATTCAACGCCATCCGGCCCGACAATTTTGATGAATTCACCAAGGCGCTGAAGAGTGGTAAAAAAGGCGAGGAAAACAAGTTCAACAAGAAATTCGGCGTCTATTACACCCCGCGGGAAATCGTGCACTACATGTGCAAACAGAGCCTGATCAATTATCTGTTTACCCGGGCGGAGGAGGTCGAACTTTCAGGAGCTATCAAAAAACAGGACATCGAAGACCTGATCGAGGTCGGCGAGATGATCACCGAACATGAGGCCACCGCGCTGATCAAACAGGAGAAGATCAAAAACGGCAGCCAGAAATCCACGGAATACACCGCGCTTTTGTCCGACAGTATCCGGCAAAACGCCGCCGCCATAGACAACTGGCTGGCGGATATCACAGTCTGCGACCCGGCCGTGGGCTCCGGCGCCTTTCCCGTGGGCATGATGAACGAGATCGTGCGCACCAGAAATGTGCTTTCGGTTTTCCTCAATAATAAAAAGAGAAACGACTATGAATTCAAACGCCGCTGTATCGAGCATTCCCTCTATGGTGTGGACATCGACCCCGGCGCGGTGGAAATCGCCAAGCTGCGGCTCTGGCTCTCCCTGGTGGTGGATGAAGAGGATATCAAAGACATCAAGCCCCTGCCCAACCTGGATTATCGAATCATGCAGGGCAATAGCCTGATCTCTGAATTCATGGGGATTAATTTTGACGATGATGAAAGCCAATTTCTCAAAGAAAGGATAGCTGCTTTAGAAATTGAAGAAAAAAGAGCAGATAAACAAATTAAAGAGAAAGAAAAGGAACTGATACAATTTTACAACAAGTATAATAAACAAGATCAAAATTTGTCGAAAAAGCTAAACGAACTTAATAAAAATAAAGAAAAAATAAGAATCAAAATAAGGAACCATAAAGCGGAAATAAAGAAAAATAATTCAAATTCTAATGAGCTATCTGAATCTTTAAAAAAATTTAAACAGAAAAAGGATGAATTCCTGAATGAATCCAATGTTACGCAAAAAGCAAAATTGAAGGACGAGGTTGAGAACCTGCTTGTGAGGATGTTTGAGACCAAACTCAAAACCCAAAAAGCGGAATACTTCAAAAAGCTGAAGGGTATAGAAAATAAATATTCTGTATTGCCCAACCAGGCACAACGAGAGGAAATGATCGGCCAGGAAAAACAAAAGCTAAACAAAGAATCCGGATTTGATCTTGTGGCAGCAGAAGAGCAACTGAAAGGATTTACCTCCGGCAGAAAGCTCAAGCCCTTTTTTCTGTGGAACCTATATTTCTCGGAAGTATTTCATGAAAAAGGCGGATTTGATGTGGTAATTGCCAATCCACCGTATGGCGCTGATATCCCTAAGAGTCAATTAGTCGAAATTAAGAAACAAATAAAGGACACTAATAATTCCAATAGTGCTGCTATTTTTATAGACTTTGCCAAGAACAAATTCACTCAAAAATCTGGAGTCGTAACCTTTATAGTACCAAAATCACTGCTATATTCAGAAAGGTGGTTCTCACTGGTTCAAAAGCTATCACCCAATACCTCTGTTCTTGTTGATGTTGAAAAGGGATTTGAAAACGTACTGCTGGAACAAGTCGTTTTTGTCTACAATCACGCTCAGAATTTCGACAAATATCAGGCGTTCAAATTCCAAGGCAATACCTTTTCTGAAAAAGCACTAATCCCAGTGAAGATGGTAACACTTTTTAAAGCATGGTTATGTGATGTATCTTTAAGCGAATTAACCATCGCAACGAGAATCAAGAGGAATACAAAAATTTTATCTGATATTTGTTTTACAAAACGAGGTTTGCCGCTACAAAGTAAACTTAGACAAAACGGAGATATTCCATTAATAGGCGGAAAAGAGATTCAAAGGTATTCAATAATTGGTGTGAAAGGTTACTTGCGTAAGAAGGAAATTCTTTCCTCTAAGAAAGGGGAAAATCTTTTGCAACCCAAGATACTGTCTCAAAATATTGTTGCACATATTGAGAATCCAGAACCTCACATCAAAATTACCTGTGCAGTTGATACTGTTGGTAATGTTATGAGTGTAGACACAATAAACAATACGTTTATTACTGATAAAACTTTTTCGATACTGTATGTATTGGCAATGCTTAATTCTAAGCTTATAAGCTGGTACGCTTATCGTTTTATATATGCTAGCGCAATACGTACAATGCATTTCGATAATTACTATATAGGGAAAATCCCTATTCTGATCATTTCAAAATCAGAGCAAAATCTCTTCATTGACATCGTCGACCAAATCCTCGCCATCACCAAAGACGCCGACTACCTTGATAACCCCGCCAAGCAGGCGCAGGTCAGGGAATACGAAAAACAAATCGACCGGATGGTGTATGCCCTCTACGGCCTGACCGAAGAGGAGATCAAAATTGTGGAAGGGGAAACAAACTGAAGCCGCAAGCCGAAAAATCCGAAATTGTCCTTTATCAGACCGAGGACGGCAAGATAAAGATAGACACGGTCTTTCAGGATGAAACCATCTGGCTGACCCAGGCGAGAATGGCGGAACTGTTTGATGTAAATGTTCCTGCCATATCCAAGCATCTAAACAATATATTTGAAGAGGGAGAACTGCAAAAGGAGGCAACTGTTTCCAAAATGGAAACAGTTCAACAGGAAGGCAGCCGGCAGGTAACCCGGGCAAGGGACTTTTACAACCTCGACGCCATTATTGCCGTGGGCTACCGGGTCAATTCCAAAAGGGCGACCCAATTCAGAATCTGGGCGACCCATATCCTGAAAGAGTACATCATCAAAGGTTTTGCCATGAATGACGACCGCCTGAAACAGGCGGATCGGTGGGACTATTTTGATGAATGGCTGGAACGTATCCGGGATATCCGGGCCTCGGAAAAGCGGTTCTACCAGAAAATCCGTGATATTTACGCTACTGCCATCGATTACGATAAAACTTCAGAACAGGCGCAGGCTTTTTTCAAGAAGGTGCAAAACAAAATGCTCTGGGCCATTACCGGCAAAACCGCGGCCGAGCTTATAGAATCACGCAGCAATCCGGATAAACCCAATATGGGACTGACCTCCTGGCGTGGTTCCATAGTCAGAAAATATGATGCAGGTATTGCCAAGAATTACCTGAAGGCGGATGAAATAAAAGACCTGAATGAAATTGTGACCATGTACCTGGATTATGCCGAAAGACAGGCACGGCAGCGGAAAACCGTGACCATGGAACAGTGGTCCGACAAACTCGATGCCTTTCTGAAATTCAATGAACAGGAATTGCTGACCCATGCCGGGAAGGTGAAAGCGGAAGTCGCAAAAAAGATTGCCGAAGATCGGTACGCAGCGTTTAATAGAAAACGAAAAACAGCCGAAGCGCAAGATGCCGACGAGGCAGATCTGCGGGAACTGGAGCAATTAGAAAAAAAGTTGCTTAAAAAAAAGCGGGGGAATAAATAAATCTTTTAAAAAAACGCCTTTACGTTTACGGAAAAAACCGTTCTTGCCGCGGAGATTGAAAACAGCGTCCGAAAAGCTGTAAGAACATTATTTGAAGCAAGAAGAAAACTTCACTATTCGAGGTTCAATTACTATTGATGCCACTGCAAAGAAATAGGACAGGCTGCCTTTCATGCCCGTAAATCTGCCAAAAAGATGCAATAAGAACGGAACAACCGCATCAACGCGGACCGGCAATTCCGCCGCGCTCCATTGCCGCCGGTTATGCGGAACGGTAGTTTCTGGTTTAATGACCAGGAAGTTTATCAATATGATGAAAACAGGTTATCTGAATTAGGCTGGCAAATATTGTCTTAAATAACCTGTTCGGAGTTAGAAGAAGATGGATTCACGCCAGAAGAAATTAGACAAACTAAGGGAGATGGCGAAAACGCTGCGGCTGATCTCATATTGGAGAGAGAAGAACAGGGCCTTACAGAAAATCTCACCGAAGAAGAACTCGAAGAATTAAAAAACCTTACTGAAGAAGAGCGCGTGAATGGGGTCAAATCTCCTATTAGCTCTTTTAATAATAACACCCTGATTTATTAAATAATTTCCTTCGCATTGCCAGAAACCAATAGCAGTTTCTTTCGGCATTTAACGCTTAGATTAAAAATACTGAACAAATCCTGGTCGGACCGAGGCAGGTGTTTAATATGACACCGATATTATCTGAAATTGCCTTGCTTTTTTGGCTTATACCAGTGCTTTTAATATCAAAAATAGCATTTTAACGCTTAACGACAGCTACTTTTGGGAGGACATCGGTTAAATATCAATAAGACAGCTTGGTTAGACCCCAAATAACCGAAAAGGAGAATAATAGATACTCAGAGCTTGAGAAGGAGGCTATTGAAGATGGGCACACCCCAGACGAGCTTGGAGAGGCTGCAAGCATCGGCAAAGAGGCTGCAAATGCTTAGGAACTTGAAGTAGTACTTGCAAAGCTCTCAAGAGAAAGTGGAACCCTCGGAGAAGAAGAAATATGGGCCAGAATCCACCAAATAGAAAAGGATAACGACACCGTTATCCAGCTGACAGATGCGAAGCTCAAGGAACTGTTTCTGCACATATATGATGTAAAAGAAAGAGAGGCGAAATACAGCGCCTCCGGCCAACTATTCACACCCCCACGCTGAAGAAGAATTTGAAGATGACGTTGACGGAGTAGGTGAAAATAAAGGACAGTATATCCATGTTGCTAATGCCGAAACCCCACAACTTGCGTTTGATTTTAAGCCTGCCAAACGGGAAAAGAAGGGCGGTATATCCCCTGCAACAAGAGTCATTACTGCCACAACCGGGAACATTAAGGCGACTGGGAACACAATATCAAACGCAGGGGAAGCCGCAAGCCTGTGTGCTTCCATTCGTAAAGCCCCGCAAGATTACACAATGCGCGAATTAACCGACTGCCGGTAATAGATGGAAACGTTGTCATGCGTTGACCGCCACTTTTTGCACACCAATAAACTCATTGGATGTTGGTTTCTCAACCTCCAGGCAAAGCTCAATAGCCTCCTTGATCCTTTTCATCAATGTATCAAGAGATTTTGCCTGGTATGGCAACCGCGTAACGTCGGTACAGAGGCAACGAAATATCCATCCTCATCTCTTTCAATAATTACGCTAAATTCTTTCATTCTTTTACCCTCCGATATCTCATATACTGTCCCACTCGTATTGATCCGTTCAGAGGCGAACGCTCGAACTGTGCCGTCTTTTTTTATGGTCGGCACCAGTGACAGGTTAAGCCAAAATTTCTTCTATTGGCAATATCTGTTTACCATGCCGGATTGTGAGAATTGAGACCTGTTTCTTTTCAAAACAATAAATGATGCGATAATTACCGTAAATCAGCTCTCTAAATTGGTCATTTCCAATTTCAGGAACAACCCTGCCGAGTTCGGGTGAAGATGCGAGTTGCTCTACTTTTGAAAATACAGCGGTAATCCACTTCTCAGCTGCTAATGGTTTGTCTAGTGCAATATATTCAGCGATTTCCGAAGCTCTGTCAATAGCCAACGGGGACCAAATAATTTTCATTTTTGGACTCTTCTCAAAATTTTATCTTTTGCCTCTTCATGCGCAATTCCTTGCCCCTTTGCGAGTTGGCTGAGAGATGTCTGGACATCAGTCAAAAGCTCAAGCTTCTCCTGCATATTTTCATATTCAGAGGCATCCAATAAAACGGCAACACCTTTCCCATGCTGCGTAATTACAACCGGCCTTTTTGTATCACGAACTTGCTTGATATAGTTTGCGATACCTATCCTTACCTCAGATAATGGTTTGATATCTTGATCAATTTTTAATCGTTGCATTTTACACCTCGCTATGCTCCTAAATTTTGTACATTTTAACGTACATTATTTAGTATATGCAAGGAATTTCTTTGGGTATAACACCTTCTCAATACCGGCATGATGGATACTGGTTCTTGCAGGTGGAGACTTGTGACTTCAGTGCAGGAGAATCCATATATGGGGCAGGCAGCCGTTAACCGGCAGGAACTGACGATACCACATGACTGCTTCGTCGTTTGTGTTGCTGTCATCCGTGACAAAACACCAGTTATCTGTACCAGGTGTGGGCACAAGATCGAACCCCTCCAGATTTCCGGTACGCGGTCCTTCGTATTCGACAATCTGGCGCAGTCGTCTCTCCTCCCCATCCATATACGAGCTTAATTTTACTATTTCCAGAAAGTTGCTGGTGCTTCCTACATTGTGCCAGACATACAGTCTGCCGGTTGAGCGATCGAACTCAAGCCCGGCTGTCTCGCTCCGGCCGGTTTTGTACTTACCCACGTAATTATAGCTGTTGTCGACGCGGTTCAAGTCGAATACGTGAACATAGCCGCCGGACTGATGCCCGACGAACATCAGTCCGCCCATTCCGTTGGTGCTGGTGCAGAGGCTCCCGTCGGCCACGCGGAAACCCTGTCGCTGCAGCCATATGTCAGGGACAAACGTGATACCTTCAGGTCCTGCCCCGTCGGTTTCAGGACATTCTGCCTTGATGTTCCAGGAATGGTTCTGGACTACTACTCCATACTGCGATACGTCGTATTCCCGAATATACCCGTCCTCGTCCATCAAATATACAATGCGCTGGGTATAATCGACCTGGCAGATGCTCTCGAGGTCACCTCCCGGTGACCATTTGGCTTCGGTGCCGGTGCCATCAGTATCAACTTTGAATCCCCCTGTTCCGTCTTCGACCAATTCCCGGAAATACCCGCTGTTGCAGGCAAGCCATAACGAACGCGTTTCAGGGTTCCACGCAGCTCCGCTCCAGTTGACCGTGTTGAGCTCCGGGACAAACGCCGTCAGTATGACGGCCTCTGTGCTGGATTCTGCAGGCCACGGCTGCGCCGCAGACGCTATGCTCACTGAGGCCAGGATGACCAGGACTAATTGTATGAACACTCTGCGCATATTTCATTCCCTTTTCCAGATTAAAGGGGCATAAAATAATTATTTTACATTACAATACCAATACGTATTATAGTGCAGATAAATATGAAGAATTATTGTATTACATATATCCGCCAGGCAGAGACGGCGCGGTTGATTCTTCTTCATCAGCTTTATGTGCAGAACGCCAATGCTCATGAAGAACGTCGCCTTTATCCCCCTGAATTACTGGATATATGATATGCCTGTTATCCACAATAGCATCCATCACTGCCGAGCAAATAGTGTGCAGCAAGTATGATCCATAATTCTGTCAATAATACAGGTTTTGTTCCAGGAAAGTTTTCTTTCCTGTTCTCCGGAGATATCAGGAATAGATATCTCATAAACTGTAACCTTTAGCGAGGATATTACAGAATGTTACAGACTTTATCAGATTACGACCGCCGCCGATTGGATGAACTCATCGCTGAAACGGAAAAAACCACAGGTACCCAGATCGTACTGGCTGTCATCAGGCGCAGTGACACTTATGCGGAACTGCCATGGAAGGCCTTTGCTCTTGGCGCATCAATTGCAGGACTGTTACTTTTTGCCCTGAGTCCAGCCTTTTACGATTGGAGTCCGGAATTCATTGTGCTTATTGCAGTGACTGTAATTCTTGCCTGTGGTGCCCTGCTTGCCCTTCTGACTGTCCTGATTCCTGTATTTGCCAGGGTGTTTCTATCAGCACATCGCGCTGAGGTTGAAGTGCAGCAGTATGCAGAATCGCTGTTTCTTGCTAAAGAACTGTTTGCAACCAGCGGACGTACAGGAATACTGATGATGGTCAGTCTTTTCGAACGCAGGATTGTTATCATTCCTGACAGCGGACTGGATAATAAATTTAAAGAGAGCAACATTCAAAGCGTGATTGCATCCATGGCCCCCTTGCTTAAACAAAAAGAGGTCAGCCGGTCCTTCGAAGCCGGTCTGAAGCAGCTGGCCGGTATCCTCGGAACCTCAGGATTGGGCACCGGTAAAAATGAACTGCCCGATGAAATTATTGAGGAGAAGGGAATATGAAAAAGATAATAATATCCTTTTTGCTGCTGATAGTGATTCTGACAGGTTCAATGGTTTCAGGAGCCGATATTCCCTGCCTGACAGGACGGGTTACTGATAATGCACAGATTTTATCCCCTGCCGCGATCCAGTCACTGACAGAAAGCCTTAAGGCGCATGAGGACAGCTACGGCAACCAGATCACTGTTCTAACCGTTCCAACAATCAACCAGGAGAGCATTGAAGAATATGCTGCCGACGTTTTCGAAGCATGGAAACTCGGGCAGAAGGGCAAGGACAATGGCATATTGATTGTAGTAGTACCAAATGACCGGCGTATGCGAATTGAAGTAGGTTACGGGCTTGAGGGAACCCTCACAGACGGTATGGCCGGCCAGATAATCAGGTCCGCCATGACACCTAGGTTCAAGAATGGAGACTATGAAGGAGGAATCACACAGGGTGCGAGGGCAGTTATAAATGTACTGGAGGGCGGTGAACTTCCAAAGGAACAAATAAAAGCAGTTGAAGGGAAAAAGCCGGGTGCCTTTCACATTGAAGGTCCTGACCTTTCCATCATTGAACGTATTCTTATAGGGGCTTTTGTTTTCGGCATCATAGGACTTTTTACGGTAACTGGCATTCTCACACCGGGTTTCGGATGGTTTCTTTACTTCTTTCTGATCCCTTTCTGGGCAATGTTTCCAATCTTTATTCTGGGATCCAGAGGAGCGTTTATTTGCCTTGTAACTTATATGATCCTTTTCCCGGCAATAAAACTGAATTTAAGAAACTCCCACTGGTATAAAAAAGCCAAAATAGACTTGCGTACCAAGGGAAAGGCCTCCATAGGCGGTTTCACCATCACCTCAGGCGGTTCAGGCACATCCTGGTCTTCCGGCGGCTCAGGTTTTTCAGGCGGTGGGGGTTTTTCAGGTGGTGGGGGCTCCTCGGGTGGAGGCGGAGCTTCCGGAAGCTGGTAGAAACAAATCAGTATGAATCTTTGATTGACTTGACTTCAGTAACAGGGCAAGGCTATAAATTGTGCTCAAACAAATCAGGAATGAGGCCCCTGTTACATGTGGTTTGAAAAAATTTTCAGGCTTTTGACTGATATCTGCCGGTCTGAAATAGAGAGGAGGATAAAATGGTATTAAAGGGTGTTAAACTGATAGTTTTGGTATTGCTTTTAGTCTTTTCGATGTTGTTGATACAGGTCTCTTTGACAAATGCCATAACCCTGGATGGTGTTGCCGGCACAGGAGAATGGGATCCTGCCTGGCAGGTAAGTACTGATCCTCTGGATGTTTATGTAACTTCCACGGGGCTTCACCCTCACGAAGCTCCCTGCTATGCCCGCACCGGCTATGATGGAATTGCACTGTGGGCTCACTATCAGGGATCCGATGACCGATGGTACTTCCGTATTGACGTTGATGGAAGAGCTGGTGACTCTGACAGTCAGGTAGGAACGGCTGGAAATCCCGGAGTTGGAACGCACGGGTTTGATGACGGCCCGTTATGCACCCCGCCCTCCCAGGACTCGACCGGAATTGGACCTTCAGAACACTACCTTCTAAACTTCCAGTATGAGAGCGGGGGATTGATTTCTACCTCCATGCTTGGCGAAAATTCTTCTATTTTGCCCGGTGTAATATCTCCTGCCACCGAAGATATTACAGGAAATGCTGCATATGGAACCTCCATCCCTGGTGTCATTGAATGGGAATTTGATCCCTTGCAGATATTCCCTGCCGGCTCCCAGTACAGCCAGCTCTGGGTTTCCGCACAAATGGGTGACAGCTCTGATCGGGTTTCCGATGACAGTATTTCCTCTGCGCTGGTCATTGGGCAGGATATTCAGACACAATGTCCGTCCGGGTCTGTTATGGTAGGCGACTCAGCAACCTTTGGGGTGCAGTACAGCGTGCACTCAGGCGCTAATCAGGGGATCAGCAATGTGGCAATAACTGTTGACATACCTGCGGGAACAAGCTTTGTGAGCGCTGATAACGGCGGTATCAGCGCAGGTGGACTTATCACGTGGTCACCTGGAGATATGAACCCCGGTGATTCCGGAGAGGTCCACTTTACTCTTAGAATCGATGCAAACATGCCCTCGGTTGATATCATTGCGGGGATGACCTGTGACGAAGGCCTTTATTGCACAAGCGAATGTGCATCGGCGGTAATGCAGGCAATACCTGCCCTCGGGAACACAGGGCTTACAGCTCTTTTACTTCTTCTTGCAGCGGCTGCTGTTCTTTTCATACGGCGCCGTCCTGCATGATATTAATTGCAATTGAGAGACTGCGATATCCTGTCCCGCCCCTGGCAGATAGAAGCGCTGATTAACTCGCCTGCAGGAGTCCTGCATGCATTCAAATAGTGTCATCAGCTAAAAATCAATCGACCAGCATAAGGCAGTAAAGGTTTTGTGTTTCTGTTTTTTCCCTCAACGGCATAATATAATAGCCGTTATTTCGAGCGGTCTTGTATACGTCAATCCCGAATGCCTCCATGGCAGGCCTGAACTTTCCAGGGTTTCGGCACGGAATTCCCTCTACTTTTGCGCATTCTTTACAAAGCATACATGGACCGGACAGCATAACAAAAGCCTTATAGTAGCCATCCTTGAATACCTCCCCCTCCAGTTCAACCAACATATCAAGGCAGACCTTTATTTTACCGCCTCTATCCTTTAAGTAAGGTGCTTCAATTCGAAACAGCAAGGCACGCTTGTATGAATCGAGAACAGACTGCGTTTCTGCCGGTGTCGGTGTATGGGGCGGACAGCTATACCGCTGTTGATTGAACGGACAACCATACAGGCACTTGAGTCGCACCCAGGGAGCAGTAACGACGGTAGCGGGATTAATCACTTTTGCTTCAGTGACACCATACTGCACTGCTCTTTCACAGTATTTATCAAGATCAGATGTACCCATGTTTCCTCCATATTCATTTGATTGTCTACTGATGTCCCATTTGCTCTCTGAGTATTTCAAAAACTTCTCAATTCTGATTCATCCACAGATAATTGTTTGAGAAGCCGGACTCCTTTTCCTGCTTATGCTCTATCTTTACATTATACATGGCCCTGTCAGCGTGCTTAATCAGGGTTTCAAGATCAGATGCGTCATCAGGGAAGATGCTTACCCCTATACTGCACCCGATAAAATCAATTCCGGCCTTCACCTTTTCAAAAGGACATTCAGCCATAGCACTTATTTCGTTAAAAACAGTGTCGATCTTGTCTTCGGGAATTTCCTCCCTGGTGAATGTTATTCTTAAGGTGTCTCTTTCATATCTGGATATATAATCGCTGTTTCGAAAAAAGCTGTTCAACTTTTCAGAAAAGAACTTTTTCAATTTATCAGTTATCTCTCTCCCATTGAAATCAAATCGGATTTCCGTCCTCAAGACATCGTATGGCCTTGATATCTCCTTTTCCATTGAAAAAACCGCTTCGGAGAGAATTCCCAGGGATGTATTTTTACTGGTGAGCATTATTACAAATTCATCCCCGCCATACCTGCAAACAGTGCTGATTTCAGGCGAAAGCTTATCAATGAATTCATTTCCTCCATATCTTGAGATAGTGCTTGCATCCGGTAAGAGACGATTTAACCTGGAAGAAACATCTTTCAGTATTTGATCGCCTGCTTCATGACCATACTTATCATTCACCTGCTTGAAGCCGTCCAGATCAAGCAGACCAACAATAATCTGATAGCCATAATCTCTTGCCTTTTTTAATTCCTCTTCAAGCCTGTCAAGAAAAAACTTCCTGTTATACAGTCCTGTAAGGGGATCATGGCTTGCCATATATTTAAGCTGCTCTTCCTGCTTCTTTCTGAGAGTTATGTCTTCGAGTATGCCATCAATCCATTCAATCCTGTTATTTTCGCGAAAATGAGCCATTGCCGTGCATGAGCACCATATATTGGAACCGTCCTTTTTCCGCAGCAGCAGTTCGTAATTTCTAAGAAATCCTCTGCTTACAAGTTCCTTTACAAAGGCCCTGCTGTCTTCAGGATTCTGGTATAAATCAGATGCATTTACTTCCAGAAAGTCATAGACACTCTCATAACCAAACATATTTGCCATGGCGGAATTTACATGAACAAATCTACCATTCAACAGCACAAGATTCCTGTAAACTCCCACATTCAGGTTTTCAACAAGCGAACGGTATTTGGCTTCACTCTCCTTTAATGCATCCTCTGCCTCTTTTTGAGCGGTTATGTCTTCACACACAAAGAGCTGTTTCCCGTTCTCAAGGGCCACCATCCTGAAATGCACTGACTTGAAACGGCCGTCTTTGCACCTGACCCTGAAAATCTGGGGGCTGAGTTCCCGGACATTGCGGCTTTCAGCATAATCCCTTTTCCATACAGAAATGACATTTGCCCTGTATTCCTTATCAGGATAGGCCTTTTCCAGCCATGTCCTGCCATCTGGAATATCCTTGATCGAATATCCGAATAATTCTATGAACTTCGGGTTTAAGTATTCATATTTCTTATCCGAATTCATGATAGCTATGCCGAAAGGCACTGAATCAACAAGGGTCCTGAAGTCGTGTTCACTTAAGCCAATCATATAATCTTCCTCATGGTTTAAATGTTACTTTGACACAGTTAATTCGATAACGACAATAAAAAGGCATGTATAAAAGAGGATCTAAAATTTTCACCTAACCTTTCAGCATTATTCGTATCTTAAGCCATAGAAACTACTTGAACCTATTTCAATTTCTTTAACTGGTCAAGTGAAACATTAAATCGGCTAAACCTAATGATATCTTTTATATATTTGAAAAAGATTGATGGAAATAATAAGAAGGATTTATTTGCAGTAGACAATGGAATTGGAATGGCAGTAGAAGAGTGGAGTATGAGAATTTACATTCTACTTGGTGATGGGCATTCCATTGTCTGACTGCAAACTCTTGAATCATCACTGTTCTTGTTTATAGTCGCGATAATCTGATAAAGGCTGAACAGGAGACTCACTTTTATCTAAAAAGGAGTAAGTGGCCTATTTGCCTGTGGCCTGTCTCAACTCCTCAGAAGATCGACAAATTTGTTCTGCCTGAATGCAATCAAAGCTCTTTGGGATAGCAAATCCATATTTTTTATTGAAAGATGTTTCGCCCCAGAGGCAGTCTTCCACAGCCGAATGATCCTCTTTCCTCATGACTTTCCAGCCCTCAGGAGTCTCCCATGCAAGAGGCGCTCTTTCCACAGCCTTGATAATTTTCTCGGTATCAACGCTTCCAGCGCGTTCCAGAGCAGCCTTGATGAAATAAACTCCTGCATAAGTCTCACCAGCCATGTAATCAGGATATTCCTTGAAGCGCTCATAGTAAACCTTGACAAAATCCCTGTTCATCGAGGAATCGGGCGATGTAAAGAAGTAGCGTGAAGATACATATATACCTTCAGGCATATCCTTTCCCATTGGAACCAGGACTTCAAGTGCTCCGGCACATGGAAATGCAAACTTCACTTTTTCGAAAAGTCCTGTAGGCAACGCCTGCCTGATGAAGTTAACAGCGTCCGCGCCCCATAGAGGAGACCAGACTGCATCGGGTTTGGCATCCTGGATCTGCTTGATATATTCGCTATAGTCTTTAGACAGGAATTTAGGAAACAGCTCACCCACTATCTCTACATCAGGACGGAGTTCCATTAATTTTGATTTAAACAAATCCCATGAAGAATGACCATAAGAGTAATCCGGACCAACGCACATGTATCTTTTATACGGCTTGGCCGCCATCAGATAGGCCCCGGAGCGTGCATGCATCATTGCACTGCTTAAAGTGCTAAAAATGTAAGGGTGAAGTTTGGGACCTGTAAGTGCATCAGCAGCAGCCTGAGTAACTACCAGGATCTTTTTATTTTCCTTTGCAATATCCGAAAGAGCAAATGCAAGACCGCTTGAGGTGGGTCCCATTAGAAAATCAACTTTGTCTTCCTTTATGAATTTGTTTGCGAGAGCTATAACGATATCCTTTTTGAGTTTGGTATCTTCGACAATTGCTTCCAGTTTCCTGCCCAGGACACCACCATTGCCATTTATCTCATCAACTGCGAGCTGAATAGCCTGGCCACCGTGTTTCCCGTATCCTCCCATACCTCCAGAAGATATGAACATGGCACCTATTTTAATTGGCCCACTTTGGCCAAAGGCCGGCGTAAAAACCAAAACGAGGCCAAGGCAAAGAATCAAAATACCTAAAATTCTTCTTACAAAAGTCATGGTCAAAGCTCCTTTAAATAATATGGTTCTTGTTATAAGACGTGCAGCGAGGTCATGATAATCAATTTTCTCTTTAGGAAGAGGCTGCAACTCTAAGTCATCTGTGCATTCAGATGTGAAAAATCTATATTCTGAAGACTGATCGTCTCATCACCTCCCTTCCCCTTGAACCGAAGGCTTCCGCATTTTTTAAACTCTCTGGTCTTAGGTATCAGATTCACGGTTCAGAATACCCTTTTATGCGGATTATTACACAAATATCTCTCCGGCTTCACATTAACATTCCCGTTATGCTGTCTCTAACCTTCTATCGTGCAGCGGGGAAAGATTTTGCTTCATTCTGCCAATCTCAGTGCCAGGCGAAATCCCGTTAGAATGGGAGAACTTAGCGTCAAGCGATCTGATACATTCTGTTAACAATAATGATCGCCTGGCGCCTGATCTAAATCAAACAGATAAATGGATATTCGATTATTAACTGATTACATCTAAAACATTTATTTCCAGCATCTTTGCGCTGGCAAGGATCCTGGACGCATTCCTGAAAACAGCCGGGAAAGTTTCTCCCACCTGTTTCAATTCCTCCGCCGCGGTTTTAATCTGCCTGATCTTCGCATATAGCTCTTTCAGGTCAATATTTTTCGGACTATTATCCTCCATATGTTCTCCTTTTTGGAAATTGCCGGATTCAATATCACATTTAGAAATCTCTCTATTTAGAACTTACCGGCCACTGTTTCCATTCTGATACCCAGATCTTATATCTTACTGATTCTATATTTATAAATTTTCGCTTTTTGAACAATAAACAGTGCTCTTATTAATTCCTTATCTTTAATCGACATCTTTTTGCATTGCACTTTTTGAGTATCAATCAAGGTCCGAAGTATTTATCATGACCTCTCGGATCAGTGTTTGGGCCTCAAATCCTTAAAACGTTTTGCCTTTACCTCGTACCTCGGAAGCGTACCGTACTTGAAGGCCTCAAGCTTATAACCAAGATTGGTCTTGAGTCTCAAATGGTCTTTAAGTTCATCCTCAATTTTCTCTTTGTCCCCCTCCAAATCAGGAAGTATTTCATATTTCAACGTTATCCTGTCAACAACGCCAGCTTTATCAACCACGACTTCATATTCATCGCCCAACCCCTTCATACTCCTTACCACCTCTTCGATTGCGGCAGGAGAAAGCAGGACTCCTTTTACCTTGGTAATGTCGTCAGCCCTGCCGATAAGACCACCTTTAAGCAGCCTGAATGTACGGCCGCAAGAGCACTTTTCATCTGACCATCCAATAACATCACTTGAATCAAAACGAATACAGGGTTGAGCCTGCCTGTCCAGCGCTGTTATAATCATTTTTCCTCTCCTGTTGGGCTCTTCGATGATCTCACCGGTTTGAATATCTTCTATCTCCACAAGGAAAAATGCTTCGTTCACATGAAGTCCGCCCGGTTGATCTTCACATTCAAATGACCATGCCCCTATCTCAGTAGCTCCGGCATGGTCAAAAACCTTTGCACCCCATGCTTCTTCCATCCTCTTTTTAGTTCCGGGAATGAGTGCTCCGGGTTCTCCGGCACATGTTATTTTCCTAATTGACATTTTTTCAGGGTTAAGGCCCATCTTATTCTTCGCAGTGTCCGCCATACCCAGTATATATGTCGGTGTTGCCATCATTGCTGTCGGCCTTAATTCATCAATCTTAAGTATCCTGGCCTGTGTATCCAGTACGCCGCCTGGAACAACTTCACACCCAACTTTTTCGGCAGCGTAATGCGCCGCCCAGAAGGCAACAAAGACATTGTAACCAAAAGGCAGGAATACCCTATCCCTGGCTCTGTATCCCTGCGCCCACAGTATGTAAGACCAAGACTCAGACCACCACTCCCAATCCTGCCAGGTATCGGGCTGATAGATAGGATATCCCGTGGTACCGCTCGTCTGATGGAATTCAGTGGCTTCTTCAAGGGGAACACACAACGCGTCTCCATAAGGAAACGGGGCTTTTCTTTGTATATCCCTCATCATTGCTTTGTTTACCTTCGGTACTTTTCTGATATCTTCAAATGAGCGTATATCTTCAGGGACTATGCCGGCTTTGTCATAAATTGCTCTGTGAAACTTAGAGTGCTCATATCCCCACTGAAAAATCCTCTTAAATTTTTTGACCTGGAGTTCCCTAAGTTTTTCAAGAGGCAATGTCTCTAAAACCGGGTTCCAGTATCTCTGATTTGTATTCATATTTGCTCCGCAATTCTAAATTATAATCATTCAAATAAATGCCCTTACTTTCCCTTAGGAAACGTACTTAACCAAAAAAACAAATATCGACTGCAAAACAGAATTATTCAATCCACTGTTAACAATAAAAACGCCTGAATAATTGTATGATTCTAGCGTTAATACATTATATTAGGTAAAAATAGAACAAGTTGAGGAAAAACTGTCAGTATAATTATTCCGACTGCAACAGCAATCAAAAACGGGAAAATTCCTTTGAATATAGATTCAAGAGGCACCTCCCCTATTACATTTCTCGCCACGCCAAATACCACATAAACATTGATACCAACCGGAGGAGTTATGACGCCCATTTCTGTAACCATAACAACAATTACCCCAAACCAGATCGGATCGTAGCCAAGGCTGCTGACCACGGGATAAAATATTGGTATTGTAAGCGTGACAAAGGCCAGTGCATCCATAAAGCACCCGCCGCAAAAATAGATTAAAATTACTATTCCCATAATTAAGTATGACGGCAAATCCAGCGATCCAACAAATGATGCAATTTCGAATGGGATCCTTGTAACAGCAAAAAACTTACCGAACAGAGTGGCACCCGCAATTAGCATCATTACCATGCATGAAGTCCTGAGAGTTTCATAAAGAGAGTTCCAGAAGGCCTCCCAGGTAAGCTGCCTTCTTAACACAGATACAACCAGTACTCCGAAAGATCCAACCGCTGCCGCTTCCGTGGGAGTGAATATCCCTATAAACATTCCCCCCATTACGAGGACGAAGACTATAAGAGTTTCACTGAGTTTTCCCAATGAAAGGATCTTCTCTTTCCATGAATATTTTTCTCCGCTGGGTCCTTGATCGGGCGCATAAGAACACCATATATATATGGTGATTATGAAAAGTATTGTAACAACAATAGCGGGAACGATACCGGCAACGAACAATTTTCCGATCGACTGTTCAGTAAGAACGCCGTATATTATCAATACAACGCTAGGCGGCATGATCATTCCAAGTCCCCCGCCTGAGGCCACTGAACCGGTTGCAAGCTGGTCATCATATCCATAACGCTTCATCTCAGGCAGTCCAACTGTAGCCATTGTGGCTGCAGTGGCCGGACTTGACCCGCATACAGCTCCGAATGCCGTGCAGGCAGATACTGTAGCCATTGCCAGGCCGCCCCTGGTACTGCCAAGATACTTGTTTGTTGCATCATATAATCTTCTGCTGATACCGGCATTGAATGCAAGCTGTCCCATCAATACAAATAAAGGTATTGTGGTAAGACCGTAGGCCGAGAACACATCATATATGTCCCTTGATATTATGCTGAGTCCGCCTTTCATTGAGACCATAATTGAAAAACCGATAAATCCGATCATAGCCATCACATATGCAACAGGCATTTTTGAAAGAAAAATTATTATCATTACCAAAAGGCCGATAATACCTATCAAAATTGGATTCATTTTGACCTCAGTTTATTTATATTTATTATCATGTCTTTAATAATCATTATCGTGAATATTAGAAGGCAGAAAGACATTACATACACAACCAAAAACTCAGGCAGCCTTAGATTCATGGAGACTTCTCCTGATCTTCGCAGTGTTCCTGCATATACAAGCATTCTCCATGTTAATATCGCAAAAAGACATATACTGAGGAAATTAGTGCACACGGATATAATTGTCTGCGTCTTTTTAGGCAGCAGCCTCACAATAATCTCAACGCCTACATGTCCATCAGTTTCATGGGTGAAAGCCAGACCCATCCCAATGGCACAGGTTGCCAGGATAGAAACTATTTCCACTGAACCTAATATGGGATATCCAAAAAAACGTCCGATTACGTCGGCGCAGGTAACAAACATCATGCCCGCAAGACAGACTCCTCCTATCTTTTTTAGTATCTCTGATATAGAGCTTATTAGTTTCATTTTTCACCTGAATCTTTTTTGGGCCCGGATGAATATTATCCGGGCCCTTTTATTTATAACTTTTAATCACTCGTCATATATTTGCTTGTAAATTTACCGCTCCCTGCTTCTTCCAATCTCTTATTCACATATTCAATAACCTTATCTCCGGGAACTCCCTTTTCTTTTGTTTCTTTTTCATACTGGTCAATAACTACTTTAACCGCATTTTTCCATTTTTTAGCCTCATCCGGAGCAATACCTATTATGGTGTTTCCTTTACTGAGCATAAACTGAATGCCTTCAAAATCACTGTCGTCCCATGCCGCTCCGTGTTTGAGTATCCATTCACTGTTAATTTCGTCAATTACCTTCTTTACACCATCCGGGAGTTTATCCCACTTGCCTTTGTTCATTACAACGAAAAATCCAAGTCCGTAACCGACCGAATTACATGAAATTGCATAGTCTGTTACCTCTCCGAGCCTCCATCCCTTGTTTGCCTCCATCGGATAAATTCCACCATTTACAACTCCCTTCTGCAGGGCCTGGTATAGTTCCGGCATTGGGAACGCTACAGGAGTTCCTCCCAGTGCCTTTATCATTTCGGCAGTTGGTCCATGAGATCTTATTTTTATTCCTTTTAAATCTTCCATTGTATGAACCGCTTTATCTTTTACGTGAATCGTTCCAGGGCCATGGCTGTGCAGATACATGACCCTCGTATCTGTCAGTTCAGCTGGCTGGAATTTTTCTAAGACCTCATTAATTATTGCTGTAGCAACACGTCCGTTTGGAAATCCCATCGGAAGGTTTATAAAATCCATCATTGGAAACCTTCCCCGCGTATATTGAAGAACAGAAAATCCGATATCCGAGATTCCCTGAACCGTTCCGTCATAGCACTGGTTTGATTTTGTAAGTGTTTGACCTGGATAATATGTTATCTTCACTTCTCCATTGGTCCTCTTTTCAACTTCTTTACACCATGCTTCAGCAAGTTTGCTCTGAATATGAGTTGGAGGGAAAAAGCAGCTGTATGTAAGTTCTGTTGCAGCATTCGCAACTGAGTTGCCAAGAGCCAGAAAGGAAATACCGACTAAAAATATCAAAATTAATAGGAACCCACTTTTCTTCATAAGTAAAAATCTCCTTTCAAAATAACAGATTTCAAAAAAAAGCTACTTATTGAACACAGGAAAAAATAAAGTATTCACCTCCTTTCATAAATTAATTACAATTTTTACTACCAACACATCATGTCAATGACATGCGGGTGTTAATCTCAAAGGCAATCCTCTTTAAAATCTCTGAAAAAGCATAAATATCTTCATCTTTTATTTGAATTGAAAGTCCAACAACATAAATTGCTGCATCTATATTTTCTCTGTATCTATCCAGAGGAACAGCTAATGCACGTATTCCTTCGATATATTCTTCATTGCTGAATGCATAACCGTCCATTCTCGCCTTTTCAATCATCTTTCTGTATTCATTTTTGTCAGTACAGGAGTACTTTGTAAAAGGAACAAGTTCATTTTTTGACAGGATTTCATCTATTCTGGAATCAGACATTTTTGAAAGAATTACCTTGGCAACAGCTCCTGCCAGTATTGGTGTTGAACCGCCAATACTCGAAGAAACCTTCAGATGTACGGGTGAGTCAACCTTATCAACAGTAACCACCTGTTTTCCAACAAGTATTCCGAGAAAGGCAGAAAGATTCAACTTTTTGTTTATCTTATCAAGGTAGGGGTGCACGGTCTGAATCAGCTCTGAGTCAGTGCCGGCAGATTTACCTAATGCATAGAGTTGAACACCCAAACAGAACTTGTTTCCCGGCATAGCTTCTAAAATGCAGAGATCACAGAGTGTATAGGCAATGTTGTAGACAGTGCTCTTATTATACCCCAATGCATTGCTTATTTCTGAAATACCAAGTCCATTTTTGTTTTTTGAAAGGAGTTCAAGAATGTTGAAACATTTTTCAAGGGCAGGTACTTTTTTGAATTGCATTCCCATTTTTTTACAACCCCCATGTTTTATATAGAGAACAATATACCTCTATAGAGAACGTTTATAGAATTTTTAAGACATTAGGCACTTTTTGTCAAGTAAATTTTTCAATTGACTTGCATCGGCAGTAAGCACAATGCCTTTCCGTGCCAGCTATTTAGTAATAATTTTTACTTACTTTTCTAGTTATTTTATGGCAGTATTTAACGTGGATTTAGTGTATGGGTAAAAAAAATACGGGACTTTCAAGAAACTTCCTTCATGCTTAATTAATACAATTTCAGGAGGCATTTCCATTTCTTATTGAAACTTCAATAAATCGAATCTAATAAGCATTATCATTCGCAGAAATGCCCTTTACTGAAGTGAGTGTTTATGAGAAAGCATTCCAAATTTTATACATTTATCGTTATCCCTTTTCTTGTCAGCTTCCTTTTATTTGCCTGTAAATCAAAAGAACATGTTTACAGTATAGGTCTTCTCCAGTGGACTGAGATGGAAAAAATAGTTACCATATCTGATTCAGCTGGCATACCTGTTTTTCCGGTAACAAAAAAATTTGCTGAATATGGTGGTCTCATGGCCTTGCATTGCGATTCCTACGAACTGGGGCGGCAGGCATCAGATCCAGTCAAACAGATACTTGATGGAACTGAGGTTCGTTCAATCCCTTCCCAAAAACCACTCATAAAAAGACTGACCTTAAATCTCAAGAAGGCAAAGCAATTGAATATAGAAATAAGGCGCAACCTTATCCTCAAGGCAGATAACATCTTGAGTTAGCATTAACCTTTATTCTATTCCGGCATACTGGCAGTTTCAGGCCCTGCCTCCCTTTCTTAAAAGGCTTTTTTCTCAAGAAAGTTTTCATTGTTTAATGCATGGTTATTGCAGAATTCTAAAACCTGTATGTCAGGGCCAGTCCTATGTTACCTTTTCCTGTTGCGAAAAGATTAATATCAAACTGATCCTTCATACCGCGTCTGAAATCACTTTCAATCTTTCGGTTATATTTGTGTGTGACATTCACAGCGCTGTAAATATTACCGCTGTACCAGCCAACCTCTAAAAAGCTGAGAATTCCACCCAGGACATCATGGTCATGATCAAAGGATTCAATTGCCGCCCATATAAAAAGGCCGTTCAGCACAAATGCCACTGCCGCATCCTTGTATCGGGAAACATAGGCATGCCCAAGTCCCGGAATTACTGCTGCAAGTGAACCTGCTAATGCAGGTGTTTTGTAAGGCAGGGCTTCCCCATAAAGGCACTCCTGTGCAAGCAGACGGGAACTGTCATAGTAAGGGCTTGAGTATTCAGTCTTTTCGAATATCGATGATGCATCACGCCATCTGCTTTCCTTTAACTTTGTCCATCCAAGCCTGTAACGGGCTGTATATGCCAGATCTGAATTATCATATTCATCCATAACCAGCTGGAAATAGTATTCGGCTTCCCTGATTAAGCCTTCCTGATAATAGGATTCACCTGTGAGCAAAAGAGCCCTGCCGGCAAATGGGCTGTCAGGGTTTGTCTTGATGATTTCTGACAGACTTTCTCTGGCAGCATCATATTTATGATCATTCAGATAGCAAATCCCGATAAGGCAACGGGCGCGTAAAACTTCCGGATCTTCAGGGAAAAAATGTATGAACCTCTCGAATTCCTCGACAGCTCTTCCGTATTCCCCTTTTGCCATATATTCCCTTGCAAAAGAAAATTGTGAGTTGCTTTCCAGAACAATCTGTTTCGGGAAGACAGCAGATTCATTGAAAAAAATTACAACAACACAGCAAATCAGAGTAACCAGGCCTTTAATCTTTATTTTTTCCATTTATCGAAAACCACCACAAATCATTATCTTCAACCGGATCAAGAATTTTAATCTTCCCATTTCGACGGACAAGGGGAGATATTGAGGCTTCATCTGCTTCATGGATCAGTCTGTCAACAGTCATTATCCATCCGATAAAAAACCCATGCTTTTTAAAGACCTCGACGCTGTATGAGGAACATGAAGGGAAACTGGGACACCTGTCACCATCTACTGCTGAGATATGATCTCTAAAAAACGAAGCAAGTCTGACTCCTGTGTTTACCTCTGATTGATTGTCTGAAATATTATTTTGGGATGAATCCTGTCCTGTCTGAAAGAAGATGGATTCTTCTCCATTGCATTGGGAGCAAATCAAGCAAAAGATGATTAAGAAAAGCAGTCTTCTGGCAAAGGGTTTCATTTAATTACGCCTGTTTCGAATAACGATAATCAATGCAATCAGGGTTTAAATTTTGACTGCTGTCTATTTGATACTGCTGATAATTGATTGACATTAATTGACTTATGCAGTTAAGTCAAGATATTCAGTGAAATCAGAGTCCTGAGGGGATTTGTTGACACTGATTTTTGGTACTGCTAACATATTCAAGTTTGATCGAATGTATATTAAAGGCTTATGTAAAAGCATTAAAACTCAATATCTATGACATTAACACCTTCAATACATTTAAATTATGCCTGTATATGAGTATAAGGGCTTTGACAGGGCCGGCAAAAACAAAAAAGGAATCATTGATGCTGACAGTGCTATTACAGCAAGACAGAGGCTCAGAGGGTCAGGAGTATTCACAATTGATATTAAAGAAGCATTATCGAGACAGAAAGGGCTTCCTCACAGTTCGGCCCTTTCGAATTTTTTCAAACGTGTTAAGTCCGGAGAGCTTTCTGCTGCAACAAGGCAACTGTCTATCCTTTTAGGTGCAGGAGTACCTCTTGTTTCGTCTCTTGATACATTAATGAGCCAGGCTGCAAATCCGCTTTTCAAAAAAATACTGGCCCAGATTAAAGAGTCCGTGAATGAGGGCGGAAGTTTTGCTTCTTCATTATCGAAACATCCAAAGGTCTTTTCCGAGGTATATATCAATATGGTAAGAGCCGGCGAAAGTTCGGGATCTCTTGATCTGGTTCTGGATCGCCTTGCTGACTTCAGTGAACGTCAGCAGGCATTAAGGGGACGTTTCAAGGCGGCAATGGCCTATCCTGTTCTAATGTTTTTCGTTGGTTCATTAATACTGTTTTTTCTGATCACATTTATCATCCCTGATATTCTTGCTATTTTTGGTGAAATGCATAAGACCCTTCCTCTTCCCACTTTAATATTAATAGGTATAAGTAGTTTTTTGAAATCATTCTGGTGGATAGTCATTTTTATACTTGCAGGCACTGTTTTCCTTATCAAACGTGCAATCAGAAATCCATCCGGCAGATATTTCTGGGATAAAGTAAAGTTGCGTATTCCTGTTTTTGGGTCTATAAATATAAAAATGGCCATGGCGCGATTCGCGAGGACACTCGGCAGTCTGCTGAAAAGCGGTGTCCCTCTTTTGAATGCACTTAAAATTGTTCGAAATATAGTCAATAATACTCAAATCGCAAAAGCCATTGATAATGCAATGGACCAGATAGAGGCAGGGAAAAGCCTCTCCACTCAACTCGGACAAAGTCGCTGGTTTCCTCCCATTGCTGTTCAGATGATTTCCGTAGGCGAGCAGAGCGGAGAGCTGGAGGACATGCTTAACAAAATTGCGGATATATATGAAAGAGAGGCTGAATCTCAGGTAATGGCTATGACATCAATGCTGGAACCTATTATGATTCTCGTTATGGGAGTTATTGTCGGCCTTATTGTCATCTCGATTCTGCTTCCAATATTTGAGATGAACCAGATGATACGCTGAAAAAAAGCATTTAAGCTTTAGGAAAGTACTTTTCAATTGTTCTTGCCCACCTAATTTGAGGAAGTAGACATGAAGACTGGAAACACCTTTAAAAACAAAATAAACTACCCCGCCGCAGAGCAGCGGGGTATCGTAAAAAGCATTGAACGCCCCAAGGGGCGGGGAATCGAACCCTCGTCCGCCTCTGGCGGATTGAATGAGCCGGGGTTCACGTTGATTGAAGTCATGGTAGTCGTCGTAATCCTTGGAATTCTTGCAGGTCTTATTATCCCGAAAATAATGGGTAGACCGGAAGAGGCGAGGCGTATGAAGGCCAGGATACAGATCGAAAGCATTGAAACTGCGTTGAAACTGTATAAACTGGACAACGGTGCATATCCAAGTACTGAGCAGGGTCTCGAAGCACTTATCGAGACTCCGACGGTTGGACGGCTCCCAAAGGCCTGGAGAGAAGGAGGCTACCTCGAAAAAGGTAAGATTCCCAAAGACCCATGGGAAAATGACTACATATATATTTCTCCCGGCCTGCATCATGATTTTGATATTATATCATACGGTGCAGATGGACAATTGGGTGGAGAAGGCGATGATAAGGATATCAGCAGCTGGGAGCTGGAATAGACACAGTCTGACAGATGAACCCTTTAAATTCTACAAAAGGTTATACGTTCATTGAAATCTCAGTAGTCCTATTCCTGATTGCGCTGATGATGGGGCTGATCATCCCGAGAATTCACTACAGCATTCTGACAGATAATTTAAAGTCATCATCCCGCAAATTGACAGGTCTAATTAACGAGTTAAGGGAAAAGGCAATCGAAGATCAAAAACCGGTTATCCTTCATTTTGATCTTGGTTTGAACAAATTCTGGAGCGACTCCCCTGACATGAACGAGGAAGAACTGCTGTTTGCCAGAGAAAATGCCACATCACTGCCATCAGGCGTTCGTGTCCTTGATGTATGGTTCAGGGGAAAGGGCAAAATAATGAACGGCGTTGCAGCAATCCTCTTTAACAAAAAAGGTTATGTCCAGAAATCAGCGATTCATCTCGGCTGTGACGACAACAGGGAATTTACTCTCTTGCTGAGCCCTTTTCTTTTAAAGGTCGAAATCTTTGATAAATATGTAGATTTTGAAGACTGACGGATTCGTAAAATAACCATCAATTATGAATGAATAATGCAGCCCCATATAAAATGAAACATTTATTCAGGAAAACAAATTGTGATTTATCCGGATTCACTTTACTTGAAGTCATGGTGGCTATGGCTATACTGGCGATTTCACTTGTTGCAGCCCTTGGATCCCAGTCTCAAAGCGTTTCCCTGGCCGGAGAAGCAAGATTTAATACAACAGCACCTCTCCTGGCTCAGATGAAAATGGCCGAAAAGAAGCTGGCAGACCCTGATGAAATTTTCTCCGACTCAGGTGACTTCGGTGAAGATTTCCCTGGCTATCAATGGTCCATGACGGCAAGCAATGTAACATATCCGGATGCTGATGAATACCTGGACCGACTCAGGCGAATCGATCTGGTTGTTTCATGGGGAATGAATTCATTTCATAAATACAGTCTGAGACTGTATGTACTAAAGCAGCAAACTTTATAAGGCCAATGCTTTTCATGCAATCTTCTGCAGTAAATTTCTAAGCCTGTCCCTTATTGATCTGACAAATATTTCCATCCCGCCTCTCTTATTGTATGCATGTTTTTCCTCCGGCGTTACCTTTTCCGGTATATGGCGCAGTTTAAGTTTTATTATGGCCAGGTAATCGTCCAGCAAAAATCTGCGGTAAATCCTGTTCAGAGGAAAAATCCTGAATTCGCTCTCTGAAATAGATGCCGCCCAGTCAATTACATAAGGGTGTCCATCCTGTCCTAAAATAAAATTGGGCGCCCTTTTTAAATCACAATGTGCAAGGCCCCTCTCATGAAATTTATCTACAAGGCGTTTCAGGGCATGAAAAAATTCAGCACCCAGTTGTATTTCCTTTTCAAGGTTTTCCAGGCTCCTTCCGGGGATTTCTTCCATAACAAGCGCTAGGCCGTCTATAACCCTGTATAATGCCGGCACACCTTTGACATTTTTAAGCCTTCTGTAGGCCTTTGCTTCTCTCCATACGAGAAAACGTCCTGCGATATTCCTGTATATAAATCTGTTAACGCTGAAATCCTTCACAACCGCCCTGACACCATTTTCCTCCACTACCCAGATCATTGGTCTTGTGCTTGAGGAATGTCTTAAAATAGCCAGGTGTTTATCCTGAAAATCGCACAGTCTCAGAGACTCAAACATTAAGTGTGCTCCATTAATGCAAATCTATTCTTACATCATTGCTTACACGGCTGAATGGAAATTTTTTTATAATACAACAAGATGCGGGAGTAAATGAAAAACATGCCCTTTTTCTGTTCAGTTTATCCGGAAACCTATCCCCCTTCCCTGAAATATCAGCCCTGCAGGAATCTATAACTGGATTTTTATTCTGAAATAATATAAGAGTAATTTCATGAAAAATTTATTTTTAATAAAAACAGGAGAGTAAAGACATGTTAAAAAAGACTATCTTCTTCTTTTCCGTATTATTCCTGATCGGACCTATATCCTTATCAACTGCATCCGATTTTGTAATAAGCGATTATACCTTCACATGGCATGTTGCAAAAGCCGGTTATGTTACCATGAAAGTTCAGAAACAAAAAGACAGTCTCCTGATAATTCTGAGCAGCCGTGGTGGAAAGCTGGCCACACTGGCCCTGTCACCTGCCCAGGCAGAGGCTGTCGCTGACGTGCTCAGTAAAACTGATGATTATTATAAAAAACATAAGGAAAGCCGGGATATGAAATCTATGGATACTGTTCCGGTCGGGGAATATAAGGTATCATTTTCCTCTGAACAGGGAGAGAATTTTGAGGTAAGAGTAGAGGAAGCAAAGCTATTCACAGCTTGTGTGCTGTTAAACAGGAATGATGCCTTAACGATTGCTGAATATCTTAAGAAAAGCAAGGAAATGGCGGAATTTGTTGACAACCGAATAAGGCCATAGGCTTTCTGTTAACTTACCGGAATGTTTTAATAGTTAACCGGTTCCCATGGAGCTTGAAGCGGACAGCGCCTTTCCTGTCAATCCTGACAACCTTGCTGCCCGCATCCTGAAGTCTTTTCAGGACCTGTTCATGAGGGAAACCAAACCTGTTATATTCGCCTGAAGAAATAACACTTATATCAGGGTTCACGGCTTTCAGGAAATCCATGGACCCGGAGCTTTTGCTTCCGTGATGAGGGAAAAGGAGGATATCACTTCTGAGATCATCGCCTGAATTCAAGACCAGAAACTTTTCAGTCCTGTATCTTATATCTCCGGGAAAAAGAAAGGACTTATCCTGATAAGTAATTTTTAATACTAATGAACGGTTATCAATATCTCTGCTTTTTTTGTAATGGTTTAGAGGTCCTTTGGAAGCTAAAGGATAAAGAGGCTCTACCTTTGCGCCACCAATCTCTCTCCCTTCTGACAGATCTTCCGGCAGTATCTTTTTAATACCTTTTATTTCAATCTTATTTATCAATTCATGAAAAGCAAGGCTCTCGACCCTGTCTCCGTTTGACCAGAATTCCTTTGGATTAAATGCTTCAGCAATGAAGCTGAGGCCGTTCATATGGTCTGCGTGCGGATGGCTCAGGACAACATAATCTACGCTTAATATCTTCGAATAAAATAGAAATGGCGCAACAACCATTCTTCCGGTATCAAAATAACCACTGAAAAATCCTCCTCCGTCTATAAGCATTTTTTTACCGCCCGGAAAAGCGATCAGAGCTGAATTACCCTGTCCGACATCCAGGAAAGTTATTTCGAGATCTCTGTTAAACCGAACCCTGTAAGTCCAGTAGGCAATATCACTGAGGATTATAATAAGCAGTATAAAAACAATCCCTCTTGTCCATTTCCATCTCTTGAAAAAATATCCAAAAAAAATTACTGCATAAAACAGCAGAATTTCAAACAGGTTTGGCATAATTGTCCAGAAACTCGACCATGATAAGCCCGCAAAATACCGTATTATATCCATCATCAGGTGTAACCCTGCTGTCCCAATCTGCAGAAATACATCGGCTGCAACAGTAGATACGGGAAGAAAGGCTGCTGAAATGAGTCCAAACGGTAATACCCAGAATCCAAGAACGGGCATAATCAGTATATTTGCAGGAACTGTCACGCAGGAGACCCTGTGAAAGTAAAACGTTATCAAGGGTAAGAGAAAGACTGTAGCAGAGACCGTGACTGCAAATATACCTATAAGATAGAGTAACATCTGCCTGAATAATGTTTTTTCCTTATTCAATCCCTCAAAACGGGAATATACAAAATTTAGAAAAGCAGGCATCAGCCATAAGATTCCTACTACTGCAGTGAACGAGAGCTGGAATGAGATACTGAAAAGGGCAAATGGATCAACGATCAGTATCATGAGGCCGGCCAAGGCAAGAGTTGACCATGTGTCCTTCTCGCGCCCTAAAATCAGGGAAAACAAAAAGGCAAGTATCATAATAAGCGCCCTTTGAGTCGACACATGAAAGCCTGCCAGCAGGGAATATGACAAAACAGGAATGCAGGTAAGAACAGCGGCTGTTTTCTTTATATCGGTTCCAAGCGTAAGCCTTGATGATCGAAGCAAAAGCCATTTTATAAAAAAAAACGAAATCCATGCAACCAGCCCTATATGAAGACCAGAAACAGCAAGTATATGTCCAAGGCCGGTTTTATTAAATAGCTCTCTCTGCTCATTACTTATCCCCTGCCTCTCACCAAGGATCAATGCACGATAAAGTGAACTGTCTTCAAAACTAATTGTTTTACTTAAGAACTCCCTTACGGGACGCTGAAGGATTTCAATCAGATTACCGGGAAAACCAAGATGACCGGGACCGAGCAAAATGATCGACTTGCCGTCCGATACAGACGCAGAACATGAAAATCCAGCCATCTTCATTGCATTCTCATAGTCATATCTGCCGGGATTGTTGAAGTTTTTGAAAGGCTTCAATCTGGCTGAAAAACGAATTTTAAATCCCGGATTTAAAGGAGGCATATCTCTGTAGACTGTTAAAACGATCTTTTCATTTATGGAGCGACATTCAGAAGCAGTATAAAATCTGTCAACCCTTAAAGTTATCCTTGTCTTTTTGTCAATCGTCTTTACAGGCTCAAGAATGGTACCCTCAATGCTAATCTTATTGTAATTACCGGCTGCGGACAGGAGTTGAGACGGATTGTATTGTCTAAGGTAAAGCAGAATACCTGCCGCGAGGAAGGCAAGAAGCAGCAGGTAAAGCCTCAGGCGGCTATGAGAAAGGATTGCAAGTAACAGTAAAAATGAAAAAAGGAGGACTGCAGGAAGGATAAGATCTCTGAGAAAAATCAGGAAGCAATGAGCTGTAATTATACCCCCGGTTAAAAACAAGAAAGCTGCTATGAGGGGGCGCTGTTTCATTTCACACTTTTTCTCTCCATATGGAGGCCCCAAGGTCGGCGAACTTTTTTTCCAGGGCGTCGTAACCCCTGTCCAGATGATAAATCCTCTGAACTTCCGTCCTTCCTCCTTCGGCCACCAGACCAGCCAGGATGAGAGAAGCACTGGCTCTAAGGTCAGTCGCCATTACCGGAGCGGAGAATAGACGATCCTTACCCTTCACAAGGGCCTGATTGCCGTTGATATCAATCTCCGCACCCAATCTTCTCAGTTCACTTACATGAATAAATCTGTTTTCAAATACGGTTTCCCTGATCATGCTCCATCCGCTTGCGATGGACATAAGGGCCATAAACTGGGCCTGCAGATCAGTAGGAAATCCTGGAAATGGCATGGTTCTTATATCTACGCTTTCTATGGTGTCCGGACCCCTGACAAGAAAGCCGTCATCGGTTGCCTTTAAAAATGCCCCCGCAGATTCAAGCTTTTCTATAAGAGCTCCAAGATGTTCCGGGCAGCAGTTATGAATTTTCATTTCACCCCTGGTTATTACCCCGGCAATCATGAAGGTTCCGGCTTCAATCCTGTCAGGCATTACAGAATATTCCGCAGGCCGTAAATTATCAACGCCGTTTATCTCAATCGTATCTGTCCCATCACCTTCAATTTCAGCTCCCATTCCTCTCAGCATGTTGGCGAGGTCCTTAACTTCGGGTTCCTCAGCGGCATTTCTCAAGACTGTTCGACCACTCGCTGTCACTGCTGCCATCATCAGGTTTTCAGTCCCTGTAACGGTAGGGATATCGAAAAATATATCACATCCTTTCAGCTGACCCGCACGGGCGTTTATATACCCATGATCCAATTCGATTGCTGCGCCCATTTCTATCAGGGCCTTCAGGTGAAGGTTAACCGGCCTCGCCCCTATTGCACACCCTCCTGGCAGAGAAATCCTCGCCTTGCCATAGCGGGCCAGAATAGGGCCCAACAGCAGTATCGAAGCCCTCATGGTTTTTACAAGCTCATAGGGGACTTCAAAATCTCTTAAATCGTCGGAATTTACCTCAAGGGATCCTGCGCCCTCTCGAAAACGAACACCCATTTTTGACATGATGCTTTTAATTGTCTCAACATCTTTAAGTCCTGGAATATTACTCAATTTATGCCATCCGCCAGTCAGGAGGCAGGCGGTTATGATTGGAAGAGCAGCGTTTTTTGATCCGCTGACCCTGACTGATCCCTTGAGAGGCTTTCCACCTTCAATGACTATTTTGTCCATTTTTAACCTGATGAAGCTTTCCTTTTGTGTTGTTATGCCAGAGATCCCTTTAAATAAAAGCATATAAGATGTATAATAATAAAAATAATCCGTCAACAATATGTCTCACTCTTTAACCTTTCGGTGTCAAAATCACTATGATGAAAAAATATCAAAAGGAAAAAACCTGGAAATGAAATTCGTAGCTGATTCAATGCTTGGCAGGCTCGCCAAATGGCTCAGGGTGCTGGGATATGATACAATTTACAGGAGCTGTTATCAGCCGCATGTAATAGATTTACTGGTAAAGGACGGGCGTATTCTCTTATCCCGCCAAAAGGATCTCACTAACAAATACAGTAATGCTGTCATGATCTATGAGAATAATGTTGAGAGGCAAATTGTTGGGCTGAAACGGTCAATGGGGCTTATTCCGGACCATACTAAATGGTTCTGCAGGTGCTTAATCTGCAATACCCTTTTACAGGGGATCGATCCGAATGATGTCCTGGGAAACGTTCCTGATTATGTATTTCATCAAAATATGAAAGGAATACATTACTGTCCTTCCTGCGGAAGGTATTACTGGCCTGGAAGTCATAAGACAAGGATGCTGAAGCAGTTGGAAAAATGGGGTTTTTAAAATCAACGGCTTTTTGCGAATTCATCAAATTCAGACCTAATAATATATTGCACGACATTAAATGTTTTGTTAGACTATTTTAGCACGATGTCTGATAATTTTTAAAAAAAGGAGGTGAAATTTTTTACTGTTAAGCTTCATTGGCCAATATTCACCTGAATGGATGAAAGGAGGAAAATAAGCTATGAGTACGTATAAAATCATTGAGCTTGTTGGAACCAGCGAAAAATCCTGGGAAGATGCGGCTAAAAATGCTATTGAAACGGCTGCCGCCAGCCTGGAGGATTTAAGGATTGCTGAGATCTCCAAACTGGATTTAACCATTGAAGAAGGAAAAGTTGTGAACTATCGTGCAAGGGTGAAAGTCTCTTTCAAATACCTCGCCGGGGCGTAATTTCAAAAAAGGCCTCCTCGATTTTGGGCAGCATTTCACTGAATATTGAAGATAATAAGGATATCAGAGGAGGCCTTAGTTTTTATCTGTTTTTTATAAAAACAAGAAGATATCTCTGGGAACCCTGCTTTTCTGATAATACATAGGGAATGGTTTTATAAAGAGTAATATTCTCCTTTTCAAGGATGTCTGCACTTCCCGCTATGGCCTCCCTAAACTGACTACCCTGAAAATTCACAAAAAGACCACCATTAATAATATGCTGAGCACACCATGACAGTGTGCGGGAAAAGTCAGCTACTGCCCTTGCTGTAACGATATCATAGCCCTCCGGGCAAAGACGCCTATATTCTTCTTCAATACGGCCCCATATAACTTCAATGCCAACCAGTCTGGTTATGCGTATGACATGTTTGAGAAAATTTACTTTTTTGCCATTGGATTCAATAAGATGAAATTTCAGGCCAGGGATGCAGATCTTTAAGGGAATTGAAGGAAAGCCGCCGCCTGAACCTAAATCAAGCAACCTGCCTTTCCGGGGAAGAAAAGATGCCGGCATAAGGGAGTCTAGCAGGAGTTCATGTATGATCCTTTGCCGGGAACGCATGCCGATAAGGTTAACATGTTTATTCCACTCGGTAAGTTCCCTCAGATAAATGCCAAGAAGGTTCAACTTGTTCGCAGATAATTCTATCCCGTGATCAAGGGCCCATGAGCGGACAGTCAGACGTTCGTCTTCATTCATGTTCAAACTATAACGGTCCTTTTGATAATATTCACTGCTTCTTCAGGCGTGTCAACAATATTGAATATGTCAAAATCCGCTTCGGAGATGGTCTTTTCCTTTATTAATGTCTCTTTTGCCCAGTCAAGGAGACCCTTCCAGAATTTTGAGTTGATAAGTACTACCGGAAAGGATCTGATTCTTTTTGTTTGAATTAGAGTCAGGGCCTCAAAAAGCTCATCAAGCGTCCCGAATCCGCCTGGCATTATAAGATATGCAACCGCATACTTTACAAACATAACCTTTCTTATGAAGAAGTATTTGAAATCAAGACGAATGTTTGCAAATTCATTCGGCTGCTGTTCATTTGGCAGATGAATATGCAGGCCTACCGATTTACCTCCTGCCTCGGCAGCACCTTTGTTTGCAGCTTCCATAATTCCGGGTCCACCGCCTGATATGATGTTGAATCCATTTTCTACCAGCAGGCGGGCTGCCTTCTCAGCCATTTTATAGTCCGCACTGTTGGGCTTGGTCCGGGCTGACCCGAAAATCGATACCGCTGGGTAGACCTCCGGCAGTTTCTCGAAACCCTCTACGCACTCCGCCATGATATGAAATATTCGCCATGACTCCTTTAAGGTAAGTTCATCAACCAGATATTGTCTTTCACTCATACCTTTTTGGCCTCTCTATCCTGTATTCAGAGGATAATAAATAAATTTTGTAATTGATTTTTCAGATTTTATTGTTTAGGTTTCAGCCTGAAATGAATAGTATACTAAGAAGATAAGTTAAGGCTGTCAAGGAGATACGCCGGTATAGTATTAATTCTCAGTACAGCACAGTATTCAGGAAAAACGTTGTTTGAATGTCATGA
Organism: Deltaproteobacteria bacterium; assembly: GCA_036733345.1. Lineage (GTDB taxonomy): Bacteria > Desulfobacterota > DSM-4660 > Desulfatiglandales > Desulfatiglandaceae > JAFGMQ01. Next base: position 13,769 of record DAINAR010000023.1, on the reverse strand, counting down.
AACAGAAAAGGATCACAAAATCCAACTTCTTTTCGAGCCTCTGCTTTGACAAAAAGCCCTGGCAGAGCAATTATCTGGCCATGTATTCCAGTCAGTGGAATGGCATTACAACTGATCCTGATCTGATGATGATCCCTGCTGATGACCATCTGGTTCACAGGGGAGACGGGGCTTTTGATGTAATACGATGTTTTCACGGCAGAATATATCAGATTGAGGAACACCTGCAACGGCTGGAAAAGTCAGTTAAAGCTATTTCACTTGAATTCCCCGCAGGATATAACCGTATAAGGGATTTGATTACAGAGCTCGTGTTAACGGGCGGAGAAAAAGAGTGCCTTATCCGTATTATTGTTTCAAGAGGTCCGGGCAGTTTTACCATAAATCCTTATGACTGCCCTTCAAGCCAGCTGTACATCAATGTTGTGCGATCACATACTTTGCCCCGTGAATATTACGAAAAAGGCATAACACTTGTAACCAGTCGTATTCCTATCAAAAAATCCTTTTTCGCCAATATAAAGTCATGCAATTATCTGCCCAATGTCCTTATGAAAAAAGAGGCTATCAATGGAGGCTCACGCTATTCAGTTGCTCTCGATGAAAATGGTTTTCTGGCGGAGGGATCTACTGAAAATATCGGAGTGCTGACAGCCGATGGCGTATTGAAATTTCCTGGTTTTGAAAGAACACTTTTAGGTATTACCGCCAGCAGGGTATTTCAGCTGGCCGGCGACCTTAAAAAAGAAAATATGATAAAAAAAGTAAAATTTGCAGATATCTCTCCGGAAGATGCTTATAATGCTAAAGAGATCTTCCTTACCGGAACTTCGATAAACCTGCTCCCTGTGGTCAAATTTGACGGAAGGGTTATTGGAAATGGTTTACCTGGAGCTGTATATTCAAGATTATCAGCTCTTCTATGGAAAGATATGACCGAGAACAGCGACCTTCTCATGGAAATTAATTGGAAAAACACATAGAAGCGGCTTGCCTGCAAAATACTATTAAATTAATAAAATGGAGAAATTGAATTAACATGATTGTATTTGACCTTGAATGTTCAAACGGACATATGTTCGAAGGATGGTTTGACAGCCTCGAATCCTTCGAAGAACAAAATGCCGCCGGATTGGTGAACTGCCCTTATTGTAACGGCACTGATGTCAGGAAAGTGGTTTCACCCGTTGCTGTTAGGAGGTCTCATCCTGAAATTCAGAAGAATCAGCTTCCGATTGACTATCAAAGGCTTGCAAAAGAGATCGTGGATTACATACAGAAAAATTCAGAAAATGTCGGGGCGAAATTTGCATCAGAAGCCCTCAAAATGCACTACGGAGTTACTGAAAAAAGGAACATAAGGGGATCTGCAACTTCTGAGGAGGAAAAGACATTGAAAGATGAAGGAATCGAATTCTTTAAGATTCCAATTCCGGCAACAGATGATGACAAGACAAACTGATCAGTGAATTCAGAATTCAGGAGGTATATAGATGGGGAAGATAAAGAGGGCCATTATAAGTGTCACAGACAAATCAGGAATTGTTGATTTTGCGAAATCTCTTTCCGAATTTGGAGTTCGAATCCTCTCTACAGGTGGAACTGCCGATACACTGCGTAAGGGTAAAATTACTGTAACTGATATCTCGGAATACACAGGTTTTCCTGAAATGATGGATGGCCGTGTAAAGACGCTTCATCCAAAGGTTCATGGGGGTCTTTTAGGTCTGCGCGACAACGATGAACATGTCAGGATGATGAAAGAACACGGCATTGAGCCTATTGACATGGTTGTTGTCAACCTTTACCAGTTTGAAAAAACAGTCAGCAGAGAGGGTGTAACCCTGGATGAGGCGATCGAAAATATTGATATAGGTGGTCCTTCCATGCTCAGATCTTCCGCTAAAAACTTCAAACACGTCACTGTCATCGTGGACCCTGACGACTATGAAACGGTTCTGAAGGAGATGGCATCAACGAATGGCGAAACCTCTCTTGAAACGCGATTCCGTCTGGCCAAAAAAGTATTCAGGCTTACCCATGAATATGATGGGGCGATAAGCAGGTATCTGGAAAAAACCGGGCTTAAGGATTAAAATCTGACACTTCAGATCCTTTGATCCTCTCCCGTTTTATCGATTTTTCATTACAGGGCATATTTTTATGAACGTGGCGGTTCTTCTTCCTGCATAAAAGGGCTGTAAAGGTCCTGCAGCTGCTGGAGCCGTCAAGCGATTCTGATTCTGGCCAGGAGGCATACTTACAGTTAAAATCACAGAAATCCATCTTGTATCTCCTGTTCAATGGTCTTCAAAAATCACCTTAAAATGAAGGTTGACTCTCTCATGAAAACCCGTCAAGCCTGATGCGGGATCATATCCAGAAATAGTCTGGTAATTTTCTGGACAATCAGGGGTGCATTCCCGCCTGAGCGATTGTTTACAATAACGCTGATTTGAATCCCCTGGTTGATTGCCGAGCACATAAGGGCGGCTGTATCTTGTATCATCTCAGTATTCAGCATGCCATCCACCAGGGCATTGAAGGGATGTGCTCTGGCGTATGCATCCTCATAGCGTATACCTCTCGGCGTCATTAGCCTGATCACGCAGCAACCGCTCCTGTTTAAAAACCTCCTGCCTGAAAGGCTGAACTGGCGAGACAAAGAGGGAAGCCATGTCCAGTGCGACAGGATCTGTCCCACCCCGTACCTTTCAAGTACCTCAAAAACTGGTTCAGACAACAGGCTTTCAGTGCGAAATTCGAGATGGTAACGGGAGTCATCCGGAACTGAGCTGAAAAAGGTATCGAGTTCTTCTGCCTGTTTTTCAGGCGAAATACGGTCCTGTTTTTTCTGATATTCCTGCTCAAAAACAAAACCGTGAAGACATGGGCCCAGGATTTCAACTGCAGGCTCGTAGAACTGGCGATTGAAAATTTCCGGATTTAAGTATGTATCGTTATCGATATATGCATTATTTCGGAATAATTTCTTTGCAAATATGATTTGCGGCACTTTAAGCAGAAGCCTGTCTTCATTATTAACATATTTGCGGTATAAACGAAGCAGATGAAAATTCTGAGTGGGTTTCCCTTCGGAATCAATAAGGGGCCTGTAAAAAGTAAAGTCAAGTTCCAGTATTCGGAAATGCTGAAAATATTCCCTGACGCTTTCAACAGGAAGTACTTCTTCAGTAAATGTCCTGCCCCCCACCTTTTTTACACGGCGGGTTATGGATTTTTCATACCTGTTTTCTGAATAGACCTGGCCCACCCAGCCCGCATACCTGTCACTTGCTGTTCCCAGAAATATATTCGGATGCAGATTACGAAATTTAAAATTTTGCAGTGCTGAGTCTCTTACTTCATCCATAATGCTGAATCATTTTTATGTCTTTGAAAAAAGTTGATGACCTTTCCTTTGGCACTAATACTATCTTTTTTCATGCCAGCAATCAAGGACACAAAATACCCCTAAAAAGACACACTACAAAAATTGACATCAGGGTTATGTTTGATGTAATCTTTTTTGGAATTACTTAAGATTGACAAATTCGCAAAAATTCGTCACTCCGGCCCCGCGTCAAGCGCGGGATAAATTCCAACTGGAGTCAGCTGGGTAACTACTTAAAACCCCTGGATTCCAACTTTCGAGGTTGTGTCGTAATTGGAGAAAATGCCAACAAGGCCGTCATGCCGGCGAAAGCCGGCATCCAGAACATATTAAATCCCGCCAAGGCGGGACTGGATTCCGTGTTCCCGTATCGTAGTCCGGGACAGGCTGCGCTCCGCTTGCACGGAATGACGGAATATGTTGCTTTTTGACTTCCAACGAAGTCGTTTTAAATTACATGAAGCGATGGCATTATAACTATATTAAATATTTAACGCTTCACTTGTTTTTTACCAGGCTTCGTTGTTCATAGGCTCCCTCGAAGAGGCATAACTTAGCTTTTTACGAGTACATCAAGCTTAAATTCTTGCTTTTTAAGAAAGAATTTTGAGGTCAGTATAATGCCCGAAGATTTTTACAAAATCCTGGGGGTTCCAAAAGATGCACCCCAGAGCGATATAAAAAAGGCCTATCGCAAACTTGCCAGGAAATGGCATCCGGATATAAATCCCGGGAACAAGGAGGCTGAGCAGAAATTCAAGGAAATATCCCATGCACATGATTGCCTGGCAAATGAGGAAAAAAGAAAGCTCTATGATGAGTTCGGGGAGGATGGTCTCCGGTCAGGATTTGATGCGGAAAAGGCAAGGGAATATAAAAAGTGGGAAACCTTCCAGCAGGAAGGCCAAAGCCAGAGGGACCAGCAGGATTTCGGAAGATATCAGAATTATGAGGATATTTTCGGAGATATATTCGGCTCAGGCATGGGCCGGGAAGGCTTCAGAGGAAGCACTGTTTCCAGAGGCAGGGATGTCGAGTATGGCATGGATATTGATTTTGTGTCAGCACTCAAGGGATTCTCAACGGAAATCTCAATGCAGAAACTTAAACCCTGTACTTCGTGCAATGGATCAGGCACTGACCCTAATGCCCGTATGTCAACCTGCCAGATGTGCGGTGGCTCAGGCCGCCTTAATATGGCTGAAGGCCCCATGCATTTTACAAGGCCCTGCCCCCAATGCAAAGGACATGGTCAGACAGGCAAGGCCTGTGCGCAATGCGGAGGAAGCGGACAGGTTCTAGGGACAGAAAAAATACGTGTTACTATTCCAAAAGGGGTCAAGGAGGGATCCAGGGTACGTGTTGCCGGAAAAGGTGAGCCCGGCATGAACGGTGGAAAGCCGGGAGATCTCTACCTTGTTGTTCACATAAAGCCCCACCCGTTCCTCAGGAGGGAGGGTGACAATATCTTCATGGAAGTCCCTGTAACCGTTCGTGAGGCAATGGCAGGCGGAGAAATAACCATACCTACGGTTGACGGGCAAATAAACCTCAAGGTTCCTCCAAAAAGCCAGAGCGGACAGACCCTTCGATTAAAAGGCCGGGGAGCGGAAAACCCCAGGACAAAAAAGAAAGGGGACCTCATGGTCAGGATCTCAGTCAAGGTGCCTCAAACTGATGAGAAGGAGGTGCTCAAGTCGGTTGAACAGATGGATAAGCTCTATAAAAAGGATTTGAGGGCGGATCTAAGACTTTAAATTTTACTCTTCGTTATTCAGCCTTTTCCGTATATCTCTTGCCATCTCTTCAAGGATGGAATCAAACTGCTTTCTCATCTCAACCATGTTCTGCTTCATCCGCAATATTACCTCAACACCGGCCAGATTTACACCCATGTCTTCAATCAGGATTTTGGCAAAACGCAGTTTTTCCAGCTCTCCAGGAGGAAAAAATTTGTCCCTTGACCTTCCGCGGCAGACAGGACATATTATTTCTTCTTCCTCTAGTTCATATAGAAGAGATTTATCAACCTGAAATATCTCTATCACTTCTGCTATTGTCCAGAATTTCTTGACCATTTGATTCAGCCTTTATATCATCCGGAATTTATGTGAATATCTGATATTACCATAATTAGAAAAAATCTTTCAAGCCAATAAATTGTCAGAGCCGGGGAATAGCAAATGCCAAAGACCCTGCACCAGAATAAAGTAGTCAGAAGTATATGTTACTTTGCTGATAAATTTGATGACAGCCTTTTAAAGAATCTTGAATCAGTCCATGAGATTCTTTTAAGCAGTGGTTTCGAAGTGCAGACAAAGCGACTATGTCTTGCCAATGAACCTCTGGGTTCAATGGATTCCCTGGTGAATGATGATTCGATCTACCTGAGCGCAGGGTCCATTAACAGAGAATCAGCCGGCTCGAATCTGGGGCATTTCCTTTCTTCAAAAAACACCTCTTTCAATCTTGAACTAACTGCCGGTGTACTTCCGGAAGACGTTGAACTTCTTCAGGAGATAATCAGCGAAAATGCAGAAAAGACATTCGGTTTTGCATTCACCTTTTCAAACCGCAAATCCAGCCCCTTTTTCCCTTCCGCTGAATTTGAGAAAAACGGTTTTTCCATCGGGTTGCAGCCCACAGACCTGGCAGAGGGCTGTCTTGATCTTGAAGAATGGTTTTCCAGGATGGGATTCATGTGGGATGAAATCATTGAACTCTTTAATAAATATCCTGATTTTCTTGGCATAGATTCATCAGTAGCGCCCCTGTTTTCAGGTAAAAGCAGCCTGATAAATTTTATAAAAAGGCTCCACGGCTCATTTGAAAAAGCCGTCACCACTGATACTTTTTTAAAGATCACAGACTTTATTAAGTCCGAAAATCCCAGACCGGCAGGACTTTGCGGCGTCATGTTCCCCTGCCTGGAGGATTTTGAACTGGCAGAAGAATATGATAAAGGACGATTCCCGATAGAGAGGAATATATTTCTTGCCATGCACTGCGGTCTTGGTATCGACACCTATCCTGTTGGTATTGATGAGTCCCCGAAAAGGATACTAGAGGTGCTACGACTTCTGAGGGCCCTGTCTGTAAGATATGGCAAAGCCCTCTCTGCACGTTTCGTGTCAGACGGAAAGGCTAAGATCGGTGAAAATACCCGTTTTCAAAACCAATACCTCAAGGATGTAATAATAAGGCCATTATAAATTAGTTAAGATAGCTTAAGCTTCTCCATATTGTCCGGCTCAATTTTTAACCGGACGGCACTTCAGATAACCTTTTCTTTTCTCTACAATATCCCATTTGCCGGAAGCTATTATCTTAGGTATTACCGCTTCCCAGCTTTGGTGGCTTATGCCGATATAAAGCAATCCTCTTTCTTTACAGATCCGATTAAGCTCCTTCAGGAATTCATTGTGGTCCCTGACCATATGGAACATATCCAGTGCATAGATCACATCCGCTGTTTCATCTGGCAGGCCCGAATTATTGCCTTTGGCCTGCAAAACCCTTACATTGCTCAAATTCTCCCTGTCTATACGTTTCAATACTGCCTTTATGGCCAGTTCATGGACATCAACAGCCCATACCATTCCCTCTGGTCCGACCATTTCAGATGCACATTTAAGATATGAACCCGGTCCGCATCCATAGTCAACAATGGTCTGCCCCCTTTCCACTTCAAACTCATCCAGAATCGACCACGGCGACATTAACATATCTCTTACAACAAAAATCCAGCTCATCATCATAAAGGCGATATCGGGCATCCTCACTACATTGTTTCCGAACATCCTGATCTTCATAATATTCTTCTCCTTTTAAAGTGTTTAGATGGTATACTCTTATACCAAAAAAATTTACATTCTCTTCTTCAGGAACTTCTCCAGAATTGAGAGGAATTCCTCCAAAAACTTTATTTTTTCTTCAGGAAGATTAACAAAATAATTCCTGAAACCTCCGTCCATTTCCTCATGCCACTGCATATGCGAAAAATAGGCAACCTTTCCTTTTGTTGAAAGATTCACTGTTATTCGGGAGCTATTGGAAGAGTCGGCTTCTTTTACGATCAGGCTTTTTTCCTCAAGCTTTTTCAAGGTTTGCGATACAGCGCCCTTGGTTATACCCAACCTTCTGGCAAGTGCTGTCACGCTCAGGCCCTCATTAAGGCCTACTACTTCAATCATGTGAACTTCTGAACTGGTCAGGTTATCCTCAGTACCGAAATTGCGTGGCCTGGATTCAAGCCTCTGCCAGAGCTTAACCACCCTTGAAAACTTTTCTACAAGCGAAAACGGCGATGTACTGTTTTTATTCATGGTTTTAGCGTATAGCTTCTAAACACTTCTGTCAAGTAAAAAAATAAAAAACTGCGCATTTTTAGTGCGCAGTTTCTTTCTCATAGTTTTTTTTAGTGAACACGTCTGTGCCAGGATCAGGCCAGGTCGAATCTGTCAAGATTCATGACCTTGTTCCAGACCGCGACAAAGTCGTTAACAAACTTCTCCCGGTAATCCTCACATGCGTATACCTCCGCCAGGGCCCGGAGCTGGGAGTTCGAACCAAAGATCAGGTCTACACGGGTGCCGGTCCACCTGATTTCTCCAGTTGCCCTGTCACGACCCTCGAACACCTCCTCGTCTTCCGGGGTTGCCTTCCACTCCGTGCTCATGTCGAGCAGATTCACGAAGAAGTCATTAGTAAGCGTTTCCGGCCGCTTTGTGAAGACACCGTGGTTTGACTTTTCGAAATTGGCATTCAGGACGCGCATTCCGCCAATGAGAACCGTCATTTCAGGTGCAGTCAGCGTCAGCAATTGCGCACGATCAACCAGCATGTCCTCTGCAGATACGGTGTATCTTGCCTTCTTGTAGTTACGGAACCCGTCTGCTAACGGTTCAAGTACTGCGAATGACATCACGTCTGTTTGCTCCTGCAATGCATCCGTACGTCCTGGAATGAAGGGAACGGTTACATCATAACCTGCATTCTTTGCCGCCTGTTCTACGCCGGCACATCCGCCCAGTACAATCAGATCAGCGAGCGAAACCTTCTTCCCTCCTGTCTGCGAGCTGTTGAAATCCTTTTGAATTTCTTCAAGGGTCTGCAGCACGGTCTTCAGTTGATCAGGCTGGTTGACTTTCCAATCTTTTTGGGGTGCAAGACGAATTCGCGCCCCGTTTGCACCGCCGCGATTGTCTGAGCCGCGGAACGTTGATGCCGAAGCCCAGGCCGTTGAGACGAGTTGCGGGATCGAAAGTCCTGAAGCAAGGATCTTGCTCTTGAGATCTGAAATGTCCTGAGCCTCGATCAGCTTATGATCAACTGCTGGTACCGGGTCCTGCCATATCAGTTCTTCCGCAGGGACCTCAGGGCCGAGATAGCGCGAACGCGGGCCCATGTCGCGATGGGTCAGTTTGAACCATGCTCTGGCAAAGGCATCAGCGAATTCTTCCGGGTTCTGCTGATAGCGCCGCGCAATCGGTTCATAGATCGGGTCGAAGCGCAAGGAGAGGTCTGCCGTGGTCATCATTGGCGCGTGCCGTTTCGAAGGATCATGGGCATCCTGCACAGCCTGCGCTGCAGCACTATCCTTTGGCACCCACTGGTAAGCACCTGCCGGGCTCTTTGTCAGCTCCCACTCGTATTTGAAAAGTGTGTTAAGATATCCCATGTCCCATTTGGTCGGGTTCGGCTTCCAGGCTCCCTCAAGACCGCTGCCGATCGTATCGCCGCCTTTGCCGCTTCCGAAGCTGCTCTTCCAGCCGAGACCCTGCTCCTCAATAGGGGCGGCCTCAGGCTCAGGACCCACATGAGACGGATCTCCGGCGCCGTGGCACTTGCCGAAGCTGTGACCGCCGGCAACCAGCGCTACTGTCTCTTCGTCGTTCATGGCCATACGTGCAAATGTTTCACGGACGTCACGGCCTGAAGCAACCGGATCAGGGTTGCCGTTCGGCCCTTCCGGGTTCACATAAATCAGGCCCATCTGCACGGCGGCAAGCGGATTTTCGAGTTGCCGTTCACCGGAGTATCGCTTATCGCCCAGCCACTCGGCCTCAGAGCCCCAGTAAATGTCCTCTTCCGGCTCCCATACGTCCTCACGCCCGCCGCCGAAGCCGAAGGTCTTGAATCCCATCGACTCAAGCGCGCAGTTCCCGGCGAGGATCAAGAGGTCGGCCCATGAAATTTTACTGCCGTACTTCTTCTTTATCGGCCAGAGCAGTCGGCGCGCCTTGTCAAGATTGACATTGTCAGGCCAGCTGTTGAGCGGTGCAAAGCGCTGTGTTCCTGACCCTGCTCCCCCACGGCCGTCGCCCATTCGGTATGTGCCTGCGCTGTGCCAGGCCATCCGGATGAAGAGCGGCCCGTAGTGACCCCAGTCGGCCGGCCACCATTCCTGCGAGCTGGTCATCAGCTCATAGAGATCCTTCTTAACGGCCATGAGGTCGAGCTTCTTGAATTCTTCGGCGTAGTTAAAATTCTCGCCCATCGGATTGCTCAGGATAGAATTCTGGTGCAGAATCCTCAGATTTAACTGATTTGGCCACCAGTCCCTGACCGATGTACCTCTGCCGGTCATTGGTTGATTAAGCCTGCCCTTTCCCTGGCTCTTGCTGTCTTCATCCATAATGCTACCTCCTTTCGCTGTATGTAAACACTTTCTTATTTACGATTTCATAATCATACTTTCTTTAATCCGGAACTATTCCGGATAAATCAATAAATTAAATGTGCAATTCCTTAACATGGGAATCAGCAGACTCGGCTGCATGATCCGGAGTTAAGCTATTCCGTCTCCTTCATACACTCCAGGCAATATCCGTAGTATTCCATCCTGGTATCTGTGACTAAAAACCCGGCCTTTCGGGCAATTTCTTTTGGTTCAATTGTGACAGGTAGATTGTAGTCGATAATGGCTCCGCAGCGTTTGCAGATGAGATTGATGTGTTCGGACATATTCACGTCATAACGGTTTTCCATCCGGTCAAATTCAAGAGGCTTGATTATTCCGTTTACAGAAAATTCCTTGAGAGTTGCATAAACAGTGGAGAGGCTGAGTCGATCTGCTATCTTTTTCGCTTCATTGTAAATAAATCTCGCACTAGGATGAGTTTCACGGTTTTTTACAAGAACGTCGATTATGGCCAGACGCTGCGGCGTTTTCTTCAGGCCTTTTTCCTTTAACTGACCGATCAGATCATTTCTGTTAATAATTTTCATTTCGGAATCATTCCAGTTTAGATAATAATTTAAGAATAGAAGCAGAAGAAGTCAAGATATTTTTTTCTGCAAGTGAGGCGTTAATTTGAAAAAATAAGCACAGGGTCTTATAGTTGACTTTTTATCAGTTTTCTGGTAGTAGATCTTTCTGATAAAAATATCTTATTAGAGCCCCATTAATATAGGAGCATATATCCAATGAAAATTAATCTTAAAATTGAGGGCCTGCCCCATCTTTACAAGCTTATGAACAAGAAAAAGGACCTGATTGTTGACTTTACCGGTAATACCTTAAGGGACTTTGTTAATGGTCTTATAAAAAAGTATGGACCTGGTGTTAAAAAGGCCATCCTGGACCAAAAGAATGAAATAGACATGGAATTGCGTGTGGTGGTCAATCAGAGAGATTTCCTGTCTTACGGTGAACGAATGGACGCCCCTCTCCAGGAAGGGGATACGCTCCATATAATGACTGTTGGGTGAGGCTGATAAAGGCGCAGTCAGTTAGACTGCATAAAAATCATAAACCTTTTTTCATCTTTTCAATCCGCCAGCCAGCCAGAGGCTTGTAAAAGGCGGACAAGCCCGCCATAAACACGGCGGACAAGTTTCTGCCAGCCATACAAAGGCTGGTAAACCATCCAGAGGCTGGTAAAAGTCAGATATTTCCGGTGCGGTATGCATAATGGTAAACCCCATGGCATACCGCATTTGATTTTTTAAGCCTGCTTCATTTTACTGCTTGTCATTTTACGATAAAGGGGTCAAATCGGCTCTTGACTCTTGGATTGATTTCTGATAAGCTTTTTCCATGTCCAGGCCGTTAAGAATTCTAAAGGGGTCAAATTGGCTCTTGACTCTTGGTTTGATTTCTGATAAGCTTTTTCCATGTCCAGGCCGTTAAGAATTCAATCCGCCAGAGGCGGACGAGGGTTCGATTCCCCGCCCCTTGGGACGTTCAACGCTTTTTAAGATAACAGCTGCTCTGCGGCGGGGTAGTTTATTATCCGGGCGCATGGTACCACGTAATGAACCGGGGCAGGCGCGGGGAAAAGATCTTCGAGGGAAAGGATGATTATTTGTCCTTTGTGGAAATTCTGGAAGAGCTTGCCGAAGTGTTCAATGTAAATATTGCAGCCTATTGCCTGATGACCAATCATTATCACCTCCTTGTCAAAACACCGGATGCCAACCTGTCCAGATCCATGAGACACCTGAACAGCCTGTATACCCAGCGATATAACAGAAGGCACGGTTATGACGGCCCGCTTTTCAGGGGGCGTTACAAATCTATTCTGGTCGAGTCTGACAGTTATGCGCTTGAGCTGGTCAGATATATCCACAGGAATCCTTTTGAAGCAGGGATTGTTGACAGCCTGGAAAAATACCCGTGGAGCAGCCATAAACCATACATGTCTGATGCGAAAAAGTGGAAGTGGCTGTACAAGAGTTATATCCTGAAGCTGTTTTCAGACAGCGGAAAGGAGAGTCTCAGGCTTTACAAACGGTTTGTCCTCAAGGAAACACCTGAGGAGATCAACCGGATATTCGGAAGAAATAAATTGCCTTCAGTCCTTGGAAGCAAGGGATTCATTGACGGAATAAAGGGAAGATTTTTCAGTCCGGAAGATTTTGAGGAAATCCCTGAAGCCAGAAGACTTGCACCTGATACAGATAAAATCAAACTGATTGTATGCAAGGCTTATAATATCAATGATGACGAGCTGTATGCAAGCAGGAGAGGGTATTTTAATGAACCCAGGAATATTGCCGTCTACCTGACAAGGCATTTAAGGAATGATACTTTGAAGGAAGTGGGTTTACAATTCAAAATCAGGAAAAGCAGCTCCGTCAGCAGCATAGTTGAAAGAATGAAATCAGGGATGAAGGCTGACAGGGGTTTAAGAATGAGGATGGAAGAATTGGTTGAAATCATCATAAAGAGTCAAGAGCCGACTTGACCCCATTCCACTATGCGGGTGGAGCCTCACTCATAAGCTCTCAATCTCAAAGACTAATTTTTTCAGCAAAGAATATATTTGCAGAAGACAATGGAATTATAATGGCAGTAGAAGAGTGGAGTATGAGATTATACATTCTACTTGGTGATGGGCCTTCCATTGTCTAACTGCAAACTCTTGAATCATCACTGTTCTTGTTTATAGTTGCGATAATCTGATAAAGGCTGAACAGGAGACTCACTTTTATCTAAAAAGGAGTAAGTGGCCTATTTACCTCCGACCTGCCTCAACTCCTCAGAAGATCTACAAATTTGCTCTGCCTGAATGCATTCAAAGCTCTTTGGGATAGAAAATCCATATTTTTTGATGCATTGCCAAGCTCATTCGCCCCAACGTTTAAATAAATCATGTTTAATGTCCACATAGTCAAATATTTTTCCTATGGTCTGATTAATAATGTCGTCTATGGTCTTGGGCTTGTGATAGAAAGAAGGCACAGGGGACAGGATATGGGCGCCCATATCAGCAGCCATGTTCATAAGCCTGAGATGACCTTTGTGAAGAGGTGTTTCTCTCACTACTAGGACCAGTTTTCGCTTTTCTTTCAAGGTCACATCCGCAGCCCTCACGAGTAGGTTTTCAGTATAGGAATTGGCAATTCCTGATAATGTTTTTACAGTGCATGGAACAACTATCATGCCGTCAGTCAGAAATGAACCGCTGGCGATAGTTGCAGCAATATCCCTGTTGTCATAAACATAGTCGGCCATGTCAGCTACTTCATTAGACTTATACCCTGTCTCTATCTCGATATTTTTTTCCTGCTTCGGATATGACTAGATGAGTCTCAATATCTATTTCTTTAAGAATACTGAGCAACCTCACACCGTAGATAACGCCACTTGCCCCTGCAATTCCAATTACAATTCTCCGTGTCATATAATATCTCCTTTCCGCATGTTTCTTTCTGAATATGATTTTGGGATGCCTGGGGCTTGGTCATGCCTGTGCAACGGAAACAGCACCAAAAAATGGGGTATTTTATTAGACTTAAGAATAAGCCCCGAAGCTGGCCGCTGAAGGGGCCAGTTTGATCAAAGAGGAAACTTCATGAAGTAGATACCCACGAGCTTACGCCCGTGGCACTTTAAGTCTTAAAATCGAAAGTTAGTTGAATTTGGTCT
>DAINAR010000022.1:53668-54836 GCA_036733345.1 Deltaproteobacteria bacterium | reverse complement strand
TCCGGTTAACTGAGCCGTTCCGATCAGATCATTTCCATCCCTGAACCCTGGTCCGCAGGAGTTGCATCCTCCGGTTAACTGAGCCGTTCCGATCAGATCATTTCCATCCCTGAACCCTGGTCCGATTGTGGTGGCCCAGTTTTCATTGATATAATGTGAATCAACCCAGTAAGGTATCCAGAAGAGTGTATCAACCGGATATACGATTGCGCCGCCTACATACCCGTCACGGTGGATTACAGGTAATTCATCTGAAACGGCTGTCCTGAAATCACGCACGGCAACAAAATTGGAAAGCTGCAGTCTCGCATTTGAGGTATCGCCCATTGAAAAGGCACCTGCAAGCACGTTTCCGCAGTCCAAACCCCAGCGCGCTGTCATATCTGAGCCCCACTCGACAGAGTCTATCAGTACTAAAGTGGGATCGCCGCCATTCACATTTGTCCATGCTCCAATGCGTGCAAGGGGAGCAAGACTAGTATAGTTATAAAAAAGGGCGTCCATTACATCAAAGACATTGACAGCACCATCCGGATAAACACCGCCATTTACTACATTTGCCAGGACGTGCGTGTCGTCGCCGGGAGCATTGGGGTTTGAAAGCTGCCATACGCCGATAACCTCGACATGCCCTGCCTGCATTTCATATTTATCGTAATCGCTCAGGTTACTGAGATTTGATATGAAACCGCAGTCGTCAAGAAGATCTGCCTGGAACTTGGTCAGCCACCCCGGGAAATCATCCTCGGTCTGACCTGCACCTGGCGTCCAGTAGGTAAGACCTGAATTATAAAGGGTATGGTAATCCTGGCTCCATATCCTCACCTCTCCAGCCGTATATGTCTGTGCGGGCGTGTCCGTTGTTGAGCCGGGGCCGGCTGCACGGTCTATTACAGCCCAGAATACATCAAAAGGCGACAGCAGGATGATATGGTCATATACCTCGATGCTCTTTTTCCAGGATCTGAAACGCAGGTGAAAGGCAGTCCACTGGTTAGAGGTGTTCTCTATAACCATAAAGTTCTGCCACTGAACGGTCCTGTTGTCAACATCCCTGACATCATAAATAGGGAACATCAGGACATCGCCGATCCCGCCGTCATCAATAGCAACAGCAGGGACAAGCGCATTGTCTATTGGCGCTTCCTGTGCCGGTGCCTGTGCCACT
>DAINAR010000022.1:0-53568 GCA_036733345.1 Deltaproteobacteria bacterium | reverse complement strand
AGGGACAAGCGCATTGTCTATTGGCGCTTCCTGTGCCGGTGCCTGTGCCACTCCAAATGTCAGGAATAAGCTTGCGGCAAGTAAAAAAACATAAAATTTCTTCATAATTACTTTCCTCCGGTAAAATATTTTAAGTCAAATTGTTCAAGCCCAGAAATAAACCCATTCACTATTAATATTTTATGCATCCCTCCTTTCATAATTTTTTCAAGTGTATGTCAACCAGTCCATAACGACTTCACCTGACTTCAGTGAGGTCCGGTTAATACCTTCCTTATCTTTTTTTCTGGTAAAGTAAGATATCATGCGCCTAATGTCAAGAATTTCTTTACTGTCATCCCCTGTGCCTTCAGGGGATTTTCATTTATTCGCCTGATCCGAAATCAATTGTAGCCAGATAAACGCTTTCCGGCTCCCCGCCGGTATAAAGCAGCCCCATTCCTAACCCTATTCCCGCATCCCTGAACTCCGGGTTCAGTATATTGCGGGGCTCCTGTCTCAATGGATCCAGTTCGTCCATGAACATCTTCTTAAACATGGCCTCGACCGCTTCCCCGGGATACCCGGCTTCCCTCATTTCCTCCACTGCAAGGCTTTCACCTGCAAAAATCCCTTTATAACCGGCACATGCAATTCGATATTCGTATGAATATGCAGCCGCCTGCGGCCTGAACGAAGATCCGGGGGGGGGCCTTAAATAGGAATTGTGTGAAAAGAAATGATTATCCGCCATATCCCTGGTATGCCCCCTGGCCGCCGTAAAAAGACTTTCATCCGGCCGAAGGGGTGGAAGACCCTGTACCAGAATATCCGCAAGCTCAGGCAGGCCTGCAAGCACCTGGTCCGGATCCATGCCGAGGGCCGCAGCCGTATCCAGCGGTCTGGTCCTTGCCTCGTTTATAAGCTCCAGCAGTTTCGATTCCCAGACATGGCTCGGCGTATCATCCGCCGCCCCGGTGCCAAAATCACATGTCATAAGGATATAGCATTCCGCATCCCCCTCTGCCTCAAACATCCCGGCGCCAAAGCCGGCACCCATTTCCCTGAGGTACGGGTTCAGTATATTTCGGGGTTCATCTGACAGGGGATCCAGCTCATCTGCAAACATCTTCCTGAAAATGAGTTCCACCGCGTCCCGGGGATATGTGGCATCTGAAAATGAGGCCATCCCAATAGCCTCGCCTGTCAGAACCGGCTCATAACCGGCCCCCGTGATCCTATCATCAAAGGTCGTGCCGTCCATGGAATCATGCGTAAAATATTGACCCCTTGCCATATCTTCTGTATGGCCGGCTGCGGCATTAAAAAGCTTCTCGTTCGGCCACAGTGCCGGGAGACCCTGTGTCAGTATATCCGCAAGCTCAGGCAGGTCTGCAAGCAACTGGTCCGGATCCATGCCGAGGGATTCGGCCATGTAAAGCGGCCTGGCCCTTGCCTCGTTGACAAGCTCATAAAGCCTGAGTTCCATTGCACTGACAGGGCTTGACCCGAAATCACAGGTGGCGAGATATACATTATAATTGTACCCGTCCACAATCATGCTCCCTGAAATGAAGGAAACCCCCATCTCTTCAAGTTCAGGATTAAGTATATTGCGATTCCCGCTGCTTCCGGGTTTCAGTTCATCCGCAAACATCCTCTCAAAAACCAGCCTGACCGCCTCACCCGGCTCAATGAAATTAATGAACCCGATCATGCCAAGAGACTCGCCGGCCGCTGTCGGCAGGTAGCCCTTCTCAACAACACGATCATACAGGGTTCGGCCATCCGTAGAAACGGATGAATAGTAACCGTTTAAAAGCATATCCCGGTTATGCGCACCGGCCGCATCATACAAAATACTGTTGAATGCCAGAGGTGAAAGCCCTTCAGTCAGGATATCCCTGAGCTCCGGAAGGTCCTCCAGTATCCGCTCAGGGTCCATTCCCATTGACTCGGCCGTCTTCAGGGGATTTGAACGGGCATTGTTTATCATCTGCATAAGTTCATAATCATGCTCCGGGATACCTTCATCCTCAGCCATGACAGGGACTGAGATAAAAAAGAAAAGGCATGCCGCAAAACTGATTATTATTGATTTGTATTTCATGGATTTCATATCAAGATTTTTATGCAATTAATGTGCCGGAACAAACGCCTTATAAAAACCCGATTATTCCTCATAAATATACCTGGCTGACAAAATAACCACCAGGCTCCCTGACCGTTTACGGCTGGATACAGCCAGGGCTGGCTGTATCCAGCCATTTTGATGGATAATTAATACAACCCCCCGCGCCTTTTAAACCTCAATCCGACCCCGCTTTATTTGTGGGCGTTTGATTTTCAAGATACAAATTACGTACATGCAGTTTTTCCTTCAGATCCTTTCGAGCACTGTCAACCGCATCCTTCTTTTTCTGTTCAAGCAATACACTCTCGATACTTTCCCTGACATCGGACAGCGGAATGGTTTCCGCATCTTTCCGGTCCTCCACCATGATAACATGGTACTCGTCCTTTGTCGGGATAATATCGCTGATAATCCCTGTCTTTATCTTAAAGGCAACCTCTTCAATGTCCGGGTGAAGCATCCCCTTTTTAACCCAGCCTATATCTCCGGGTTTTGTTTTAGGCTGGTAAACAGAACGCTCCCTTGCGATTTCAGAAAAATCTGCCCCTCCCTTGAGGTCAGCTATTACCTTTTTTGCATCCTCTTCGCTCCTGACGGAGATATGCCACAGCTTAACCCTTTCCGGCAAAAAATAGTCTCTCCTGTTGTCCTCGTAGTATTTAAGGATTTCAGACTCCTCGACCCTGGCATTTTTCTCAAGATATGCAAGATACTCTGATGCGAGTATCCTGTCGATGCTGTTTTTTATCCTTAACATCACTTCCGGTTTCTCCTCCAGCTTAACCTCACGTGCGCCGTGAGCGAAAACCTTTATCTCGATAGCCTTTTCAAGCAGTTTCGGTATTAATGCTTCATTGGCGTAACGGCCCCTGACGCTGCTTGGCATTTCATCTATCATTGAATTTATGCAGGTTTCATCAATCTTCTCAGAGCCTACAGTTGCCAGGACCCTGCTCTCCTGGCCTGCCAGGCAAAGCACGGGAATCGCCTGAAGAATAAAAGCAAGGCACATTATCAAACTCGTTCTTTTTTTCATACATAACCTCCTGAATATTTCTGATTATCATTGAACTTCTCCCCCGGCCGGTTTATCCCCTGCCCGATACATGGCCGGAATGACGGAAATAGGGCATTTTTGACTTCCTGTGAACTTTTCAAAACTACTTGCTATAGGGGAAAAAACAGGTTATAGTCAATAAAAAACTTAGGGAGGGACACTGTGAAAAAAATTACACTTCTTCTGGTTGTATTTTCATTTATCGGATTATCATTTCATTATGGAAGCGGCACTGCAATTGCCCAGGACTGGAAAGCCCTGTCAGAAAAAGTTATTGAAAAATTTGACGGCAGGATCATTTCAATTGAAAAATTCGACAACAAAACGTGCTGGGCGGTTCTGAATCCTGACACAACTGACGAGCAGGCTATTAAATCAGCCGAGGAAATCGGTGAATTTATCAAAAAATCTACGGCGGCCGGTAAAACCCAGAAACCCCTTGTGCGGGTATTTGTCGGTGAAAAACAGGTTGCCGTCGCACACATCAAAGGCGACAAATACTCAGGAATCCTGCTTGTTGATAAAAGACTCAACCCCATGATGTTCAAAGGCCAGTACAGGCCATGACAGATTTCAAAGGGCTCGCTATCCTGCCTGTGTCTCTTCGGCAATAAAATATACTTATAATCGGCAGTTTTGATGGTCTCATAAAAAGTCGTCACCCCGGTGAAAACCGGGGTCCAGGTGTTTTATAAGTAATTGAAAAGACTGGATTCCGGCTGAAGTCCGGCATGACGATTGATGTTTTTAATCGCCGGAGTAATATAATCTGCGATTTTGAATCAACCGTGCCTCAACCCGTAAGATACGGCAGATATAACCTCACTGATCTCGCTCCGGCCCATCCCCACCCACAAGGGCAGTCTAAGGATACGGCCGGACATCGAATCAGTCACTTCCATGTCCCCGCACACCCTGCCGTATTTCCTGCCCGCAGGAGAGCTGTGAAGGGGGATATAATGAAAAATGGCATTGACTCCCCTGCCGTTCAATGTCTTCAGCAGACGGTCGCGGGTACTGAAATCAGGCAGTATGATATAGTACATGTGTGAATTGTGATGACACCCGGAAGGGACAGCAGGACGCCTTAAAAAGCCGTCTTTTTCCATATCCTCAAAACCCCTGTGGTACTCGCCCCATATCTCAAGGCGTCTGGCTTTAAGAATTTCGGCCTGTTCCAGCTGTGCCCATAAAAAAGCGGATATTATCTCTCCGGGCAGATATGATGACCCTATGTGCTGCCAGGTGTATTTGTCCACCTGTCCCCTGAAGAACCGGCTTCGATCAGTCCCTTTCTCCCATACAATTTCCGCCAGTTCATTGAACCTCCCGTCATTAATCAGCAGTGATCCACCTTCTCCCGAAATTATATTCTTGGTCTCATGGAAACTGTAAACCCCGAGATGCCCGATACCGCCAAGCGATAAACCTTTGTAGCTGGATAAAATGCCCTGTGCGGCATCCTCTATGACAAGCAGCCCGTGTCTCTTCGCAACTGCCATGACAGTATCCATCTCACAGGCTACACCGGCATAATGTACCGGAACTACTGCCCTGGTCCTCGCTGTAATTGCAGGTTCTATCCTGGTCTCGTCAATATTAAGCGTATCACTTCGTATATCAACAAATACAGGTACTCCGCCACGAAGCACGAATGCATTCGCTGTGGAAACAAAGGTATAGGAAGGCATGATGATTTCATCACCGGCCTTGATATCGGCAAGGATAGCAGCCATTTCCAGGGCGCCGGTGCAGGAATGAGTAAGAAGAGCCCTCCTGCAGCCCGTGTGCTCCTCCAGCCATGTTTGACATTTTTTAGTGAACGGGCCGTTGCCTGAAAGCTGTCCAAAGGAATGTGCCCGGCTGATATATTCCAGTTCTCTGCCTGTCAGGAATGGTTTGTTAAAAGGTATCTTCAATATAAGTCTTCCTTCCGGAACCGGGTTTTCGCGCAATCAGGAGAAGGGATCCGCCGGCAGGGAATGAAAGCCCGCAATTAATCAGGGCGCGCTCAAGATCAAGGGCCTTTTCAAGCACAAGATCTAACGGCTGTCCGAGCTTCAACTCTGCAACAGGGTCAAAGTTCCTGCCTGGCCTGTTTTTGAACAGTCGTGATAAAAGCATGAGAGGAAATATTATCGAGACAAATGAAGTCATCCTTACTATTTCAAAGCCGGCATTCCTAACCCTGGCCCTCAAGTCACCGGCGCAGTACCTGCGGACATGGCAGGCAAGATCATCCAGCCTGCTCCACAAAAACGGATGCTGGGGCACAGTCAGAATCATCCCGCCTCCCGGGGCTACAGCCTTGCAGATCTGCATTAAAACCCGTTCATCCTCCCTGACATGTTCGAGTACGTCAAAGGCGCCCATTACGTCGAACTCATCCTCAAAAGGAATCAGCCTGCCGTCCATTTGAAAAAGCTGTGCATTTCTCAGGCGTCTTGAAGCATAAAACAACCCGGCCTCAT
Source organism: Deltaproteobacteria bacterium (assembly GCA_036733345.1). Taxonomy (GTDB): domain Bacteria; phylum Desulfobacterota; class DSM-4660; order Desulfatiglandales; family Desulfatiglandaceae; genus JAFGMQ01. The sequence goes on along the minus strand of DAINAR010000022.1, from coordinate 47,927 downwards.
GTATTTCACTCCCGTAGAGCGAGAGATTATGGAATTTACTCTCAATACCTGAGAGCACAAATCCCGTTCCGCACCCGATTTCAAAAAAACTGCGTGCTTCAGGGAAAAAACGCCTCAAAGCCCAGTTTATCAGGCTGTTGCGTGAACGGAACCAGAAACTGGAAGCTTCCAGTGCATAAAGTTGTTCAAAGTATTCCGGCCTGTAAAATTCACCGCTATCCGGTATTTCATTTATAAAGGACGGGCAACCACAGACTGATTTCGGGCTGAAATGACACAGTGGACACTGCCATCCGGACCCGTCAAATTTTGTGCCACATGCAATACAGACCTTCATGGTCAACTCACTTCGGTTTTAACGCACTGGTTTCGCGGGGAAAATCCACCTTCTTTAAAACAAATGTATGAGCAATCAAAAGAGGCCATAACACATCCATCAGATACCAGCCGAACCTGTTGACATGCTCAAGGCATCTCTGGGCAATGCCTGTAATTCCTCCTGACCGGCCCTGGGGAGCAGGGCGTATCTCCAGAAGATCAAATCCATTTCTGCGCCCCAGGATTTTCATTCCCTCGAAAGAGAAAAAGGCGGTATGCCAGGGAGGGCAGAAAACCTGCTGCAATTGAGGAAGGGGCCTGTGCAGTGATCCCAGCCCCAGGATTCGTCCCATTAAACCGGCAAACCCGGCCGTAGGCTGAAGGGTTATTAAAAGGCCGTTATTTTCCAGCAGTTGCCTGGCACCTGACAACCACCTCCCGTGATCAGTCAAATGCTCAAACACGGTACACAAAACTATTGCCGAATACCTCTCTCCTTTGACTTCTTTTATATCGCCCTGTTTCACCGGCAGGCCAAGTTCCCTGCAGTAACCTGCCATCTCGCTTGACATTTCAACGCCCTGGCACTCAAATCCATTGTCAGTCAGCATACCCAGAAGACCGCCCCACCCTGTTCCATAGTCCAGAACTTTTCCCTTGACTCCGTAGTCCCTTAATACCCTGATAATGGCCCTGTAGTACGGCCCGGCCGAGGCCCTGCAGCGATCCGGATCCGATTCGTAATGTGATACATTTGCATACTCAGACTCATATGAAAGTGCTGTATCAGCCTCGTCCGGCATTGGTAAAAGCTGTATCGTACCGCACGATGAACAACGGTGATATTCATAATCCAGCCGTCGTCCGAACAAAACCAGATTACCTTCACATGCTATGCAGGAGGAAGAATTTTCTGCCATTAAATCACTTCTGCAACCAGGGGCTGCTCAGGGCTCAGCAAACCATTTATGAAAAGTGTAATACGCCCGGCAAGGTACAAAACCCAGCCTTGCCCATACCTTTTGAACTGCGAGGTTATTTAACTGCGTCGAAACGGCCATACGCACAGCGCCTTTCGAAAGGCACCACTTCATTCCCCTCAGAATAAAAGACCGGTATATTCCAAGCCTCTGCGCTGAAGGCGCAATGCCGAACAGAACCCCCTCGCCTTCTTCCCTGTTTTTCAGTCGCAAAGTAGCAAATCCCGCTACAGAGCCCTCTACTTCAGCCACCAGGACCTCGTCTGCAGCTTCCCCGGAAACACAGGAATTAAACGCCCAGGATATATAAGCTTCATCACACTTTCTGCGATCCAGCCTTTCATCGGCATGATAATGCCCGAAGTAACCTCTGAAAGCCTCTGCAGCCACATTTCTAACGGCATCCTCATCGCCGTCGATCAACGATCGAACAGGAATCCTGCAGATGTCCTTGGGAATCGGTTCAGTCATGAGATCCCGCTCATAGTGTATCAAAGTGTCCATAAGCAGGAACCCCAGCTTCTCCATAGCCTGAGCCGTCCCGAGCTCCGAGACCGGACATCTTGCTATAAGCAGTTTCACGCCCTGAGCCAGGCAGAATTCCATGACGGCATTAAGGCTTTCAAGGGTCACATCTACAGCCCTTGCCGTACGAATTCCAAAATGATCCTCATCTATGGGAGACAGGAATATCTGTGTCAGATCCGGGTTCATTGATGATTCCGGCCGGAATAAAATCCGTGGTGTTGCGTATGAAACTGTTAGGACGCCCCATGCTGGAAAAATGCATGCGTGCAAGATATTCGCCGATAATGCCAAGCGCAAACAACTGAGCTCCGGAAAAAATGGCAATAATTGAAGCAAGAAACGGAAAGCCGGGCACACTGCCTCCTTCTATCAGATACCGGCAAAAGACATACATGAATACGCCGATCCCGAACAGCGTAACCCCGAAACCGACCATGCTGGCTAAACGCAAAGGCCATATACTGAAGCCGGTCATCATATTAAGGGCGTGAGAAACCAGTTTGCCGAATGTGTAATTGGATACGCCGGCACGCCTCGGGTCATGACGCACATGGATAGCTGAAAAGCGTGTTGTCCCCCAGCTCAACAGGACGTCAATGGAAACGAAAGGGCTCTGATAACCGGCAAAAGCACCGCGCAGGTGCGTGCGGAAAGCCCTGAAAGCGCTCGCTCTGCGGGCTGTTTTGGCACCCATAACGCTTTTCAGAGCCAACCTCGTCACCTGTGATGCAATATTTCTCCAGAGACCATTTTGCCCCGCCACTGGCTCCCCATATACCACATCATACCCCTGTGACAGTCTATCCAGGAGCCTGGGAATCTCTTCAGGCGGATGCTGGAGATCATCATCCATTGTAATGATCACTTCATTGCGGGCTTCCCTTATGCCGCACAGCAGGCAATTGTGCTGGCCATAATGTCGCATAAGATTGATGCCGCGTATCCAGGGATATTCCCGGGCAAGATGAAAAATCACATCCCAGCTCCGGTCACGGCTGTCATCATTAACCAGAATAAGCTCGTAATGGCCAGCCTGCGAATCCAGAACCTGTTTCAGACGCAGCGCCAGTTCACGAAGAGAAAACTCGCTGTTATAAACGGGAATTACAACTGATATATTCATGCTATACTCATAACTATGGTCCTGTCGGGCCATTTCTGGTTAAATACAGCCGGTAAGATCAGGGATTTTCATTATGGGGCTCAAGCTTAAAGCCCGATGAACCGCCTGACCTCCCGGATTGCCATATACTGCTTTTAAGGTTGAGCCTGGCCTCTACATATTCAGGCCTTATACGAAGGGCTTCAGAAAAATGGGCAATTGCCTTTTCAAACATCCCCTGCCGGGCCAGAACAACCCCGAGGTTGTTGTGTATTTCCGCATTTTCCGGTTCAATTCTGAGGGCTTTTTGAAATTGCCCGTATGCCTTTTTGAGTTTTCCCTGCCCCGCCAATGCAGTCCCCATGTTATAGTGGGCACTGGCGAATCCGGGTCTTATCTCAATTGCCCTGGAAAAATGGCTGACTGCGCCTTTTAAATCTCCCTTCTGTGCCAGGGCATTACCCAGGTTCAGGTGCGCATCTGCATCGTCAGGTTTGATCCTCACCACTTCTGAAAAATGGATAATGGCAGATTCTAAATCCCCTTGCTGTATCATTGCATTTCCCAGATTGTAGTGTGCAATCACATGGTCAGGGTTTATCCGGAGGGCCTCAAGAAAATGCCTTATCCCCTGGCTCAGATCACCCCGCCTTACCAGAAATTTACCGAGATTCGTATGAGCCCTGTAGTTCTGCGGATTTTTGGACAGGACATCTGACCAGAGCGTTATTCCATTTGCCCAGATTCCGTTTCTCAGATATGCAGCAGTTCCCATTGTCGCGATAACAGCAACAGATACAATACAGGCCAGGGCCTTCCTCTTTGATAATAATTGAAAAACGGCATAGCTCACGCCGATTGCAAAGCCATACATGGGGAGGTAGAGCCTGTGCTCGAACATTGCATCCCTTATTGGAATTATACTGGATTCAACGGAAAGAGTTATAAAAAACCAGAATATGGCAAATGTGATAACGGGCCGTTTCTTTATGCTCCAGAGACCGACTGCCGCGAGTCCAGTCAGAAACAGAAAAGCCAGTGGAGTAATTCCGTCGAAAAATCCCGTTTTAAAGGGATACATATAATCCAGGTTTTGACCCAAAGGCAGGAATAACAACCCAACATACATGGCCAGGACATTGAACTGGGTGCAAAGGTAGCTCCACCTGCCGACAAGTTTGGTCTCACGCGTGTGTTCCAGTATGTCCTCCAACAGGTTGGCGCCTTGACCGCCCCCCCCGAAGACTCCCAGAAACAGCAATATACAGGCCGCAAATAATACAAAAACCGGAATGATCCATATTATTTTTTTCTTCCATCCCTGCCATGTCTGATCAATAAATATATATTCCACAAGAAGAATGGCCATGGGCAGGCTGGCAGTATTCTGTTTGCTCAGAAAGGCCAGTAACCCGCAAAGGATAGATAATGAGTATAAAGCTGAAAGCTGAAAGCTGAAAGCTGAAAGGGGGCGGCTCACTAAGCTTTGACCTTTTACCTTTGAGCTTTGAGCTATAATCCTCGCCTTCAGGTAGAACATGATTGACCCCAGATAAAACATGGCGGCCATGGATGTATACCTCTGTACAATATAGGTAACTGCCTGGGTCTGTATGGGATGCACAATGAAAATTAAAGCTGCAAACAGCGAACAGTAAAAAACGGGTAATGAATAATCATAACAGCTTTGATCTTCCGGCTTTAACCTTTCACCTTCCAGCTTTGAGCTTTCAGCTTTAACCTTTGAGCTTCCAGCTTTGAGCTTCCCGCTTCCCGCCGCTTCTCCGGGCTGCCTGACAGGCGAGGCAGACAATTGACCAAACATCATCTGCGCGAGAATATAGACAAGCAGTCCGTTTATGAAATGGATTGCAATATTTACTATATGATAACCTGTTACATTATATCCCCCCAGATAGTAATTAAGCTTAAAGCTGAGATCGACCACAGGTCGTTTTGAAAATGAGCCCAAAAAGCCTGCTTGCCACAACTTTTTAAAATCGAGATGATCTATCCTGATAGAGCTGTTTTCTTCAATAGCGCGGATGTCATCGAATACAAATGGATTTTTCAGAGTATTGGAATAGGCAGCGATGCAAACAGTACACATTATCAGGACGGCGAATATGTGATATTTGAAGGATCTATGTAGCATAAAAAGGTACTGTCTGCCGGATCTGTTTTCAGCTAATTCTTAACTCTCAACTCTTATTACTCCGGCAATAATATATGTCAATGTTGTCATTCCGGCGAAAGCCGGAATCCACAATGATTTCGACTGGATGCCGGATCAAGTCCGGCATGACGATTGATGTTTTTAATAGCCGGAGTAATAACTCATTTCACCATTTCTTCCTCAGCATAATTTCCAGTGAAAACGGGGCTCCGTGGATGGCGCTGTATGTCCCCGCTGTTTCATAATGCCTGTTTGTAAGGTTCCTTGCAGAAAATACCAGCTCCATGCCTGGAACAATCACATCTTTTACGGTTGCGCTCATGTCAATCAGCCAGACTCCCGGAATTGATACCACCTTATAACCTCTTGGATAGATAACCCTGGTTTTTGAAGAATATCCCAGTCTCGAAAAAACGGATAATCTCTTGAAAGGCCGCCATGTCCCGAAAATATTAAATATACGTCGCGGGCCGGTATCATAGGGAAAAATAAGATCTTCATACTCAGGCCTGGGAAAAATGTATTTCAGATAATGATAAGTTTCATCCGGGCCGCTATTGTTAATCAGTGTAAGGTTTGCGGATAGCTCTAATTCCTTTACAGGATAAAAACTGCCTTCTATCTCAACACCTTTAATGCTCTGCTTATTCGGCAAGGAAAGTCCGGCATAAGGATCTTCCATGATGTGATTGTTCAATTTGCTGGAAAAACCGCATACCCTGAAGCCTGCATGTTCGGAAGGCCTCCATGAAATCTCCACATTCAGAGTCTTGATCTTTTCAAGCTCTGCAACATCATCTCCCAGGAGTTGCTTGGCAAAGGGAGTCCGGTAGGCAGTCCCGTACAGGGCCTTCAAAACCCAATTCGAGTGAGGAGACCATACCAGGCCGGCATTGTAGCTCAAATGATCCCTGTACTCATCATGATTATCCTGCCTCAGGCCGAATAATAAATCAAAGTCCCCGAACTTATGAGTATACTGACCAAATAATGACCATAAGCCTGTTTTATAATCCTCTTCAATCACAAGCGGCAAAAAGGATGTAGACTCCTGTGTGAGATAGTCCGGGAAATAGCTTTTCCATATGGGGGCATCATCAACATGTTTTTTTCTGTATGACATCCCGCCTGTTAAAAGCCCCTGGCCTGAAAAAAACGAACGGTCATATATTATCTCTCCGTAAGCAGTACGCTCCTTCTGGTCAAAGGTTCTGTCTATGATATCATATTCGGGGTTCAGCCACATATAGCTGCCGGTAAAACGAAGTGCCGAACTCTGGTCCAGTTCCTTTTTGGCCTCGACTTTAATAAACCCGAACATCCCCTCACGGCTTTCTCTCCAGACTAAATCTTCTTTGTCCCCACTCATTGCGTATGGTCTTCTGTAGTCGGACAGGAGGCCGGAGACAGACAAAGATTTTCCGAAGGAAAAACGGCCAGAAGCCTCAAGATAACGGGACTTTCCGGGCTTTTCATCCCCAAGCCGGGCCTCAAAAGGACTGACAGCTTTTTTACCGTCACCCCAGAATTTCACAATGTTACACGACGTATCATCTTCATCGCCCTTTCTTCCGCTGACAGAGAAAAAAGCATCCCAGAGACCTGCATCATGTCCGGCATTCAGATAAAAACCGCCCTGGTCTCCAGGACCTTTATACAGTATCCCTGTTTCAACTCCATCAAGATCTTTTCCGGTCATGGGTACGACATTGACAATACCTGCGAATGCGTCAGGGCCCCACAGAACGGATCCAGGGCCGCGAATTATTTCAATTCGTTTAACAGATGCAAGCGAGAGCTCATTGTCCAGGGGATGTAGAAATTTGGTTACGTCCGATCCTGTTGGCACCGTATCATACAGAAAAAGAACTGAATCTGGTATTCCACGCAGATAGGGTTTTGTGCCGCCGTCCTTCTTTGCCATATAGAAACCCGGGGCTATTTCCAGGGATTGCCCTAAAGTGCCTGCGCCCATTTCCTGAAAATCGCGCCGGGTAATAACCTGAGCCACTGCAGGGGCCTGACTGGCGCTTTCCTGGCGTCTTGATGCTATGGAGAGAACCTCGATATTTTCCCCTACAAACATCAGGAGAGTGTCCTCCTGAGAGGCAAGCAGTTCCTCTTCCTGCTGTGCGAAACAATGGCATGGAATCACAACGATCCAGCACAGAAAGGCTATAAAATAATACTTCAGCGTGTTATTGAAATCTCTTTTCATTTAGAAAACACTTAATCATTATGGACTCGAAATCCTTGAAAAACCCCCTTTTCCTTCATTCCATATCTGGAAAACCTTATTTCCGGACCTTTTGAGAGAGCATCAATCATCAGCCTTTGATCTTTTTTTAATCTGTCTCGCAAGGACCCTGAACTTGCCTCTGCTAAGACCGAGAAGTTTTGCAGCAGAGGTCTGGTTATGTCCTGTTGACTCAAGGGCCTGCATCACGAGATCCTTTTCCACTTCTTCAAGTGCTATTCCGCCTGCCGGAAGACGAAAACCGCCTCTTTCGTCCATAGCCGGTTCTGCCGATCTAAGGAATGAAAGTGTATCGGCAGTGATTACGCCCTGACCATGTGCGAGTATCAAAGATCTTTCTATGGCATTGGCCAGTTCCCTTACGTTTCCAGGCCAGGGATATTCCCTGAGGACCCTTTTTGCGCCTTCTGTTAGCTGAACCACACTTCCATCTCCGAATCTCCTTAGAAAATAAGTGGCAAGAAGAGGCACATCATCTTTGCGTTCTCTGAGAGGCGGAGGCAGAATAGGAAATACGTTTATACGGAACAGCAGATCCTGGCGAAACTCCCCTGTTTTAACAAGTTCGTTCAAATCCTGATTAGTAGCACAGATAATCCTCGCATCAACAGTTATTTCGTCATTGCCTCCGACACGCTGAACCTTTTTTTCCTGCAGGGCTCTCAGGAGCTTGGCCTGAGCCTCAAGGGACAGATCTCCTATTTCATCCAGAAAAAGTGTGCCGCCGGTAGCATACTCAAATTTGCCTATAACCCTTTTTACAGCGCCTGTAAAAGATCCCTTTTCATGGCCGAACAGCTCTGACTCCACAAGACTGGGTGAGATGGCAGCACAGTTTACCGGGACAAAACGCCCTTCCTTTCGGGGGCTGTTATGGTGAATATACCTTGCCAGAAGTTCTTTTCCCGTTCCCGATTCCCCGCTTATCATAACAGCCGCATCACTTTTCGCAACCTTCGAGGCAAGACCGATCACCTGAGACATTTCTTTAGATCCATATACGATTTCACCGCCACCGGCAACCTTCTCAAGTTCCCGCTTCAAATCACGGTTCTCTGCCATAATTTTTGAAAGGCTCAATGTCCTCTCAACGGTAAGTAAAATGCGTTCTTCCTCAAAAGGCTTGGTGATATAATCGGCAGCGCCCATTTTCATTGTCTCAACGGCAGATTCAACCGTGGCAAATGCCGTGATAATAACGACAGGGCAAGGCATATCCATCTCTGCTATCTCTGAAAGGAGCTCATTGCCATCCATTCGGGGCATCTTGATATCCGTTATAACCAGATCGAACGCCGTAGCCCGAATCTTTTCGAGCGCCTCCGCGCCGTCACCGGCCTGCTCAACGAGATGGCCTCTTCTCTCCAGCATAATGGAGAGCAGATAGCGCATCTTTTCTTCATCATCAACAACTAAAATATGAGCCATAAGGTCCCAGTTAAGAATTAAGAGTTAAGAGTTAAGAATTAAGAGTTAAGAATTAAAAGTAACAGTTAATTGACAAAAATCAGGGGTTTTTTCCTTTTTTTGATGTCAATAGAATTGAAGATAGAATTTTCACCAACTGATCAGTTTCATCGTATAAATCAGCCAGTCTGCCTGTAGAAATCAATCCTGAATCCTGGAGGAGTCTAAGCCAATAAGCAGACTCCCGTGCTTCTTTATGAGCAATAGACATTTTTGAGATAAAATCGGCTGTGCTTTGAGCTCCCTGCGCTTCATGTATATTCGCGCCAATAGAGGTACCTGAACGTAATAGTTGCTTTCCCAGAATTCGACCTGTACTATCGTTGTCCAGTTCACGATAAAGTTTGATAATACGCAGTGAATAGGCCACACTCCGTTCAGCGATATCCAATTTATCATTTTTCACTATAACTTTTAACTCTTAATTCTTAACTTCCCCATAAACCGGTATCTCAATCCTGAACTGAGCCCCGCCATGCTCATTATTTTTAACTGTTATCTTCCCTTTATGGGCACTTGTCACCTGAAAGGCATATGCAAGGCCTAAACCGGTCCCTTTTGAGCGTGTAGTATAAAAAGGCTCAAAAATCCTGTTCATGTTTTCAGGATCAATGCCTTCACCCTGATCTTCTATTTCAACAGACCAGACAGCACCATCCTTTGAAGCGGTAACCTTAACCACGCTATTTTCCGAATTAGCTTCAAATGCGTTCTTTAATACATTTCCGATCGCCCTGGTGAGTAAATCCGGATCAACATGGGCAAAACACGCCTCGGATGGAATTGAGGTCTGAATCTCTACCGACGGTCTGGGTTTTTGAAGATCAAATCTGACTACAATTTCATTAACCAATGAATTAACATCAACCTGTCTGAAAAACGGTTGCGTAGGACGTGCAAATAAAAGAAAATCCTCAATAAGACGGTTTAACCGCCTTATTTCATCTTCGATATAAAAAACCATGGTATCGTCGGAAGAAAGTCCTTTACCTTCTTTTAAAACATCCAGAGAACTTTTAATAATGCTCAGGGGGTTTTTGACTTCATGTGCAATCATCATAGAAAATTTGCCCAGCTCTGCCAGAGCGTTCTGCTTCATCATCTCTTCATTGGCTTCTTCCAGGGCCGTTCTGCTTCGAGCCAGTGAATCAAGCATTGCATTAAAAGCCAGAGCAAGTTCCCTGGCTTCCGGTAGCCCGCCTGGTTCAGCTCGCATGTCAAGATCTCCTTTAGCCACATCTCTGGCTGCCTGGGCAAGTTTTGTCACTGGCGATACAAGTGAACGGGAAATAAAATAGAAAATAAAACCCGACAGGCAGGCAAGGCCCGCTGAAAGCCAGATAAACCTTTGAGCCATTGTTCTCAAAAGCTTGTCAATTCCCCTGGTGCTATAAACTATTCGCACCTTTCCGATCAATCTTTCGTTTTTACCTCCGTTAGTCTCCCACTGAAAAGCCCTGCTTTCTTCCTGAGACTCTCTCAGAAAAACAGGGGCTTCTATCATAGAAAACGGTCCTGAAACCTGTTTTTTTCTGCTGCTCAATTCATTGCCGTTTTTGTCAAAAATAGTAACCCCGGAAACGTCTCTCTCGGATAAAAGATTTGCGGCGAGCCTGTCCAGCATCAGCCGGTCATCAATCAATATCCCCAGTTCTGCATTCAGCGCAAGATATCTTGCCAGAAAAGAAACCCGTTCGTCAAATCGAGTCTGAATAAACTGCCTGGAAATCTTTATTCCCATATACCCCAGCATAAAGGTTGTAGCCCCTATAAGAGTAAAAACAGCTATAATAAGCCTGAAATGTATACCAAGCCTTTTCATGGCCCAAATCCAACAGGAGGATGATATTTGCTGCCGGTTTCCATACCGAGACGATTCATTACTCTTTCATTTACCCAGACATTAAAAACAGGTTCGCTTTTTTTGACCTCCCGTTCTGATAATAACTTCAATGCCTCCTTTGCACACTGCCTGCCTATTTCACTGTAATCAAAAATAAATGCCAGCGCAGCCCCGCTTTCATAAAAAAAACGGTTATAACCTATCACCGGAACGCCATTGAAAAGAGCCTCTTTAATAACATACTGAACAATGCTTTCGGATATCACTGTTCGGTCGGGGATAAGCCACAGGGCATCCAGATCATTCCAGTTATTCTTTAACACGAGCGGGATATCTTTTCTCGAAGAAACCGCGAGAGACACTATTCTTATGTTTTTTAAATCAGCTTCTTCATACGCATCTCCAAAAAAATCAAGGTTATATTCCGGATCATAAATAATCCCTATCCTGTTAACTGAAGGCATACCCCTGTGAATCATTTCAACCTGTGTCTTGGCTGAAATATTTAATGGTATTCCAGCCGCGAATTCCAGCATCGCAAGTACTTTTTCAGGGTTTAAAACCATCGAATAAAACCTGGCCGCCTTAACTGCTTTAATATCTTCCCAAACAAAACGTGCGGCATGTGGTCCGATTGCTATAAACAGATCAATATCTTTTTTATCAAGTGTCTGAGAAAGATTAACAAGGTCTTTTCCCTCGAACTTATCAAGAAAAATAACATCTGAAATTCCCTCTCCTTCAGCGGATATCTCAGAGCTCAATCCTTCCACGGCCTCAATATATGGCCTTATACTCTGTGAAACAATAACAGCAATCTTTTGTGCCGCAACCTCCTTCCCGGCAGCTGCTCCACTATAAGATATTGATACTATTATAATAAGTATCAATAATTTAATTGAAAGGGAAAGCTTTTTCATCAATTTCTAAATAGATCGAAACAGTTGAGGCAAAAAATTCGAGGAGTATTGATGATTGAATTTCTTGAAGAGGCCTTTGCAAAACTCTTGTGCGCCTCAGGCGCAATTGTTATTCGTCCCTGCCAATGGCAGGTAAACCAGCCAAAAACACAGGCTGGTAAACCAGCCAAAAACACAGGCTGGTAAAATTTCGGGGATTAACCCGCCAGTGTTATTGCCATTTGGCACAAATATAGGCGGGTTAATATTTGAGCATGTTGACAAATCCCGCTTATCGGGGACGCCGAGACTGGTCAAAAGCGGGGGGGGTTCAGCTGTTAAAACAACATGAAATCAATGAGTATATTCTTTGAATTCCTTTACTACCTTATCGACTTTTTTCTTGAATTCTTCCGTAACTGCATCAACATCTTCAAGATCTACAACTACCCTGGGAGTTATCAGGACAATCAGCTCGGTCTTGTTAGTCGATTTTGAATCCTTCCCAAACAGGTAGCGGATTACAGGGATGCTTACCAGACAGGGTGTACCCTGGGCTGTGTCTGACCTGTTTTCCTTTATCAGCCCGCCTATTACAATTGTCTGCCCATGTTTTACAGTGAGGGTTGTAGCAATATTCCTTTTATAAAACGATGGATAGTCTTTGCCGGCGACCTTAACATTATCCGAAGCCTCGCTTACCTCCTGGGAAATATCCATAGTCACCAGTCCCCTCTCATTTATATGAGGAGTAACCGTGAGAATCACACCGGTATCCCTGTACTGTATATTCGTGGCGATTACAGGATTTTCATTTGAAGTATATTCATAATTGGAGCTTGCCACCGGAATTTCATTGGTAACATCTATTTTTGCCTCTTTGTTATCAGAGGCAAGTATATGAGGTGAGGAAAGAATATTCACTCTGTTTTCTTTTGCATAAGCCGAAAGGTCCGCCTGTATCCTGTTAGCAATCCCAATTGAATAAGCCAGTCCTGTCTCGCCCATTGTAGCGCTTAACAGACCGGAACCCGGGGTGCCTCCTTTTGTATATGACCATTCTATACCCAGATCGTTTTCATCACCCAGGGTAATCTCTGCAATGGTAGCCTCTATCAGAACCTGTCTCGGTAAAACATCAATACGTCTTAACACATCCTCAACAATACGGTAATCAGAAGGGACCGCTTCGATAATCAGTGCATTTCTAACCTCGTCAGACGTGATAGTTATCTCTCCCCTCAAACTTCCTGTCTCACCTGGAGCAAAAGTCTCCCCGCCTGCGCTTTCAGGTGCCTTCTGCACTTCCTTTGCTGTTTCAGCCTTTGCCTTTGCCTCCGCCAGGCTCTTTTCTAAAAGCGGGTTCTGGGATGTTTTAGAAAGTACCTTGTTCTTGCTTTTATCACTCTTCTTGGTTCCCTTTCCAAAGACATCCTGCAGAATACCTGCCAGCTGATCTGACTGGCCGTTTTTTACAAAGTAGACATATATCTTGGGCTCAACCTCAAGATCAGCAACATCAAGCCTGGATATAAATTCATCTATTTTATCAAAGACCTGCGGATCTGAACTCACGGCAAGCATTGTATTCAATCTCGCAATCGCAATAAACTTCACTTCAGCCTTGCCCGCAGTTGCATATAATGGAAATATCTCTCCCAGGACCTTGACCGTTTCTTCAACATCCGTATTTTTTAACATATAGAAACGATGCATTACTTTCTCAAAAAGATTAACATCAAAGGCATTAATCAACCTCAAGGCCTTGAATATATTAGCGGCGTTATCAACCACCAGAAGAGAATTAGACACCGCCTCTGAGACAATCATTCCACTTGCTGAAAGAAAGGGTGTCAACAGCTTGGACATTTCCTGCGCATTTATGAATTTGAGGGGGATAATCTGGATAATTATTCTTTCCGATTCAGGAATTTCGGCCTCTTCCCGGCCGAATCGAAGGCCAAGAGGCATGCGCGGAGCATCCTTGATACCCCCTATTCTGTAAACATTTCCTTCCTTGACGGCTGTAAAACCATTAATCTCAAGGAGCTGCAAAAAAACAGGGAAAAGATCCTTCTGTGCTATCCCTTCAACCGTATGAATCGTAACGGTTCCCCTGACATCCGGATCGATAATGTAATTGATATTTAACAGCTCAGCCATTGTCCTTACTACTTCATACAGGTCTGCATTATCAAAATTCAATAAAATACGTCCTGTTTTTTGAGCAGGCTCCTGAGCCTCTGCATTTCCTTTTTTATCGCTTTTATCTGTTTTTGCAGTTAAATCAATGTTACGGCTCTCAGCACTAATATCATCTCCGGCTTTTTGACTTTGACCAGGGCATTCACTACCAAAACAAATTGATAGAAATATCAGCCCGAAAATCAGTAAGCTTCGATCAAACCTTCTTTTTATCATGGTCATTTAATCCTTAAAAAATTATGGTTTCCTTAAGATTGGCCTTGTAATTCTTCCCGGTATCCGCACTCTGCCTGGAGGAACATCTGGAGGTGAACCCTCTTTGTCTGCCATAGTATCAATTGCCTTAGCATCAGGTTCAACTTTTGTCTGAACCTTCGGGACATCTTTTATCTGAACCTTCGGGACGTCTTTTATCTGATCCTTCTGTGCATCTTTAGAACCTACTTCAATTACTGTCGGCTTCACATCTTTTTGATTCCGTATTTCAGGTCTCCTGGCCTTTTTTTTGTCAAACAAAAGAATTTCAAATTTATCAGCCCCTTCGGCTAAAATTATGCTCTCTTTATTAACATCTGTAACCTCAAGACCGTCGATTGAATCACCGATCTTTACCCATTTGCTCTTTCGCTCCCCGGGCTCAGGTTTTAGATTACTGATTAAGGCAGATTTACAACCATCAGATATGATCACACCATAAAGTATTATTTCCTTCCTTATCTTACTTATGTTTTTAGGTGGTTGTTTCTCTTCTTCCTTTTGCTCCGCTTTTTCCGTTTCGGGCTCCTTTCTGTCAGAGGAAAAAAGATTCATGGTGGCTATTGATTCATAAACGATTTCACTTACCGCCCTTCTTTGCATGCCCTGAATGCCCTTTTTCATATCCATTCTGACCGCGGGGCCTGTAAGGGCCTGACTTTCGGTTTCGGGTGACGGCAATCCTTTTTCAGTCCAGACACCCAGGGCCTTTATCCCGAAGAAAATAACAACTGCCATTAAAATAAAATTAATTAACCATATCCTGGAAAACATAAATAACCTGAAATTTTTTACTCAGCCTCTGACGTTTAAACGTAAAAAAAGAACAGCCCTTGATCCCAGCCTGCTGCAGTATTTTGCTCCTATACCTTTTTCATATAACCTGCAACAGTAATACTGGACTGAAAAGTGTCTGACGGGCCCCTTCCACCCACACTAACCATAAGTTTCTCTACAGTCAGATATTTGGAATAGTTCTCAATCTTATAGAGAAGGTCTTTTAACTGCCTGATATCAGCAATTATGGAAAACTCAACCGGAATGCTTATATAATAGTTCTTCTCAAGATTTTCCGGCTTTAAAACGCGCACTCTTTTAATCTGGACATCACCGCTTCCTACAATTTCCGTCAAAATATTCTGTATATCGACAGCTGCAAGGGAAGGGGTCTTTCCGCTTAACAGGCCTGATTCCGAGCTTTTTAGAACCCGCTCAAGATAAGAAAGTCTTTCCTCAAATACACCTGATTGTTCTACAGTTTGTCTGTATTTTTCAAGCTGCCTTTTCTTGATTATTAACTCGGCATCTCCTGACTGCATCCCCTGAAAAAAAGGCAGTAACCTGTAAATAAGGCCAAAAAATATTAAAACAGCACCAGCTAAGATAAGATATTTTTGTTTTTTGTCTATTTTAAGCTTCAACATTGCACCTCGGCCTGAAATTCATCATTGACAAAATCCGTTCCAATTTTATTCAGCGGGAATTTTGATTAACTTAAATCCAATTCTGAAAAATTCCTTGCCGTCTCTGAGTTTTGTAATAGGAGATAAAAAGACAGCATCCTTGAAAAGAGGACAGGCCTCGATAAGAGAAATTAAATCTGAGGCTGAACCGGCATTACCCTCTATTTCAACCTTATCTTCTGTAAGAGAAAACTTCCTGAGCCATGCATTTTCAGGAATTCTCTCACTCAGTTCCTTCAAGACATCCAGAGCCGATAAACTGCCCGGGCCTAATCGGTTTAAATACTCTATCTGATCCTCTAAGGATTTGCATTCAGCTTTGATCCTGTCAATCTTTTCAATATCAGCGCTCAGGGTCTTAATTTGTTTGTTTAAATCATCAAAAGCCATTCTCTGCCTCACAATGTCTCCCAACCCCCATGAAAGGCCTGATAATACGAGCAATCCCAGCAGTGTATACATTGCATATAATCCGGCCCTGCTTGCCTTTTTTCTAATATCAGCAGGCAGAAGATTGATATCCACAGGGACTTTCTGGATACCTTTAAGGGCAAGGCCATAGGCCGGAATAAGGTCACAGGTGGAAATACCTGTTTTTGAAAGATCTATTGAAAACTCTTCAAGCTCCAGATCCCGGATTGAATTCCTGAAATTATCAATATGCGAGTCAGGACCTAAAAAAGAAACATGCATTGGGCCATAGATATCTTTGACTTTTTTTAACTCCTCTGAAATCAGCCCGTTAATATCCGAACCGTTCTCCGGAATTTTCAGAAATCTCGAATATGTCAATGACCTGCTTTTAATCAGGTTTACTTCCAGGTCATTAACATTCATATTCACCAGTAAAAGGCCATCCTGACAAGCAGAGTAAAACCTTTGTGAAAAGTAATTAACCGCTGCCGTTGAATTAATCTCTATTCCGTATATTCCTTTGCTGCCCAATCTGTCCTTCAGTTCAATGTATGGAGATAAAGCGTCTTTTCTCATAGCCACAAGAACTATCGCCAGCTTATTGTTTTCCTTGTCTTCTCCGGCTATCTGGAAATCAAAATATACATCATCCATTGAGAAAGGAACATATTTCTCCATTTCATATCCGAGGGTCTCTCTCAGATTGTCTTTTACAGCCAGAGGGAGTTCAACGAATCTTATAATTGCAAGATCCCTCTTGATCCCTATATGGATATTCGTAGAAGGAATCCTGTTTTCCCGCATGAATTCTCTTGCCAGGGCTGAAATCGTATCCAATCTCTCATTAATCGGCTTTTCCTTATCAAGGCTGAAAATGGATTGACCAGCTAACTGGACTCCCTTGAAAGATGCCTTAAGATAAACTATAGAAAGTTTGTCATCTTCTATATAAATGCCGAGGCTTGTCTGAAAAAGCAAATTTACACTCCAGATTCTTCATTGTTGAAAGGCTCTTCATATTCAGAAAAATCAAGCCACTGAACTATTTGATAACCTTTCTTAAAACTGCTGTCTATTTGTACCAGGGCCTCCACTCCTATCCTTATTCTGCTGTCATCAACGGTTCCAAATGACCTGATAGTATAATAAGGATATATCGTCAGTGTAATAAATGGCTGGATTGCGGAATAAACATCAGCGTCTAAAACGGTGGCTACTTCATTTAATGACTTGAAATCCTTTTTTTTCCTGTATTCCATAACTGCCAGAACAAGCTCATCAGTCATCTGTGGAAGCATCCGTAACATATCCGGTGAAGCAGCATTAATATTTATTTTACCCCCATCACGATTTTTTCGCCTTGTCAGGGGTCTTGTCATTCGTGTTGGCATACGGGTACGGGTTGGTATACGGGTTTGTATACTGCCTTTTTCAATTGCCTGATCACTGGCAATGACCGTAACCATGTCCTTAAGGCCACCGTAAAACATCTCCCTGGTGATACCTCTTACCAGCAATAACTCCTCAATCGAATCAAAATATCCATTCTTGCACTTGTAAGGATTGGGAAGTGAAGAGTAATAACTTTCCTCAGCGCCATTTATTCGGTGGAGATCATCTTTGTCTATCCAGTCCAGGATAGAATCAGCGATCACATCCTTTTCCTCATCATCAATATCAAAACCGTCCACCATCATCCTGAGAAGGCTCCTGTCCGCACTGTTCAAGTCAATTTTTCCGCTTTCATTATCAATTCTGATCTCAAATTTCCCAGGGCCGAACTGCACAGGCGGGATTGTTGTATTAACCCTCCAGTCAACCTCATCTGTCTCCTCTTCCAGTTCCTGTTCGCCCTCAATAATATCTTCCTTTTTCGTCAGGATACTCTTTTTGATCATTTCAGCTATTGCGCTGTTTAGCCCTGCCACTGCAATATAATATGCCTCTGTTTCCTCCTTGAAATTACGGGTAATATTAACCTCAGTCCTCATGGAATAACAAAACTCACCCGCAATTACCGACAGCGTCATCAATACCCACAGCACTAAGACAAGTACAATGCCTTTCTCTTTTTTAAGAAAACCTCTCATGGCATAATTATGACTTCTCTGTATCTTTTCCTTGAAAACCTATCCGCTTGACTCATTCTCAATACCCGCAATAAGATAAAGAGGAGCCATTTCTGTCCCTTCCGTAAGAATTATTCTAATCGCTCGCGGGAGACCTCCATCGGCTTCAGAGTCCCAGGAGTCTTTCCATTCCTGATCATCTTCATCATCTCCAACCATCAGATATTCAAAACTGATATTATGAAACCCTGAAATCAGCTCAACAAAATCTTCTTCATCCGGGTTGTCAATATCTTTCCAGTCAGAGAAAAAAACAATATTCTTTTCGTATAAATCAAGGCCCTCTTTTTCATCACCTGTTTTAGATTTGACATTGTAATAAGCATAAACCATGCCATATTTATTAACAGGCAATAAGGCAATACGTGATGCAATTCTCAGTGATTTGCTGTCACCTTTCAACAGTGAACCTTCAAAATCTTCGGGCTTGTTCCGCAGTAAACAGGCTGATGAAAGCTGTCTCTTTACAAGGCCCAGAACAGTCCTCAGTCTCTGCTGACTCTCAATGTCCCTTTCACCTTTTTCCCATGCCCTTATCCCGATCCTGAAAGCGCCAAATATTATCAATACGATCAATGAGACTATGGTCATTGAAATCATAAGCTCCAGAAGCGTAAATCCATACCCTGTCCTGGCCTTAGGAATCAAAACTTCAACTCTCATCGCCCTCAGCCCTTTCTCCCACTTTCATAGTGCTTATCTCAAAATATTTTTCATGCAACCCAGCGTTCCAGCTTATAACCACATTGATATTGTAAAGGGTAAAAGGAATTTTCGCTTCAACCTCCTCCTGTTCAGGAATATCGGCCTTTGTCTCTATCTTCCATCGAAACCCGTCTTCAAATTCGCCTTCAAGAATTTCATTTCTAAAACTGTTAGACAGAAGAGCCTCATCCATCTTTTCTCTCGCATATAAAATTGCGCGGGTATAATCAGCTGATAATTTGCCGGACCTCAGGCCGCCTGAGAAAAGCTGCAGTATTATAACAAGACAAATGGCGAGTATCGATATCGCAACGAGGGTTTCAATAAGTGTAAAACCCTCCTTAGATGAACCGCGTTCATTCTTCAACTTCGACCAGATGTATCGTTCCTGTGATAAAACCAACACTTATCCTGTATCTGTTCTCCTTGTCGTTTTTCAGGATTATCTCTCCGCCGCTGCTTCCACCGGTTGAAAAAAAGGCTACTTCAAAAATTCCGGAGACTGTTTCGCTATCGTCTGATATTGCCTTTTCCAGAATGACACCATCGGGCAGTGAGTAGATTTTATCTCCTGAATTCCCTTCAGTATTTTCTTCTGATGTTATTTCCGTATTATTCTCAGTTAATTCTCTCCCGGTAATAACTATACGGTTTTTGTCAAAATCAAATAACACCCTGAAATTTCTATTCTCCGATGTGGCCCGGCTCCTGGCATATCTTAAAGATGCAGATATCTTTTTTGACGCAGTCTTCAGATTAAGGTTGCTCATCGGCCCGATTATCCTTGGGCCCACAAACGAATAACCCAATGCAATGATCATCATTACAACCAGCAACTCGAGGAGTGAAAAGCCCTGCTTCATCCTTCAATATCTTTCCAGTTCACAATATCAGTATCTTCCCCCTCTCCCCCTGGATTTCCGTCTGCCCCCAGAGAAATTATCGAATAGTCTCCATGATCGCTGGGTGATTCATATACATAGGGATTACCCCAGGGATCCATAGGGACCTCTTTTGAAATATATGGACCATCCCATTTTTCTTCGCCGTCCGGTTTTACTCTCAATGCTTCAAGTCCCTGGTCCGTATTCGGATACTTGCCGACATCAAGCCTGTATGTATCCAGCGTTGTCTCGAAAAGAGATATCTGGGCCTTTGCAGCCCTTTGCTTGGATTTTCCCACTTTACCGAACATACGTGGACCAACCAGGGCCGCCAGGAGACCCAGAATCACCATGACAATCAAAAGTTCAATTAATGTAAAGCCCTTATCCCTTCTTTTTAATCTTTTCATACCGACTCCCTTCAAAAAGGCATTTCATTCATGCTGAAAATGGCCATCAACATAGATATCACGATGAAACCAACCATAAGTCCCATGAAGAGTATCATGGCCGGCTCCAAAAAACTTATCAGCCTCTTAACCATATTTTTTACTATCATTTCATAATTTTCAGCTACTCTAATAAGCATTTCATCAAGTCTTCCGGTCTCTTCCCCTACCGTTATCATCTGAACGGCGAGAGGAGGAAACACCCGTTTATCATTCAGGGGTTTTGACAGTCTTTCGCCACCCTTAACTCTTTCAGAAACGTCCCCCATGGAATTAACAATCACCTTATTGGTAATAATATCCTTCACAAGATTAAGAGCACGCAAAATAGGCACTCCGCTTTTTGTCAATGTTCCCAGTGTCCTTGCAAAACGAGCCACCTCAATCTTCTCGACCAATCCTCCTATAATCGGAGAATTCAGTTTGTAATAATCGAACTTAAGGCGGCCGGCGGGTGTATTTACATAGCGTCTCAGAAAATAAAATGCCGCGGCTAATCCGCCAAGAATAAGCCACCAGTATATTCTCAGCATATCGCTGAACCAGAGCAGAGCACGCGTAGATAAAGGTATTGCCTGCCCCATATCGGAAAATATGATCGAAAACTTGGGAAGAACAAAAGTCAACAAAATTATGATTGAAATCCCGCCAACGAGCACAAGAAAAACAGGGTAAACCATTGCTGACTTTATATAATCTTTAAGATCCTGTGAATTCTCCAGAAAAAGGCTGAGTCTCTTGAGGACATTCTCCAGTATACCTCCTGCTTCACCAGCCTTAACCATATTAGTGTAAAACTTTGAAAATACCTTAGGATACTTTGCCAATGCGTCTGACAAATAACTGCCGCCTTGAACGGTTTTTAATATATCCTTAAGGATTTCCTTGAATTTTGCCTTTTCCACAACATCAATTAAAATATGCAGGGCCCTGTCTACAGGAAGGCCGGCTTCCAATAAAGCTGAAAGATCCTGAGTGAAAATCACTACATCTTTGGTGGAAACTCCCTGAAAAATGGAAGAGATATTCAATGACAGAAAAAAATCAAACCTCCTGCCTTCTTTTCCAGCCAGCGCAATCCTCATGGGGATATATCCCATATTCTGAAGCCTGGATACTGCAGCCTTTTCCTCTGAAGCTTCAATAACGCCCTTGACGATCTTCCCTGAGGGATCAGTGGCCTTGTATGTATATTCAGACATTTTATCTCTCGAGCGTTACTCTTAAAACTTCCGAAATAGTAGTGACACCTTCTCTGACTTTTCGCCAGCCATCCTGTCTCAAAGTCAGCATCCCTTTACTGATTGCCAGATTTTTAATTATTTCAGTGCTGGATCTTTCAGTAATAATTCTCCTTATATCATCATCCACAGGAAGATATTCAAAAATTGCTGTCCTTCCCCTGAACCCTGTGTATCTGCATTCCTCGCATCCTTTTCCTGCGAAAAACTCAATCTTTCTCGCTTCATCAGGGCTAATATCCATAGATTTTGTTAGTTTTTCCTCAGGCCTTACAATCTCCTTACAATATGGGCAGATGACTCTTACAAGTCTTTGTGCCAGGATTCCCAACAGGGTGGAACTCAGGAGAAAACTCTCCACGCCCATATCAAGAAGCCTTGTAATTGCACCGGGCGCATCATTTGTATGGAGAGTACTGAAAAGTAAATGACCGGTGAGTGCGGATTGAATTGCAATCTCTGCCGTCTCTCTGTCTCGAATTTCACCCACAAGGATAATATCAGGGTCCTGCCGGACAATCGAACGCAGGCCATTGGCAAAGCTAAGGCCAATCTTGTGATTTACCTGAATCTGATTGACACCTCTCAACTGATACTCAACCGGCTCCTCAAGGGTGATTATCTTATTTTCCGGAGAATTTATCTTTGCGAGGGTAGTATACAGAGTAGACGTCTTTCCGCTTCCTGTGGGTCCGGTAACCAGGATCATGCCATAGGGCTGTGAAACAAGATCAATATAATTTAAGAGAACATCTTTAGGAAAACCCAGTTTTTCCAGATCAAGTATAAGCGTATCTCTATCCAGTATCCTCATCACAAGGCTTTCGCCGAACAGAGTTGGAAGAGTCGAAACTCTAAAATCAATCTCCTTCTCAGCAATTTTAAGTTTTATCCTTCCATCCTGAGGCAGCCGCCTTTCAGCAATATCAAGCTTGGCCATAATCTTGACCCTTGAAATAATGGCGGCCTGAAGACGGTCAGGGGGAGATTCAACCTCATGCAGAACCCCGTCTATTCGATATCGAACCTTGAAACTGTCTTCAAAAGGTTCAAAATGAATATCGCTGGCCCTTACCTCAACCGCATTATAGATAAGCCGGTTTACAAGCCTGATAATAGGAGCCTCTGACGCAAGGTCCCTCAAATGGTCTGCATCCTCTTCTTTTCCTGGTGATATATTGTATATATCCCTTCCAGCCTCTTCTATGATTGTCTCTAAAGATTGCGTTCCTGAACCGTATAATCTTTCGATGGCCTGGACTATATCATCCTCTCTGCCTTCGAAGGCCTCAACTTTTAGTCCATAAGCAAGCTTCAAGGCATCTATGGTATAGAAGTCATCCGGATCTGCCATGGCAATCCTTAGAGTATCGGTATTCATTGAGAGAGGAACAAACATTGACTGTTTCATAAATTTCACTGATAAATTATCTATTACAACCGGTTCCTTTGGATATTCCTGAAAAGATATTCTCTTCATTTTGTCCTTCTCACAAAAATATGTAGTTTAAGTTGCCTGCAAAACAAACATCTGAACTAATAAATTCAGAAACGGCGGGAAATTCACAACTAAGCCATAAAGTCTGGTTATCGTAGACCTTTGCAAAACTCTTGTGCGCCTCAGGCGCAATCATTATTTGTTACATCCACAAACACTGGCGGGTAAACCCTCCACAAACACTGGCGGGTAAACCCTCCACAAACACTGGCGGGTAAACCAGCCCAAACTCCCTTTGCTTTAAAAAATGTGCCTCAAAAGGCCATCATTCCTTAAAATACTCAATCACATCCTGGATAATGGCGTCCAGGTCATTTAGAGGTTTAAATCCTATAAGCTTTCTTATTTTATCAATATTCGGACAACGTCTTTCCATGTCCTCAAAGCCCGGACCGTATGCCTTTTCATATGAAATATGCTCTATATCTGAAACGCTGCCAGTCATTTGCTTAACTTTCAGGGCCAGATCATTTATAGTAACTTCATTATCATTACCGATATTAAAAATATCTCCCTCTGCTTTACGTTCATTCATAAGTTTTATTATTGCATCAGTGACATCATAAACATGGGCAAAGCTTCTCGTCTGATTTCCATCCCCGTAAACCGTTAAAGGCTTTTCCAGCAATGCACTTTGTACAAATGTCGGCAAAACCATTCCATATTGTCCTGTCTGCCGTGGACCAACCGTATTAAAGAGACGGCCAATGACTACGGGCAGCTTTTTTTCATCGTAATAAGCAAGTGCAAAAAATTCATCTAATGTTTTAGAGCAGGCATATGCCCAACGTCTTTTTTTCACCGGACCCATAACACGATTATCATTTTCTGACAGAGAATGGTCCAGGTGCTTGCCGTATATTTCTGACGTAGATGCAATAAAAACCTTTTTCTTGAACCTGTTAGCCAATCTCAAAACCATCTCGGTCCCTTTCACGTTTATATCAAGGGTTTCCACGGGGTTATCCATTATATTTCTAACACCGACTGCCGCTGCAAGATGATAAACATGGTCGACTTTAAAAATCAGTTCATTCATTACAGATTCATTCAGAATGTTTTCGATAAAAATATGCAGTCTTTTATGATTTTGTATCTTTGAGAGGTTTTCAAGTTTTCCTGTCCAGAGATTGTCTATGATAAACACCTCATGTCCCATCTCCAACAATTTTTCCGATAAATGCGAACCGATAAATCCCGCGCCACCTGTGACTAATATTTTCATTTTCCTTCGCTCCACAATTACAGCTCCGCCCCTTCGATTACAAGCAATCGAACCAGGTATTTAATTGAATCAATTAGACAAATCCCGATCTCAGCGCTGCACAAAACAGGCAAATCACATTTATTTTTGTTTTATACCGCCGGGATATTATTAATTATGATAACTTTTCAAGGGCCCAATCCTCAATCTCAACTTCAAGGGAACGCATGAGAAGCTCGACAGATACAACTACCCTGTCTGATTTTCCCCTGTGTCGGATATAATAACCTGTGAGCCCCTGCAAAGGGCCTTCCATTATCATTACCCTGTCACCTTTTTCGACATAGCTGCGATTCTGCACAGTGCGATCGGTGTTATCCAGAATCATTAGTGAGGATATTTCATCCTCATTGGCAGGAACAGGGATCCCTTTAAAACTCACGATGCTAACTATACCAACGGTTTTTATAATATTGTGATATTCTTCAGGATACATATCAGACCGAACAAACACATAGCCCGGCAGCATAGGCACCTGAATCTTTTTACGACGATCCTTCCTTTTACTCATTATCTGAATTCTTGGAAGAAATGCCTCAATAGACTTTCTACAAAGCCCCTCATATACTTTTTGTTCAAAATGACTCCTGGAATGGACAGCATACCATCTGCTGCCTTCCGGTTCGAGCAGTTCAGGGTAAGATCTTGAATTAATTGATATATCATTCATAGTATATTATTACTTATCCAACTATACTGATGGACTGGCCGGAATGGCTTTCCAGTAACTTTTGACCTGTTAAAGTAGCTATCTTTTCCTTACTGACCCCTCTGTCTATCAGGCATTTAATATCCCTCTCAATATCATCAATCCGTGTTACAAGAACCGCATCCCAGTCCTGCTGCTTAAGTCGATCAAGATCAAAGACCTTATGCCCGAAGAAATCATCTTCATATTGCCTGTCATCAATTATTCCAACAAGTTGAAGACTTGTTGACTGCAGGTAGAGATAAGCCAGATCAGCCACCTCTTCAGCACCAAAAAAAAGTATATTGGTTATGCGGTCAGACTCCATTGCTCTGAATTTGTTTATTAAAAGATCTTTAATTTCCTTATAAAAATTCACTGAATACCTGAGATATTCGACAGTCAGCTTGCTTTTCTCTGCAAGCCCCTTGGGTGTTAGAAGATATATAACTCTGTTTCGGGGTATAGTTTTGACCTTGAAATACCCTTTTTTGACAAGTCTTTTCATGAAGGTATTAACTAATCCAAGCGAAAGATTCAATCTTCTTGAAAGCTCTCTCTGGCTTACGCTGCCATATCTATCAATTTCTCCCATTAACCGGAGAATATGTATATCTTCTTTATTCATTCAATTTATAAGACTAATAAAAACTTAATGCCCTGAAACATCAGGAAACAGGAATATAAACAATAATGTTCAAATTCTGAACAATTAAACGACCCGAGTGTTCAATAAATGAACAGTTTTGTCAAGCAAAAAGTAATAGTTAATATTGTTGATATTTAATAGACTGTGCTTAAAGCTTATCAAGCCAATATGATTTTAATGCAAGCTATGTGCCATATATGACCTGGCAGATTCATAAAATTTCACTGCAAATACCCCTCTAAAAACCGGACATTAAGGCTGTTCAAAAAACACCCCTTCAATCTGCAGATTTATTTTATCTGTTTCAAATTACCTGAAGGAGACTGAGACAATAAAATTCAAATATCGGGCCTGATATAAGATTATAACGCCCTCAAATAAGAAAAAAAGGAAGTAAATTATACTCTCTCGGCGGGTTTTTATGAAAGGTGAAAAAAAATTTATAGATGATCATTTCTCTAAAAGAAAAAACTTTAGAGATATTCTAATAATAGATATAAATGGTCGGGACGACTGGATTTGAACCAGCGACTCCCGCGTCCCGAACGCGGTGCTCTACCAGACTGAGCCACGTCCCGACATCAAATTTGATCATTATATGGATCGTCATAAAGCCACATTGACATCTTTTCCCGGATATATGAAGTCTTTTTCTGATGACGATCAGTTTTTTTTTCTTACACTATTTACATTCTTCCGGCAAGGAGAATTTATCAAGGATAAGATCCATAAAGACCTTCATCATCCTCGCTGTGGCACCCCAGATTATTTCCCTGTTAAATTCATAGGTTGGTGTGTGATAGATCTTTCCATCCAGTTCAAAAGTATCCCCTTTAATAGCTGGACTTGAAGGATGGAAAACCTTTAGTGGCACCGAAATAAGCCTTTCAACTTCATCATTGTTAATTATAAAGTCATAGGGATAAGGAATGAGACCAACAAAGGGATGAACTACGAAATTGGATACGAGAGTCAGGGTATCATCGATTCTACCCAATATCTCCACATCCTCTTTTGAAATACCGACTTCTTCACTGGCCTCTCTAAGCGCAGTCTCTTCAACTGATATATCTTTCTTGTCTACTGAACCGCCTGGAAATGAAATCTGGCCTTTATGCTCTTCGAGTTTATCGGTCCTTTTTGTAAACAGGATCTTGTATATCCCGCCATCTTCAAAAAGCGGAATAAGAACGCTTGCATGCCTGTAAGAAAACTTATCATCAGAGATTGACTTCGGGGTCCTGGTATTCAGGGCCTCCCTGATTATATAAGGAAGATTTGGATCACACATATTGGCAAAAATTATATAATAGGCCTAAAAAAAGCCTCTAAGGTTAAACAGAAATAATCTAATCAATTCCGTAAGTTTTAAAATAATCGTCAAATCTGTCTTTTAATTTTTCATCTATCAAAGAAAACCTGCCTTGAATCATCACCGGGATCTTTTCCTCGTAGAGATATCCTACAACTTCCCTTATCTTTGCTGCAGAATAGACAGGCACACCGCTGGCATCGACAAATTCCATAATGGCATTTTCCCCTTTTTGATCGAGGAGTAAAGAACCATCCTTTTCATAAACTGCAGTTGTCTGTTCTCTGTCAATCCCTATCCCAATCCCTGCTACCCGGCATTCAATGCCCCTGTCATGAGCTTCAGCTTTTATCTTGTCTAAAAGATCATATTTTGTGCCCATGGATGTAGCCACATCATCAACGACAAATATCCTGCAATCATTAAAAAAGGTGTTATTTACAAACATACCCTTCACTGCTGTCGCTTCACCATGTGTTTTTGCTTCCTTTCTATCATATTCAAAGAGAAGATCATATCCGTAATCCTCCCAAAGGGCTATTGAAGTCGCAAGAGCAATAGCGCTCCCCTTGTAGGAAGGCCCTAAAATTATATCCACGTCATTAACAATACCGCGAGATACAATCATGCCGGCAAAAATCCGCCCCATTTCAAGGCTCAATCTTCCTGTCCTGAACATGGCCATATTAACAAAATATGGAGTAGGGCGACCATCCTTTAATATAAGTTTTTCAGCAAAAAAAAGCGCTCCGGTCTCAGCCAGGACCCTGCTGAATCTTTTTTTGTATTCTTCCATAGATTTCATGCGCTGATATTAAACAAATTTTTTAAATGCGGCAACAACAATCCGCTTTTTCCAATGATTTCTTGACAAGATTACCCAAACAGGCTATCTTTCGTCATAATTATCGTCAAATCTGTTAGATAACTTAGGAGGTATAATCATGTCCGAGGAACAGGTTGCTGTTGTGGTAAAATTTTTTTCAAAGCCCAGTGTCGCAGCCCTTGAAATCACCAGCGGAACTATAAAAAAAGGTGACATATTGAGATACAAAGGTCATACCACAGATTTTACCGAAGAAGTTTTGAGCATGGAAATCGATAACCAGAGTGTTGATGAAGCAAAGGCAGGCGACCTCATAGGACTGAAGGTTAAGGAAAGAGTCAGAGAACACGACAAAGTCTATAAAGTAATTGAATAGGGCTGAATACTGCGATTAAAACCAAAAGGGGTGGCGAACATTCCCGGTTACGATTTGTCCTGACTGAAACTATTTTTACTTTCATTTAAAAACACACGTTTTCAGTTACTGGAATCTGCTAAACTGCAGCCGCACTTTACACATTTATTTTTCTTCGGCTGCTTGTAACCGCATTCAGGACACATTCTAAAATCCTCTAAGGAAATAATCCGCGTAGATTGATTAAAGTGCTTTTCTTCTTCAAACCACCCGCACTCCTGGATTTTAATAATACCCCCTGCTTCCTGAACTGCATCAGCATATTGCCTTGCATATTTCAATGTAACATCCTTCTTTATTACAACAGGCGCCCTCCTGACAATTTCATCTAAAGTTTCAGAAGGGACCCCCATCCGATACATTCTCTCCTTAAATTCTTCATCGCTTTTATTCAGTCCCTTGAATATCACGCGATATTTCTTAACCATAACACTCAACTTCTTTTTAGAGATTTAAATGAAAATAATTGTCAGGAACGACTACCCACATTTATGATTATTAGTCAAGTAATAAAATTATGCCATATATTCATAATAGATTTCTTGTACGAAAAAAAATCATTTTGACTCTTTTTTTAAAAAACAGCTACTATTAGTCCCCAATTTAAGATACTGTAATTTTGAATGCTTTTCTATCCGTTATTAATTAAAACAGTAGAATCAGGTTTTGAATTATTTATGTTTAGTCGTTATCTAACCCAGTATTTATTATGTTTTATATGACATGCCTGCAATTATAGCCATAGTCGGACGACCGAATGTCGGCAAGTCCACTTTATTTAATCGCATCTCAAGATCAAGGAGGGCACTGGTTGACGATCGTCCCGGCATTACGAGAGACCGCCTCTATGCCCCTGTTTCCTTTGAAGGAATTCCATTTACACTTGTTGATACAGGAGGTTTTGATGACACAGGGGATGATCCCTTGAGGCAGAAAATGAGTGAACAGGTAAAAAAGGCCATAAATGAAGCCGATAGAATAGTATTCATGGTTGATGGCCGACAGGGTTTGATGCCTGGAGACGAAGAAATAGCAAATATCTTACGCCGAAGCCAAAAAAAAACCTTTGTCGCAGTAAACAAAATTGACAGCCCTGAACATGATCAATTGAGCCTTGATTTTTACAGCTTGGGCATGGAATCTGTCTATCCCCTGTCAGCTGCACATGGATATGGTGTTGCAGGTCTTATGCAAGCCCTTACAATCGGTCTCCCCGCATCAGAAGAGATAAAGCCCGATGACAACCAGATTAGAATTGCTGTTCTCGGCAAGCCAAATGCAGGCAAATCCTCACTCATTAACCGGATTACAGGAATAGAACGACTCGTTGTCAGTGACCTGCCAGGCACAACACGCGATGCAGTAGATACACCTTTTTCCTGTCATGGGAAAGATTATCTCTTTATTGATACGGCCGGAATTAGAAAAAAGGCGAAGGTTAAAGAAAAGATTGAGAAATTTTCAATAATTAAGGCGCTCAAAAGTATTGATCGATGCCATATTGCTATTATCCTGCTGGATGCAACAAAAGGGGTAACAGAACAGGACGCCCGAATTTGCGGCTACGCCTTTGAACAGGCAAAAGGCATAGTTCTGGCTGTCAACAAATGGGATTTGATCAAGGGCAATATGAGAGAAATAAAAATACTGGATAACGAAATAGACAGGCAATTGAATTTTATTTC
Source organism: Deltaproteobacteria bacterium (assembly GCA_036733345.1). Taxonomy (GTDB): domain Bacteria; phylum Desulfobacterota; class DSM-4660; order Desulfatiglandales; family Desulfatiglandaceae; genus JAFGMQ01. Next base: position 18,275 of record DAINAR010000022.1, on the reverse strand, counting down.
TTTCGCACCGAGGGTCAATCTTTCAGCGCTTACGGGCGAACGTGTGATGAAAATTTTCGAAAAAATTGACTCGATCTATTTGCAGTTTTCTCAAAGGATCGCAACATCGTCAGTTAACACTGCCATAAAGCAAATGATAGAAAAACATCCACCCCCGAGAGCAGGGCGAAGCAGGCTGAAATTTTTATATGCCACACAGGTACGAACCAAACCTCCAACATTTGTTGTATTCGTAAACAGGCCCGAAATGATACATTTCTCTTATGAAAGATTTCTGGTCAATCAAATTCGAAAACAATTTAAGATTGATTTGTCGCCAGTAAGGCTGAAATTCAAAAAAAATTCAGGATTACCGACTCTGGAAAAATAGTTGCAATCTAAGGTGCCTTTATCCAGCCGTTAACTCCAATTACTATTTCAGGATATACTTCGCTTGTGGTTTTTAGAACAATGGTATCTCTATAGCGACCATTATCCTCTTTGATATTATTAACAGTCAGTATATAACTGTTTTTACCTTCCTTCTCACTGTCTTCCAATTTTACATTTATATTCCTTCCGTCTCTGGCTTTAACCTCAACTATTTTGAAAGGGAATTCTTTCAGAGGTATAATCGTAACATAGGCCTTTATTGATTGCCCGACCATACCAAACAAAGACACTGACCTGGGGGATATCTCTGCAATTTGAGGTGCAGTTATGAAACCGCTGACGCCAATTGTGATTTCTGGACGGATTTTGCTTGTTGTTTTCAAAACAATGGTATCGTTATATCTGCCGCCATCCATTTTGATATTTTTTACAGTCAGAATATAGCCCTTTTTCCCCTCTTCCTTTAACTCTTCCATCTCAACATGAATATTACTGCCATCTTTGGCCCTGGCCTCGGTGATGGAAAAAGGATATTTTTCTTCTGCTATTATGTTTACTTTGCTGATAATTTCCTCTATCGAGCTTCCCCGCAATCTCACATAGTTTGGGGAAATTACCGCAAACTTTTCTACCATACCTTCGATATTCAGTATAATACGGGGATTATTCGGATCATCAGTACTCAATGTAACACTTTTTTTGAGAGTCCTGCCTCCATAACCGCTTGTATTTACCTTTATGGATACTTTTCCCTCGCCGCCGGCGGGAACTTGCCTTGTAAAAGAGGCAGCCGCACATCCTCATCCTGTGCCTACCTTAAGAATATTCAGTTCTGCAGTACCCTTATTCTGAATAATGAAACTGTGCTCAAGTACAGTGCCTTCCACAGCATTAACAAAATTGTATTGCGGTTCTTGAACAAAGGCTTTTGGTGACCCTTGTATTTGTTTTACATGATCATCAGCTGTGGATATTGAACAGAAAAGAAAAAGACTGGCAACAATGCCCATGACAGTTTTATATTTCATATTTGACGCTCCATATAATTAGAGTTTATTGTATGGCAATCTGCCTTGATGTCCATACCAGGTCAAGGAAAATTTAATCTGACTTAATAAATAGGTGTCCGCAGGCACAAAACTTTTCCTTTAAATATTTCCCATAATCATATATCATAAATTTAAATAATATGCTTAATATTTTACCCGTTACGACAAGTACAAAAATGCCATTATAACCCTGTTAATTTCAAGCAGTGCTGAAAATTGCCTTTTTCCACAGACTAAATGAACTACCCCGCAGCAAGCTAGGGGGAATCTTAAAAAGCATTGAACGCCCCAAGGGGCGGGGACTTGTCTGCCTGAGGCAGGATCGAACCCTCGTCCGCCTTTCACCAGCCTCTGGATGGTTTACCAGCCTCTGGATGGTTTACCATCCTTTTACCAGCCTTCGGCTGGTTGGCTGGCTGGCGGATTGAAGTAATGATATAAACTCCGAACAGTATTAAGTGAAATAAAAATCAACAGTTATTTTCTCTAAATGCAATGGGACTCATTTTTGATAAAAATATTAATAAGTTATATGAGTCCTGGTATCAAACACCCCAGGGGCGGATTATTGACAAATCAATAGAGTGGCTTATAAAGAAATTGCTCGATCCCAGGCCGGGAGAAAGAATACTTGATATAGGATGTGGAACCGGGAATCATCTAATTATCTTTAATAAACTTGGGCTGGATCTAACCGGGATAGATGCCTCTCCGAACATGGTGGATAAGGCCAGATTACGACTGGGGCAACGCTGCACTTTTAAAACCGGCCGGGCTGAAGACCTGCCTTTTGATGATAACGAATTTGATTTTGCTGTTTTTATCAATTCACTTGAATTTCTGGATGACCCTCTTCAGGCCCTTAAAGAAGCAGGCAGGGTTACCAACAAAAAGGTATTCATTGGGGTCATTAACAGCATCTCCTGGACCGGTCTCCGTAATAAAATCCAGGGATGTATGGGGAATAATCTTTTTAACAATGCAAAATTCTATAATTTATGGCAGCTGAAATCTCTTTTAAAAAGGGCATACGGTCCTGTGCCGATCTCCTGGTGCAGCATCAAAAAAGATTCAACCCTGCTGGAAAACATGTATCCTTTTTCAAGTATAGATCTGAAGGCAATAAATTCTCCTTTCAGCCCATTTCTTGGCATGTCAGCCAGGATAGTTTACAAATATAAAACTGATAATCTTCTGCTCAGGTCAAAGCTGAAAAAAACACGCCAGTCATTAGTAGGAGTTAGAACTCTTGGTGACCTGAACCGAACTGACGGAGCGTATAAAGATGAAAGAAGCCTACCTTTATGAAAAACTTGAAAACAAAAGGGTCAGGTGTTTTTTATGCAGTCATAAATGCCTGATAAAAGACGGGGCTAAAGGAATTTGCGGAGTTCGGGAAAACCGGTCAGGCATACTCGTTAGCCTGGTATATGATAAAATAATAGCCTCGCACTGTGATCCCATTGAAAAAAAACCTCTTTTTCATTTTCTTCCAGGCACTTCCTCCTATTCAATAGCAACAGCTGGCTGCAACTTTAAGTGTTCATTCTGCCAGAATTCCGATATTTCCCAGTTGCCTTCAGATTATGGCAGAATAATGGGTAAAGAGATGAAACCTGAACAAATTGTTGAAGAAGCATTGAATACTCGCTCAGCTACCATCTCTTACACATATACCGAACCGACTGTCTATTTTGAGCTTTCACTTGATACTGCTCGATATGCAGTTTTGAAGGGATTAAAAAACGTTTTTGTTTCAAATGGATATATGACTGAAGATTGCCTGAAGGAAATATACCCTGATCTGCATGCCGCCAATATTGACCTGAAGGCCTTCAGCGATGAGTTTTACAAACAGCAATGCGGAGGGAGGCTTGAGCCCGTATTAAAAACCCTTGAGACAATTAATAAAATGGGTATTTGGCTGGAGGTTACCACGCTGTTGATTCCAGGCCTTAATGATTCGGAAGAGGAATTGAAGAGTATTGCCGGATTTTTAGCGAATCTGGATCCATCCATACCCTGGCATATAAGTCGCTTTCATCCTACCTACCGTTTAATGAATATCCCGCCAACATCCGCAGAGACCATCCGGAGGGCAAGGGAATACGGATATGAAGCAGGCCTCAAGTATGTTTATACTGGAAACCTTCCGGGAGATAATGGAGAAAATACCTTCTGCCACGAATGTGGAGAGATCTTAATAGACCGTTACGGATTCTATGTCACACAGAACAAAATCAAAAATAATCGATGCCCAAACTGTAATGCCGAAATCCCCGGTGTATGGACCTGATAAATAATTCAGTATATAATGGACAGCCTCAAAAATACAATTCAGTCATCTAAACTTGATGATGATCAGAAAAGGCCGTCAATATTTTACTTCCATCAGAAAAAGCCCGCCTGCAGGTGCCTTAAACCGCGCCAGTGTTCGGTCTTTCGATTCAAGAATGCCTTTAAAGTCGCCCGGAGATATCTTGCCCAAACCTGCATCAACAACTGTGCCCACAATATTTCTAACCATGTGCCTCAAAAAACCATCCGCCTCAAAAATCAAGAAAAGCAGGTGCTTCTCGGTTCTTTGAAGTTCCGCCCTTATAATTGATCTAACCGAATTAATAACACCGCTTCCTGAAGATTTAAACGAGCTAAAATCATGTTTACCCATTATTTTTCCAAGGCATTCGGACATCTTCACATGGTCCAGGGGCCTCCGGATATGCCATACATATTTCCGCCGGAATAAATCCGGCTGTTCTCTATTTAGTATCCTGTACTCATATATCTTGCTTTTGGCGCTGATCCTTGCATGGAAATCATGTGGGGCATATTCAGCGCTTTTTATTAGAATATCCTCAGGAAGAAGTGAATTAAGCCCTTTTTTGATTGCCTCCGTTCCGATATCCGACTGAGTCATGAAATTGCAGGTCTGGTTGATTGCATGCACCCCGGTATCAGTTCGTCCGGAAGCAATAAGCCTAACAGGTTCTCGGGTTATCATTCTTATTTTCTCTTCAACAACTTCCTGTATTGACAGACTGTTTTTCTGCCGCTGCCACCCATGATAGTTGCTCCCGTCATAGGACATTATCAATCTGATATTCCTGTAGACCATTTGATCATTTCTCCGAAATTTTTTGAGCTTCCCAAAGGCTTTTTTATAGACATTAAAAAAAAGGGGGGGTCAAAGAATGACCTCCCCTTTTGATTATAAACTAAAGACAGTATGAAAAAAACTTAGCGCTTTGAATATTGAAATCTGGCCCTTGCACCTGGTTGTCCATACTTTTTTCTTTCTTTCATTCTTGAGTCTCTCGTAAGAAACCCTTCCTTTTTAAGTGAATCACGCAATGCCGGGTCAGATCCAACAAGTGCCCTGCTTATGCCGTGCCTGATGGCGCCTGCCTGACCAAAAATACCCCCGCCCCGGACATTTACATATATATCAAACTTATCAAGCATATCAATGAGTTTAAGGGGTTTCAATACCGTTATCCTGTCAGATTCCCGAACCAGGTAGTCTTCAATGGGTTTTTTATTTACCACTATTCTGCCTTTACCAGGCTTCATCCAAACCCTGGCCACGGCGGTTTTTCTTTTTCCGGTGGCATAAAATTGTCCTTCTGCCATTTATATCTCCAATTCCTCAAGTTTTTGTGCCTGATGCGGATGATTTTCTCCAGCATAGACCTTTAACTTCTTCAGTTGACGACGGCCCAGGCTGTTTTTGGGAAGCATCCCCTTTACTGCAAAACGCAGGATATCAGCCGGATTTTTTTCAAGCAGTTTTTTTACAGGGGTCTCCTTTAAACCTCCCATATAACCACTGTGCCGGTAATAAACCTTTTCATTCCATTTGTTGCCGGTCAATTTTATCTTTTCAGCATTTACTACAACAATAAAATCACCTGTATCTGCATGCGGAGTGAATATCGGCTTGTTCTTACCTCTTAAACGCATGGCTATCTGTGTCGCCAGCCTGCCAAGGATCTTATCCTTTGCATCAACCAGGTACCAATTCCTGTCAATCTCATTTTCTTTTGCAACAAATGTCTTCATAAAACATCCTAAATCTATGACGCCTTCCAAAAAAGTTCAATCATGTATTATAGTTTTAATTTGCTCTAATTTCTATTTGATATAAACAGCCCTCATTTTTCAGGTTTATCTTCCTTGAGGCTTATCGAAGGACCCGCCCTGAATTTAATGAACCTGGAACTTTTTTAGAGACTGTCTGGAATTTGACTTTTATCAGGCGATCAAGTCTAAATAATTTTAAAAGAATTTTAAATAATAGAAAATTTGTTACATGTCAAGCAATTTCTAATTAAAAATTTATTGACAAATAATACAATCCCTGTTAACAAATTCCTTCGAGTGGCGCCCGTAGCTCAGTTGGATAGAGCGCCGGGCTTCGAACCCGTAGGTCGCAGGTTCGAGTCCTGCCGGGCGCGCCATAGAATTAAATATATCACAGGCCTGTAGCTCAGCTGGCAGAGCAGTTGACTCTTAATCAATTGGTCGTGGGTTCGAATCCCTCCAGGCCTACCAAGTTATTTTTGGGTTGGACTCTATGGGCATTATCCATCTTTCGTGCCCTTATTTACGCAATTGCAATCAAACTATATTAAAGGTCATTTACGCCCCTATTCCACCGGCAATAGCACCGACAGCAGCTTCAATGCTCAATGATCCTGTATTTAACACAAGGTCATAATTTACAGGATCCGCAATATCAGCATGAAAATTCTTCCTTACAAACGATCTGCGATCAGTTTCCGTCCTGCGAATTCTGCGTTTTGCCTCGTTAAGTGAAATTTCATACTTATTCATAAGATTTTGAATCCTGAGTTCCAAAGGAGCTGCCGTCCTGACCCTGAATGTATTTTTCGGATGAAGAACAAAATTTGCGCCCCCTCCTACTATGACAACTCCCCCTTTTTCTGCAAGAGCAAGCAGAACTCTCATAAGACGGCCCAAAGATTCACTGGGCCATAGATTTCTTTCATTAACATTAACAGTTATCCAGTCATCAATAAATGAAAGCTTCTTTTTATCAATTGTCTCAAAAAGGCTTGCTCTTATCTCGGCATTTTCCGCCATTTCCTGAATAAGCTTAAGATGCAGGACATCCAGGCCCAGCCGCTGGGCAATACCCTCGGCAACAAGTCTCCCTCGGCTTCCAGGCTCTCTGGAAATGGTTATGACCGGGATATGCACTGCCTTCTCCTGGTTCTCTTCAGTTTGAACTTTTTCCCATTTATGGACCTGCTCCTGAATCATCTGGTCGATTGAACGGCTTTTAGTCTTCATAATTTCTCCTTTTCTAACTGTTCACAGAATTCCCAATATGGTTCGCCAAAGGTGAGCATTACCATAACACAGGGAAAAGAACATAACATCGCAGGCTCCATTTAAATAGCATCCTAATTAAAATTCAAAAGCCTGAAAAGTGAAATCTAATCTTAGCGCAAGTATAACGCCTTGAAAATAAAGGCCTACATAAGTAGTTTTGATGTTTATACCCGATTATTTAAAAGGTGACAAGGCATAAAATAAAGATATGACAAAATCCATGCGATGATAATAATGATACCAGGTAAATATTGACCTCCCCGGATTAAGAGTAGTATAAAAATGGCACCTGAACTTTTCTTTTACATACGAACCTTAAACCCTTTAAATTGAGGTTATGAAATGACTTTAATGGAGTTTTCTCTAATTCCGCTGGATAAGGGAGCCAGCTTCAGCACTTACGTTGCAGGGACTCTTGCCATAGTTGACAAAAGCGGCCTCGACTACCGCCTGAATCCCATGGGGACTGTAGTTGAAGGAGAATGGGATGAACTTATGTCTTTACTTACTGATTGCTTTCAAGCACTTGAAAAAGAATCCGACCGAATCAGTCTTCAGGTGAAGTTTGACTACCGCAAAGGAGTAAGCAATGCCCTTGAGAAAAAAATCAAGAGCGTTGAAGCCAAAGCAGGAACTTCATTTAAGGTATAAAACTTTATTCACTCAAATATATTTGGGGGTAGCATGGGATTACGAACAAAAATCCTATCCGGATTTGTAATTTTAATTCTAATGTTGTTTGCCGCAGGCGCATGGTCGGTATATGAAATGACTTTCATGGGTTCCTCTGTTCAACGTCTCCTTGATGAAAATTATCGAAGTATAAATGCAGCAAGAATGATGATTGAGGCCCTTGAAAGAGAAGACAGCGCCATATTGCTTCTCATGTCCGGAAATGAAGAACAGGGCAAGCTAATTTTGGATTCCGGAGACGGATTATTTCTTGAATGGATCGAAACAGCCAGGAATAATGTGACGCTGGACGGTGAGCAAACTTATGTTGACAATATAGAGGAACGATACAGGGTTTTTAAGGAGTCGTGGACAGAGTCCATACTAAAAAGTGAAAATGAAGAAAATCTATCCTGGTATTATAAGACAATTCATCAGGCATTCCTTGATGCGAAGCTCTCAGTGAATCAACTTATGACCCTCAATGATAAAGCCATGTACAGCACGGCCATGGAGTTGGAAAAAAGGTCGTACCGGATGATTATGCCCGGAATCGTAGCAATCGTATCTTCTGTTATATTTACACTGGTATTCTCTTACTTTGTCAATTATTATATGGTTCGACCTATAATCAGAATAACAAATGGCGTTCAGGATTTCATCAAGACAGGAAATGACATGGATATTTTTGTTGAAACCAAAGACGAACTGAGCTGTCTGGCATCTGCAGTTCGTGAGTTATGCGCAATTTCAGGAGTTTCTGGAAAAACGGAATGAGACCTCATATTATTCTGAGATATATCGGGTTCGTCTTATTATTCAATGCAATTTTCCTGTTTTTTTCCGCCGTCATTTCCGCATTCAACTCGGACTCTTCATTTTTCCCCCTTCTTTACAGCTCTGTAATTTCAGCACTCTTCGGAGCATTCCCCCTGATCTTTGTACCGTCTACAACAAAGATAAGCAATAAAGAGGGTTTTATTATTGTGATATCGAGCTGGCTGCTGTCCTGCCTTGCAGGATGCATTCCCTATATTGACCTTAAAAGAATTGAACTAAGGCCGTTTTATCACTGGGCCGAGAAAAGGTCAGGGATCATGTGTTCATCCGAATTATAGCGCTTCAGCTATAGCAATATATGACATCGCGAATAAGTTATTCCAATATCTCCACTCAGACCGCTATTGAAAAGCTACGACAAATAAAAGTTTGTAAACTTACCGTAAACTCTGTTAATACCCCGATTCTTACTGCTCCAAGAAAGTAGCAAAAGACCATTTATCGCCAGTTTGAGCTTTCTTTTCCTAAAATCAGGGACTTGCAAAATATGCAGTACAAAAACCAGCATATTGATATCGCCAATTTGCTGGTTTTACAAATAATTTGCCATGCAAGGTTCATCAGTCCACTTCCCACAGACAAAAGTGCCCCGAATTTTAATGCGGGGCACTTTTTTAAAGAAATTGAAATAACGTTTATATTATATCATAAGGCCATGATTCCATTAATTTACTTTTTAGCACGTTCGATAGCTTCAAGGACCCTTTCTGGAGTAAGCGGTAATCTCAAAAATTCAACGCCGCCAACTGCATCAGCAACAGCATTAACAATAGCTATTCCGGCAGAAGCCCGGGAACATTCTCCCACCTCTTTAGCACCATAAGGACCTTTCGGTTCTGAAGTATTCGTACTAATATTGTAAAAAGTCGGCGCCTCATAAACACTTGGTATCTTGTAATCTTCAAATGAAGGATTGGCTACTTTTCCATTGTTAAATTCAACCTGTTCAAAAAGGGCATCTCCCAGCCCCATAACTGCCTGGCTAATCAACTGTCCATGAACATTTTTGGGATTGATTGCCTGACCGCAGTCATCTCCAACCCACATTCCAAGAACTTTTATCACCCCTGTTTCCGGGTCAACTTCCACCTCTGCTACATTAACACTGAAACCGTATGCATCTGTAAATCTACCTTGACCTTTTGAGAGACTTGGATAAAATTCAACCTCAGGAATCGCTTTTGCATGCCCTTTCCCTATGATTGGATCTCCGTTTTTTGTTTGAATACTTCGCTGCACAATTTCACTGTAAGTGACTTGCATATCCTTATAACCATTAAGACTCACACGGCCATTCTTTGCTTCAAGATTTTCAACAGGGACTTTCAATATTTCAGAGGCACATGCAAGTAATTGGTTTTTTGCATCTACAGCAGCTCTTCTTATCGCTTCGCCAGTTACATATGTTCCAGAACTCACAAATCCCCCAAGATCAATGGGGGTAAGTTCTGAATCACCGGAAACCAAAATAATATCGTCCAATTCCAAACATAATGCCTCAGCAGCGATCTGTGACATTGCAGTATCAGATCCTTGACCGAATTCAGAACTACCGGTAAAAAGCGTTGCAGTATTATCCGAATTCATTTTTATGACTGCAGCGCTGGCAAAGGGATAATACATAGCACCGCTAAACATACCAGCAAGGGCCATGCCAACCCCCCGGTACTTATCCCTTCCCTTTCCTCTCTTTTTTTTCCATCCACTCTCCTTAACAGTTTTTTCAATACCAACGCTTAAACCACAGCTGTCGATTTTATCTCCATTTGGCATAACATCGCCTGTTTTTCTTACATTTTTCAATCTAAGTTCTGCTGGGTCCATGCCTATATCCCCTGCAATCATATCCAAAAGCTGCTCCGTAGCAAAACTTACCTGTGGGCTCCCGTGTCCTCTTTTGGGCATGCATATTGCCTTGTTTGTATAGACACCGACACCTTCATGTTTCCAATTTGGGATATTGTACAGCGGATTCCTGAACGAATGACCAAGAAACATAACAACCGGTGAACTTCCACGATAAGCCCCCGGGTCATTGATGAGTTTGACATGCTGTGCCATTATCCGCCCATCCTTTTTGACCCCTATTTTCACATTACAGATCATACGGTGACTCATTCGGCACACAGTGAACGTTTCCTGGCGAGAAAGTTCTATTTTTACTGGTCGACCTGTCATCCTTGACAAAAATCCTGCCAAAAACTCATAAGCGAACAAATCAATCTTTCCTCCAAACGTCCCACCAGTGTAACAACGATTTAATCTCACTTTACCCTCTGGGATTCCCAGCGTCTTGGACAACCAGTATCGCTTTACAGCCATGCTCATATGAGTTAACCATACATCGAGCTTACCGGAACCAGAATCGTAGCTTGCAACTGCAACATGAGGTTCCATCGCAGCGTGCTGAGTTGAAGGAGCATAGGTTCGAATCTCACGAACATGATCAGATTCAGCAAAACCCTTTTCTGTATCACCATGACTGAATCTAACCTCAGCACAAATATTATTCTTCACTTTAAATGTCCGGGCAGACCTTCCAACACCCCAGTCCTGCCATGCACATGTTGTGTTGGGCACAACATCATCGTGAATTCTCGGAGCGCCATCTTTGAGGGCCTCTTCAGGATCAAATACAGCTGGAAGTTCCTCATATTCGATCTCGATCAGTTCCAATGCCTCAGCTGCAGTAATTTCATCCACAGCAGCTACGGCTGCAACTTCTTCACCAATATATCGTACCTTTTCTATTGCTAAAGCATATTGATCTGCCGGATAATGAGGTGTGTCAACAAATCCAAATCTTACAGACCCTGTATCCTTACCGGTAATTACAGCCTTGACCCCAGGCAATGCCTTTGCCTTACTAGTATCAATTTTAACAATCTTGGCATGCGGATATGGGCTTCTAAGAATCTTGCCGTGCAACATATTTGGAAGTTTTATATCAACGGCAAATTTCGCCTCACCTGTGGTTTTTACTTTCGCATCCACCCTAGGTAGCGGTTTCCCGACAACAGAATATTCTTTCATATCACTAATCCTCCTTCAATTCTTTGCTTACATCAGATATGGTTTCAACAATATCAACATAGCCTGTACAACGACATAAATTTCCAGATATAGCTTCTTTGATCTCATCTTCTGTTGGATTAGGGTTATTATCAAGTAAAGCTTTTGCTGAAAGTACCATACCGGGGGTGCAGAAACCACATTGCAGGGCACTATGATCAATAAAAGCCTGCTGAACAGGATGCAATTGACCATTTTCAGATAAACCTTCAATAGTTAGAATTTCCTTGCCTTGAGCCTCAATTGCAAGAAGAAGGCATGATACGACTGGTTTACCATCTAACAAAACTGTGCAGCTCCCGCAATTACCAAGAGAACAGCCGTTTTTCGTTCCGGTAAGACCTAATGACTCTCTTAAGACATCACGAAGTGTCATTCTCGGCTCGACGGCCACTTCATGAAACTCACCATTTACTTTTAACTTAACTATTTGCTTTATCACTGTATCCTCCTTTATAATCCATAAAGATCTATTGAATCTTGTTCAACGATTCAGTTATTGCCTGTCTCACCAAAATAGAAGTCATTCGTTTTCTGTATTCAGGCCTAGAGCGCGGTTTCGTTTCTTCTGCGGCAGCCTGCCCGACTTCTCTTATAAGATTTTCATCTAATTTGTTGCCACGCAGCATTTTTTCAGCTTTTCGTGCCCTGAAAGGGTATGGTGCAACCGAGGTCAAACCTATACGGATATCTTCACATAATTGATTAGAGGAATCACAGGCGAGCACTACAGCAGCACCTGCAAGGGTTTCATCCATCTCGGTACCCTTGGTTTTATACAAATAACATCCGGCACTTCTATCCGGAGGAACCGGGACTTGAATTTCAGATAGTATCTCGTTACTTTCTAGAATTGATTGAAAAGGCCCTGTAAAGAACTCGCTGATTGGAATAATCCTTTCATCAACACCCCTTACAAGCTTGAGTTTGGCTTCAAGAGCAAGTAAGGCAGGAATTGTATCCTGGGATGGCCCTGCTTTGGCTACATTTCCGGCAACGGTACCCATATTCCGTACTTGGGGCGTTGATACTTTTTTACAGGCCATGGCCAAAACACCGAATTTTTCATTAACAATTTCAGAGTTAGCTACTGAAGCAAGGGTAGCCATAGCTCCAATTTTTAAAATACCCTCATTGAATTTTATGTAATCAAGACCCTGTATATTTTTAATACTAATAATATACTCAGGTGTCTCCTCTCGTTTTTTCATTGAAACAAGCAGATCCGTACCGCCGGCCATTACTTTTGCCTTACCATTATATTGATCAAGAAGTGAACAGACTTCATCGAGTGTTTCCGGTGCCTTATATTGAAATCGCGGTAAAAGCAGCAAATGACTTACACTATTCTCATTCATATTTATCCTCCATTGTCTGTATATGTATATGTAATAATAAGTGATAGTAAATTCTTAAGATTTAAAATAAACATTATTTTGGTTTTTGATTTAGAAAAAATTTAGATATGCCCTCCTTTCTTTTAAAAAGATATTTTTAGTTATTATTTTTTTATATAACATTTGTATTTCTTAAAATCCTTTTGATTCCCCCTGCATCATCGTTGGCGCCGCAACGGGCTAACCATAGAAAGCTTAAAGTACAAATAAAGAGTGAACTGACAGGAGTAATCACGGCCCCAATAAATACATCAAACACTATAAAAAATAAATAACCTCCAAATTGTAATTTCTTTCGTAACCAATTGTTATTCTCTGATAATTCTTTTTGCCTTGCCCATGAATCGTGGCAGCTCTCCAACCTTTACTATTTTAATGTTGGGCGTGATTTTTATATTTAATTTTATTGATTCACTCAATTTTTTAACAGCCCCTTCAACTTTTTCATTTGAAACGTCTTCCGAAACAGGCTCAATTTTGATAAGCAGCCTTTTTCCCGAGCCTTGCGGAGGAACCACGAGTTGATATTCGCTGGAAAATTCAGGAAGCTGCCTGCAAAGATTCTCTATTGCGGATGGAAAAATATTTACTCCTGCAAAATGAAACATATCGTCCGCTCTGCCGAGCACCCCGCCATCCATTCTTAAAAATGTTCTTCCGCAGTCACATGTTTCGTAATCAAACTTCACCAAGTCTCTTGTTTTATATCTCAACAAGGGCACACTTTCACAACAAAGGTTAGATAAAACCAGTTCCCCATTTTCACCGGGTTCAACAGGCTCATTAGTTTCTGGATCTATACTTTCTGGCAGAAACATGCTCTCAAGAAGATGTGTGCCTTTTTGGGCTACACATTCAAATCCGAAATTTGAAATTTCTGTACTGCCTATATCATCATAATTTTTGGCGCCCCAGAGCCTTTCAATGAGATTTTTTGTAGCTGGTACCTGTGCTCCAGGCTCACCCGCGGTAACCACAATACGTACCTTTGAAGATAGAAGGTCCACATCTAATTTTTTCGCTAACTCACCCAGATATATTATGTAGCTCGGAGTTCCACAAACTACAGTCGCTCCCCAATCAATAATGTTCCTTATCCTTTCTTCAGAACCCTGGCCTCCTCCTGGAACAATGGTCACCCCCTGCTGCTCCATTGCAGCTTGAAGACCCCACCAAGCAATAAAAAGCCCATAAGCAAAGGGAACAAAGGCAATATCAGTCTCATTGATATCATAAGCATGTGTAAAGTACATGAATTGTTCATAATAATTATTAAACCAATCGTTTTTACTTAATGGTATCTTGAGGGGAATTCCTGTCGTCCCAGAAGTCTGGAAAACCCGAGCAGCTTTGTTATCATCGATACATTTAAAGTCACCAAAAGGCGGTAAATCTTCCTGACTCTTTTGCAATTCTGCTTTTGTAGTAAAGGGAAGTTTCCTAATATCTTCAATCGATTTGATGTCTTCTGGTTCAGCACCGGCATTTTTAAACTTTCGCTCATAAAAGGGACTGTTTTTTATGACATAGGCAAACTGTTTTCTAAAAAGATCCAATTGCCTTTCTTCAAGCTTCTCCCTCGGTAACGTCTCAAGTTCCATTTTCCACATTGTAACCATAGTGCTTGCTCCTTATCTTTATTCTGTTAAAAGAATTAAACCAATATCGATATAATTAACCAAATTAAATTAAAGCTATTAATAGCTAATCAATTTTTTCATAAGTTCTTTTTCTTCTGTCCAATCGGTCCCAAATTTTCTTTCGTAATACGATCCTAACCGTTCAAACCAACGGCTCCAGTGATGTTTCCCTTTTTTTTCTGCCTCAAAAACGTCTTTCAGAAAAACTTCGATTTGATCCATCTTTTCCTTGGGAAGGTAGGAGGCAGCGCCTTCTTTCAGTGCTTTCAGGGTGTTTTCGGGGGAAAAGGCATGGGCAGTCAGCATCACAGTAAGCAGCTTCCGTTCATTTGCCCTTTGCAGAAGGCCATACCCATCCACGCCCATGATGTCCAGGATGCACAAATCAAAAGCCTGGGTTTCCATTAGATTCAGGGCCTCTTCCCTGTTAGAAGCCGTTGAAATTACACACATCGGCAGTAGTTCTTCCAGGCTTTCAAGCACATCTTCTTCATCATCCACAATCAAAATTTTCTTGCCATCCAGGTATTCGGATTCACCCATTAATTCCTCTCCTTATTTCAAATTGATCATACTAGGTGTCATTTAGTATCCTATGATGTTCCATTTACAAAATAATTCTCTTTTCAAAAAATGGATCATTTCAACAGATCAGGAACAAAGGTTACGCTTTCTGGGAAGATAATCATTACCGCCGTACCAACAATAAGGGCCAGCAGAAACGGAAAAGCACCCCTGAAAACATCTACGAGGGAAACATCTTTGGCGATTCCTCTTACGATGTAAACGGTGATGCCCACAGGAGGGGTAATAATACCCATGTGAGTAACCATCACAATAATGATACCAAACCAAATAGGATCATATCCCATATTCAAGACAATAGGATAAAATATGGGTATTGTCAGCATAATCAGTGCCAGTGAATCGATAAAACATCCACCCAGAAGAAAGATTAAACAAATCAAGCCCATAATTGCCCATGATGGCAAACTGAGAAGGGCGACGGCGTTGGCCAAATCCATGGGGATCTGTGACAAGGCTAGAAAATGGCCAAAAATAGTGGCGCCCGCAATAAGCATAAGGACCATGCAGGATATGTTGAGAGTGCCGTAAATAGCGTTTTTAAAATTTTCCCTGGACATCCTACCTCGTAGCAGGGCGATCAGCAGAATGGTAAAGGCCCCAACTGCGCCTGACTTTGTTGGTGTAAATAAACCGGTAACCAGACCTCCCATAACAAATAGAAACACTGCAAGGGTTTCCCAAAGTTCTTTTAGAGAATAGATCATCTCTTTGAATGTGAAATTTTCTCCTTTAGGCCCCTCATCCGGTTTGATAGCGCAATATATTCTAATGGCCCCAACAAAAAGAAGGGTGACGAAAATAGCTGGAAAAACTCCTGCCACGAACAATTCGCCAATGGATTGTTCCGTCAAAATGCCATATACGATGAGTACTACGCTGGGTGGCATTAAAGATCCAATACCCCCTCCAGCGGCCACGCAACCAGTGGCGAGTTTAGATCCATAATTGTACCGCTTCATCTCGGGAAGACCAATCGTTGCCATAGTTGCAGAGGTGGCCGTAGCGGAGCCGCAAACTGCGCCAAAGGCCATGCATGCTATTACTGTAGCCATGGCAAGCCCCCCCCTGACTCTACCTATGAATTTATTGGAAACATCATATAGCTGGCTGCTTACACCGGAATGAAAAGCGATGTAACCCATAAAAACAAACAGTGGTATCAGAGTCAAACCATAGGATGAAAAAACACTGTAGATGTCTGATGAAAGCAGGCGCAAGCCAGCCTTTAGATTGGTAAGGTATGAATATCCGAGAAATCCTACCAACACCATGGTATATGCGACCGCCATACGAGTAAAAAGTAAAATGATAAAAATAATGATACCGATAATTCCAACCATTGTAAATTCATTCATTTTGTCTTTATCCTTTTTAAGATAATGAAGAATTCCATAAATATGACCAGCGCAAGGATAGCACACGCAAAGGCTACGCCGTATATGAGATAAAAAGTGGGAAACTGAAGAGTTGTAGAAACTTGCCCGGACTCCCCTATTTCATTTGCATATAACCAACACTGCCATACCACAAGACTGAAAACTACTGTTGACACAAAAGCAACCACACAATCATTTATATTCCTAACGCGCGGACTCAATCGCATGTGGAGGAGGTCAACACCCACATGCGCCTTTTCAAGTTCCGCTGAAGGTAGTGTAAACGACAACAGTAAGAAAGCCATCATGCCAGCCACTTCTTCGGATCCAAGAAGCGGATATCCAAAAAAACTGCTCACCACATCGGCGCATGTAAGAAGCATCATGCCGACTAAGCACACACCCCCCGCCTTTTTAAGGATATCCGACAGCCATTTTACGATTTTCATGATTTCCTCCTGTGAACCCGGTAAAAAGTTTTCCCGTATAGTAATATTTCCTAAAGCTTTTCAATATGACAATTTTTTTGCCACTGAGTCACTGGGGAGAAGATGTAAAATTTTAATTCTATTTGATGATATGTTGATATCGAGACAATAAAAATCTTTGTGCTCCCTGCAGCTCAGTGGCAAAAGAACGTATTATAATTATTTCAAATCTCGCGTTTTGTCGGCTTGGAACAGCTTCTGTTACTATTTTTCCATATATTTGCTATTAAATTTTCCTTTTTGAAAATCATCCAGCCGTGATGACACATAAGCAAGCACTTCTTTGCCCGGAAGGCCCTGTTTTTCAGTCTCATCAATGTAGTTCTGCAACACTGGCTTTACTGCTTCTGTCCATCGATTAGCTTCTTTGGGGCCAATGCCGATCATGCTATTACCGTGTTGAAGAAGGAAACTGATGCCCTCAAATGCAGCGGTTTCCCATGCCTTGCCATGCTTGAAGATCCATTCGCTATTGATCTCTTCGATAATTTTTTTGTCTTCGTCAGGCAGGGCATTCCATTTGTCTTTGTTCATGACAATATAAAAGCCCAAGGAGTAAGCAGTGGGATAGCAGGCGATGACATAATCCGTAACCTCTGCCATCTTCCATCCCTTATTGGATTCCAGTGGATATATCCCACCCTGTACAACCCCTTTTTGAAGGGATTGATACAATTCATTCATGGGAAAAGCTGTAGGTGTACCTCCCAGGCACTGGATCATGGTAGCTGTAGGGCCATGGGAACGGATTTTAAGCCCCTTCAAATCCTCCATTGTATGGACAGCTTTCCCTTTCGTGTGTATAAATCCAGGCCCATGGGCATGAAAATAGAGTACCTTAACCTCATCTAATTCTTTTGGCTTAAATTTATCATATACCTCATTAATGAGGGCCGTCGCAACTTGTCCGCTAGGATAACCTAATGGGAGATTAATAAAATCCATCAAAGGGAACCTGCCCCTTGTATATTGCAGAACAGAACATCCCAAATCCGAAAGTCCTGCTTTCACGCCCTGATAATTTTGTGTAGCCTGGGTCAGGGTTTGTCCCGGGTAATGGATTATCTTAACCCGTCCATTCGTCCTCTTCTCAACCTCTTTGCACCATGCCGCTTCAACCTTACTTTGAGAATGCGTAGGTGGCATAAATCCACTGTAAGTCATAGTAATCGTATCCCCTGCGACGGCGGTCACAGGCAACAGGAAACAGAACAGCGCCAGGGCCATAATCGTTATCCCCAAAAGTGGACCTATCACTCCGATTTTAACATTAGCAATTTTTTTCATTTTCTAAACCTCCTGTTTTTTAAAATATTAGGTTATGAAATAGATTCGCCAGTTCCTCCAAGCTGGTTAAAGCATCCATCCTGTGTATTCCATTGAATCCGGATGGTGATTCCATTTTAAAGCGGATGGCTATTCC
>DAINAR010000021.1:0-56609 GCA_036733345.1 Deltaproteobacteria bacterium | reverse complement strand
CGGTAAATGAAGGGCCTTTTATGCCGGGACTTATAATCAGATTCAAACCTTGACGATATGTTAAAAATATTTTCAACTTGAAGCAGTTTCAAATGCCGTTTAGCATCTCCGTAGCGTGGGCCAGGGCGTGTGGTGAAATTTCCCTGCCGCCTAAAAGACGTGCTATTTCCTTTATCCTTTCTTCCTGGTCCAGGATAGAAACAACCGTATGAGTCCGTTCGTCAATAATCTCCTTTTTAACCAGAAAGTGGGTTCGCCCCTGGCTTGCAATCTGAGGCAGATGTGTAATGCATAGTATCTGATGGTATCTGGCCAATGATAGAAGTTTTTCCCCTACGACCTCTGCTGTTGCTCCACTGATACCTGAATCGACTTCATCAAAAATTACGGTTTCAACCGATGCGGTTTTTGCCAGAATCCCTTTTAAAGCCAGCATGATCCTTGAGAGCTCTCCTCCTGAAGCTATCCTTGAGAGAGGCCGTAATTCTTCTCCCACGTTTGGAGCAATCATAAATTCCACTCGATCATAACCATTGACCTGTATGTCTGCCACTTGTGCTTTTTTACCTTTCTCTCCAAATCCAACCTTGAATCTCGTTTCTGCCATGTGAAGCTGGTGCAGCTCCTTTTCTACTGCCTTTTCCAGGACAAGAGCTGCATCTTTTCTTTTTTTTGAAAGCTCATCTGACTTTTGTGAAATTATTTTCTCTAACTCAAGCTGTCCTTTTTTCTTTTGAGCCAGGCCTTCCCTTTTCTGGTCCAGATCAGACATCCTTGAAGTCAGCTTATCCTTGAAACCGAGGACATCTTCCAGGGTGGAACCATACTTCCTTTTTAACCTGTTTAATATATCCAGCCTCTCTATCAGCTCATTCAGCCTGTATGGATCGATTTGAATTGTCTCACGAATATCCCTCAATTCAAAAGATACATCCTCCAGTTTAACCTGTATATCATCAAGCATATCTCTTACGGATTCAATTCGTCTGTCTATTGCAGCCGCCCTTTCAATTTTCTTTGCGCATTGGGACAGGACAGTGAGTGCGGAATCGTTTTTTTCATAAAGGAGTTGATAACCTTCTGAAACAATTGCCTGTAATTCTTCAGCATGCTGTAATCGTATTTTCTCCTGAACAAGCTTCTCGTCTTCACCAGGGCTGATAACTGCATTCTCGATTTCCTGCAACTGGAACTGGGCTAACTCCTCCCTTTCATTTAAGCCCCTGATCTCATCCTCTAAAATTCTCGATTCTTCTTTTAAGGCATTGTACCTGTTGACTATAGTGCCAAGCTCATGCCGGTAATCAGAAAGCCCCCCGAAATCATCCAGCAGATAGATATGGTTTTCTGGTTTTAACAGCAGCTGATGCTCATGCTGACCGGATATGCTTATCAGCATAGCACCCAAACGGGATAAGGTCTGCAATGTCGCAATGGAATCATTTATGGCTATTTTGTTTCTGCCTTCCCGGGTGACTGTCCTTTTGATAACAAGCTCCCCATCAAATGGAAAACCAAGTTCAGAAAGCATATTGCTTAACATTTCATTTTCAGGGAATAAAAAGACAGCTTCCACCCTGGCATCCGCGCATCCGCTGCGGATTAGGTCAGATGTCGCCCTCCCGCCCAGGATCAGATTGACCGCATTAATAATAATTGATTTTCCTGCGCCGGTCTCTCCTGAGAGTATATTAAGGCCATCCCTAAGGGTTATTTCAACTTTCTTAATAATTGCAAAATTGCTGATATGCAAATGAACAAGCATAAAAGGTCCCTTCTACAGATGT
Source organism: Deltaproteobacteria bacterium (assembly GCA_036733345.1). Classification (GTDB taxonomy): domain Bacteria; phylum Desulfobacterota; class DSM-4660; order Desulfatiglandales; family Desulfatiglandaceae; genus JAFGMQ01. The sequence goes on along the minus strand of DAINAR010000021.1, from coordinate 54,822 downwards.
TCCCATGTTACCCTCAGGGCTTCTTCATAGGTCGTCTTCCCCTCAAGAACTTTTTTTATTGCATTTTCCCTGAGAGTCACCATGCCCTCTCTCCTTGCCTGTATGCGAATAGCTTCCTGATCCGCTTCCCTTGTTATTATTTTTTTGATGGACTCCGTGAAGGGAAGGACCTCAAGGATCCCGCTTCTTCCAAAAAACCCCGTACCCCGGCACTTGATACAGCCTTTCCCCCGGTAAAGGGTTATTTTCCCTTCCTTGCCGAGATCCAGTCCCAGTGAGGTCAGTTCCCTTGAATCAATTTCAAATGATTCCCTGCAATTCGGGCAAATCCTGCGGACTAATCTCTGTGCCATTACTCCGATGACTGTTGCCTGGACGAGAAATGATGGCACTCCGAGGTCAAGGAGCCTCGTAACAGCTGACGGAGCATCATTGGTATGCAGGGTTGATAAAACCAGATGCCCGGTCAATGCTGCCTGGACAGCATTTTCCGCAGTTTCAAAATCTCTCATTTCGCCGATCATAATGATATCAGGGTCCTGTCTGAGGATATTTCTCATGATGTTGGCAAAGGTTATTCCTACCACAGGCTGCACCCCGATCTGATTAAATTCCTCATGGACCATTTCTATAGGGTCTTCAACTGTAGTAATGTTTATCCCTGGAGTTGACAGGTATCGAAGCGTTGAATAAAGAGTTGTCGATTTACCGCTCCCGGTAGGCCCGCAGACAAGAAAAATTCCATGAGGCATGCTGACGATCTGCTTGTATCGAATAAGGTCGGTGGCTGCAAAACCAAGCCTTTCAAGGTCCTGAAAAAGCACCTCGGGATCCATTATTCTCATTACAACCTTTTCACCGAATGCTACGGGAACTGTTGAGACCCTTATCTCTGCTTCAACACCGCCCTTATCCGTCTTTATCCTTCCGTCCTGAGGCCTTCTCTTTTCAGCCATATCAAGCCGCGACAGATTTTTTATCCGACTCAGGATTGCAGGATGCACTTTTTTGGGAAGGCGGTAAACAGTATGCAGAATACCGTCGATACGCATCCTGACCATACTCACATCCCTTTTCGGCTCAATATGAATATCACTGGCCCTCTGGTCAAAGGCATAGCTCAAAAGATGGTTTACGGCATTGACTATATGCTGGTCGTTTGACGGGAGCTCATCTGCTGATTTTAGTTTTACATATTGTTCCAGATTGCCGAGATCAACCGAAGGCCCGGTAAATTGATCTTCAGCGGCGGATATTGACCTTTTGAAACCGAAAAATTCATTAATGAGCTTGATAATATCACTCTTTGGACTGACGACGGGTACCGCCTTCATATGGCTGACACGAGATATGTCTTCAAGTACCTCGACGTTGAAGGGGTTGGACATGGCGATGGTAAGTACCTTGTCCTTTTCCGCAACTGGAAGGGCGAGATGCTTCATGGCAAAGGTATGTGGTATCGTACCTGTAACAAGGTTCAAATCAAGGTTCAGGGGGTTGATCTTAGTGAACGCAATTCCCCATTCGCTGGCCAGGGCCTGATAGATAGTCTCTTCGTCCAGTTCGGTTTCCCGGTTATCTGCTCTTTCCAGGTTTAAAGAAACAATTACATCAACTATGTTTACAGAGCTGGAGGCCCTCACCCTGGATGAAGAAGATGCCTGGCGCATTGCATGCAGTCTTTCGAGCTTATTTTGAAGGCTTATCCTTTTTCTTAAAATCTCTTTTTTCTGCTCGGCCGTGATAAGATTTTTCTTTAAAAGGATCTGGCAGACACTTTCAGGGGAAAATGGATTGTCTTTATATTTGTACATATAGAACCCGGCAGATGGAGGTAGTCAATACACCTTAAAAATCAAGTCTTTTTTAAAGCCCCGTATTTTTAATGAAACCCTTGCCGAATCAGGCAGGGCCAGACTCATAAATTTTTATTATTTGTAACTATTCAGGCACAAAGAGACAAAGGCACATAGGCACAAAGTTTTATGAATACGATCGGAATTGCAGGATACAACCTGTCCAAATACCGCTTTGTAAACATCTTAGAGAAACTTAAGCAACCTAATCTCTTCAGATCTATTGACTTTGTGCATTTGGTGCTCTGTGCCTACCTGAGTAGTTACTTTTATTTTATCATTGTATTCCAAGTAATCAAGGGCATTTTTGTTTTGTTATGTAATCATTTGTTATCTATACTACTATTTGATATTATACATTATTCATATTATTACCTGTCAACGGGCGGTTTTTTCCGGCACTGTGCCCGGGCGGGGAATAAGAGATAATGAAATAATTCGGGGCAATTCAGGGGCAAGGCCCTCACTTACAGGCAAAGGCGGGATATAAGCATGGACTCGGATAACAGGATTAAAGAATTCTATATTAAACACATACCCGGTGCAAAGATGGAAGGCAGTATTCTAAAAGCGCCGTGTCCGTTCTGTTCGCACCATGGCATGGAAAGGATGGGCATAATTGCGGTCCATCTTAACCCTGAGAGTTTTTTCGCGGGTTATTTCCAGTGTTCCAGCAGGTGTATTCCGGGCGGCTTCCCATTGTATTTTGGCCGGCTTATGGGGCTGGACCCATGGGATGTTCCGGGTTATGACCCCGACAGGGAGCCCTATGCCCTTGATATTGCCTACCCGCCCAGGAACCTGAATACTGAAATCAAAAGGTACATGTCCATGATGGATAAGGAAACCTTTGAACATTTCAGGAAATTCGGAATATCTGAGGCTGTCCTTAAAGAAATGAAGACAGGTTACAACGGGAGATATATTGTATACCCCTATTTTCTGGAAGACGGAAACTGCTATGCCGCGAGATGCGTATTGCCGGCAAGGGAAGAAGACTTCTTCTGGCATGGAGAGGAGGCCTTTTTCGCAGAAGAATACAGGCTGTTCAATGCACAGGAAATTGAAAGATGCGAGGACGGGGCGCTGTTTATCGTGGAGGGAGAAAAAAACCTGCTCACACTCAAGACACTTGGCTATCCCGGAATAGCTGTTCCCTACGCCTCTGACCTGGAAGCACTGAACCTGGAAAGAATAGGCTTCATCAAACATGTCTTTCTGGTTATGAATAATTCCCCTGAAGCGGATGTTTCAGCCAGATCCTTCGCAACCAGGCTAGGGTATAAGGCAAGGATCATAAAATGGCCGGCACATCTGAACAGGGGTTACAGCCTGAGCCATCTGGCAGCAGATAAGGGCGAAGGATTCAGGGCTGCGTTCTCTCTGATGATTAAGTCATCGAAGGCGTTTTCCCCCTTTTCAGCTCCTGAAAAAGAACACAGGAGATTTTTTGATTCCATAGAAAAAGGAAAAGCAGAAAAGATATCCGGATTGAGTTCAGGATTTGAAAAGATGGACAATGCCCTTAACGAAATAAACGGGATAAATATCATGGGAGGACCGCCCAAGGCGGGGAAGTCCTGTTTTTTTCTGCAGATCTCATCCGAGATGGCAAGGGGCAGGACCCCTGTCGTATATTATGATTTTGAAAACGGCAGGCAGAGGCTTTATATGAGGATATTATGCCGCCTGAGCAGGATGCCGGAGCAGGATATTCTCATGAAGGAGCAGGGAAAGGAAGATTCAGAAAGGCTGGAAAAGGCCAGGTCGGATTTTGAAGATATGCTGAACTATTTCAGGGTGGTTACGGACAGAAAACTGGAACCCGATATAATGAGGAGGCAGATTGACTTTCTTCAGCGCGAGACGAGAAGAAATCATGCTGTGGTGGTCATTGACAGCCTTCACAAACTGCCCTTCAAAAAGCTCTCGGAACGGAGAACCGGAATAGATGCATGGCTCCGTCAAATGGAGGCGATCCGCGATGAGCAGAACGTCTCGTTTCTTGTTGTCTCCGAACTTTCACGGGGCGAAGACGGGCACTACGGAGAAAGGCCTGATCTTGCATCGTTCAAGGAATCAGGCGATATTGAATACAGCGCCGATAATGCGATGATACTTCTGCCTGACTGGGACCCCATGGACCCGATATCGATAAGCGAGAGAAAGACCACACTATGGCTGGCCGCGAGCAGGGAGAACAGCCCGGGCAAAATTGCAGACTATGTACTAGAATACCCGTTCTGGTGCTTCAGGGAGAGATAGTGTGCACCCGAAATTTAATCGGTTTTCACTATTTTTCGGATGAAGCAGCACGTGCCTTTGCATCGACCTTAGTGCTCCTCACCTCAATCTTCTGGCATATGGGATCCTGATCCATAACCAGCCTGTATTCAATAACGGCCTCGCACGGAACAGGCAGATCCGTCAGCTTGATCTTTTTCTTCCTGAGATCCAGGATTAAGGTTTGATCCGTCACGCGGTAATGACGTTCTGCGGAGACAATAATATGGGAAGGCCCTTTCCCGACGATATTCATGGGGGCGGAGTTTGCCATATCTCCTGATACAGAAGATGTGCAGAGCAGGATGAAAAAAACCAGGCAAAGGCCGACCCCAGTGCAAAAGTTTCTGTTAATAACAGGGCTTATTGATTTATTTAAATTCATTTCCAGCTCCTTACCACTTTCTTCTTTGTTCTTCAATAAGATCTTTCCCGCCCCGGCTAAAAGGCAGATAATGCATAATTCCCCCTATCTTTCAATCCAGGACGTCAGGCCGCTTTTTACGTTAAGGGCGGTATCAGCTTCAACTTCCACAACAGCCCCTGTGCTCTGCTGAACAAGCAACTTGGAACCTGACTCCTTTCCCACATGGATGCTGGCGCTCGATGCAAGGCCTAATCCGAGGCCTGCCCTGTCCAATACTATCTCCGCCGTCCCGCCATCAACTGTTATAAGCTCTGTGCCCTCTTTAAATACCTTCTTTGGATAAGCCGTGCCGGTCTCAAAGTAAAAGGCATACATAAAGCTGTCGCCTCCGAAACTGCATATATCGTCGTTTGGTACGAAAGCCGGTGAGAGAACAAGACCCCCAAAGACAACGGGTTTGTTAAGTACACGCTCAGAAGGGCCGGAGACCTTCACCTCCAAAGATCTGAACCATCCGTTCTTTTTCTGTGCCCATTCCACAAAATTCGAAAATTTATACACATCCTCCTCTCCTGTCACGTCCAGGAGCGAGCCGTTAATATATACCTTTTTGTTCAAAGCGACATCATAGGGGTCCGCATCAAACAGATCGGTTTTTTGAAGCGTGAGAGGAGCCGAATAATTTAGGTAATTTGCAGTTCGGTCTTCATTAAAAAACGGGTCTTTGATCCCGAAGAAGTACTGCTGCTGAGTGCTTAACTTGTCTGCCTCGCTGATATAGCGGCCCGTGCCGAAATACACCCATACATTGTCTTTAAAATCCATACTCAGCGTAGGAGATGCGATTACCGGCGCAGGTGACGAAAAAAGCTTATGGGCTGTCCACTGATTGGGATCATCTATATACTCACCTGTGTCAGAATTCCCATAATTACCTGTGCCGACCCAGGGAATGGTTACCTTGTAAATTGCCCCGGAGGTACCGTATGCCTGTCCGATATATATGCCGTCGACACTATAATTAAGATTCTTGTCAAAACTTACAGGTGCACTCATAAAGGCCCCATTTTCACCTGTTTGAAAGAGCCAGTCATTTGTTCCGTCCCGATAAGGTATTCCGGACAGGACATCCACGACAAATATGTGTCCCTTATTGCCGCTGCTGCCGTCATAATCTGACGGGCCGGAGCCGAAGGCCGCAAACCATTTGTCCTTCACCTTAAGAACTGTGGGGTAGGATGTGGTCAGATTCAGGCCATCAAAGGTCTTTTCCCAAAGGAGTTTCGGCTCCCTGGGCTTTGTTATGTCTATTGCAAAGTAGCAGGATGAAAAGTTTCTCAGGGTGTCAGCAGTTGCCCCGTCATAGTCAAAATCATCCGTGACGGGTATGTTCTTGCCCCCCGTGTTCAGGCCGCCGATCAAAACTGTTCCCCACCCGCCCGGGTGATCATCATCAATAGGTGAACCATAGGAATCAAAAAACACCTGGACATCTGCAACCCTGGGCTTAAGATCAACATAATAGACGTGTGTGTACTCTTTGGATGGCAGCCACTTGAGGTGCGGGAGCAGGGCCTGGGGGATATATGCCCACAGCTCGTCGCCTATATTCAGGTCCGGCTGTAACTCTGCAGGTTTTATGAATTGTTTTGTGGCTTTATTATATTCCCACGAAGTAAAGGCATGGAGCATGCCGTCATTTGCGCCCACATAGATGACCGTTTCCCTGTTTTTGTAAGCGTTGTAATACTGCTGATACGATTCATCCGAATAGATGACGTCCAGGTTTTCAGACGGTTTAGAAACTGAGACAGGGGTTGAATAAACAACGTCTCCCAGCCTGTTGACTACTCCGCCAATGGTCCTTGATCTTATCTGCGTTGTACCTGTATAACCGGAATCATTGCCCCTGATGAATTGGATCAGGTTGTTTGCCCTGTCTTCATGGGTTGTGCCCAGATATGCCCATGCAGTATTATCCTTGACACCAAGATAAGGCTTTATTGCTGACATGCCGTTAATATGAAACCTGACTAACTCGCCCGCATCATCTAAAGGATCGTCAGCCACACTTTCATCAACCACCTTGTCGTTGTTTTTGTCAATAAATGTGAATATATTACGGTCATCAGGGGATCTCAGGGACAGGGCCCTGCCAGCCTCCCATATTGGTTCGATTTCATCCATATAAAGGGATTCGTAAGGATCATTGTCTACATCAGGGTAGGGGGCATCCGCTGACACATCAAACCGCCTGATGGTAGTATTCCCAGCACCGTCAACGTGATATTTTATAACCTTGTCGACAGTAATGTCCAGGGCATGATTACCGTTCGTATCCTCTCTCATGTACCCTCGTTTGTCAACCCACAGAGACTGCAGGTTGCCTACCCACCTTATTTCTTCCATGTCCTCAATAATGAGGGGCCTGAAATAGGCCTGCACAATGTTGCCCTCTCCTTCAGCGGATGTTGCAAGCACAGAAAGCGCAGTTCCCGCAGCCGCCCTTGCAAGAATGGCATCGATAGCCTGAATCAGCGCTCGCTCCAGTTCAGCGCCGTCTGTTGCCTCGAAATAGTTGTCAGGGATACCGTCGCCGTCCTTGTCCCATTCTGCCTGCAGGTCAGGGATATTGTTGCCGTTCCTGTCATCAAAGCCGCCGTTTTTAGCGGCAGCCTGAATAAGCTGCCTTGCCTGGGGATCATCGCCAAAGGCATAGATAGGGTACAGGATCAGATTCTGTTCATCAGGCAGGCCTTCCCCGTTTGGTTTGGAGCCCGGAGGCCTCAGGTCGTTTGTCCTTGCATACAGGGCAATATCGACCAGGTAGGAGCTTCCGGAGTCAGGAAAGAAACCGAAATTCGGCTTGTTCTCATCATAGTCCTTGAGATATGCGGGGATCATCATGTCCATAGTAGAGGCGCCGTCGGTGAGAAGTATTGCAAAAGACTTTGCGCATTCCACAAATTCGGTGCCATTGTAATACGGATCATCACCTTCATTGCTGCAGGGAACCACATTGTTGGGATAATCAAGGCCTGACTGAACCTGTTCCTGCATGAAATACTGCATGCAGACATAATAGGTCTCTGCAAGGGGCGTCCATGTATCGCATCCCGTGTTCTGGAGGTCAGTGATGAGAGAAGTCACGTTCGTTCCGATGGTGGCTGCAACAGACCCTCCGCTTTGACCGCTGCCGGTTCCAAAATTGAAGAACATGTTGCCCCACCTGGCCTTGACCCCCACCTTCTGGAGCACGCCGGAGATATTTCCATCCACGAAATTATCCGCCTCATCAGGAAGGGTCATATCTTTTTGCACCCTGATGGAATAGTCAACAGCGTCTACCTGAAAATACCCGTCGTGAACCAGATAATCGAGGCTGGTGCCTGAGGCAAAGGGGGTAACATCATCCGTATCGTCATAAGTCTTTGTATAGTCATAGCCTGCTGCCTGAGGTGTCTCACCGTAGTTAGTCTGGTTTCCACCGCCCGTCCTTGCAGTTGCAAGTCCTCCCATGAGAACCTTGCGGGCTATGTCTACACGTCGCATGGTCATCCAGTTCAAAAAATTACCGTCCCACCCCCCGGCAGCATTCCTCGTAAACACGTTGCTGGCGTAAGAGTATTTCTGGTAAGGCTCGAAGTAACCGTAGTATCGGTGGGTATGGTCATAGGCGCCGTAATAGGCCTGGAAGTTCATACTGCCTGAATTGTCAAGGATTATCATTATGTTTGGCGTCACGGAATCCACCATAAAAATGGGGTAACTGGTGTATGTGGACATGAGCGGTTCAGCTGCAAAGCAGGTACGAACCCCTGATGTTGAAAATACGGCAAGGACTAACATGCTGAGAACTAATATTTTTTTCATTATAAACCTCCTGCAATACCAACTACCTTCCTGTAAGCCACACCCACGTTGGACCTGGTATAACGCTGTGCAGTGCCAAAAGAATCAAGAAGAAAACGAATGCTAATGCCACCCGATGAGCCGGCACCAATACCCTCATATCCGCTCAGAAATTCAGCTCCGCCGCCTCCGATTTGTGACGCACCTAATCTTGCAATATCGACGTTGATATTATTTCCGTTGAGTGCGAATTCTATGTCAGGATCGTCATCATGATTATCAAAGCCTGCAAGTTCCCTGTAAAAAGTTGGGTTCGACCCATCGTTGTCGTCTGTGCCCAGATCCATATAAGTAAAGGCGTCGTACCTTTTTTCTTCCGCGCTTTCGCTGATATCCCCTGGGGTTTCTTTTTCGTCTATGGCGAGTGAAATTACCTTGGGCACGGCAAAAGCTCCGCTGTCCGCATTGTGAAGGGCGGTCTTGTATTCTCTGTCATTTGCTGCAATCTGGATGTCGATTGTCGAAGTTGTTATTGCGGTGATACCAATTAACGTTAATGCAAGCAGAAGCAGTAGCGTGACGACCGCGACTGATCCGTCTTCTTTTTTGTTTGAGTATTTCCCTGTCATGAGCTATCCCTCATTTTTATTATTTCCCAGGCATATTTCAGGTGGCCGGTTTAACAGAATCAAGGGTGATTCGTCTTTGCCTTCCGCCTTCGGTCCAGAAAATAATTGCCCTTATTGTTTTAAGGTCCCTTGTCGGCTGATCTACAGCAACATTCCAGTAAACAGTATAATTGCCGATAATCCTGAAATGATCAGCAGTGGGTATTATATTTCCGGTTCCGGGATCAACCTGAAATGTATCATTCAGCCCGAAATTAAAAAGCGGCACAGGAGGCGGATCTACTTCATCTCTGTCGTCGACCCCGTTGTTATCAAGATCCTGACCAGTCCCGTCGCCGTCTGTATCATTAAGCCATAAATCGCTATAATCATATGCGGTAATCCTTTCCATCAACTGCTCAAGAGTTGTCGCAACCTCAGTTATCCTGGAGGATTGGGAATCGGTATTAATGGACTTAACCTGCATTGCTCCAACGCCGAGGATGCCTATTGCGAAAACTGCCACGGCAATCATTATTTCAACCAGGGAAAATCCCTGCTGTCCCGCCTGCTCTCTGTCCATATTAAAACTCCAGGTTTCTGCATCTTACTATTGTTTCCAGAAGCCTTCTCCGATAGTTATCGCCGGGGGTTGACACCTTGTGACCAACCACGTATGTTTCGGGATTTCTGAACCTGTCGTCCGGCCTGTCTGTCCTTGCCAGCATCCAGATACGAACAGCCCGGATATCAGCCGGATCAACAGTACTGGCCAGAGCCACTCCCTCTATAAGACCATTATTATCCCCATCATCATTTTCGTCTATTACTCCGTCAAGGTTGGTATCCAGGTTCAGGTCGAGCTGATTGTCATTATTTGAATCAACAGCCCAGATGATGCGCCTTCTTTGTTCAGGATCTGCAGGAAGCGGAACCATACCTGTAGCATCATAGGTGTCTATGTTTCCATCCCCATCCCCATCAAAGGCAAAGGCAAAACCAAGGGCCTCTATGTCTTCTGCCAGTAACTGACGTCCTCCGCCACCAACTTCTCCGGCCAGGTCAGGCTTTCCGTCAGGTGAGCCGACAGGAGAGTCAAATATCGAATAGATAATTGTTTCTTCAGAATTAAGTGCGCCATTGTCGTTGAAATCGGCACTTAATTGTATGGCCCCATTCCCGTCAACAGTGACATCAAAAACATTATCTTTATTCCTAGGGCGGACATCAAGTATTCCGACCCCGCTGATATTTGGCCTGCCATATCCTGCCATTCTTACGTCTTTTATCACAATTTCCATGGCAGCCCTCAGGTTCTGCTGCATCTGGTTTACGTTTTCCTGTATGACAGAACTGCGCTGCTGGGCTTGAAATGCTGCGTATATGGCTGCTGTTACTATACCGGCTATGGCCATTGAAATAAGAAGTTCTATAAGGGTAAACCCCCTGTGTCCAAGTTTGATAAATTTTCCTTTATTCATGATTAGTTCTTCCACGTTACGCCATCGCTGCTTGCTTCAAGCCGAATACCGCCGACAGGGGCAACTGAAGTCCTGTAAAACCTTGAATTATTGTTTCGCATTTCAACAAATCTGGTTGCTGTACCAGCAGGAAAACCCCTTGGATTGAAAATGGCCTTATCTGAGCCGTAATTCGTGTTGTAGAGGGATACATTTTTTGGCATTGTAACACTTGCAATTACAGGTTCGGTCCCGTTCCTTATGTCATCTCCGGCAACGCCTCCACCTGATCCGTCATCTGCAAATATCAGATATGAGCCGACTCCACCTCCCGGTGAAAATGCTGCCGGTTGGAATTCCAGCACAATATTGGTGTTTCTCTTTACGGCCTCTATTTTCGCCCGCTGAAAATTGGCCACAAGATGCCTGGCAGCACTCTTCAATCTGTAATCCGGGAGCCAGTGAATTACCGCCGGTACTGCCATGCCAACCATTACGGCAATGACCACAATAGCTATAACAAGCTCTACAAGCGTAAATCCATGTTCACTTTTTCTATCCATCAAAAGACCTCAACCATTATTTCTGACAAAGAGGGATCAATGTATCTTTAGATGACAGCAAGACTCATGCCGGAACGATCAGCAATAATTTAAGTATCCGATAACATTAAATTTTCCATGGTTGTTCCATGTATTAAGCATGACGGTAAGGGTCAAATCCCTGTAAATTTAATTAACAGGTGTAAAGATATTTTACACTTTTTGTTTTGAAACAGGGGCCTGATGGCTTCAATATCCTGTACCAATCCGCCCAATTTCTTTATTATTGACAAATTACCAGCCAATTCAATAAAATAAAACATAATTATGACACTTATAATTATCTGTAACCTGCATGGGAGGGGATCAAAATGACAGGTATCCTTTCAGGGCTAAATATTTTTCACCTTATGTTGGCAAATAAAAAGAAGATATGTTCAGCATATTAGCTATAGAAAAAGAAGATAAATGGCGAAGGTTTTTTTCAGGAGCACTTGGCAATTCATATAATATATATTTTTACCCAAATGGGAAGGATATATTCGAAGCGCTTACATGGAATCATTTTGACCTAATTATCCTCAATCTTCAAGCTCCTGAAAGAGACCCTTTTGATCTTCTAAGCTGGATTAAGATGACCCTGCCCAATACGCCGGTGATAATAACAAGCGACACGGAAAAGGCGGAATTTATTGTCAAGGTTATCAAGCAGGGGGCCTTTCACTTTTTAGTAAAGCCGTTTTCCGGGCCGAAGATAGAGCATGTTATAGAAAAGGCCCTGGAGAACCGGAGCCTTAAAAACGAGATCAATTATCTGAGGCATGAACAGGATATCATTTACGATTTTGACAGGATTGTTGCCTTCAGCCCTGTTATGAAAGAGATAATCGAAACCCTGAAAAAGTTTTCAAAGACTGATTCCACTATCCTGATGACAGGGGATACAGGCACAGGCAAAAGCTTTCTGGCAGGGACAATACATTTCAACAGTCCGAGACGAACCAGACCCTTCATTGCAATAAATTGTGCCAATATCCCTGAAACCCTCCTTGAGAGCGAGCTGTTCGGGCATGAAAAGGGTGCATTCACAGGTGCGGACAAACAGCGTATTGGAAGATTTGAGCAGGCACGAGGCGGCACCCTTTTTCTGGATGAAATTGGAGAGATCAGTCTATCCCTCCAGGCCAAATTACTGAGGGTGCTTGAAGGCAAGTCTTTTGAACGGCTTGGAGGAAACAAAACCATTCATTCTGATGTCAGGGTAATTGTTGCAACAAACCGCAACCTAAGCAGACAGATTGAGGCAGGCAAATTTCGTGAAGATCTTTATTACAGGATAAACATACTCTCTGTCATGCTTCCCCCCCTCAGAGAGCGCAGGGAGTGCATCGAACCCCTGTCATACTGGCTTCTTGAAAAGATCTGCAGAAATATCAAAAAAAATATATCAGGTTTTTCTCAGCCAGGCATGGTGTGGATCAAATCATATGAATGGCCGGGCAACATCCGCCAGCTTGCAAATACAATTGAACGGGCTGTTATTCTTGAGGAGGGAACTGTAGTACAGGAAAAAAATCTTTCCATAATAGGGGCTGCCGTTTCTGGGAAAAGGCATCTGGAGTCTAATCTCACAGAATCACTCAAGCTGGGAGAAAAAGAGATAATTTTAAAGGCTTTGGAAGATTGCCTCTGGATACAAAAAGATGCTGCAACCTTGCTCGGACTTAGCCCCAGGACCTTAAACTACAAAATTAAAAAATTCGGGATTACGCATAACAGATGGCGAAAAAACAGGTAATTCTCTGATGGAATAATCGTTTCTTTTTTTTGATTATCTCTTTCCTGCCCAGATGAAGTGCTAAAAAGACCCAAAACCACAATTACAACACTAATGAAGTACCCCGCAGCAAGCTTCGGGGATACTCGTCCGCCTTGTTTATGGCGGGCTTGTCCGCCGTGTTTATGGCGGGCTTGTCTGCCTTTTACCAGCCTTAGGCTGGTCGGCTGACTGGCGGATTAAATAAGAAAAAGGCAGTATCCGAGCAGGATACTGCCTTTTGTTGATTCAGATATGCTTTGAAAGTCTATTTTTTAATCCTTCTTCTTATCACCCTTGTAAGCCCGAGCAAGCCTGCTCCAAAAAGCAGAAAAGTGCTGGGTTCAGGAACTGGTGCACCACCACCATCATATTCATATGTAACGGTTACGCGGCCATCAGCAAGGGAAACAAGAGCATTTTCATAATAAGTACCGTTATACGATCCTGATAAATCATACCCGCCAGATAGTGTTAAATTAAACACGCCAGAGCCTGTAAACCATTCAAGATCATATGGATCATTAAATGAAATTGCCTCATTTATTAACACCGCATCAACATCCCAGGTATATGAAGTAGAAACAGTTTGTGATGGCGGGGATACTGTTGAATTCGACCAAAATCCTCCTTCGGAGCCGGGTTTATCAAGCTGGACATTTGCTGTGAAGCTATTCAGCGTATACTTGTGGCCGCGACCGCTACTTATTTTTTCTACATACAAAGACCCATCAAGAGTTCCTTCCCATGTGAAAACGACACTCTGAAGGGTTCCAAGAGAGGAATCGAACTTCTGCAGCTCAAAATCATTACAGAACCCTGTGCCACTCCCAGAATATGTATTCTCATATGTAATATATGCAGCGAAGATTGTTTGTGAATACAACACCAAGCCAATGAAGACAAGCGCCGATACTATATAAATTGTTCTATGCTTTTTCATAACCACCCTTCCGCAAAACGGGCAAGAATTAAATATCTGCAGAAACCCACAAAAAACGGCTAGTATTAAATCACAACATTTTGGTAATGTCAAATTATTTTTTAAGATATTGAATGTTGACAAAATACCAAAATAACTGTCTTATTAATAGTAGCATAGCAGCCTTTAAATAAGCATTAATAAATTTTCAAACAATACTTTTTCATATCAGGGGGCAAAAGTAAATGCTGTTAATTAAATTATTCAACTTTTCAAGAAATTTGCCTGTAGTATTTTTTATATTAATTACCTTTCCTTTTGCATCTTTGATATCAGGATGCTCCCTGCCTGAAGATAATAAAGAAAAGGCAGAGAAGTATTACAAGTCAGGGATAGAAGCTGTTGAACAGCAAAAATATGATGAGGCAATTATCCATTTTAAGAATGCTATACAGAGAAATGACCATCATGCAAAAGCTCATTTCCAGTTAGGCTCTCTATATATAAAATCCGAACAGATCTATCTCGGGCTAAGGCATGTAAAACTGGCCATCAAATACGATCCAACTCTTAGCGAAGCCAAAAGGATGCTTGGACTGATCTTTTATCAAAGCCGAAATTATGAACAGACCATACCGCTGTTTTCTCAAATAGTGGAGGGGACTGGAGCATATCTCGAAGACTTTCTTATACTGGGAAATTCACTTTCGAATACGGGTAAGCTGGAAGATGCAAAAAAAATATTTCAAAGGGCCACAGATGAATACCCTGGAGATGCGAGGCCTAAAACAGGCATGGTTGGGGTTTTGCTTCTCGACAACCGTAAGGAAGAAGCCCGAAAATTAATGGAAAAAGCAGCCGCCGCTGACCGGGATGACATAAATATTCAAATACTTCTTGCACGATTATATGAAAAAATCGGACTTTTTTCTCTGGCTGAAAATCAACTTGATCAAATTTTACAAAAATTTCCAGATGATCCATCTTCTTATCTGGCTTCCGCCCGCTATTATTTGAGAAGCAATAAACTTAAGAAATCACATGAATTGTTAACACAGGCAAGTAAAAAAGGGCTTAAGAATACTCAAATCCTGCAGATCCTGGCTTTTATTGAGCATAAACAGGAACACTTCGAAGCTGCGCTTAACAGCCTCAAGTCAGCAGTGGCTTTGGCTCCGGATGACCAGAAAAGCCTGATCCTTCTGGCGGATTATTATATCTTTCTGAAAAAATATACTGAGGCAAGAGAAACATATGAAAAAGTTATTAATAAATGGCCTAAACTTCTGCCGGTAAAATCAAAAATAGCAGAACTTCTCCTTGTAGAACGTAGTTATGATAAAGCCCTTGAACACATCGAAGGAATCCTGAAGGAAGATCCTGAATATGCAAAAGGCCATATACTTCGTGGAATATTGTTAAGAAAGGAGGGGGAAGGGGAAAAGGCGAGAGAGGAATTTGCCATTGCCCGTGATCTGGACCCGAAATCGGCAGAAGGCGCCTATTATTATGGGCTGACCTTTCTGGATGAAGAAAAGTTCAATATATCCATGTCTGAGATGCTGCGGGCACTTGAGAAAGATCCTGATTCAACAAAAATCCGATTGACACTTGCATATATCTACTTGAAAACAGGAAAATTATCATCTGCCCTGGAAGAACTTGGCAATATACTGCAAGCACAGCCTGATAATATTCAGGCAAGAATATTAAGGGCGGTGGTCTATTTATCAACGAAAAGCTATGAAGAGGCCTTGGCAGATTATGGATATATGCTCCAGAAAAATCCCGACCTGCCGCTGGTCAGATTTAGAGTTGCCGAGATCTACCGGGCACAGGGAAAAACAGAAGATGCCCTGAAGGTCTTAAAAGAACTCCTGAACAGCTATCCGGACCCGGTTAAGCCCCTGGAGGAAATCGTAAAAATTTATATCAGCAAAAATCAGCATCAAAAGGCCCTTGATCTATGCAACGATTTTCTTGGAAAAAATCCTGACAATCTCAAGGCGGGTCTTATTAAGGCAGCTGTCTACCTGAGCCAAAAGAAATACGACACGGCAGAAAATATAATTTATGATCTTCATGAAAAAAATCCTGAATCAGACGAGCCGTTTATGATGATGGCAAGGTCCCGTATGATCAATAAGGATTATGAAGCCGCCTTAAAAATATATCAAAAGGCTATTGAAATAAATCCCGCTAACATAGATGCCCATATGAATATGGCAAGGATTTACCAGGGTCGGGGTGATTTTGAAAAGGCTGCCGAATCTTATGAAACTATTATCCGGATCAACGGGTCCTATGGTCCTGCGGCAAATGATCTTGCTTATCTCTACACTGAAATGGATCAGAATTTAGACCGCGCACTCGTCATGGCCACAAAAGCTAATGAACTGCTGCCTGAAAACCCTGATGCGGCCGATACTCTTGGATGGGTCTATTATAAAATGGGGTCATTCCTTCTTGCTAAGAAGCATGTCAATGATGCTATTAGTTTAATGCAAAACAACCCTGTTTACCATTATCACCTGGGAATGATCCTTTACAGGGAACAGAACCTTGAAAAAGCTGCTGAAGCATTTCAAAAAGCAATTGATCTGGGTCTTAAAGCTGAAGAATTGGAGATCGCAGGAAAGCTGCTGGAAGATATGAAAGCTACTGACTCGCTTTATGCAGATATTAAAGAAGAGATTGACCGCGCAATTAAAGAAAACAACCTTGATCATGCACTAAGGCTTGCCATAAAAGCCCGGGATATTATACCGGGGAATGCCGATCTGGCCGACACTTTAGGATGGATCTATTTAGAAAAAGGATCTGTCCTTCTCGCAAAAAAACATGTAAATGAGGCCATTAATCTAAAGCCTGATAATCCTCTGTTTCATTATCATCTCGGAATTGCCTATTATGAAGAACAGGATTTCAAAAATGCTGCAAAAGAACTCCAACAGGCCATAAAGCTGGGATTAAAAGGGGAGGAATTGGCGAATGCCGAAAAACTGCTCAGGAATAGGTAAAAAACAGGAAAGAATTTTCTCTTGACCCACTCTTATATGGGTAGCATGGTTATATATGAAGTTTAACCCGGCACGTTTTTAAAAAATCATATCGTTCACCTGATGAACCAGTTTTGTAATAGAGCATGTAGCCTTCGAGATCCGGTTCAGTGTTGGGATCCCATTTAAGTGTAATATCGGCAGCGTGGCATAAGGTTTCGAAATACAAAATTAAACAAAAATGAAAATGAGCCATTGCCAGCATATTATTTTCGGTGAAGGCTCTTTTAACATGTTAATGTTGTTAGCGGGTTGCCGGAAAAACTCCTTCAATATATAATTCATACCATTTCTGAAAAACCAACAGCGACCATATTAAGGTATCGTGGATTTCTTTTCCTGAGTAGTGTTCATTAAGAATCCTCTTTATGGTATGGTGATTCAATAAATCATGCTTATTCAGATTCTTTTCAGATAAAGTCTCCAGCGTATATGATTTTAAATCATTTTTGAGCCACTGGGTCATGGGCCCCACAAATCCCTGTTTCCTGTGATTAATAACCTTTGCCGGTAACAGATTCTTCACCGCTTTTTTCAATAGATATTTTTTCTGGAACCATTTCATTTTTATTTCAGGAGGTATTGTGGCGGAAAATTCAACCAACCGATGATCCAGAAACGGAACCCGCACCTCCATTGAATGATGCATGCTCACCCTGTCTGTTACCGCAAGAATGTCTTCCGGTAGATAGGTCTTCATATCACAATAAAGAGCCCTGTTGAGAGAGTCTGCGCCGTCCGTTACATTCGATGAGTTAAAATAACTCAGTATAAGGTCTCTGCACGATTCATAATGGGTATGGAACCCGCCAGAATTGGAAAATAAATCTGCCCCCAGGTTTGTGTTGAGGATGGAGATGTAATTAAAATAGGCTTGATCTGCGGGTAAAGAGCCCGAACGAACAAATCGTTTTATATGATTGATCGTATAGTGCCCCCCGGGCATTTCCGGAAATCTCTCGATCAGATTCGGGATACATCTTTGTCGCAGAGAGATCGGCATATAATTGTAAATACCACGGAGACTGAACCCGAGATACCTTTCGTATCCTGCGAAATCTTCGTCTCCTCCGAGGCCGGACAGGGCTACAGTTACATTTTCCCTACCAAGCCTGCACACAAAATATGAAGGTATTGTGGAATCGTCGGCAAATGGTTCGTCAAAGGCCCTAATTATTTTTTCCATTATGCCATCGACTCTGGGAATGACTTCAGATTCTTTGTGATTTGTTGAATATCGTCGAGCCACCATCTGTGCATATTTTCTCTCGTCAAGATAGTTACCTATATCTCCGCCAAAACCTATGCTGAACGTATTGACAGACTTTTCGCTGGCCTTGCTCATAAGTGCAACTACGGCGCTTGAATCAATCCCGCCGCTTAAAAAAGCCCCGAGAGGAACATCACTGATAAGACGCAACTTCACCGAATCCTGAAGCAGATCCATTAAGCCCTGGATAAAATATTTTTCGCTCCGAGTCCTGTCAGGCCTGAAATACAAGTCCCAATATTTACAAATTCTGACATTACCATCTTTCCAGGTCAGGGTGTGACCCGGGAGCAATTTGCGTATTCCGGCATAGATAGTAAAAGGCGCGGGAATATACGAAAGAGTAAAATAGCTGGCAAGCGCCGTTTCGTCCAGATCCCTGTCAAATTCATGATCTGCAAGGATAGCCTTCATCTCAGATGCAAATGAAAACTTTCCTTTATATTCAGCATAAAAAAGAGGTTTTATGCCCAGGCGGTCTCGTGCCATGAACATCGTTCGTTTCTTTTCATCCCATATGGCAAAGGCAAACATACCATTTAAATGATCAACACATTTTTCCCCCCATTCTTCATAAGCATGAAGAATCGTTTCAGTATCGCTTTTTGTTGAAAATATATGTCCTTTTTGAATTAATAGGTCTCTAAGCTCAAGAAAGTTATAAATCTCTCCATTATAGACTATATACTTGCTCTTATCCTCATTGAATATGGGTTGGTGGCCACCTTCCAGATCAATTATACTCAACCTCCGTTGGCCAAGCCCAACACCGTCTTTATAAAAAAGGCCTGAATCATCAGGCCCTCGATGGCCTAAAGTCAAGGTTGCCTTCTCAAGCTGGTCTCTTGTTAACCGATTTGATATAATTCCATAAATTCCGCACATGGCTTTGTTACAACCTTTAGTATAGTGACCTACACAAAATCATCACCCCATTAACTGCCTTTATCCTGAGACCTTTGAATAACTATCTTTATTTGTCATTTCGATCCCCGAATTTCATCGGGATAAACTCCGGGAGAAATCTTAAAACAATTGAATCATTAAAATTTCTCGTTGTTAACACTCCTCGAAATGACAAATTTCAAAGGCCTCCCCGTTTTGCAGGGGATGTTGTTCTTTTGGCAATCTACAGATTCAGTATTGCCAAACTTATTGACTAAAAAACAAGACCTTGTTACAAAGTTTTTACACAAGGATTTAGATATGTTGTGCCAGAGCAAAACGGTGGGGAGAATCTATTCAACCTCATCAAGATGCAACATACATTGAGAGTTTTGCACAAATGCAGCGACTTGTCATTTCGATTGTAGAGAGAAAACTCAAGATAACTGATTCTTTGATATTTCTCTTTACTACGCTCTTAGGAATGAGATTAAGCTCTAAGACTACCCACGATTGACAATTGATACATAGTGGAAATGTCGGAACCAAAAACCATGTCCCGTTCCAACAAATATCAACCCTACCTTAAATCCAGACGTAATATTTGGAAAGAGATAGTTAAATTTGTCCAAAAAGACACGGGCGAGATACACACCCTTGTGGAACTGGGAGCAGGGTATTGCGATTTTATTAACCAGTTCCCCGCCAAACAAAAAATCGGTTATGACATACGCACCGAAATAGTCCAATTTGCTGGTCCCGAAATTGATCTTCGCATCGAGAATGCCGTCAGACTGCCGGGAATTCGAAACAATAGCGTGGATTTGGTGTTTGCGAGTAACTTTATGGAACATCTGGCTCAAGAAGAGCTTGACACCCTGCTGCCCCGGATATTAGAGGTTCTAACCCACAGGGGAATGTTGATACTTATCCAACCCAATTATCGCTTGTGTCCGGAACATTACTTCGATGATGAAACACATCAGACAATCTTTTCAGACAAAAATATTGTTCCATTTTTAGAAGAATACGGGTTTCGAATTCTGAAACTCATCCCCGGACTTCTCCCGTTCTCGATGAAATCCCAGCTTCCAAAGTGTCCTTTTCTGGTGCGATTATACCTCAAATCACCAATAAAACCTTTGGCAGGCCAGATGTACGTGGTAGCAGAGAAAGGAATATAACCCATGTGGAACAAAAAAAAGGTGTCCGTCATTTTACCGACATATAACGAAAAAGAATCGATACAAAGGGCTATAGAAGATTTCCAGTATGGGAACATTGCGGATGAGATAATCGTCATAAACAACAACGCCGCTCCAGGCACGAGCGAAAAGATTTCAAAAACTACTGCGAGGGAGGTATTTGAGACCAGGCAAGGGTATGGAGCAGCTATTCGGCGGGGGTTCAAAGAAGCAACCGGAGATTATATTATTGTTTCCGAACCCGATGGAACATTTTGTGGCAAAGATGTGGTGAAACTTCTTTCTTATATTGATGATTTTAATGTTGTTTATGGAACCCGGACTCTGAAAGAATTGATATGGTCGGGCGCCAATATGGGGTTTTTTCTCAGGTGGGGGAATTACTGGACAGCAAAACTTATAGAAATTTGCTTTAATACGACTTCATTATCGGATGTCGGGTGTACTATGCGGTGTGTACGCAAGGATGCATTGCGGAAGATGGAACCGTATTTCAGCGTTGACGGGAATACCTTCGGACCGGAGATGATAATCATCAGTACGATGATGAAAATGAAAATCATTCAAATCCCCGTTAATTACGCACCACGTGTCGGGCGTTCATCGGTGACAGGAAATCCGCTTGTAGCATTCTTTTTGGGGCTGCGTATGATCTATATGATCATAACATACCGGATAAAGAGTTGGCTTTTCCCTAACCGGTACAAAAAATTTTAGATCCCCAATCTCTTAGATTGCAGGGACTGCAATTTATTGCCTTTATCTAACTTTTGTTTATAAATTTGAAATTTCTCCGAATTTATATAAGTCTTTTTAAACATCATACCGCTCATGCGCATATCCTTGCTTATATACAATCTTCCACCATATTCTAATACTAATTTATCTAAATCAGCTAATAATTCAAAAAGACCTTTGGCAACTGGAAATTCTAATGCCAAAGTATAGCCATGAATAGGAAATGACAAATAATTATCATTTCCTTTACCAAATAATTTCAATCCGGCAAAATATGAATATATTTTGCTTTTGTTTATTTTATCAAAAATTGCCATCAAACCCTCTCTGGAGGACTCTTTTGGTAAAACAAATTGGTATTCAGTGGAGCCTCGATGTCCATATACCCGGTTCCAGTTATGGACTCGGTCAAGTGGATAGAAAAAGGAATCATAATCGACTATTGAAGTGTTTATAGTATTAGAATGTTTATGGAAAACAAGACAATTGAATGTTTTTCCCAAAAACCAATTGAGCGCGAAATTCGGAAATTCAAAAGGGATACTCAGTTTTGTCTCTTTCTTTATGAACAAAGGTTTTCTTGAAACATGAAATTCTTCAAGGTCCTTTCGTGTTGCATGTTCTCCATATATAAGAATACCCCTTCCCAGTTTTGACCTTTTTGAGAGACAATCAACCCAGGCGATCGAATAACTAACATCTCTAAACTGTTCAAATAAGTTTATAAGTTCATCAAGATTTCCGGCCCTTTTGTATGCCTGTTTTATATAGGCAGTTTCTATCCTCTTAAGTGTAAAAGTTGCTGTTAAAATGATACCTGTCAATCCCATTCCGCCGCAAGTTGCCTTGAAAAGATCATGGTTTTCTGATTTTGAACAGGTAACTACCTGGCCGTCCGGGAGCATAATGTCAATTGCCAGTACGTGATCCGAAAATGTCCCGACCTTATGATGATTCTTGCCATGGACATCAGATGCGACTGCTCCTCCTACAGTAACAAACTTGGTCCCGGGCGTTACCGACAAGAACCATCCTTTTAAAATAACCGCTTTAATAACATCCTTGAAATGAACACCTGCCTCACAGGTGATGATCCCCTGCTTTTCGTCAAAAGCTAAAATTCTATTAAATTCCAAGGTTGAAATAGTATTTTTGCTGAGCGATGAATCCCCATAGCTTAGGCCAGCTCCTCTGGCAATAAAGTGCTCTCTATTTGCAACTAATTCTTTCAATTCATCAACGGATTTAAAGTACGAGAGGTCCGATTCTATTTTTGGATAATTCCCCCAGCCCGATATTCTCACGCTTTGATCCTCCAGGTATTGCTATTCCACGACAATTTTATCGCTGCAAAGCCGGCCTCATTACCTTGACAAAAGGCCAGCCACTGTCTTCTTGGCCAATCTCCGCGACTGTCTGCAAAATAACATCAGGATATCTTTCTCGAAAATATTTCTCCCACTCGTAACCTTTATAATCCTTGTCCTTAAAGAAGTAATCTATTCTTTCCATATACCGAGAAAGGTCGTCCATCTTCCCGATCTTCGCGTCAAAGATAGTGACATTGACCTTCGGGTCGATGTACGGCCATAACGAGGCAGGGCCAACAACGAGATATTGTTTTTTTTCATTGAAAATGTTTCTCATGAGATCAAGAACCGCTTGATTGCTGAAGCCGGTTTGCGTGGATTTCGCTATTATTCTGCCCGCACGGACCGCATGGCTCGCTGCGGATAAAACGACCAGAATTAGCAGAAGAGACATGACTACATATTTCCGTTTTATTGCGGATGTCAGTTTGATCTCGTTTGCGAGGAATATGATAATGAAAGGCACTATTACCAAAGCGTGAGAGTTCCACGGATGTGGATCAAGTGCCAACACACCAAGGGCACCGGCGCAGCCGATTACGATACTTATCTGTGACGGCGACGGTTTTTTACCGGAGGGGCCGACAATGTTAATTACAAAAAGGAATACGGCCAGGATAGCCACAAACAGCAAAGGCAGATTGTATGGATAAAAATAGCTGGCCCATCTTGAGAACTCTTTTTCAATCAAAGGAAGTATGCCGCCTGACATGAGCGCATAGACGCTTTTTTCAACCTCAACAACGGTATTACTTCCGATTCGATCCAGATACTGGGAAGGCACAAGTGCGGCACATATCCCCCTGCGTATTAAAAAACCCAAAATACCTGTAAAGATAAGCAAAGCATATGAACTTTTCTGAAACCATTTTATGGAACGCCAGTCAAGAATAAGCTTGGTAAGCATGTAACAAATCAAGAATGAAAGAGATATCGCCGCTGTGATGTGAGTCACGGGCAAAAGGAACATACACAAAAGAGCTAAGAAAAAAATAGGGATGTGATTCTTATTCTCCTCAGGTTCTGTATTTACAAACATAAAAACAATTAACGTAAGGATGGTAATCATAATATCGGGACGTAGTTCGGTTGACAAGGTCAAAACGATAGCATCCGACACGTAAACCGCCCATAACAATAGGGCTATCTCTCTGTCTCTTGAGGCTCTCTGTAGAGCAACATACATAATCCCGAACAATAAAAGAGTCTCAATCAAGCCTAAAACCTTAACAGTCCAGATATTGGCGCCGAACACTCTGAACCACCACGAAACAGGGATAACCCTGATGGTCCTGCTCAGATCATAATCCCACGTTGCTTTTACTCCTTCAACAGTCTCAAGTTCTTCAACACTTAGCTGGCTTTCTCCGGGATCGCCTCCTCTTGACAATGAAACTCCGGAGTAACTGTAAAGCCCACCATCCACCCCTAACGGTAAATATATGAATTGAACAATCATGGATGCGATTACAACTAAAAGAGCGGCACAACACGCCACGAGAATTGTTTTCTTCTGCCTTTTGGAGATTGCACTACAACCAAGCAATGAAAATTCAACAGGTTTTTCTTCTCTCATATGTTCTCAATCAGCAAAAGCATTCAAATAGCTGTTAATGTTTGATTTCTCTTATATAAATTGATTCAGGGTGATTACGAAAAGGGAAACTTTCCGGGGAACAATCAAGATGATCGCCTATTGCACCACCTTTAAACCTGTGGGAGGTGATGGCTCTCCCAATCCATCACTCACAAAAGATATTCTACCAACAGTATGGGGAGGCAAGGGTCCCATATTGACTCCTCCCTTTCCCGCCCCAATACACGGAGAGTTGGTTCTGAGCCGGTAATCGAGTGGTTGATTACCAATCGAATTAAAAAACAGGGGATCTGCAGAAAGACTATGGATATCAGGATGTTTTTCTCCCGATAATTCACCGGATTTTTGCCAATTCTCTAGGGTCTTATGCACAACTCTATTTGTTTGATAATCTCTTAAAATGAATGTCTGGCCACCAAAGTAGTCGTTGTAATCGCAGTAATCGATTTCTCCTTTATCGCCGACATGCCTCAATGCCACCGATGAATTCACAATAATATTATTATAATATTGCTGCAAGAAACCGGAGTTGAAATTGATCCCAACCGAACCATTTGGATCTATTACATTGTTGTAACATCTTAAACCATGAACAGCATCAACAGCTGAAAGAGACGCAATTATATTGATTCCAATTCCTGATGACCCTGTTAGTAAAATGATATTGTTTGAAATCTCGATATCCTCTGATGGAGGGCCTCCTGCCATCGCCCCAAGCTCAATCCCAATCACATTGCTTCGGATAAAGTTTCGTTTATAGACATTATGTCTTCCGTCATTTTTGTCATGGATAGCATAATCATTTTCCAGAAAAGTACAGTTTTCAACAGTCGTGTGGTAGCCACTGTATAACTTAATTCCGGCACCATTCACCCCATCCGTACCATGAACCCTCAGGACTAAGCAGTTTCTAATGGTGATGAACTCGCTGAAATTTCTTATGTTTATGGCATTATAATTTGTTAATCTTCTTTTTTTAGCCGGTATTACCTTCCCTTCGACCCTGCAATTTTCTAAGATACAATGCTTAGAGATATCAAAGACTACTGCTCCCGCGGCACTCTCCGCACTTAACTCAAAACCCTTCCAGATTATCCATTCTTTCTGAATTGCTCCTATGAGCGGATGCCAATATCCCTTATTGGGATATATTAAAATATTTTTCAGGTGGGGCCGTTCGTTTGGAAAATTCAAAAATTGAATTGGTCTTTTGGCCGTCCCATTATTGGCCGGGTTAAGAGCCGGAATCCCATAGTTAGGATTGACGGTGAGATTATAATTGCCACCCTCACCGCCCCTGAAATAAACGGCATCACCAGCTTGAGCCATCCGCATGGCTGTTACCGGCGTGGACGGTGTACAGTCAGGAGGAACAGAAGGATAATTCAACCACTCAGCCCGATCCCAATTCGTTGACCGAGACGTGCTGTCGACAACATAGTGCCCTGCCAGAGCATCGGTTTGAACCATGCTCATGATTACAAAGAAGATCAATCCCCAATTGAGCTTATTAATTCTCAGGGATAATTCTCTAAGCAATAGCAACATAATGACTATTTTGTAATTCGACGAAACCATCCTGTACGATATGATCTTTTGGGAAAGCGGGTGATTCCTCTGTCAATATTTATCTCCATGACTCATTGATCGGTCTTTATCCACAGACTTCATCGGCAGCCTTCAGCACCGTTTCTACGTAGTTCTGGAAAGTGCAGTTCCGGGTCACAAATTCGAGTCCTTTTCTGCCTAAATTGCTCCTGACAGTCTTATTTCCGGCTACGGTTATGATCGCTTCCCTCAGAGCACGACTGTCATAGGGCGGAACCAACAATCCATTTTGACCAGATTGTATATAATCAAATGTACCAACGGTTTCAGTCGCCACCACGGGCTTACCCAAAGCCATAGCTTCGAGAAATACCACCTGACCCGTTGACTTGACAAGCCCGTGAAGCGGCACCAGCACTATCCTACAATCATTCAAGAGGGAGAGATACCGTTCACGTGAAATATCGACTAACACCTCACAATTGGATGGAAAATCAATCCCTTTTATGCTTCCCGCATCACTGACCACTACAATTTTGTAAGGCAATCCCCGAGCTGCGTCGGCCAGTGTAGCGTAGTCCCGGCCTGTTTTCCCCACACTCAACAGGTATCCCTGATCCGTATGAACCATTCCCGGTTTTACGATATTAGTGTGAAAGAAATGAAAATGAAAGATATGCCGGGGTAATTCGAGACGGTTTGAGTAGATTTCGATCTCGCTAGTGGAAGAAACAAAGATCATGTCAACAGCCGAAAATGCATAACGCTGAATATTTCTTTTCACCTTCCACAAAAATGCGCTCGATTCCTGATCCAGCATTAACTCAAGCAGAATCTGTGCCGGTTTTCTCGATCCAAAAGCCTTTCTGATGAGTCCCAACAGCTGGCCCGTTTTCAGGCTGGCGTTTATAATCACATCATACATTTTGCGATATCGGATCATCACAAAAAGATGCGCGAAAGGATTCAGTCTGTTTCTGAGAAACAACGGCATCCTTCTCCAAATACTGAAAAAATCAGGGGCCAGATCTTCGACAAAATCAGCATGTTTTCCCCAAATCGGACTCTGGTCAATTCGGAGATCGGTCAGTATGCGGGTTTTATTCATGGGCTTTAAAGAAAACACGATTCTCAAGAGAGAGAAGAAAACAGGTGGCTGTACTCATCGGCACATCGACTCAGGCTGAAATACTTCTCCGCGTCTTCCCGTGCGGCTTTCCCCATCTCCATTCTCAGGGCATGATTCGAGGCCAACCGCTTGAGGGCGTTTGCCAGATCTTCTTCATCGTTAATGGAAACCAAAAACCCATTTCTCCCGGGACTTACCACAACCCGAATGCCGTCCGTCTGTGTCCCTACCACCGGAAGACCGGCCGCCATCGCCTCGATTACTGATAATGGCAACCCTTCCCGATAGGATGTCAGGCAGAAAATATCCAATACTTGCAAGATATCTCGAACATCCTTTCGATATCCGAGCAATCGGACCTGATCCGACAGATTCATTTTTTGGATCAGGTCTTTAATCTCTTTCTCCGTCCCCTCAGGATCATCCGGAAATCCCTGACCCACCAGAACCAGCCTAGCATTTGAGAATTCTGCCGCTATTCTACTAAAGGATCGCACCAAAAATTCATGATTTTTTACTCGGCGGAAATTTCCTACCATTCCGATGAGGATATGCGACTCATCAAACCCGAGCGTATATCGCAGGGGACCGTTCTTGGGTCCGGGAGTGAAAAGTTCAGTATCAATACCGTTCACGATGGACAATGCCTTGTGGGTACTCAAGCCATGCTTTTTTCTGAGATGTTCCGTGACTTCGGGCGAAACACCGATCACCGCATCTGACAGTGAAAGCATCCCCTTCCCAATCCATTTCCAGACGCCACTCAGCTGTTCGGCTTCCCAGACCGAATGCTCGGTATATACCAGCTTCCGTTGATGTCTGATTTTGCTTCCATAAAATGAGTAAAACAGAGGCATAAAATGGTGAGGATTGATAATGTCAATTTTCTCTTTCTCTATAATACGAGTCAAAAAATCAATGGCCTTCCAATCAAATCCCGGTTTTTTATTGATGAAAAACATGGGGACATCCAGCAGGGTATCGAATGGGGCATATTTTTTGTCGTGAAACCAGGCAATCTTCGGCCGGAACAAAACCCTGTCCAGTTTACCAATAAGACTGTAGACAACCTTCTCCGCTCCTCCCTGCTTCAATTCCGGCAGGACAAACAGGATGTTTTTCGGAGTGCTCAAACCGGCGACCTCCTCCGGATCAACCGGGCAGGATTGCCCCCCATGACGGAATACGGTTCGACATCGCAGGTAATGACGGACCCGGCCCCCAAAATGGAACCTTTACCTATCCGCCGCCCTGGGAGAATAATGACTCGAGCCCCGATCCAAACGTCATCTTCTATAACAACTCTTTGGTCTTCTCCCCCCTGCAACCGCATGGGAATATCAGTTCGATCAAAGTGATGATTGCCGCTGATAATCATCACTTCATCCGCCATCATAACATCTTTCCCGATTGTTGTGAGCCCGACAAAAGAACCATAGCCGATCCCGGAATTATCTCCGATACTTGTCTGTGACATCCGGATAAAGTTTACCCGGGGCTCAATATTGACGTTTCGTCCCGTTTGCAACAGCAGTCTCTTACACACAAAATACCGGATCTCTTGCGACCAGAAAGATACGGGAGAAGTCGACCGCGGTAGGTGTTTTGCCACGATTACATACATCAACCAGAAAAATCCTCTTTTTATGTTATGCAATAGCCTCAATACATGTTTCCTTTTAAAATCTGATCAAAAATAATCTTTGGCTGTTAGATCAGGAATACACAGGGCGCTCTATAATCAACCCAAATTTGTCCGCAAAGGCATCAACCGATTTTGCATACTCTTTCTCCGCCTCTGTCCCCCGATAATAATAAAAATCAAATCGTTTTGAATAAAAAGGCTCAATATGTCTCGTCCATGGATTGTCCCCGGCAAGCGCTCGTTCCATCAACATCCTATTAAGCCATTCACTGTTGACCCTTGCTGAAATATTATCCCGTGCCCACGTGGCGGGATCCAGTTGCTCCGAAGTTTCAAGAAACCTGATGATTTGTTGTGCAAGAGACTGTTTCGGATCAAAAAGAATTCCCGTTTCTTTATTAATATATGTTTTTGTTCCTATCAGGGCGTCGTTGTACATACCGACCGGTGTTCCTGCCATCAATGATTCCGCCACCGCAATATATGAACCTTCTTTATGGCTGAGGGCACAGAATATTTTGGCCCGGGAGAGAAGTTGTTTGATCTCCTCATCATTCAGTCCCTCAAAAATCTGGAAACGATTATCGACGCCAAAGGCCCTGGCCTCCCTGAGAAGAGATTTCTGTGTCCGGTTGCCAATAGGAACTCCCGCGAGGCACACCTTCAGATTACGGGGAAGGTCTCCCAGGGCTTCAAACAACCGCCAGTGACGCTTATATGTATTGAAATTAGCCAGCATCACGATATCAATATCCTTGCGGGCTCTTTGCTCCGGGTAGAGATCCGCATTGACCCAGCTCGCGGCGTGAAAGGGAAGCCCGACGCATCTTTTCCCCAACCCCTCGCACAAGGGCATATCCAGAATGGACGAAGGCATCAGGAAGAATTCCCTTTCCGCCTTTGCGGCCAGCATAAAGAGTGACGGGCTGTAAAAAGGTTGCCAGCTGGGGATAAAAATGATCTGGTATTCATTTTCGATTTGACTGAAGTAAGGTGAAGAAACAATTTTCATTAATTCGGTTTCAAAAGATATAACAAGAGCCCCTCTTTCATTTGGCCCTATATACTCTTTGACAATGATAGAACGACCCAGCTTGTCATCATCTTTAACCTTAAACTTATCTCTGTCAGTGATTCTCTCAGCTGTTCTGATGGCTTTTTGTATTAATCTTGTGCTGAATGGATTTCTCCGAAAATTCACCAAAAATTGAGAAATCGCCTGCAATCTTAGGTATGGATTTCTATTCACAAAAGATTGGGCCATCCTGAATAGAGCCTTACTTCCTGCCAGGTTCCGAGTCCTTGAAAAATCCTCCAATCTCAATAACATTCTCAAGAAATAATCCATGTGTCCTCAGGCTTTGTTATTCCGGCAAATTGGTCACTGCAAAAAAATCAGAAGCTTACTAATATTTCAACGTCGTCAACGGCTACAATCTCTCCAGCAAAAAATGAACGGCATGAATCGTAGCAAAGTGATGTCCTAACGACCATTGAACATTTACCGGCAGAAGAGAGTATATCCTTCTTTGGTATGGGACAACGGAATGAATCTTAAACCTCGCAGCAGAATAATAATTGAATCCGGACAGCGCCCTGGCCCCATCTTCTGTAAAATAATCAAAGGTACGTTCGGTAAAAAAAGAAACGTGGGTAGGGTCATCACAGGCGCTTGGTGAATTGTAATACGGAACATCGATTTCGAGCATGGCACCCGGCTTACAGATTCTCCATAATTCTTCCATAATCTGCACCGTATTAGGTAAATGTTCCAAAATATGGCACAGAATGACCTCATCCACGGACTCATCGTCAAAGGGATAAGGGAAACAGTTCATATCATGGACTACATCTACCGTCGGCATTCGAATTTTATCTACACCGACATACCCATCAATTTTGTTCTTTCCACAACCGAAATTAATCTTCACTTGTTTCCTCTCTTTATTTCAACAGGCTCCCACGGTAAAATACATTTATCTGTCGATTTTGCTCGGTGGAGCCGGATTTATTGTTCATTAACTTTCAGTATCGCCAGAAGCTCCATAAAAACCTCGGACCATTGTTTTTCCATATGTGGTTTCAAAAATAATACTTCGTCTTTCAATTTTTTCTTGTTATCCAGGAAATACCTTACACTTTTGGCTATCTCCTGTGCGGTATTTCCGGAATATACGGCACCTTTGCTAAAATAGCGTCG
Organism: Deltaproteobacteria bacterium; assembly: GCA_036733345.1. Lineage (GTDB taxonomy): Bacteria > Desulfobacterota > DSM-4660 > Desulfatiglandales > Desulfatiglandaceae > JAFGMQ01. The sequence goes on along the minus strand of DAINAR010000021.1, from coordinate 24,470 downwards.
AATCGCTTTTGTATTTGAAAGAATGGCAGGTTTCCCCAGACTGACGGCCTCATATGCCCCGCACACCAGGCAGTTCTCCATCAATGTCAGGTCAATGATACCATCACAAGAATATAGAAGATTTATGTAATCAGGTTCTGAAAGATACCCGCAAAACACAACATTGGAAGGGGCATTCCCAACAATTTCCGGCGAGGCCTTCCGATAATTACCGGTAATATGGAAATATATGCTCGGATCAAGCAGGCGGGCCGCCTCGATTACCTCTTGATAGGGCTCATCCTTTTCAAAAGAACAAATATAAACAATATTATTCTTCCCTTTAAGCTCGATAGGGTAATATCCTTGAAATTCCGGGAGCTTGTCTGCCAAAACAAAGGGGGTCCCTCCGTTTGCGGCAACCACTTCTGACAATTCATGGTTTGTGACAATGGTCAGATCCGCATATTTCTGTATCAATCGATACATAGGTAATAGCCAATTCAGCCTGGGAGAGAAAGGCCGTATTCCTTCATTATGCGCGTCGACGACACATTTGAGTCCCAGCATCTTACATATTATGATCATATAAATGGTAAGAACCAGCGATGGATTCTGGACAAATACGATGTCCGGTTTTTCCTTCAAGAAAACCTTGCTGGTTCTTGCCAGCAATACAAAATACCGCACCAGTCTGGGCGCATCATATTCAAGTTGGAATAACCGTATGCCGGGAAAAATCCTGGCGATTTCAGAGGTCCTGCGATGTTTTTCCCAGGCAACCCAGATGATGTGTTTCTTTTTATGTATCATAAATCTACAAACCAACGCTCTCTATTGTTTCATCGGTTCAATGGGCCCTATATATCTCTTTGCGACAACAACATTATCAAGCCAGATCTTGCTGACATATCCAGGACTGACACGCGGCATATAAGGTCCCAGCCATATAAAATTGATTGACAAATCCTCTGTGTTTCTCCACTTGAAACCCTCAAAAGATTGGGTGCACTTTACATCCGGTCTCCACCATCCCCCCGTCCATCGGCCTTTGGGAAAACCGGGGCCGATATGACTGACCACCTGCCCTCCACTGCGCCAGAGCCTGCCGTCAATCCAGAATGCCTGTTCTCCATTCGACGCGTCTATGGGACGATTCATTTTCACCATCAGTTCCACACAAGTCCATTTTCCCCGCTCGACCGGGGGTTTGCTCCCCTTTACCTGAAAAGGCGTCCCCCAATATCTGCCATCCCCATGAGCGTGCATTCCCTGCCAGTACGTATAAAAATCCCATTGCCAGTCCTTGCCATAGGTATCAACCTGGGTAGTAAATCGTTTGCTGCCATCCGGTCTCGCCCCCGCGCCACCCTGGGGCCAGGGTGTCGGAGGGTTGTATCCCCCCAGGCAGCTTATGAAGTGTCCCATCGGGGCACACGCACGATCGAATTTAACGTAAAACCGAACAAAAAGATGATCGTACCCGGGCAAAAGCTGGCGGTAAAAACCACCTCCCGAACTATTACCACCAGTATGAGTTATGAGGAGTGAACATTTATCGGTACTGCCTGCGGGGGCATGTGAAGAAAAGCTCATGATGTCTTTCCCCGATACAGTATCCCAACGCTTAAACACCCTGTTAAGAGCCGATGTTTTGGAAATCTTCAAAGGGGTTATACCTTGAAATTTCTCAACAAAAACAACATTCGGATCATTCTCAATATTTTGATCCCCAGGATACTTCGCAGCAATTCCATTAAAACCCTCCGGGAGCACATTTTGCCATATCCCGGACTGAGAAGAATTTGAAATACGAAAATTAGACGGTGGGTTAACTTGCTTTATAGCTTGTAGTTTATTCTTACCTGCTAGCGAAGAAATATGACTTAAACCAACACCCAAACAAACCACTGTCGTTATTACAAAAACATAGACGTAAATTTTTAGATTGTTGATGTTCATTTTTGCATCCTCATTTTTTCATAACTTTTAACTCCAACCCCCGACAACAAACATATATAACAACCTCTCATACATCCCCAAATACAATGTTATTCATCCGGCGATTTCCGCATATTTGGATTCAATGGTTTTTGTCCATTTCTTGATGTTAAAATTCGATATAATTTTTTTACGGGCTGCTTCGACGAATTGTTCTCTTTGGGAGTTGTTGTTATACAGCGCCATTACTCCCGCCGCGAGTTCTTCGGGGTTACCCGGCGCAACGAGTATACCGTCTTTTCCTGATTCTATTATCTGGGGAACCCCTCCCACCGAAGAAGCGACAATGGGTATCCTGCAAGCCATTGCTTCCAGCAGTGCCATGGGAGTTCCTTCGGTCAGTGACGGCAGCAAAAAAACATCCATGGCCGGAATCCATGCCTTTACATATGTTTGAAAACCGGCAAAAAACACTTTATTTTCCAGACCTTTTTGTCGAACTATCAATTCAGAATCTTTTTTAGCGGGTCCGTCTCCGATAATCAAAACTTTTATAGGAATACCTTGTTGAAATAATATTTCCGCCGCATCAAGAAGATAGGATACCCCTTTTTCTTTGCTTAACCGTCCAATATACCCCAGCACAAAGTCACTTTCGCTGACATCCAATGCGCGTCTTCTGGTATATCTATCCTGCTTCAATATTTCATTATCCATTTCCGTTTGTACGGCGTTCAACACAACATCTATCCTCGGTTCTCTGAGTCCGGATTTTAACAGCTCCTGCTTAATTCCCTGTGAGACTGCTATGACCCTGTTTGAAAATTTCAAAATCATACGATCAATCCTGTTGGACCGCTTCAGTTTTCGTCCATCCTCGATAAACCCGTGGCAGGTGGATATCACCGGGATTCCTAGTAATTTTGCCACGGGTATAGCAATAATATCTGCAAAATATCCGTGCGTATGAATCAAATCAAACCGGCCCTTCAACAAAGTCAGAAATATCATCTTGAAGCATCTGACCAGCCAAAACCGGTCTCTTTCTTCCAGCGAAGCCCTCACGGAAACAGGGATTTTATATACAGAAAAGTCTTCCTTTTTTAGCTCCTTCAAAAAAATACTATCCGCCTCCCATGGTCGGAAAAAGATGATCGGATAGATCTGAAACTTATTTCTATCAACATTCTTAAGAAAATTGAGGCTGACTCTCTCGGCTCCGCCGAATTCAACCGGAGTCACAATATACGCTATTTTCTTCTTCATACAGAAAGAACTCATTGTTATTTTTGTGATGTTTGAAAGTTTTCCGATGGCCTCAGTTGTGCGAACGGAGCCGATTTATTAAGTCGTTGAGTTTCTTGCGGATACTCATCAGCACAGGCCATAGCCGGGGAAGCATTTCGAATTCCACCATATAAAATAAACGATACAGCAAAGGATAAAAAACAAAATCATAGTAACCGGTAAGAGAAACAACATCAGGGCCAAATTTACTTTTAAATTTTTCCTGGGTGGGTGAACTGCCCACACCACGGAAACTGAACCAAGTGCACCCTCTTTCTTTTGCGTACTTTATAGCCTCCCATACATATGCATTGCTGGTGCGAAGATGTTGATATTGATACGGTGTTCCCATATGCATATCCAGACACTTTTTCCCGAAGATCAAACAGATCAACCCTCCGACAATCTTATCTTCATGAATGGCTAAAAAGAGTTTGCCGTTTCCACGCATGATATATTCATTCCAAAGGCTTTTCTGGTAAGCATAACCACGGGACATAAAACCCCTTGAAACTGTAAATTCCTTGAAAATTTCGTAAAAGCTCTCAAGTTCATTCTGTGACTCAGCAGGCCGGACGATCACGCCCAGCTTTTCTGCCCGCCGCACCTGATTTCTTGTCTTTGAATGAATACCCTTGAAAACATCATCCACGGTTGCTGATTTAGTAAGATCAATGCGGTACACATCTCTTGGTGTATTCCAGTATGACCAGCGTTGTTTCAAATGGATAAACCCTTGCTCAACAAAAGGATCTCCATCACGAAGCATTGCCCCCTCTGTTATGTTCGGATCAATCCTTAAAAAGACAGCATGCTTTTCTCTCGCTTTTACCCGTATGCTTTTCAAAAGAACTTCCAGCGTCTCCCTGTCTGATGGATTGAACAGCGGTCCCCTTGGCGCATACATAATGGAAAGCCCAAGTAATGGTAAAGACTTGGTCAGTACCATGACAGCCCCGGTCACCGTGTCTCCCCTTTTGGCCATCAGATACGTTTGTTCCCATCCATCAACCGCGCGCACTTTTCCCCATCCAAAAGCGTTTAAAGGATGAACGTTTTCGAACCTGGATACTTCTCTATCCCAGCAATCTCTCTCTGCATCAAATATCTCTTCGACTCTTAGTTCGCTCAAAATACGGCTCCTTTTCATCCCTTAAACTTATCAAACAACTGCTTGATGCCAGATTTCGTATATGTTATCAAATATAGTCTATTATATCCTTTTTCTATTAAAATTGTCTTGTACAAGAAAGTGAGTCAATTTCCTCTTAATATTAAAAAGAATTATTTGCCGAGGGATAAAATGATAATTCACCCAAGGATGAGTAAAAAAAAGATTGCCAAGGTCATTTATGTGATAGAAGATTTTATTTTTAATAAGAATCACAATAATCCTAAAGAGAAAGCTCTCGAGCAACAAGAAAGATACTGTACCATTCTTCAAAAGTTGACCGGAGAATCTCCTGGCAAAAAAGGTGACCTTGACAAAAATGAAGCGAGAAACCTGGTGATAGCATTGGATTTATATAATGTGCTCAAGACCAATAACGTGACCGCCTGCTGGGACATGGAAACAGAAAAACTTTACCATGAAATGAAGAAACGGTTTTCAGAATTGTACAATGAATCAGTGTATGATACAGAAACGCTTAATCAGCGGGGGTAGCTCAACGGTTAGAGCCCTGGCTTTCCAAGCTTGCAGATTCAGGTTCGAATCCTGACTCCCGCTCCAGCTTTAACCAATTTAAATTCCAGAAAAAAAGCAAGAGTAATAGAGATCCAATCTCTCCTAACCACATCGCTAATAAGCTAGATCTAATATAAAGAGAGAACATTTCTATATTACCTGCTATTCTAATAATAATCCTCTAAAAATACTTGTAAAAATCCCATAACAGAAAGCGCGTATGAATAACCTCACCAATATGCTCATAACCAAGTATCTTATCAACCCTGAGAGCTGGAGCGTTGTTCTTTAGAACAATTAAAATTCCTCTTTTGTATCCGTTTTTCCTCAAATATCGTAACCTATGTATCGCCAATAAACGACCACACCCAAGATTTCGTTTATCGCGCGCAACGAAAAGTGCATGCAGATAAGCATCACCCGGCTCCAATGGAACGGGAACCCGCATTAACTCGGGAGTCATCTTGAAACTGATCCAATCACATCCTACCGGCTGATTGTCGTGCAAGGCGATAAAGCCAGCGCCGCCATCATCAAATACTTTTTTCATCCAATTAATCGGATCAGGAATAAAATCGGAAAGACCTTTAAGAGTAGACAAACAGTCAATCTCTTCTCGGGATTTAACCTGTTGAATAACCAAGTTGCTCGCGGCCTCAAATTCTTGATCAATATGGGACAGGTCAAGGTCGTGCGCCATTAAAAAATATTCTGCTTTGGAATAAACGATTTTGTGGATGATTTCACAAAAATGTAAAATGCCGATTTTCAAACCCTTTTTTTTGAAAGTGTCAATTATTTCAACCAGATCCTGAAATAATCTTTTTACCAGATACATAGGCACCGATCCTCACAAACGAAAAAATGATCTTTAACTATTCAATCCTTACCCCACTTGAACTTTTCACGAATGTTGCCAATAGCTTTACGATAAACTGGATATTTCTCTCTGAGGAAACCAACCCATTTAGAGCCGGCCTTTTCTATCAGCGAATGAGTTATCAACTCCCCTCCGAAACTCTTCTTAAATTCGCTCAATCTCGGTATGTCAGATCCCACGAAATCGAATTTTTCAGCCCCCAGCTCCTTTGTTATCCGGCATGCCTCCCAGAGGAGCAGATTATTCGGAGCCAGGGACCTGAAGTCATGTTTGGATGCCCCGTTCAGGTAGTAGGCACATGTGCGATCCACAATGATGATAACACCGGCTATGAGCTCGCCTTTGTAACGTGCAGATAAAAAGAGCGCGTTTTCTCCTCCGAAGCGATCCCGCATATCAAGATAAAAATTCTTCCTGTTGGGGCATGGCATCCCCTGGCTATGATAAACATGTTCAATCAATGAATAGTAACTATCAATGAAATCACGATTCGTCTCAAGTTGTACGACGATACCTGATTTTTTTGCTCTCCGGATGTGATCCCGGCATCTATCTTCCAGACCTTGCCATAGTTTTTCATACGTTTGTGTGATATCCAAAATATGAGTGTGCTTGTTTATAAAATCATAGCCAGCTATTGTACCCTCCATACCGAGGTGTTGGTTCGACATCAGCCTCAAATAGTGAATTTTTTGATTTTTCATATATTGATTAATTGCCGGCAGGAGCTCGTAAATATGGGCACTATCAATAGCGGGCCCCATGTAATAGGTATCTTCAACCACATAGGGTGATCCGGCTACGTTCATAAAAAAGAGGTGATTGACGCAAAGGGGAAAAATTCCGACTATCTTTCCATTCAGGAATATGCCGATATGTTGAATATCTAATCCTTGATTTTTCCCGAGAAGATCGAGCCATTCGAGGCTATGAAATATCGTACCCCCAGGCAGAGAAAATACGAGCTCATCCCATTGAACAATCAGTTCTTTATCCGCTTTGCGTAATTCGTACATGACTATTTTCTCTACTTACTGAAGCATCAGTATATATGAGTCATCATTTGACAAGGTTAGTCCCCTGTTTTTTTTCTTTTTTTCCCGTAGATAAAAATATCAAACGGAGTAAGAAATACGTCTCAATTACCAGAATTATTTCAGCTACAACTTTCGTTACAATCAGGTGACCACTGAATACCCTTGCAAAAGCATATACCAAAAATGGAGAAAAGAAGACGTTAAACACCGTAACGAACAAGTATTTTCCTCCTTGTGAAGCCATGGAATAAAAGCCATCCTCAAGTTTTTTATTTCCGAAAGAAAAATACTTATGACCAAAGAACCCAACAATTGCACCCAATGTCCTCGCTATGCCCTGGCTCAGCATTATATTGAGGCCAAGTACTTTGCAGCAGAACAGAAATGCACCCAAATCAATTCCGTATAATATTCCACCCGTTAGCACATACCGAAAAAAACTAAAGGAAAAAAGATGCCTTACGTATTTGGTAAGATCATAATCCTTCATTGAATTCATAATATTACAGGGGCAAAAGCGTTGCAGCCAATCGACTATTGTGTATCACGACTAACGCAAAAGGTTTAAACAGGACTCTGATCCTGGGTTTTTTTTGAAGAACTAATTTCTTCCTTTACAATTGAAATAGGACGATTTTTGACCTCATCATAAATTTTGGACAAGTATATACCCAACACTCCCATGCTTATCATAACAATGCTCGACATTATCAACACAACCAGTATAACGGTCGTAAAACCGCTTACAGCATCTCCGAACCATTTGTTGTACAAAGTTTGAATCCCTAATATTATTGAAAAGATAAGAGATACAACCCCTAGGAACGTAACAATATGTAAAGGCTTTGATGAATACGACGTGATGGCATCCACCGATAACTGAAACAGTTTGAACCAATTCCATTTAGTTTCTCCTAAGTGACGCCGTTCAACCTTAAATTCAATTTTACTATGTTCCATCCCGATCCAATTGGTAAGTCCACGGAAGAAACGATTCTTTTCATCGAGTCCTCTCAAGATTTCCACGGCATGTTTATCCAGCAGTTTGTAGTCGGACGCTCCCTCAAAATCCATACGGGTGATATTGCTGAAAAGCCTGTTAAAGAGATATCGTGTCAGCCGTTTCAGGATGTTTCCTTCATGCCCGCTGGCTTTCACTGCATCCACGATGGAAGCCCCCTTTTCCCATTCCGAAAGCATGGAAGGAATCAAATGTGGAGGGTGCTGCAGATCGGCATCAAGAATGATGATGGCATCTCCTCTCGATCTATCAAGGCCAACTGCGATGGCGGCTTCTTTCCCAAAATTTCGACTTAATCGAACACATGAGATGTTGTTATATTTTTGTGTTAGGTTCGTTATTACTTTAAATGTTTTATCGCTACTGCCATCGTCAATAAATATAAACTTATATTCATAATGTGTATGGGGTAGTACTTTCTGAATTTCAAAAATAAGGGTTTCAATATTACCTTCCTCATTAAAACAAGGGATCAAAAATTCAATAATCTTTGGTGATTGTGTACTCATGTTTGCTCTCCCAGACATGTTACCCTGACAATGTGCACGTTCCCTTTGGAAAAAACTGTTTCAAAGCAAGATGAATCCATAAACTTGCTGATTCCCTTACCAAACAGATTCTTTTCGACACTTCCCAAATACAGATACGATATATTGTATTTTTGAATTATCTTCATCGCTACCTCCATATCGCGGGTCGAAAACAAGGTATTTATTTGATGGAATCGGGTACCAACATCTCCTGATTGGGCGTGCTCCTGGCTGGAAAACTTCCATTCACCAAACGCCGTTTCGCGTTCAGCAAACACAGGAATAAAACTGTAATAATATAGGGGTGTAAAGGGAAATTCAGAAGGCCCCGGATAATTTGTATAGGCCTGCACGACAGCGTCTTTCGGTAAATTATTCCGAATCCATTTAGCGGCTTCAAGATCTTCTATTTTAACATAAGTGGACGGATTATTTACATCGGATGCCAAATGAGCATCTACGAAAAAAGAGGGAACAGCCAACAGTAGCAACAGGACTGCGATCCACCTGAACCGCGGTTTCTCATTCCATTTTTTCAGAAGACAATACGCACTGAATGCTATCAAACAAACAGGAACGATTCGAGTCGCCTTGAGCAGCCCAAAATGCATTTCTGTCGGGCTTTTGATCATCAGCATAAACGCGATCCCTATGACAAAAAGAAAGATAAAAGGATACGTCCAGTGATCGCTTGATTCCCGGTTTTTGTATAAGAGATACAGGCCCCACATTCCCAAAATCAACAGGGGACCATATTCCAGAAGCATGTAAGCCGGAAAGGTAGAGAGAGCAAAAAGGTTTGGTGCAATCTGAAGCACGCTTTTTCCCGTCTCGAACGAATACATTCCCATCCAAAACAACAGCCCATACACCCCGATAACACCGAGTGCGGCGACAGAGTAGTGGCCCGCAATTTTAAAAAAACCCTTCCTCACAGTCCACATATGGAAGAGTGCGATAACACCCAGATAGAATGCCAGCATAATGCCGTTCGTGGCGTCTACCCCGAAGACAAGGCCGGAGACGATCCCTATAATTCCATAATCGTAAATGCTTCTATTAGGCGTTCGAAAAAATGTGAGAATCATCAACATCATTCCCACAGCCAATGTGGCTTGAAACTGCACCATGAAGAACCGATAGATGGTATGGGAAAAACCCGAAAACCCGAACAGGTTAACACCCAGAATGCTGAGTGCTTCCTGGCCGGTTAACCAAAAATAGCATTTGGCAAGAAAGAAATATAACCCGCTGTAGCTGTAACCACAAAAGACAAGCAATGCCAAAAACAGGCGTTGACCTCTTGAGGAAACGAATTGACTCAGAAAGAGAACCAAACCTGCCGTGGTTAAAAGAGCATACAGGAATGATGTTATTTTCAATATAACCTGTGCATCAAGCCCCGGGAAACCTGATTTATAGATTAAAGCGGGATAGACATAAGCAAGCCAGTAATAGCTCAATGATTCTCCGGAAAAGTGAAAACTCTTCAAGGGGATACCTTGAGCCAGGCTCACGATATGGACAACCCGTGCCAAAAAATCATGGCCGAACAGCCAGGGGTATACCAAGAATCCCTCCCTGACTGTACCCGCATTTTTCATTGGGAAATAGAAAAAAAGGATGATAACAAGGATTGACAACAACAGAATATCAAGGTCAATTTCCTCGTTGATTCTTCCGTTACCTCCTTTTGACTTCCTCAATGCCAGAGCAGCAAGGCAAAAACAGGGGAGGACAAAAATCACCACCACGATAATCCATATATTCCACCCTCCCAAATAAACAATAATAGATGTTAAAAATCCTCCCAACGCGATCCCGCTGATCGATCCCCAGATAAATCCCGAAACAACATAGCCTTTCTGATATGTGATGGGGTAGAGAAGGATGTGACCCCACAATGAAAAACCCAGCAACAGAATCGTCAGGGTGAGGGCTTTAATAATGCTGACAGTAATGGCCGAGCATACGACAAAAAAACCCAATACCGCCGCAAGTCCAGGAAAAATGACCAGCTGGTTGTCAAAACTATATTTTTTGGCGTTATCAACTGGCATGCTGGGGTGAAAGTTGATTATGCTCCCTGTCTAATCTTCCTATCATCAGCTCACTTTCAATGACCAGGAATCCTGATAGCATGAACAAAATTGGAGAATACCCTTGCGGAAGGAAAAAAGATGTGACGCCGAAACCGATCAATGCCAGCAACGTGGTTTTGAACCTGAGCAATTCCTCGCTCGAAAATTCATCTTTTCTTTTAGTAATGTACTTATAAAATCGGTAGGGAAAATAAAACAAAAGACCGTAAATGAACAAACCAATCAGCCCCATTTCCATGAAAACCTGGAGCGGTGAATTATGCATCACATGCCAATCTCGCGACATTCTTCCCATCGTATAAACACTTGTACCTGCGCCATTCCCTAATATAGGATTTTTGAGACCTTCCATAAAACCAATTTTCCACGCATCTATTCTCCTTTGAGTCATGCCGTATTTACTTGTTTCCCAGTTGACTATCGTAGCCATCCGTTCCATATGACTCTCAGGGGCGAACACAAAGATCAAGACAAATGCCAGTACGGCCAGTAATATATACCGTTTCATCATCCTTCCAACCATCACACTAAAAGCAAGCCCCATAACGCATAGTCCCAAAAAAGCCCCTCTTGAAAAAGTGCTGATAATAGCGATGACAATAATGACCATACCGATTAGAGCAATCCGTTTGTATCTTCCGGTCAAATAAAAAAAAAGCACAAACGGAAGTGTGCTGTTGAGTAACAGGCCAAGATCATTAGGATCTCCAAAAAGTCCTGTTTCCAAAGCTATACTCCGGTATTCTCCGATAACCTGCCTTCCTATTGTTGCGAACAACCCCATTCCGACTCCACAGGCTCCAAACATTGCAAGGATTACATCCAGCCGACGGTAATTGTCTGCAATTTTAATCATGATGAAAAATATCAGGAAAATTTTGGCGGCTGCTATGAAGGTATTCTGAGTCAACCCCCTGTCAGGAGAGTACAATACCCCCAGAAGCATTACAAGCAAGAAGGCAACCCATGCCTTACAGATGGGATTCTTATGAGCGGTAGGATTATGATAATTTTTATTGGTTGCCATAAACGTCAGCAAAAGCCCAATGCCAGCCAGCAAAACTATCCTGATTTTTCCCAGTATCGGTAAAAAACTGTATATTTTTGGGAAAAATGTGCAGATAACAAAAACCAAAAGAAGGGCAATCGGGACTGTAATTCTCGGTGTGTATAGATTGTAGTCAACTCCGGACTGTTTTCTTTTCATCTTATTTTGCTCTATCCACTCTTTTAGTCCTTAAACTTGAACCGCTAAGTCGCAAAGACGCAAAGGGTTTTTTGTTTTTTCGATGTGTCGCATTTATTTTTTTTGCCCCGCAGGGGTACAAGTCAATTGTGAGCGCCGCCACCCGGCGGTCATAATGTCTTTCTTAGCGTACTTCCCGTCTTGAGCGCAGCGGGCGGTTAGGTTGCATTTGAACCGCGAAGTCGCAAAGACGCAAAGGGTCTTTTGTTTTTCCTGATCGGAACGGACGATCAGAAAAAGTAACATGCCCCGTCCCGATGGCCGGGATAAAATAGTTTGCTACTCCTCCAGATTATTCACCATTCGTTTTATTGTGTCGCATTTGTTTTGTTTGCCCCGCAGGGGTGCAAGCCAATTGTGAGCGCCGCCACCCGGCAGTCATAATGTCTTTCTTAGCGTACTTCCCGTCTTGAGCACAGCGGGCGGTTGTGTTGTTTTGGAACCGTGAACCCTTCACTATTACCTTTCTGGCACCCAATAAGTATAAGTCTCTTTGCTTAAATATTTAAACCATCCAACTGCATATGCCAGGTTTACCAAAAAGTAGGAACTGGTCAAGTTAATCAATCTTGCTTTTCTGGAATTACTTTTTATAAAAAACCCCGCAACTGCAGACAAATAAAATAAAAGTTGGAGGGCCATAACAAATTGATAGAATAAAATATCCTGGCCAGCAAGATATATATTAGTAATAAAGATCACTATAATCCAAAAAGGGGTCGTAAACTTCATAAGCTTGTGAGAAAATATTTCAAAAGAGAAGACTGGATAATTAAAAGGGTTCAACAAGGAATTATGGTTAAAGATAGCCCTCAATGTCCGTGCAGTGATTCTCACCTGCCTGTTAAATTCCCCCTCCAATTCATCTGCTGCCTTTTCTCTGCAGAAAGCATCCTTTTCCACAATGCCCCGATAACCCTGCTTTATGATACTCATTGGGATCACTAAATCATTTATATCGTGAGGATTCATCGGAACAAACAAATTTTTTCTGATAGCGAAGATTGCCCCGTCAGCCCCCACGCAAGAACCGATTTTGCTTTCCAGATATTTTATTAATAATTCAAGTCTCGAATAAATATTTATCGCTTTTGTTTCCTGCCCTTTTGAAAGCGTAAAATATTTCGTAATACCTGTCACAAATCCAACCACCGGATCAGCGAATGGTCGAACGATATTATAAATCGCGCCCGCATCAAACAAAGAATTGGCATCGGTAAACAGGATAACTTCTCCCTTGAGAAGAGGAACAAAATCGTTAAGACAACTGGTTTTTCCTTTATTCACAGGTGAGATGCAGGGGCGGATTCTATGATCCCTTTTTGCGTATTCTGTAATAATATTATTAGTCGTATCCAGAGAACCATCAGAAATAACAGCAATTTCAAGACGATCTTCCGGGTAATCCAGTTGCAAAGAATTTTCAATCTTTTTAGCTATAATTTTCTCTTCATTATACGCAGATATAACAAGGCTTACAAAAGGCGAGATATTTTCCTTTTTTACTGGTTTATTTCTAATAGTTGAGAGAACCAACAAAAAAAAAGGATACCCCAGATAGGGATAAAGAATTGAAAAAAAACATAACCAGAAAATTATTTCTAGATTCGCCATGCCGTGCTCGTAAAAACCAAGAACGTCGTACCTAAAATTCACTTAACATTCATTACCATGAATCTGTGCTTTCACTTCCTCCGCTCATTGTTATCCATTTATCTTTTGTCAGATACATCGTTATACCTTTCCCAGCAAGTCGTTTTAGTTCAGAATATAGATGTTGAGTATCCATAACCCATGACTCAGCATCTCCGAACATAAACCAACGTAGAATACCCTTTCGGGTGAAGTGTGCAGTGAATCTCTCTCTTATCCATTTACCCCCTTCATGGTCAATGCGAGTTGAAGAAACCGTGGGATCATACCTAAGGGCCTCTCTCATGATCGTATTGCCGGCGGTGTCGATGTATTTGACACGGAAAGGATCCATATACACTCTGAAAGGAAAATCCTCCCACGTATCTTCGATTATGTGGTATAAACTAACTGGTCCAAGCGAAACCCCGAGGCCAACTACTTTACCATTAAGCTTAACCAACCGAGCGATTGGCGAATCTTTATGGCATATACGAGGTTCAATGGCATGGTCAGCGGTGATATATTGAGCTTCTTTACCCCAAGCGCATATTGATGAAAATGGGTGAGAGCTTCTGTAAACATCTGGCCAGCATCTGAATCTTTCTGTAATCATCCCTGTCCGTGATTTCCTAGTTCTCAGATCAACAATTTCCCTGCATCGATGAACGTCTTCCGCCGATCCATATGCCGGCATGAGGATGGTCCCGTCTTTTGTCGTGACCTCCATCAGGCACTTAATAACAGTATCAGACCCTCCTTGTACGTTGCCAATACGTGACAATGAAGAGTGAACCATAATCGTGTCTCCCGCCTCAATTCCTGCCGATTTGAGATCTCTTATTAAGTCTTCGAAAGGGATTTTTCTTAGCCTGGCACGCATGAATGATTTTTTTTTAGAAATCAATTGCTCACGAAACGTTACCACCCGATTCAGTATAAAACCCGGTAAGAAAGCTTTGATTTTTGTTTTTAGTTGTCTCATATTTTTTCTATACGAATCCGAGTTTATGGGCTGCGTCTTGAAAAGTAATAGCTTGCAATCGGTGGCCGTAAAGTTTTGTTAAGTGGTTGTGATATATCTTCAGTTCATCAAGTTCTTTGGGCGTAATACCTTTACTATGACAGCTAAAGGAAAAATAGAGGTCTCTTGTATCATTACCGTAACGATTGATGTAATGCCGGGTACAATCAACCATTAACTTGACGTCCTGTCCTAGCTCTAGATGAAAAATGCCGAGATTTACAGCACCAACAAGATCGGAGATCCGACTATAAATGGTGCTCTTTTTAGGGAGCAAATTTCTTGACTGAATCGGATAACCGATTGGTTGGTCAGTGGAACTCGGGTTTTGCAAGCCTAATCTTTTAATAGGATATCTTATAATTCTTCGAAATAAATATATGGCAAACGGCAAACGTGCCTCGCCTTTCCTCAGTGCAAGCAAGGGAATCTCGAAAATTCCACGGGATGCATCTTTGTTCAATCCACACTCTGGTGAAATCAAATAGTTTCCTTTTCTAGGCACCATTGAGAAGTCGATCCTGTTTACATTGGTGTTCAATACCATTCCCGGGACAATTGATGAATCTATTAAGATTCCAACGTCCTTTAACGCACCAAAAATCTCTTCAGGATGAGGCTGCAAACCATACCCCCCCGCGCGAAAGGCAATACAATGATAAGAATGCCTGACCGGACAGAGCAAATTTTCCAAATATACTTTAGCCCTTTCAAATAATTCAGCGCAAAAACTTCTAAGATCAGCACCTCCTTCGGGAAACCAATTACCCAAGAGAAATTTTGATAGATCAAATTCATATTTAGTACTTTTTTCATCACTAACAACTATTTTCGTCTCAAACCAGTGTGGATGGATATGAATCTGGACATCATTTCCAAGCTCAATCGCCCGTTTCATCTGAAGATCAACCAAATCAGGGAATTCATCATGTCCCAACTCACGATAACGCCACAGACACGGCAAATCACAAAATAACGTTATCGGAATACCCTCATCATTACAGAGAGATAAAACGCTTTCCGTTGTATCTATAAGAACTTCATTCTCCTGACGGTAATTACCTCCCAGATAAACTTCATAATCATCAGAATAAAGTATATAAATCATAAGATTTCCTTCAAATCAGCACTTGATTTTTCTGTCTTATCTCCCCTTTTACGAATTGAGGAGCCTAGTTTCTATAGCGTTCATGTTTATTCTGCTTGCCATATAACATATCAACGCCACATTTTTTGTGTATTACCATGTGGAAGTAAGAATCTTTAGTATACGAATAACTAACACGGTAAAAAAATCAACAAGACCATATGGACGAGTTATTCGATTTTTAAAGTATCCTGTCAACTTCCGGATATGTGATTCTTACCAATTCTTCAAGAACGCACACGAATCAGATTCATTGCCTCGTGATAACCTTCTCTGTTCACAATTAAAATCATACCGACATACACTACAGCGCCTGCAAATACGCACACTGGTAAACGAATAATGGGATCAACGCTCAGCATACTGATCTTTATTACAATTACTGAAACATACATGACAATCGCGGAGAATACTGGTTTGATCATTACGGCAAGAGCCTCGCGCAGAGCAATTCCCAATGTTTTAATCATACGGGACAGATTCAGCAAAAATACAACCGGGAAAATGGTAGTCCATGCTATGCTTACACCAATAATTCCCCAATGCGAGCCAATCAATAACGAAACTGGTAGTATTGATATCAACCTAATAACGTTTGAAAAATTTACATCAGCATGGCCAAGGCCAAGCAATGCTGGACTCATCAGGTTACTCATCATCCGCACAGGAATCACAAGACTTAAGACCTGAAGAGGTACAATGGCGAGGGACCATTTCTCCCCCAGCATCAAACGAACCAGGTCGGGGGCGATACTGGATATCCCCCACAGTACCGGAAAGGCAATCAAACTCATCATTCTCAACGTTTTTAGAAAATGCGATGTGACTTGACTTATATCGGTCTGAACTGTGGAAAAAGCAGGAAAGGCAACCTGATTGAGGATACCGGACACTTTTTGCATGGGCAATGAAGCCAGGGTTAGCGCCACGGAATAGAAACCGAGTAGATGTTTTCCAAGAAGCTTGCCGACAATAATGACATCAGCCTGGCTGTATAGCGTCCACAGTATACGGGTAATAGTCACATATCCTCCAAAAGAAATAATATTCCTCATACCTTTAAAGGAGAATTTAGGTAACCTCAAAGATGGCTGGATAACATTAAAACCGATTGTTCTGTAAAAGATTAAGGCAAGACTACCCCAGACCAGAGACCACACCCCAAAACCATTCAAGGCACACAACAGGGTTGCAAGGCTTCCCGCAATTGCTGAGATTAATTCAACTATTGATTTTTCCTTAAAACGCATATCACGGTCCAGTATTGACTGCGGAATTATAGTAAAAGATGCAAAAATATACTGAACCGATATTAGCCTGATCAGTGGCACGAGCTTTTCTTCCTCGAAAAAGGAAGCAACGAGAGGCGCAGCAAGTATACACAGCAAAAATAGACAAAAGTTGACTAAAATGAGCAAGCCAAACATCTGCCGTATCATGTTATCACTTACCTCCCTCTTTTGGATGAGTGCTGCCCCCAGGCCAAGCTCGTTTACCATTCCCAAGAATACAATAAAGATCCCGGCCATTCCCATGAGCCCATAATCCTGAGGTGACAACAAACGCATTACGACAATCGTAATGATCCAGGTCATCAGTTGACCCAAAAACCTCAGGCCGGCACTCCAATAAAGGCCTGACAGCACTTTTTGTCTTAGATTCATTGAGTTTTCAGTTGAAGTTGCTTAAATTGTTCAATGAAGAAGTCGGCAGTCATATTGACAATTGGTTATTTGTGAAAAACATTCACTTTGCGACCTGTGTTTTTTCTTCAATTATATCCATAAACACACGTGTAAGATTTTCTCTGGAAAACTCCTTCATAAACTCATCTACTCGATTGTCTTGAATCTTATTGTCTTTATATTTATTCATCGCATCACGTATAGCTCCCGCGACTTGTTCGGGAGAAGCATGACTAACCACATAAGAACCTGGGCTGTATTTTCTTATGATCTCTTCAACCTCGCCGCACGGAATAGTCGCGAGAAGAGGCACATTCAAGGCCAAGCCTTCTAATAACTTGCTGCCCAGCGCAGGTTTTACTATCCGGATCAATTGAAGGTGCGATCTTGAAAGTACCGATAACATCTCCTGATGAGAAATCCTGGAATTGGCAACGAGTAAATCATGAATTCCATAATCAGTGGCAATGTTTTCAATCGCTGCTTTTTCATCACCATAATACAGGAATTGAAAATTGGAGGTGTTACAGACTCCATCTTCTTTAAGCCTTCTGACACCTTCGAAAAATGAATGGGTAAAGCTGTTCATTGCTTCAATCCCGGAATAAAAATTACCGGTGTAAATAATTGTGAATTTCGAATATTTCCCCGATGATCCTCGCGGCTTCAATTCATGATCAAAGCCATTATAAATATTCACCATCCTATCTTTGAGACCGTAGTATCTCCGTGCATAATCAGTTTGAATCTCTTTTGTAACAACGACAAAGATATCAGCCTGTTTCAAAAAAAAGGATTCGATCTTTCGATCCAGTAATCGGCGAAATCTCGGGCGATCCGCAGAAATAGGTATGTCCAGAGCGTATGGGTCACGAAAATCGAGAACCAGCGGTTTATTGGTGATCTTTTTAAGTAAAATGCCTGTCACCGCCGCACTGAAAGGAGGACATGAAGCATAAATAACATCAATGTTATATTGTCTTATCAATTTCAAACCATTCAATATTGTAAGGGGTATCCACCCCCAAAAAATATCCGGGATGCAGAAAATATCGATAAAATAATTTCTTTTCAGCCTCATTCCGAAAAGTTTTAATATCCTTGATAGCAGGCCATTCAGCTTCCCAAAAAATTTATACACATTAATAATTGAATATGAATACTCTGTGTGGACTTCCCTTGGGGGGGGGTCATCACCCAGGGAACAGTATGTCCTGTCAGGGTTTTTCACGCTCAGGACATGAGGAGTCCATCCATGTTTTTTAAAATATTTGGAGAACGCGACACTCCTCTTGCATCCAACATCAACCAGCGGAGGATAATAGTAACAAAGCATTAATATATTTTTTTTGGATTCTATTTTTTGTGTCATGAAATCAGATTATAAGTTTCTGTTTTTTTTAGACAGGATGGACCGGATTTGTAGAATATTTTATTTTTATTTTCAAAATGTTACGCCTGCCCACTATCGCAAGCCGATCAGGCGAGGCGGACGGTGAGGTGGAGGTTGTATGAAAAACTTTTAAAGAAGCTTGACTCCATTTTTCTGAATCTCATCAACCAGCGGATCATTGCGGTTGAATAGTTCTTTCTTAAACGGACGTGGTTCAATCCGGTCGTCTATGGATGCGGCTATACGCATAAGATACAATCTATCTTCAAACAGGTCCTCAGAAAAATCCGGGGAAATTATAGCTATGTCGATATCACTCCACTTGCATGCAGTTCCTTTTGCAAATGAACCATAAAGGTATGCCCCCATTATGCTGTATTTTTCTTGCACCTTGCGAAGAAAAACTTGAATCGTCTTATTTATGTGAATGTTTCTTTTAGCCATTTGAATGTCTCCCTGATATTCTCCATCTGCTCTAAAGTATATTCTTCCGTACATTTTTTTCTAAAAGACCTCTTAATGTCCGGATATCTGGCTTCAATGTTGAATGACGATATCAAAATAAGAGTATCTATCTGAGATTCATCTAAATTTAGCCCTGCCAACTTGGCAAGCCTTTGCAAATTGTGTATAGGTGGGGCATGTTCTTTTTTGCGTGCAACGTACAAACTCTTGAGAAGTTTTTCTACAGCGAGATGCCCAAAAAAGAGGGCATACGAGTAATCACCTTTTTCGAATAAATGATTGGCGACAGTGAGAGATTCTTCTGCTTCAGTCACCCAATACAATTTGATGTTTTTTTCGTTTAATTCATCTTTTTTCATAAAAAAGCCTGAGATGTAGAAGGATATATAATGCTGGTTGCCTGCTAACTTATTTTAATCAAATCCCATAAGGTTTGATTTTTGTCAATCGGTCTTTTACTGCTCAACAGGCCAGTAGTTGGGAAGAAGCTCAACAACCCTTTCTGCAAAGGCTTTAACACGTTTTTTTGTTTCCTCTATACCATCTCTTTCAGTTTGCGCTGATATCCTTATAAATGCACCGTCATTTCTATTATGCAGGATCCTGCCCACGAATCTTCTGATATTCATCTGGATACCCATGGCAAGTATCTTGTCCTTATCCGACTGATACCAGTGCAGGACAACGTTGTAGTCTTGCCCCTTCCGGGATAGCATGTAATTTATTTTGACAATTTTGTCCGTCCCGGGAACCTTTATTTTAACGATACCATCTTCAACAATACCCCACCCCGCTCCGGTAAAACACCCATAGGGATTATGCCCGGTTCGCCCGCCCTTCGCGGTGCCGTAATACCCAATATATAGGTCAATCTGTTCTCCGTCCTCGGAGCGATAATGGCGGTATACATGCTTGTCGGCATTTAATTCTCTGTACACAAACTCCGGAAATGAATCCTTCACCCCCTTGAACCCCATGATTTCCATCGGCAGTCGTTCTAGATTTGTCTCAACCACAACCGGTTGTCCTCGCTGGGAAAGAAGAAAGACAAAAACGGCGGCTGCGAGTAAAACGGCCAGAGAAATAAAATAGGGCCTGTTAGAGTTTATAAGGTTCATTGGTTTTGATAGTAGGCAGTAAGCTGTGAGCTGTGAGCTGTCAGTCACTCACCGCTCACCCCGCTTACCGCTCACTGCTTACCGCTTACCGCTCACTGCTCACTGCTTACCGCTTACCGCTCACCGCTTACTCTCTGCTCTATTAAGCAGCAAATACTCCACGAAAAGCAGCACAAAACCAAAGGCGAAAACGGCCAGTCCGGAAAATTCATGGAGAAATCCGCGCGCAACTCTGCTGCCGTAAAAATGCGCCAGGATTCCAGTACCCGTAACCCTCAAGATATTTGCAAAAAGCGCCAGAGGTATAGCCGATAAAACAATAGTTATTCTTGGCCAGCATCTGGTCTTCATCATATATGCAAAAAGAAAGCTCAACATAATAAAAGCTGTCATGGATCGAAGCCCCGAGCAGGCTTCAGCAACTTCGAGCTGTGTTTGCGCAAAATAAAGCATGTTCCCCTCACGATAAACTGGAATTGAGACCAAATGCAGTAATAACTCGGACACCCTCGTCGCAAATAACTGAAGCGGGAAAGCAACTATCCCATAAATTGAAACAGGAACAGGTATCATGAAGAGAAGGTAGAAAAGAGGAAATTTGATAAGAGAAAAAATCGCACTTCCAAAATTAAAGATCACGAGCCCGATCAGACTGAAAACAATCATGGCCCTTGAAACAACGGCCGCAGCACCGGCAAAACTGAGTATGTAGAAAATCAGGCTGACACACAATATCACAACGCCCCACCCGTTAACTGAAACGGGGGTTTTTTGGAGATCATCACGTTTTTGCCAGACCAGGTATGCTGATATCAGAGGGACCAGGATACCGTGGGAATCATTTGAATTATTCAGCCATGTGTAGATTAGAGACGGGTACACAGGAATAAAAAGAACAAACCAGAGCAGAAACAAAGAGACTGATTTGATCAGGCCGGCTGAATGTTTTGGTTCCATTACACTATAATTAAAAATGATTAATTATTACGGTTAGATTAAAAGATATTGGTATACTGTAAGCTTAATGAACTCAACAACAAGAATGAAGAGAGAATGACGTTCCGCTGAACCACGAACACGCACGGTTATGTCCTTATCACCGAGCATACTGGCAAAAGTTACTTTCACTCTTTTCGTATGATACGGCGCGGTAACAAGCATAAGACTCTCATACCCTCTTCTTTCAGCAAGCCGGGCAATATGTTTTGCCTCCGTCAGTGTGCCGAAGAAACCGGGTTCCATATCTACCAGTTCAATATCTTTTTCCGAAACTCCTGCTATTTTCAACTTGAGGATAGACCACTCGTTGTTTGTTAAATTTCTCCCGAGGGAAGAGCTGTATTCCGTTATCCCCGGTCTGCTGAGAATCAAGATCGTTTTGCACATACCCTTACGATAGCAATCGGCTATCGTCCTGAATTTATACTCGAGGCTCCTGGGAGACCCGCCTAAAACATAGCTTGCATCCACTGTTGCTGAAGAGGGGAGAGAATTAACAACCACCAGCTTTCCTTCAAGCCAGTGTTTTATGGGAGAACGAATATCAAAGGATTCAGAACACGCCCCAACAACAACGAGGAATGCACAAAGAGCGATCACTATGGCTGATCTCACCGCATATCTACAAAGGCTGTTCATTGCTCAATGATTTTGACTGCGGAGAGAGCCATGTGACTAATCGTGAAGACTCTTTAACATGGTAGCGGTGATGGTCAAAGATTCTCCATCACCAATATTTTTCGAAACAACATCATTCACAACTTTCCAGTAATGCATGGAGACAGCGCGCCGCTGACTCGCTATCGCCATAGAGTGGTAGATGTTCCATGGGTGCAGTAAACGTTCGAACGGCATTGACAATTCGATCATGATCCGCACCGGCCAGAACGTTCCAGCCTGATTCTACCGTCTCCACCCACTCGGTTTCATCGCGCATGGTTATGCAGGGAACCTTGAGCCAATAGGCCTCTTTCTGCATTCCTCCTGAATCGGTAAGCAGAAATCGCGCCGATGTTTCCAGGGCAACGGAATCAAAGTAGCTTACTGGATCCATTAATGTAACATTCTCTGAAAGCTTATAACCCCTTTCTTTTAAAAACTTGCGTGTCCGGGGATGAACGGGGAAAATAACGGGTTCGTTCAAAGAGGCAAAGGCTGATACAATATTTTCCAGTCTTTGGCTGTTGTCAGTGTTTTCGGCACGATGGACCGTGGCGAAGATATATCCCTGTGGCCGCAATCCAAGAGAGGCAAGAATGTCAGAGTGAACCGATGCTCTCGTCGCAGCGAATTGAAGGGCACCAGCCATGACATCACCGGTAATCGAAACGCCCTTTGTGATCCCTTCGGCCGCGAGATTATCAATGGCAACCTGACTGGGGCAAAGCAGAAGGTGGGAGAGTTGATCAGAGACAACCCGGTTGATCTCTTCGGGCATCAGGCGGTTAAAACTCCGCAGCCCCGCCTCGACATGAGCGATGCGGATATGGAGCTTCGATGCAGCCAGGGCTCCGGCCAGTGTGGAGTTGGTGTCGCCGTATATCAATACCCAGTCAGGCCTTTCCTTGAGAAGAACCTCTTCGATCGCCATGAGCATCTGACCGGTCTGCCTACCATGAGAAGCAGACCCGATACCCAGATTGTATTTCGGTTCGGGGATATCAAGTTCTCGAAAAAATATGGCTGACATATGATCATCATAGTGCTGACCGGTATGGAGGATGATTTCTTCAATCTGAGCATACCCGACAAGTTGATTATGCGCAGCAATGGCATGACTGATCATGGCGGCCTTAATAAACTGCGGTCGCGCACCGATGATGGTGGTGATTTTCATGGTTCAAAAATAACCCATTTCATTGAGACATGTTTTGTGAGACTTCTTTCGCTGGGACTCCCATGATAAGCGAACCGGTCTTAAACGACTTTGTAACCACAGAGCCAGCAGCGACAATAACATCGTCTCCCAATTCAACCCCTGGCAAGATGACAGCATTTACTCCGATCCAGCATCGACAGCCGATTCGCACAGGGGGTGAATCTAACCATTCAGAAAAATTTCGCGGATTGTGATTGGCCGAAATAATCTGTACACCGTGAGCAAATATTGTATCATCGCCAATATAAATGCCGTTCCCTCCCTGGATGTAGCAGCCGCCACTTAAAGCAAACGATTTCAACACATTTCTTCCTAAGAAAATCCCTTTTCCATAAACAACAGCTGATGTGAAATGTACTTGAAAAGGAACTTTGGCATTCAGCCTGAATACCTTTTGAAAGAGGAAATTCATAAACCATATTGAAAAAGGAATACCGATTCTCTTTTTCAATATGAGAGCTGCCGCCTTATGCGGAAGCAAAATAAATTTTAAGTGTTTAGCTTTTATCGCCAAATACCTCAAATTTTTAAAACTTTCCTTTTCATTCCTTCTCCGTGAAAACCCATGTACCAAGAAAAGCACTTGCACCAATAGCGAAAACCATCCTTAAGCAAAATCTCTGATGTACCTTCTCTATAACTTCTCTTCATCAATTATGATTGTCTCTCCATCAATTTGATAATATTATTGCTATCATCTTCCGATACAAAAAGATGAATCGGGAGTGTTAAAAGATGTGCTGCCACCCAATCAGCCCCCGGGTACTGTTCTCCTGTGAATAAATCTTTTAACTCTTCGATTTGTTGTATAGAGGTCGGATAATAGGGAACAACCCCCAATATTTCCAACGCGTGGGAATGCTCGCTATCATCTTCCAAGTCGATCTGCCCGGAGAGGAGCGGGAAACGGAGGAGATCCGGCAGATCATCCTCTTCGGATACATAACCATGAAAAGCGTCACTCCGGCTGAGTGTTAAAAAACGTGTGGCTCTCACCCGCCGAGCTTCTTTCAGGGATTCAATTCTGTGCTGCCAGTCCTTAGTCAGGCCGGCTTGGAACGGTGTCAGGCGCCTTATCTCAAATTTTTCATCATAGATGGTTTCGCCAATCTTCAGAAACGGCAATTGTTTGGGAAACCAGTAGAGCTTCGGTCGGACAAAAAGTGCAAGAGCCAGCGTCTGGAAGTTCAGTTGCAGCAGATCAAGAAGAGAAGGTGACTGTACTCCTTTTACCTGATTTTCAATGCCGGAGGCAACATCGTCCCTGTCGGTAATGACAACCCCTCCTCCAGCCGTCGTTATGGGTTTTCCCCGGCCGAGGCTGAAAAACCCAACGTCTCCCTTTGTTCCCAGTTTGTTCCCGCTGGAGTCCTTACCACCAAACGCCTGGGCGGCATCTTCGATGATAAAAATATCAT